>NZ_JANIBO010000002.1 GCF_024506395.1 Cetobacterium sp. NK01
ATGGAAAAAAGTTCTAAAATATATATAGCTGGTCATAGAGGCATGGTAGGGTCAGCAATAGTAAGAAGATTAGAAGAAAATGGATATACAAATATTATATATAGAACTTCAACAGAGCTTGATTTAAGAAATCAAGCTGCTGTTGAAAAATTCTTTAAAGAGGAAAAGCCAGAGTATGTGTTTTTAGCAGCAGCAAAAGTTGGTGGAATTCATGCGAATAACAGTTATCCAGCAGAGTTTATCTATGATAATTTGATGATAGAAACAAATATTATAAACTCTTCTTATAAAAATAAAGTTAAAAAACTACTATTTTTAGGAAGCTCTTGTATATACCCTAAATTTGCACAACAACCTATAAAAGAGGAATATTTATTAACTGGTTCTCTAGAAGAAACAAATGAAGCTTATGCGATAGCAAAAATAACAGGGATAGAATTATGTAAGTTTTATAGAAGACAGTATGGGTGCGATTTTATATCAGCAATGCCAACAAATTTATATGGTATAAATGATAATTTTAATTTAGAAACATCGCATGTTATGCCAGCACTTATTAGAAAGTTTCATGAATCTAAAGTAAACAACTCTAAAGAAGTTGTTATGTGGGGAACTGGAAAACCAAGAAGAGAGTTTATGTATGTTGATGATTTAGCAGATTCTTTAATTCATCTAATGTTAAATTATTCTGATGAAATACATGTGAATCTTGGTACAGGAGAAGATATAGAGATTGGTGAGCTAGCTAACCTTATTAAAGAAATAGTTGATTATGAAGGAGAAATAGTAAATGATTTATCTAAGCCAGATGGAACACCTAGAAAGCTTCTAGATGTAACAAGACTAAATTTAACAGGATTTAAACATAAAGTTGAGTTAAAAGAAGGAATCCAAAGGGTATATGAATGGTTTTTAAAGACTCAGGATGTGAAAAAATGATTTATGCAGTTAATTATTCTGATTTAAATTTTAAAGCTAAACAAAAATTAAATACTAACAGTGCTCTTAAAAATGGATTTAAAAAAGTTTTTGAATATGGTCCAGAAGATTTAGATTTAGATTTTAAAAAGAAAAATGAAGTGATTTTAAAAGAAAAAAGAGGTGGAGGATATTGGATTTGGAAGCCTTATATAATTTTAAAATCTTTAGAAAAAATATCAGAAGGAGATTATTTATTTTATTGTGATTCAGGAGCTATTTTTTTGAAAAATCCTATGGAATTAATTGATTATATGGAGAAAAATAAATTAGACATACTTCCTTTTGAATTGCCATTATTAGAAAAACAATGGACAAAAAGAGAAACTTTTGAAATATTAGATTGTAAGACTAAAAAATATATGAACAGTAATCAAATTTTGGCAACATATTTTATTTTAAAAAAAACAGATTTTACAGTAAAATTTTTCAAAGAATTTTTAGATAAAGTTCAAGATGAAAAATTAGTTACAGACATAAAATATATGACACAATATAAAGAATTTATAGACCATAGACATGATCAATCTATTTTTAGTTTATTATGTAAAAAATATGAAATAATTCCATTTGTAGAGCCTACACAATATGGAGATTATCCATGGTTATATAATCAACATAAAAAATTTATTTTTATTGAAAGTAATGTAAATAGAATCCATTCTAAGAAAATTATATTATCATTAAGGAAGTCTAGTTTAATTAGAATGAAAATAAGAATTTTCATTCTTGATATTTTTGGAGAAAGTATTTTTAACAACTTAAGACAATTTAAGGAAATTTTAAAATGAAAATAAGAAGTAAATTTTTAGAAGAAATATTATTTAATTATATATCAAAAGCTTTTTTAATGGGAGTAGGATTTATATTAATTCCATTAGTAATTAGATATTTAGGAAGTGAAAAATATGGTATTTGGGTAACTGTAATGACGCTAATTTCTTGGGCACAAATAAGTGATTTTGGGATAGGAAATGGACTCAGAAACAAAATAACAGAAAATTATGCAAATAAAAATATTGAGAATTTGAAAAAATATGTTTCAACAGCTTACATAACTTTAACGGGGATATCAGTATTAATATTTTTTTTAGGAATATTAATTTTTTATATTTTAAATTTTCAAAATGTATTTAATACTAATATAAGTGAAGCAGAAATTAAAGTATGTTTAATAATAACATTGTTTAGTTTTTCAGTTAACTTTATATTAGGATTAAGTAAAAATATAGCAAATGCTATTCATAAAAGTTATTTAGTAGGATTTAGTCAAGTTTTTTATTCGATTTTACTGATAATAATGATTTTATTATTATTTAAAATACAAGTAAAAGAAAAATTAATTAGTATATCCTTAATATATTTTATTTCTACGACAATTGCTAATATTGTTTTAAGTATAAAAATATTTCAAGAAAAATATTTTCAACCTAAACTTATAAATTTTGATAAAAATTTAGTAGGTGAAATTTTAGGAGTAGGAATAAAATTTTTTATAATCCAAGTTAGCCTTTTAATATTATTTTCAACAGATTCTATAATAATTACAAAATTTTTGGGACCACAGCAAGTAACTAAATATAGTTTAATTGAAAAAATATTTAGTACAATAGTTAACTTATATTCAATTTTATTGGTTGGATTATGGTCAAAAGTAAGTAAAATAGAAGCTCAAGGAAAATTAAAATCTATAAACAAACTCATGTTGAAATTTAAATTAACATTAATTCCAGTTTTTTTAGTAACATTAGTAATTTTTATTTTTTTTAATAGAATTATATTTATTTGGACAAAAGAAAATCTTTATTATGAATTTTATATAAGATTTGTATTTTTTATTTATACAATGTTAATGGTTTGGTCTGGAATTAGCTTAAATATAGTTAATGGATTAGGAAAATTAAAATTACAAATGTGGTTATATATTATAGCAGCTATTTTTAATATTCCTCTTTCAATATATTTTATAAAATATTTAAATTTAGGAATTATGGGAGTGAAGTTAGCGACTTTAATTTGTCTTTTGCCAATAGGAATTTTAATACCATATCAAGTGAAAAAAATTTTAAATAATTAAAAAAATTCAAGAAAATATCTAGAATGTTAGTATTTAAAAAGTATACAGAAAGAAAAATATAAAGCTTATATCAGTTTCTATTGGATGAAATGATAAAGTAAAATTTACTGCTTTGTTGGAAGATTTTTCCTCTGATGAAACTGGAAATATAATTAGAGATACAAAAACTATAATTTATGAGGTAAATGATAATATTTTGATCTCTTAAAAAAATAGCATACAAGATATAAAAAATATTATTAAATATAATGAGTTAAAAAAATAGGAGTTTTTATGTATGAAGTTTGGTATGTATCTTGTCATGGCTTTGGTCATATAACAAGGTGTATTGCTCAAATAGAAAGAAAATTAGAATCAGATAAGAGTTATAATTGTATAATTATTTGTGAAGAAAATCAAATAGATTTTGTAAAACTTTATTTAAAAGAGTTTTTAGATAGGATTATTTTAAGAGAAGCACTAACGGATATAGGATTAATAAATAAAATTAATAGTTTAGAAGTTGATAAAAAGAAATTAGAGTCTAAATTAAAAATATTTATAAAATCTTGGGATAGTTTATTAAAAAAAGAGATAGAATTTTTAAAAAATTATGAAATAGGAGATATATATTGTGATATATCTCCTATTGGAGTTATAGTTAGTAAAAAGTTAAATAAAAAAATAAATTTAATTACTAATTTTACTTGGTATCAACAATATAAGCATTTGAAATTAGATAATTATATTATTAAAAAATATTTAGAGCTAGATAAAATGATAGATAATTTATATATTTATCCATTAAATTTAGATTTTTCATATATAAACCCTAAAATAATAAAGATGGGGTTTATTTGTAGAAAAATAGATAATAAAAAAATTCAAAATATAAAAGAAAAATATGGTAAATCTATTTTTATATCTTGTGGTAAATCAGCTCAACTTGAAAAAATAGTTGTAAAAAATTTTAAAGGGACAATTTTTACAACAAGTGGAGTAGATGTAGAAAATAAAGACGGAATAGTTATAGAATTACCAGTAGATATACTAGATACTCAAAATTATATAGGAGCATCTGAATTAGTTATAGCAAAAGCTGGTTGGGGAACTGTTGCAGAATGTATATGTAATAAAAAAAGAATGATTTTATTAGAAAGAAAAGGAGTGTTAGAAGATACTCATATAATAAATGAATTGAAAAAAATATCAAATACAAAATCTATAAAAATAGAAAAACTAAAATGTTTAGATTATTTAGATATAAAATAGGGGAAGGATTTGTAAAATGGATAAATTTACATTAAAAAATTACAACAATTGGTTAACATCAGATTATATTGACTTAAAAGATAGAGAAGATTTAGAGAGTATTAAAGAAAATGAGGCAGAAATAGAAGATAGATTTTATACAAACCTTTCTTTTGGAACTGGTGGAATGAGAGGAGTTAGAGGAGTTGGTATCAATAGAATTAACAAATATACTATTAGAAAAGCAACTCAAGGACTTGCTAACTATATTTTAGAGTCTACTGGTGAAATAGGGAAGAAAATGGGCGTTGCTATAGCTTATGATTGTAGAATTGGTTCTGAAGAGTATGCGCTAAATGCTGCTTTGGTTTTAGCTGGAAATGGAATTAAAGCATATCTTTTTAAATCTCTTAGATCAACTCCTGAGCTTTCATTTGCTGTAAGAGAATTAAAGTGTATTGCTGGTATAGTTGTAACAGCTTCTCACAATCCACAAGAGTATAATGGATATAAAGTTTACTGGAATGACGGTTGTCAAATAATTGAACCTCAAGCTAGTGGAGTTGTAAACAGTGTTAATGCTATCAATTCATTTGATGAAATTAAACTTTTAACTAAAGAAACTGCTATTCAAGAAGGACTTTTAGAATATATTTCTGAAGATATGGATACTAAGTTTATTGAGGCTGTTAAAAAGCAAATTATTCATAACGAGATTCCAGGGAAAGAAAATTTTAAAATTGTTTATTCACCATTACATGGAACTGGTGGAAGACCAGTTAAAAGAGTTTTTGATGAAACTGGATTTAAATCGATCTATATAGTAACTGAGCAAGAACAACCTGATGGAAATTTTCCAACTTGTTCATATGCTAATCCAGAGGATCCAGCAGTTTTTAAATTAAGCATAGAGTTAGCAGAGAAAGTTGGAGCCACACTATGTATGGCAAATGACCCTGATGCAGATAGAATTGGTGTAGCAGTAAAGGATGAAAAAGGAGAATGGATCTATCCAAATGGAAACCAGATTGGTCTTCTTTTAATGAATTATATTTTAGAAAACAAAAAAAATATACCTAAAAATTCAGCAGTTGTATCTACCGTAGTTTCAACACCTATGCTAGATATTGTTGCTAAAGAAAAAGGAGTAAAGATTTTTAGAACTTTAACTGGATTTAAATTCATTGGAGAAAAAATCAAAGAGTTCGAAGAGGGAAAATATGATGCTACATTCTTAATGGGTTTTGAAGAGTCTTATGGTTATCTTGTAGGAACACATGCTAGAGATAAAGATGCAGTTGTATCTACTTTATTAATAGCTGAGATGGCGGCTTATTATAGTAGCATTGGATCATCAATTCCAAAAGAATTAAAAAAATTATATGAAAAATTTGGTTACTATAGAGAAGGAATAATTGCTATTACAAAAAAAGGAAAAGATGGTGTTGAAGCTATTAGTAAAATAATGTCAAATCTTAGAGCTAATGTTTCTAACTCTTTACTAGGTAAAGCAATCGTATCAAAAAGAGATTTTAGTCTTGGATATGAAGGGTTACCAAAATCAGATGTTATTCAATTTGTATTAGAGGATAATACATATATTACAGCTAGACCTTCTGGAACAGAACCAAAAATAAAATATTACTTCTGTGTCGTTGGAAAAACAGAGATAGAAGCAAACGAAAAATTAATAAAAATCATGAAAAAGTTTGAGGAGTTTATAGATGAAAAAAGTAACTAAAGCAGTTATACCTGCAGCAGGATTAGGAACTAGAGTGCTACCTGCAACAAAGGCACAACCGAAAGAGATGGTGCGACACGTTGCATAGTGAAAAGCTATGCCACATCTAGAGTTTAGCGATAAACTAAAGATGGAGAACTATATAACTGAGAGGTGGAATGAAGGAGTAACGTCCTGAAACGCCTCCCCTAATACTCCGATATGCGATTAAATTCTAACTAAATTTAGTGGTGTAAAGCTCGGTGAAGTCGGCTGAGAACTACTCCTAACATGTTATGATGAGGAAATGCGAACCAGAGGCGGTCGAGGTAGTGATAGGTCGGGGGTCGAATCTATATGGTGAGAATGCACTGTGGTGCTGACAAAGTTACGAATGTACAGGCCTAGAATGGGATATACCAGAAATGGTATACTTGGAAAAATCCAAGGTAAGTGGCGATGAGTAAGTATCGTCTCAATGAAAGTCGCTATATTGTTAAAGGCAATATCAAGCTTACAGGTCTAGAGTAACCACCTAAGTAGATTCTATGATAAGTTATATGGAACGTGGAAAGCGAAGCACAACAAAACAGCTTAGTTAGAGCGTTGGTGAATATAAGTTAAATAAACTTTAACGAAATTTCTTTAGCTTTGTGAGAGTAGGGGCATAGTACCAATGAAACCATGATAATAAGTGGTGGAGGGATAGCCCCAAGTCAGCATTTATAGATGTTGATGGAACGCCGTGTGCGGTGAAAGTCGCACGCACGGTGTGGGACGGGGGAAAACTTAGAGATAACTTCAAAGAGTTACCTATCGTCATTTGGTCATTGTTGATAAACCTTCACTTCAATATATTGTTGAAGAGCTTGTAGAATCTGGAATAGAAGATATACTAATTGTAACAGGAAGAAATAAAAATTCCATTGAGGATCATTTTGATCACTCATTTGAATTAGAAAACACTTTAGCTAGACATGGAAAGGATGAACTATTAGAAAAAGTTGAAACTATTCATGGAATGGCAAATATATACTATGTTAGACAAAATCATCCATTAGGACTAGGACATGCAATATTAAAAGCTAAAAGCTTTATAGGAGACGATCCTTTTATCATAGCTCTTGGAGATGACATTATGTATAATCCAGAGAAAGAGGTAACAAAACAACTTATAGAAAAATACGAGGAGTATGGACACTCTATAATTGGAGTCCAAGAGGTTGAACCTAAAGATGTATCAAAATATGGAGTTATAAAACCAGTGGAAGAGTTAGATTCTAAAACTGTAACTATGTGTGACTTTGTAGAGAAACCAAAATTAGAAGAAGCACCATCATTAAAGGCTTGTTTAGGAAGATATCTATTAACACCAGATGTATTTCAATATTTAGAAAATACAGCTCCTGGAAAAGGTGGAGAGATCCAATTAACAGATGGAATTTTAGCAATGATAAACGACAATAAAAAAGTACTCGCATATAATTTTGATGGAATAAGGTATGATATAGGAAATAAGATTGGATTATTAAAGGCTAATATAGAGTTTGGTTTACGTAATAATGAAACTAGTGAAGACTTAAAAAAGTATCTAAAAAGCATAAAAATATAGATTTTATAAGATAAAGTATTTAAAAATAAGTATAGTTTCATGGAATTACTATTTAACGTACAAAAGTCCAAAAAAATGACTGCGTAATTTGAGATTTAAGGTATGTATAAAAAAATATCCTATAAAATACTCGTTAGGTTAAAAAATGATATATAAAAGCGTAAAAAGCTAAATAAAGGCATGTTTGTGAAATGTATTACAAATATGCCCTTTTTTTATTATTAAAATTTATTTATAAAATATATTCAAATATTTAAATATTGAATGTTCATTGATTTATTAAACTTTATAGGGTATATATTTGATTATATACAAACGTTTAACTAAAAAGTTTAAAAAGAGGTGTTTAAGTGAATTTAGATAGTATTTATGATTTAAAGATAGAGGATATAGCTTTGGGATATATTTATAATGAGAAAAAAAGAGATTTTACATGTATCTTTTGTGGAGAAAACTTTGATGAAGGAATAATCTATGAAGATGATCGTAATTTTATAACAGCCAAAAGAGCAATAGAGAAACATATTGAAAGAGAGCATGAAGGAGTATTAAAAACTTTGTTATCTTTAGAAAAAGATATAACTGGATTAACAGAGATACAAAGCAAGATAATAACAGGTCTTATGGAGAAAAAAGAGAGTAAAAAATTAGCTGAAGAGATGGGAATATCTCCATCTACAGTGAGAACACATAAGTTTTATCTGCAAAAACTAAAAAGACAATCAAAAATATTCTTAACGATAATGAACTTATTAGAAATTTCAGAGGGCGAAGATGAGATTGAAGAGTGCTTAAAATCTAAAAAAATGAATGAAGAGATTTTAAAAAATAGTTGTGAGAGCAATACTTTACATCCATTTTTTACACAGTATAATTTAAAATAATTTTGGGGGAGATTATGGATTTATTTTATGAAAAAAAGCAAGAGGCACTAAGAACAGAGTTAAAAGAGATAGAGTATCTAAAATATACACTGAACACTCTTCTTTATTGGGATAAGCTAATATATATGCCAAAGGGAGCTATAGGGTATAGATCTGAAATGGTTCAATTTTTAAGTAAAGAGATTTATAATAGGTTTTCATCTGCAAAATTTATAAAACTTTTAGAGTATTTTGAAAAATATCCAAATAGACCTAAAATACTAGATGCCACTCTAAAGAAAATCAAAAACAACTATAACTTTGTACAAAAGATACCTTTAAAAGAGTATGAAAATTATATGAATTTAATAACAGTATCTGAAGATATTTGGAAAAAATCTAAAAAAGAGAATAGTTATGAGGAGTTTTCTGAATATTTAGAAAAAATTATAGAGCATTTTAAAAAGTTTACTAAACATTGGGGATACGAGAAAAAACCATATGATGGACTTTTAAAATATTATGATATAGATATAACTTCTGAGAAACTAGATAGATTAATAGAGGAACTAAAAGAGTTTATAATACCTTTAGTGAGAGAGATAGAAAAAAATAGTGATGAAGTCTGTGAGAGCTTTATAGGGGATTATGATTATGTTAAGCAGATGGAACTATCAAAATATATTTTAGATATAACAGGTTTTAATTTTAACTATGGAAGAGTTGATCTTGGAGAGCATCCAACAACTTTAGCTGCTTCTTCAAAGGATGTAAGGGTGGTAACATCTTTTGATAAAAATAATTTAAAAGTTGGAATATATAATACTTTTCATGAAGTGGGAAAGGGTCTTTATGAACAAGGAATAAGTGAAAAACTTTTAGGTACTCTTTTAGCAGAGGTAAGCTCTCAAGTTTTAGAAGAATCTCAAGCTAGGTTTTATGAGAATATAATTGGAAGAGATAGAAGTATATCAAAACTTATTTTTAAAAAAATAACAGAACTTTTTCCTGAGTTAAAAAATAATAAAGAAGAGGATTTTTATAAGTTAATAAATGAGGTTAAACCTTCTCCAATTAGAATAGAAGCAGATGAACTAACATATATTTTACATATAGTTATAAGATATGAAATAGAAAAGGATCTAATAGAAGGAAAGTTAAGTGTAGAAGATTTACCAAAAGTTTGGAATGAGAAATATAAAGACTATCTAGGAGTTGTACCGAGCTCTTTTTCAGAGGGATTACTCCAAGATATACACTGGGCTAGTGGATATTTTGGATTTTTCCCAGTTTATTTAATAGCTGAGCTATATTCACACCAACTGAAAAACACTTTAGAAAAAGAGTGTAACTTACTAAATGAAAATATAGATAGAGAGGATTTAAAAAAGATAAACTCTTGGTTAAAAGATAACATCTATTGTCATGGAGCTCTTTATAGTTCAGAGGAGCTTTTGAAAAAACTGACAAAAGAAGAGCTAAATTCTAAATACTATATAGATTACTTAAAAAATAAATATTATAAACTATACAATATAAAATAAATTAAGGGGGGGTATATGCTAAACAAGTTATTTTTAAAATTAAATTTTGGGGAAAAACTTAAAAAAAATCTATTTGCAATACTGTTAGTATCTTTTGGAGGAGCTATAATTTATGGATTACCTTACTTTAGATATGACTATTATGACGCTTATTTAGAAGCTTATAATTTAAACAACACTCAAATGGGGGTATTTGGAAGTGTATTTGGAATTTTTGGAATGGTTTCATATCTTTTTGGTGGATATGTAGCTGATAGAGTCTCAGTTAGAAAACTTATTGTTTACTCACTATTAGGAACAGGACTTGGTGGATTTGCACACCTTCTACCACTGTCTTTTTACTCTTTAGTTCTTCTTTATGCATTTTGGGGATTTTCATCGTTATTTGCATTTTGGCCAGCTTGTGTAAAGGCAGTTAGAATGCTTTCAGATTCAGATGGACAGGGGAAAGCCTTTGGAATTTTTGAAGGGGGAAGAGGAATATTTGCAGCTATAGCAGCATCAGTGGCAGTTATACTTTTTAAAGTTGGAGTGAAATCTCTAGGTGTATATGTTGGTATGAGATACATAATAGTTTTTTATTCAGTTTTAACAATACTATCTGGAGTTCTTGTTCACTTTAATATGAAAGATGAAGTAATCAATA
Source organism: Cetobacterium sp. NK01 (assembly GCF_024506395.1). Classification (NCBI taxonomy): domain Bacteria; kingdom Fusobacteriati; phylum Fusobacteriota; class Fusobacteriia; order Fusobacteriales; family Fusobacteriaceae; genus Cetobacterium; species Cetobacterium sp. NK01. Next base: position 10,671 of record NZ_JANIBO010000002.1, read on the forward strand.
GCGGTGAGAAGATATCTATAGGGGATATAAAAAATGTTATAAAACTTCCAGCAGTTTGGATTATAGCTATTGTAACATTTTGTAACTATGTATTTACACTATCACTTTATTACTTTGTTCCATATGCAACATCACTACTTGGTATGACAGTTACTTCAGCGGCAGTTTTAGCAGCAGTAAAAAGATATATCTCTCCTGTTTCAAATGTTGGAGGGGGAGTTTTAGGAGACAAAATGGGAACAAGTAATTTACTGTTTTTCTCTTTTATAGCAATGGCTTTAGGAGTAGCAGGGATTATGTTTTTACCGTTAAATGGATCGATGATTGCAATTATAGGATTTGTATTTTTATACATCTTAAACTATCTATTTTATCAAGTGAACTTTAGTTTATCTTGGGCTATGATGGAAGAGGGAGCAATACCTGATAAGTATTCAGGAACTGCAGTTGGACTTATATCAACAATTGGTTATTTACCAGACATTTTTATCTCTTTAATGGCTGGAAAAATTTTAGATAGCTATCCAGGAGTTAATGGATATAGATACTTTTTTATGATTTTAATTGCAGTGCTTTTAGTAGGAGCAGTTTTTGTAAAAGTTTGGAAAGCACATCTAAATAAAAATAAACTTGATCAAAGTGAAGTGGCGGAGGTTAAAGCTTATGAATAAGGATATTTTAAAGTGTTTAGACAAAGATCGAATGATATCAATGGAAAATAAAAAAGAGTATATTTTAGAGCTTTTGGGATATAAGGATATTACTTTAACAGAAGATGAAAAAAATGAGATTTTAGAGATTAGAAAGATAGATTTAAAAGAGCAATCAGATGAGATACTTTTTACTAATGTTTTTAAAAGCTGGGATAAAAACAGTAGAAATACATTTGAAACTCTTTGTGAAAATGGTTTTTTTGATAAGATCAATGATGAGAAAGAGATACCAGAAGTTTTAACTTTTAATGGAAAGTTACAACCTATTTTTAGCTATAAAGAGTGTTTACTAGAAAAAGTTTATGTAGAAACATCTTTAGACACAGATGGAGATGGAAAAAGAGATCTAATTGAAGTTTTCGTAAGAAGACCTAAGGAGACTTTAAAAGGGATGAAAGTTCCAGCTATATATGTGGCAAATCCATATATGATGAGTTGCAATGAAGAAGTGTATGAAAATATGCACAGTGTAGATAAAAATCTAAAAACTTTCTCTGAGAAAAAAATAAGATATGAGAAAATAAAATCTAAGAGTTTTAGAAGTAAATTTTATTGTGAAAATGAAAGGGTTAGTAAAGGGAAGACAGAGGTATCCTTGACTCAAGAGGAACCTTTAGAGTGTATAACAGAGTGGTATAAATATTATAATAGCCGTGGAGTGGCAAGTGTTTTTTCAGCTGGACTTGGAACAAAAGGCTCAGAAGGTGTAAATTGTACAGGTTCAAAAGAGGAAAAAGAGTGGACAATAGCAGTTATTGAGTGGTTAAATGGGAAAAGAAAGGCTTATACTAATTTAACAGATAATATAGAAATAAAAGCTGAATGGTGCACAGGAAAAGTTGCTATGTGTGGAAAATCATATTTAGGGACTTTAAGTATTGCAGCAGCAACAACAGGAGTTGAAGGTTTAAAAACCATTATACCAGAGGCAGCTATATCTAATTGGTATAACTATTACAGAGTTAATGGAGTTACAGGAGCTCCACTGGGATGGCAAGGGGATGATGCTGATCTTTTAACAAAATATTGTAGAGCTGAAAAGATAGGAAACAAGTTCCTTCCTGAGATGATAGAGGGAGAGAATAGAAACAATGGAAACTACAATGAGTTTTGGGATGAGAGAAACTATCTAAAGGATATTAATAAGGTAAAAGCTTCTGTTTTTATAGTTCATGGATTAAATGATTGGAATGTAAAAACTACTCATTGTAAATTATTGTGGGATAAACTGAAAAAATATAATATTCCATCTAAGATTATTTTACATCAAGGTGATCACATCTATATACAAAATCTAAAAGGGTTTGATTTTAATGACATTATGAATAGATGGTTAAGCTATTGGTTGTATGGTATACAAAATGATGTTTTAAATAAGATTCCAGATGTTATGATTCAAAGTAATTTAGATAGTTTAGAGTGGGAGAGATCTCAAAGTTGGCCTTCAAAGAATTATCAAGAGAAGGTATTTAAAGTGGATGGGGAAAAGTTAATAAAGAGTGAAGATGTAGAAGCTGATGGAAAAAGTGATAAAAAAGTAAAAAAGTTTATAGATGATATAGATGGAAGTGGATTTGATAGAGAGGAAAGAGATTATAATAAATGGAGAGACAGATTGGTTTTAGGGGAGAGAGAGAAACATAGGATTATCTATAGGAGTGGGGTTTTAGAGGAGGATGTGACTATTTCAGGGGATGTGAGAATAGAGTTTTGTGCTAGTGCTAACAAGAATAGAGGGGTGTTGAGTGCTATGCTAGTTGAGATAGGAGAGAGAAGACGACTGAGTGAAGAGCAAATCGTCACTGAGAAAGAGAAGATTAGTTTGGGGAGAGACGCTGGAATGATGGATGAGGTGGATTTTAAATTTGAGGAGAATCCTTCTAAGTATAGAGTGATTACAAGGGGACATATAAATATTCAAAATAGGAGAAGTGATTACTATAAAAATAGGGTTATTCCTAAGACTTACCATAGGTATAGTTTTGAGATGGTTCCAACTCAGTATACTTTAAAGAAAGGAAGTGAGTTAGGGCTTGTAATTTATGGAAGCGATGTAGAGATAACTCAAAGACCGTTTGAAAAGACTGTTTACTTTTTAGATGAGGAGAGTGTGAGATTACATTTGAAGATGAAGTAGTTAAAAAGTTGTAGAGAGATCTACAACTTTTTTAACTTAGGCAAATTAATTTATTCAGATTTATTATATATATTTGATTTTTTGCAAATACTGTTATAAGTACAATACCTATGATAGTAATATTCTTCAGCATGCAAAAAAGTTTTGTGCAAGGAATGACGGGGTCTTGTAAATAGGGTGAGAGTTGCAAAGTAAAATTTGCAACTTTTTTATTTTTTTTAATTAGTCATTAAATATATAAACCTTATTATATTCTTATATAAGACAACTGTATAAAAATATGTTATCATTGTCCTTAAAAATAAAAAAACTTTTTTAAAAAATAGGAGGGGATTATGATTAAAAAAATATTTTTATTAATTATTGGAATATTTACTCTGTTAGGATGTGAAAAAAAGGAAGACAAGAAAGAGGAAAAATCGCTTATTATAGTTCAAGGATCAGATGCAAGGACAATGGATCCACAAAAAGCTATTGATACTCCAACAGTAAGAGTATATAATCAAATTTATGATGGACTGTTAAAAAAAGATAAGGACATGAATATTGTTCCAGGTTTAGCGGAGAGTTGGAAAAAAATTGATGAAACAAAAACTATTTTTAATTTAAGAAAAAATGTAAAATTTCATAATGGAGAAACATTAACAGCTAAAGATGTAAAATTTACATTGGATAGAATGAAAAATCAACCTACTGTTTCTTTTCTTATAAGTGAGATAGAGGCAGTAAATATTATTGACGACTATACAGTTGAGATAGTGACAAAAGATGGTTTTGGACCATTACTTAGTCATTTATCTCACCCAGGAGCTGTTATATTAAATGAAAAAGCAGTGACAAATTCTAGTGAAAAATATGACCAAAATCCAGTTGGAACAGGACCATATATTTTTGATAAGTGGTTAGCAGGAGATAGAATATTTCTAAAAGCTAATCCAGATTACTATTTAGGAAAAACTTCAATTGAAAATGTAGTTATAAAAGCTATTCCAGAAGGAACAAATCGTACAATAGCTTTAGAAACTGGAGAAGCAGATATAGTTTATGATGTTGAACCAGTTGATATAGATAAAATAAAAGAGAATGGTAATCTTAAATTTCTAATGGAGCAATCTTTAGGAAATGCTTATTTAGGATTAAATACACAGCATAAACCTTTTGATGATGTAAAGGTTAGACAAGCTATTGCTCACGCTATAAATGTTGATGATATAATAGAGGTTGCATATAAAAATACTGCTGTTCCAGGGAATTCTCCATTAAGCCCAAAAATTCCAGGATACAATAAGGATGTTAAAAATTACGAATATAATGTAGAAAAAGCTAAAAATCTTTTAGCAGAAGCAGGATACCCAAATGGATTCAAAACATCTATTTGGATAAGTGATAATACAATTAGAAAAGATATAGCAACAATTTTACAAGATCAATTTAAAACAATAGGAATTGATGCAACTATTGAAACACTTGAGTGGGGAGCATATATAGATAGAACAGCAGCTGGAGAACATGATATGTATATTCTAGGATGGATTACTGTAACAGGAGATCCAGACTATGGATTATATCCTGTCTTCCACAGTTCAGCTCATGGTAGACCGGGAAATAGATCTTTTTATTCAAATGCTACTGTAGACAAATTGCTTGATGAAGCAAGAGTTTCAACTGATCAAGAGAAAAGAATATCGAATTATAAAGAGGCTCAAAAAATAATTCAGGAAGAGATTCCTTCTATAACTATGGTTTATAACAATCAGAATGTTGCCACACAAAAATATGTAGAAAATTTTGTTCTACATCCTACAGGATATTTTGATTTATACAATGTTAATTTTTCTAATAAATAAATGAGGTGAATTATGAATATATCAAATACTCCAGCTAAAGATGTTGTAAATTTTATGAAAAAATCTCCAATAGCTGTAATTGCTATTGGAAGTATTGAATATCATGGAGCTCAAGCTCCTCTGGGAACAGATTATATAATACCAGATTACATAGTATCAAAACTTTCTTATAGAGATGATATTTTAACTCTTCCGCCAATACCTTATGGAAATTGTCAATCAATTAAGGATTTTCCAGGAACTATAAATATTGGAAGTACTAATCTTATAAATATTTTAAATTCTATTGTAGACTCCTTATTAGCTAGTGGATTAAAGAAATTCATATTTGTTAATGGTCATGGAGGAAATATATCAGCTTTAGATCAAGTGGGATTAGATACTTTTGAAAAAGGTGGATTAGTAGCAACAATTGATTGGTGGAATTTAGCAAAGCTTTTAAATCCAGATTATGATGGTGGTCATGGAGATATTCAAGAGACAAGTACTGTTATGGCAATAGATAGAGATTCAGTAAATCTAGATTATTGTGAACCATTAGTAATAAACGAGCTATCAGATAAAATAACTAATAAGTATATAACACTTCATAACTATAAAAATGGAAATATTAAAATAATGAGAAGTTTTAAAAGTGTTGTTCCAAATGGTTGGATAGGACCGTATGATCCTAAAAATTCAACAGTAGATCTTGGAGAGAGAATCCTTGTAGATGTGATAGAGTATATCGAGGATTTTATTGAAAGTTTTAAAAAAGTATAAAAATTTAGATAAATTAAAGTAGTGTGAATACACTACTTTTTTTGTTTAAAAGTATGAGATATGGTATAATAAAAGAAAAAATATATGGTGAGGTGAGAGCATGATTAAGAAAAGTTTACCAGTGGGAATAGATGATTTTAAAAAAATAATAGAGAATAGCTATTATTTTGTAGATAAATCAATGTTTATAGACGAACTATTAAATAAAAGATCAGAAGTGACACTATTATCAAGACCAAGAAGATTTGGAAAAACTTTAAATATGTCAATGCTGAACTATTTTTTTAATATAGAGGATAAAGATAATAATAAAAAGCTATTTGAAGGACTGGCTATTTCAAATACAGATAAAATGAAGTATATGGGAGAGTATCCAGTAATATATATAAGTTTAAAAGAGATAAAGGTTAATAATTGGGACCTTTGCTTAAATAAGTTGCACCTATTATTGCAAAATGAATATAGTAAATACAATTTAACTTTAGAGAAGAAAAGAGAAAATCAAGAAAATGCCATTTTAGATTTATCAAAATTTTTATATGAAAAATATAAAAAGAAAGTGATAATATTGATAGATGAATATGATACGCCGTTAGTTACAGCACATTCACAGGGTTATTACGATGAGGCAATATTTTTCTTTCGAAACTTTTTAAGTGCAGCGTTAAAAGGTAATCCATATTTAGAGTTTTCAGTACTTACAGGGATATTAAGAGTAGCTAAAGAAAGTATATTTTCAGGATTAAATAATCTTGCAGTATCAACAATCTTAGATAGAGATTTTAATCATTTTGGTTTAACTGAAGAGGAAGTGGAAGATTTATTAAAATATTATGAGTTAGAGTATGAATTAGAAGAGGTTAAAAAGTGGTATAACGGATATCAATTTGGCAAGAAGTTAGTTTATAATCCGTGGTCTTTAATTAACTTTGCTAGTAAAAATGAGTTAAATCCATATTGGGTAAATACAAGTGATAACTCTTTAATAAAAGAACTGTTAGATAAAAACGATTCTAAGGTGATAGATGATTTAAAAGCTGTATTTAGTGGGAATGAAATAGAGGAAGTAATAACAGAAAATATCATATTTTCTGATTTAGAAGATGTTGATACAATATGGTCTTTAATGCTATTTTCAGGATATCTAACTTATGATAGGTTTGAGATATCAGATATAACTGAGGCAAAAACATATTTTTTAAAAATTCCAAATTATGAAGTTAAATCATTTTTTAAGAATACATTTATAAAAGAATATAGTCATGGTAAAACAGCGATGTATTTTAAAATGCTAGAAGATTTATATAAAGGTGATGTAGACAGATTCAAATTTAAATTTAAGGAACTATATTATTCAGCTGTGAGCTATCACGATACAGGAGATAGTGAAAAATACTATCATCACTTTATGCTAGGTTTGCTTTTAATATTAGGAGATAAATATATAATAACCTCTAATAGAGAAAGCGGATATGGAAGATATGATATAGCTTTAGAACCGAAAGATAAAAGAAATTATGGATTAATATTTGAATTTAAAATAGGAGATAAAACCTCTATTGAAGAGAAAGCTAAGAAAGCGTTATCTCAAATAAAGGAAAAGAAATATGATACATCTATGAAAAATAATGGAGTATCAAAAGTTATAAAAATAGGAATGGCCTTTAGTGGTAAAGATGTAGTTATTGAAAGTGAAGTTGATAAGTAGTCACCTTGAATTTTATAAGTTACCTTAAGAATGTCTTTTTACACAGAGAGTTAAAGATAGCTGTAGACAAATTAATATGTCTACAGCTTTTTTATAGTAATATCTTTTTTAATTTTGAACCACCGCTAATTTGAACATCTGCAACAACTTTAGATATTTCGTTAGATAGATTCTCCATATTAACACTATATTTAAAAAACCAATAAAAATTATATCCAGGAGAAGATGTTATACATATTACATTTAGGTTAAAAAAATTAAAACTATAGGTACTTAAAGTTCCAAGTTGAAAAAGAGGAACTGAAAATATATTTACTCTATTTTTTAATCTAAAAACACTAACTATTCTAGTATTAGTTATTAAAAAAGAATTAAATCGATTATCATAAACAGAATAAAGAGTTTCATCAGGATAAATAATATCTTTATTTTTAGGGTCTTTTAAAAATTGTGTGGAATTAACTTTTACCATTCTAGTTAAAGGAATAAATAAAAACCAAAATATCATCTTAAGAGCTCTTACCATAAAATTCACCTCGTTCAATATATGTATATCTTTTTACTTATTTTTTAATCCAATCCTTTTGTGAATTTTTAAAAAAAATAAAGTTTTGTTGAAAAAAAGTATAATTAGTGATAGAATATAGAACTGTAGAATGAAATATTTTTTGGAGGTGATTTATTATCGTAAAGTGAAGTTTCATTTTCGATAATAAAAAGTATGTTTTTAGAAATTTTAATAATTTTTGCAATAACTTATTCAGGAATACTTTTATCACAGTTTTTAGCATTACCTGTTCCAGGTACTATAGTTGGAATGTTTATACTTTTAGTTTTATTAATAACAAAATTTTTAAAAGTTAAGAATATTGAAAAAACCACAAACTTTATCTTAGGAAGTATGTTATTTTTATTTTTACCTCCTGCTGTAAAGCTTTTAAATTACATGGAAGTTCTTAAAAGTAGTTTTTTTAGAGTTGTTCTTTTGATAGTTTTAACAACAATTATTACAATGGCAATTACAGGAGTAACTGTTAATTTTCTTATTGAGAGAGGTGAAAGAAAAAATGGAACAACTAAATAATCCTCTATTTGGATTAACAATTAGTTTTTTAGCTTTTGAAATAGGAAAATATATTTTTGAAAAAACTAAATTTCCATTATTTAATCCACTGTTAGTGGGAGCTGCTTTAGTTATTGGATTTCTTTATTACTTTTCAATACCTTTAGATTACTATTTAAAAGGTGGAGATATGATTGAGTTTTTCTTAATTCCTGGAACTGTGCTTTTAGCAGTACCTCTATATAAACAGCTAAACCTTTTGAAAAAATATTATATTCCCATACTTATTGGTGGATTAGTTGGAGCAGTGACAACTATAACGTCAACTATTGTATTGGCTAAAATATTAGGAATTGATAGATTACTTTTAATATCTTTTATTCCTAAATCTATAACTACTCCAATAGGGGTAGAAGTGAGTAAAAACCTTGGTGGAATTCCTGCAATTACAATTTTCTCTATAGTTTTAACAGGAATTTGTGGAAATATATTTGCAGTAAGCATTTGTAAGCTATTTAAAATAAATCACCCTGTTGCTAAAGGAGTGGCTATTGGAATATCTAGTCACGTTGGTGGAACTACTAAAGCTATGGAGATGGGAGAGGTTGAAGGTGCTATAAGTGCTCTTTCTATAGTTATTGCAGGAGTGTTAACTCTAATTTTAGCAATTTTCATTAGAAATTTTATTGCTTATATCTAGAAAACAATGAAAAAAATATAAACTAAAGTAGTGTGAATACACTACTTTTTTTGTTTAAAGATATGAGATATGGTATAATAAAAGAAAAAATGTTTGTGTAAACCTTCAAGTTGGGATAATATTAAACTATCTAACTTGAAGGTTTTTATGGGAAAAAATTATTACTAAAGATATATTTTAGAATATATACCCTAATTTAACACCTATAGTGACATTTTTTCTTTCTTTATTTGTTAAGTAATCTCCTTCGATTCCGTAAGTTATTCCTGAATCTCTTTGTACATCGTAAGCTAAAGTTAGCTTTAGAGATTCTTTTTCATTGTCTTTACCTAAAATTGTAAAGTTTGATGTAGAACCTTGAATTTTACCACTCATATTTTCATTATCATATCCACTTAATCCATAAATTCCAGATAATCCAGCAGATAATTGACTAACAGTTCCTTTACTATAAAGAGTTTTACTAATGTTAAATCCCAACTCCCCATCTAAATAGTTATAGTTTTGCTTAGCTATATCTAAAGCCAACTTCTCCTTTGATTCTTCAATACTATTTTGAATAATTAATGAGTATGATAATAGCCCTTTTGCACCAATTCTCATATCTTTAGGAAGTGGATAATCATAAATAACTCCACTATAAAGATTTAATCCATTTGTCTTAGGTTTACTTTTAAAACTTAAATCTTGGTAGTTATTTTTTAACTTTCTATTTACATCATATTCTCCATATTGAGCTCCTATTCCAGATATTATATTAAAGTTAGGAGTATATGCATATCTTCCATATCCACCTAAATATAGAGATTGTCCTTTTACATTTGAATTTGTTGTCACTGTATCAAGGCTATCTTTTTTTATTTCTTGGTGATTAGAAGTAGCTCCTCCAAAAATTCCACCAATTTTAAAAGAATCATTCATCTTTTTTTCATAAAGAGCATATCCTGTGTTTATATTTCCTTTAAAATCATCTTCCACATCTCTATTAGATATATATCCACCATCTACATATGAATCTTTTTCAAAACTATTTTGAACTCCAAAAGGCAATGAAGTAAATGTATTCAACTCATTTTTAGATATTTTATTTAAATATTTGTAGATATTTCTTTTTGACATTTGGTCAGTTAACATCTTTAATTCACTTAAAGCCTCTTGTTCTCTCACACCTCCAAATACAGTTTTCTTATTTGTAGAAGTAGTTGTTTCCCAGATACTTCCAATTTTTTTAGCATCTTTAATACTTTTGTAAACTTCATTTTCTAGATTATCTAAACCTTGAACTCTATCTTTTACAACAACTTGAACTAAAGAGTTACCATTCTCATCACTTTTATTAAGCTCTTTAATCTCGTGGACTATCGAATCTGAATCTAATTTAATTTTAGATTTTAAAAACTCTTCCCCACTAGTAGTGAAGTTTCTAACTGTTGTTTCCAAAGGTCTTCCCATATTTATAGTTGAGTCTTCATCAATTTTAGAAACTATCATTTCAATAGAAAACTTATTCTTTTCATTTAAATCTAAAACATATGCATTTGTAAACTCAATATCTTTATCAGAATCTCTAAAGGCATGTTGTATAAGATGTCCCTTATTATCTTTAACATCTGTATCTATATCTAAAGTTAAAGAGTGGTTTCCTGATAGAGATGGATTATTTTCATCTCCTATAGCTCTTCCAACTTCTACAACAGCTATATTTTTAAGTTTAGCATATGGTCCTAAAATTATATTTGTTCCATATTTTCCTGTAAATTGCTCTGTTATTCTAAGTTTATTATATCCTTCTCCTAAATCAATAGTTCCATCAACTCTACCCTTACCTCTAAACTCTATATTTTTAGATTCTATTTCAAGTATTAAATTTTTATCAGAAAGGATTCGATCAGTCCACTTTCTCCATATTGCCTCTTTCTCCTCGGGATTATCATCTCTCCAACTAGCAAATCCAGTGAAAAAACCATGTTCTTTTTGAATACTTTCAATCTTTTCATACTCTGCTAAGTATTTATTAAAGTCTGTTTTTTCATATTTTTTCATATTCTCATAAAGCGGAGTTACTTCAGCTAAATATTTTTCCAATGCTTTTTCAAACTCTCCACCTTTTTTAAAAGGTGTTACCCATTTAGCATTAAACTCCTCCTCTTCCATCTCACCACTTTTTAACTTCTGCTTATCAGCAGTTAATTTTTCAATAGAGTTAGAATATTTAGTTACATATTTAGATTCATCTTTTAACATATCCTCTAAACTTTTCCCCTCGTTTCCGTAGTAACTTCCCCCTGTTATTCTAAGATTCTCTTTAGAAATACCTTTATCTTCAATATACATATTTGAATCTTTTGTATAAAAAATTTGTCCCTGCTCATTTTTAGGTTCGTAAGTATATATTTTTGTATATACAGTTTCATTTAAAGTTTGGTCATACCCCTCTCTAATTCTAACTCCTTGTAAATTCCATAGAACTCTCCACTCCTCCTTATCATTTTTAGTAAATAACTCACCATTTTTTAACTCTGTTTCAACACCATTCTCTTTTAATTTTTCATGGAGATATTTAGCAACTTCCTCTTTAGGTTTATCTTGAATTTTCTCTCTATAATCTTTCATAGATATATCTAAAGGATTTGCAGTATCGTAACTTTTATTTAAAGTTTTATTTATATTTGTATAAACACCTTCAATACTATATTTTTCATTTTTATTATCTCTTATTTTTTCTACAGTTTTATTATAATCATCACTTTTTTTGAAAATAATATCTTTTACACTATTTCCATTTCCAAAGTAAAATCTCTTTTCATAGTTGTTTCCAACAAAGGGAAGTTTCTCTTTTAAAGATTTATCAATTGCATTTAACTTATTTTCTACAATATCAATTGCAGAGTGATAAGTTTCCCCTTTATAAAATCCTCTGACTCCTGTAAGTTCTAGCTTATCGTTAGCATGGGCCATTGCAACAATATCAATTCCATTATCTTTGGGACCTAAATCATGTGTACTTCCCTCTAAGTAAGCGGAATTTATACCTTTTTTTTTGTTTATTTGATCCACAACTCTTAATATATTTTCATAAGCTCCTTTTTCTATTGTTTCAGGAGGAATAGATATTATTGGTAAATCATTTGCATATATTTTTCCGCTCAATGCTAACAGTGCTAAAAGTAAATATTTATTTTTTTTCATCTTTAATCTCTCCTTTAAAATTTAACATTTAATCCTATATAGTAGTTTCTCTCTGGTGCAGGAACTGCTTCAATACTTGTTTCTCTCAAGTTATATTTAGTAGAAGCTAAGTTTTTAATACCAGCTCTAACTGATGAATACTCATCTAATTTATATGTAACTCCCACATCTAAAACACCATAACCATCAATTTTATAACTAAAGCTTTTATCCTCTTCACTCATCTCTCTTCCCTCTTTGCTACTTATATAGGTATAGGTTCCGTTTAAAGATAGATTATCTGTTAAGCTATACTTTGTTCCTAATGTAAGCTTTACCTTTGGAACTAAAGGAACTTTATCTCCTTTTTTAATTTGAGCTTTTTCATTTCCTTTTAGAGTTTTAGCATCTATAAAAGTTAAAGACTCATTAAAGGTAAACTTCCCTAAGTATTGCTCTGTTTCTGCTTCTAAACCAAGTCTTCTTGTTTTTCCAATGTTTTTATATTGCCATCTTTTTATAGCTGGATTAGTAACTCCAGATTGAATTAATACAATCTCATTATCTGTATCTGTTGCAAAGAAAGTTAAACTAACATATGAATCATAGATATAATCTCTAACTCCTAACTCTATAGTATTTGTAGTTTCAGCTTTTAAATGATTATCCACATATATAGAGGATACATTAACATTAGGTGGAACAAAGAAACCTACACTTTTATCAGAAGCCAATTTTTTGTCATGAATTTTATCTGTTAATTGAGATGGAAAAGGAGTTATAAAACCTCGTTCATATCTTGTATAGAAATTTCCAGTATCTCTATATTTATATAAAAGTCCTAACTCACCAGCATAGTTTTCCATTTTTCTATCAGTTTCTATAGTTTGAATTTTAGGATTAATTAATGGCATCTCATTAGGACCATTAATTCTGCTTCCAGTATACTCTGTGTACTCTCCTCTTACTCCAGTTGTAAGATCAAGTTTATTTGTAAGATTATATTTATTAAAGGCATATATTCCGTGGGACTCTTTAGTTAAGTTGATTTTAACTTTATTTGTAACAGCTTTTCGATCTTCTGGAGATAGAGCTACATACATTCCATACTCGTTATAATATGTTTTTAAAATTTCAGAAGTAACATTAGAATCTCTTTTTACATTGGCTTTTGTATAATCATATCCTAAAATTAACTCCCCTTTGTCATACTCATATTTAGTCTTAAGTTTAATTCCATTTTTTTCCTCTTTAAACTTTGCACTCATAAGAGATTTAACATCATAAAAATTATAATAGGATCTCACATCAGAGTATTTTCTAGAAGATAACTCTATTAGTATGTCATCGACACTTTCTGTAGATATATCTCTTTCCTGTTTTTGATTGAAAAAAGATGCTCCAAAGAGTAGTTTATCTGTAGCTCTGTATTCGTAATCAAAAACATTACTTTCAGATTTTGTATCTACATCTAAGTTTAAACCAGGAGCTCTTCTGTTTATTTCTAATATTTTTTTACTAACTTCATTTGTTCCATTATCTTTTTCATTACCTCTTCTACCTTGATAACGAATTTTATGTTTATCACTTATTTTATAATCAAACCCTCCTAAGAAGATTTTGTTTTCTTTTTCCTCATCCTCTCGATACCCTTCGCTATTACTATAGTTAAATCCATAGTTTACATATAGATCTTTTGTGACGTTGTATCCACCTGCAAATCCTAAATCTCTATCGTCAAACGAGCCGTAATTTAGATCCATAAAGAAGTTATTTTTTGTGGCATTGGAGTTTGTAGAAATGTTTATAACTCCACCAACAGTTCCACTTCCATATAGAGTTGCTCCACCACCTGGGATTATCTCAATTTTTTTTATACTTTCAACAGGGATAGAGTTAATGGGTAAACTAGCCATTGATTCCTCTGTTGGGTTAATAGAGATACCATCTACCATAACTTTAACTCTACTCAGAGATTTCTCTCCACTTCCTCTCATGTCTATTCTAGGGCCAAAAGCTGTATTTTGTACGATAACTCCAGGAGCTTCCCTTAGTATAGCTTCAACGTTTTCATATTTTTTTTCTTGTATCTTTTCCTGAGTAATGATTGTTGTATTTTTAGATTCCACAACATTAAATATAGAACCCCCACTTCTAGTGTTATCTGTTATATGAGAGGTTTGTAATTCAACCGCTCCTATATCATCTGAATATGAGTTTGCACAAAATGCTAAACACATAACAAATAGATATTTTTTCATTTAAATCCCTCCACTATATCATTTTACAAATATTTTAATAATCAAAATATTTGTAAAATAATTATAAAGTAAAAACATAGAAAATTATTTTTTATAACATGAAAAGTTGAATTTTTTACATGAATTATTGTTTGAAAATATATTGTAAATGTATCTATAAATTAAAGTAATGTGAATGCACTACTTTTTTTGTTTAAAAATATAAGGTATGGTATAATATAAGAAAAAATATATGTGAAAAAGGACGGTGGAAGTCGTGAGTAAAAAGAGATTGCCAATAGGTGTAACTGACTTTAAAAAAATAATAGAAGGTAACTACTATTATGTTGATAAAACAAACTTTATAGCAGAGATATTGGAGAAAAAAGCAGAGGCCACACTAATAACAAGACCTAGACGTTTTGGTAAAACACTTAGCATGACAACACTAAAATACTTTTTAGATATAAAAAATGGTGAAGAAAATAGAAAACTTTTTAAAGATTTAAATATAGAGAGTACTGAATATATGCATGAGCAGGGAAAATATCCAGTGATATATTTAACTTTGAAAGACTGTGAGGGAGAAAATTACTCAGAGTTTTTAGAGGAGTTTAAAGATATAATTGTAAATTTATATGAAGAGCATAAAGAGTTAAAAGAGATATTAGATGAAATTGATTTGGAGAAATATGAATCTATACAGAAAAGAAAGGATAGTGCAAGATATAAAAAGTCTTTGGACTATTTAGCGAAATTATATTATAGATATACAGGTTTAAAGCCGGTGATATTAATAGACGAATACGATGCACCAATGATAAAAGCAAATGAGCATGGATATTATGAAGAGATAAAAGATTTTATTGGTGGATTTTATGGAAGCGCACTAAAAGATGGTGTTACAGCTTTTTCAGTGATAACAGGAATACTAAGAGTTGCAAAAGAATCTATATTTTCAACACTAAATAACTTAAAAGTAAGTACAATATTAAGCGAAGACTATTTATACTTTGGAATGGAAGAGTGGGAAGTGGAAGAGGCACTGAAATATTATGACCTTGAGACAACTTTAGAGGACACAAAACTTTGGTATAACGGTTATCTTTTTGGAACTAAAAAAGTGTATAATCCATGGAGCATACTAAATCATTGTGACACTGGAAAATTACAAAGTTATTGGGTGAATACAAGTGCGAATAAACTAATAATGGAGATACTAGAAAAAAGTGATGAAAAAATCAATGATATATTTTATGATCTATTAAATGGAAAGAAAGTCTCGACATTATTAAATGACTATATGATATTTGGTGAAGAGTACAGCGATAGTACTGTGCTGTATTTAATGTTTTCAGCAGGTTACTTAACAATAGATGGTATGTCAGAAGAATGGGAAGATGAATACTATATCCGAATACCAAACTATGAAGTAAAAAAATATTTTAAACTAACATTTATAGATATAATTGGAAAAAATAGTAAAAATAGTTTTTCTGATTTGGAAAAAGCTTTGGTAGCAGGAAAAGTTAAAGGGATAAGTTCTGTGGAAGAAAAAATTAATAAAATGTTTAGATCTAGTATGAGTTACCACGATGGAGATAAACAGGAGAAGTTTTATCATAATTTAGTTTTAGGAATGCTAATAGGGTTAGATAGATATTTTCATGTATTATCAAATAGAGAAGAGGGACTTGGAAGGTATGACTTAGCCTTAGAACCAAAGGATAAAAATGGTTATGGATATATATTTGAGTTTAAGGTGGCCAAGAGTTCAAGTGAAGAGGATATGGATTTAGCTGGAGAGGTAGCGCTGGATCAAATAGATAAAAAAATGTATGAAACAGGAATGAGAGATAGAGGAATCAATAAAATAGTAAAACTAGGAATGGTTTTTAGTGGAAAAAGTTTAAGGTTTTATGAAGGGTAAAGAAGGAATAAAATATATAGATACAATATTTTTACAGCTGCTGAACTAAAAACTTGTTTTAATGTGAAAAAAGTGTTATTATATATCGAAAAACACACACAGGGGGACAAACAACAAATGAACAAAAGAATCATACTACTAGCGGCATCATTACTAGTTTTAAGTCAAGCAACACTATCAAAGGAACGTACTTTTTTAACAAAGGCCAATGGGTATTCTGGTGAAATAAAGTTAGAGGTTATAGCAGAAGGACAAGAAGTGAAAGATATAAAGATTGTATCACACAATGAAACAGTTCCTGTTATGACAAGAGCGTTTCCTATGCTAAAAGAGAGAATCTTAGAGGCTCAATCACCAATAGTAGATAGTGTTTCTGGAGCAACACATACATCTACAGCTATAAAAAGAGCAGTAAATGATGTTTATAAACAACTAGGAAAAGATTATGGAAGAATTACAGCGAGAACAAAAGGACCTGAGTTACCAGTTGCCTATTTAGAGCCTGTATCTACAGATCTTGTAATTGTAGGAGGAGGACCAGCTGGATTAGCAGCAGCTATATCAGCAAAAGAGCAGGGACTAAAAAATGTAATTTTAATTGAAAAAATGGATATGCTAAGTGGTAATGGAAAGTTTGATATGAACTTCTATGATTTAATAAATTCAGAGGCTCAAAAAGCTAATGGAATGAATGATACAGTAGAAAGTTTAATAAAGGACAATACAAATTCAATGGATACACCAGAGCGTACAAGAACTCAAGCTGAAGGAGCCTTTGTTTTAGATAAATGGTTGAGAGAGATGGGAATTAAATTAAATTACCATTATGGAAAAAGAGGGCACATGGCTGAAAAGAATGTGTATGCTGGTGAAGTTATACAGGATAAAATGGAAGCTAGAGCAAAAGAGTTAGGAGTAGATATTCGTACTTCAACAAAAGGTCTAGATTTAATTATAAATAACGGTGTTGCAACAGGGGTAAAAGTTCAAAACAAAAATAATTTTTATGATATAAATGCAAAAGCTGTGGTAGTTGCAACAGGTGGATTCTCAGCTAATCCAGAGTTATTAGAAAAATATGCTCCAGGAACAGAGAAATTACAGCACTCAAATCAAATTAGTGCTACGGGAGATTTAATTCCAGTATTTGAAAAAAATAATATTCAATTAGCTAATTTAGAAGTAATGAATCTGATTCCATTTATTTTAGGATCAACAAGAGATTTAGCAGGTCCTAATGGTGATGGAATGATGTTAGTTAATATAAATGGAGAGAGATTTACAAAGGAACATATAACTAAAGATGAAAGAATGGATATGGCTAAAAAGATGTTAGCTCAACCAGAAGCCAAAGTGTTCTATGTATTTGATAAAAAGTTATATGATTCGAGCTATCGTTTACAAAAACATACAAAAAAAGGATACCATTTAGTTGCGAACTCAATAGAGGAGTTAGCAGAGAAAATGGGAGTACCAGTGGCAACATTTAAAGAAACAGTAGTAAATTACAATAAAGGAGTACGTGGAGAGGTAAAAGATCCATTTAGAGAGGCTAAAGCAAAAAGAGAGTTTGATATGAGTGGACCATTCTATGCAGTTTTAGTTGAGCCAGCTGTTCATATGACAAGAGGAGGAGTTGTAGCTAACGAGAAAACTGAGGTTATTCAAAACAATGGAGAGATAGTAAAAGGGCTTTTTGCAGCTGGAGAGGTAACAAGTACAAGTGCAGCATATAGTGCGTCTGTAATATTTGGACGTGTAGCTGGGGAAAATGCAGTGAAGTTTATAAATAAAAAATAGTGAAACTTGGAATTGGATTAAAGTTTTACAAATAACATAAAAATTTTCTCATATATATTCATAATATGGATGAATGTCTCTACGACCTACCGTAAATAGGTCACTATGAGAAGAGACACACATATATTTGAAATATATTTTTATATTTTCATCTGATTTATTGAAGTCTTTTCTTGTAATAGAGAAAAGACTTTTTTTATTTTTAAAGAAAAATATAAAATTTTAGGAAATCATGCTATATGACATAGAATTTTTTATAGAAATATATTAGTATTAAATAAAATTAATATAGTATGTAAATAAAAAATATTTAGAGTATATGGCATAAAAAAGGGGAGTAATGTCAAATATGGAAAAATGTAATGATTTACTTAATATTATTTATATAACAAAAGATGAGAAATGGAAAACAAATCCTAATTTGAAATTAATAAAAAATCATCTTAATGAACACATGCAAATAAGAGTTGTAAAAGAAGGAGAAAAAATACATCAGTATGATAAAACACAAAAGTATATACATTATGTAATAGTTGGAAAATATTTTCATTATCGAGAACTAAAGATAGGAAAAAGAAATCTAATAGCTTTAAATGAAGCTCCAGAATGGATTGGAATGGATAGAGTTTTGGATAAAGAAAATGCAAATATAACAGAAGATTATGTGACAGAAGAGTGTATTGTAATAGATGTAGAAAAAGAGTATTTTATAGAATGTCTTCAGAAAAATGGAGAGATGTCATTATATATTATAAAAAATTTATTAAAGAAAATGTCATTAACATCAAGCCGTGCAGAGAGTATGCTAATTAATGATGCAAAATTACAATTTTTATGTTGGTTAAATGACTACTGGAGAAATAACCACAAAGGGGAAGATAGATTAATTATTAAATTAAAAAATGACTATATTATGGATAATATAGGAATAAGTACTAGAACTTTTTATCGTATATTGAGAGAGTTAAAAGAAGAGGAACTAATTGTTACAGAAAAAGGAAACATAGTTATAAATAATCTACAGATAGAAAAAATAAAAAATATATTATAAATTCAACGGGAGGATTAAATGAAGGAATTAAGAAGTGGAGAGATATCATTAGATATTCCGAGGTATTCGTCGGAGCCTGAAGCGGGAAGGGCTAAAAATAAAAATATACTGGTGGATATTTTTAAGTATTCTTTAGGCGGATTAGGGGTAACACTTGCAACAAATTTAACTATGTCATATTTAAACTTTTTTTTAACAGATATTTTTGGAATCACAGCTTTTGCTGTAGCTGGAATAATGTTAGTTTCAAGAATTGTAGATGCTATAACAGATCCTGTTATGGGAATGGGAGCAGATAGAACAAGATCTCGTTGGGGAAAATTTAGACCTTGGATGATATTTTTTGCACCTGTACTAGGTTTTGCTGTATTTTTACTTTTTTATACACCGAATATTCCAGAAAGTATGAAAGTTATATACGCTTACGGAGTATTTATATTTTATTCAATAGCTATAACAATTGTATCTATACCATATTTTGCATTAGTGCCAGTTATTTCGAAAGACTCACATACGAGAACAATTATTATCTCTTGGAAAAGTGTAATGTGTCAAGTGGCGGTATTATGTATATCAACTTTTGCACTGCCTATGGTAAATATGTTTGGCGGTGGACAAAAAGGATGGGCAACTTTTGGGGCAATTGTTGGAATAGCAGCAACTATTTTTGTGTGGATTGCAGCAGATGGAGCTAAGGCTCATGATGTTTCTAGCAATACAGAAGAGTTAAAAAATAGAGCTAAAGAAAGTAAATCAAAAAATGATTTTAAAGTTCTTTTAAAAACAAAACCACTTTTAGTTCTTGTAGTAGCTTTTGGATTATCAATGTTTGCAAATACTCTTGTAAATTCAGCAAATATGTATTATTTTAAATATATTTTAAATAAACAAAATTGGATTCCAACAGTTATGGCAGTTAGTATGGGTGCAAGTATTTTTGCATCGATGATCTTACCAAAGGTTGAAGGTATTTTTGGAAAGAAAAAAGCATTTATGTATTCAACACTTATTTGTGTAATTCCTTTAATTTTGTTGGGATTAAATCCTAATGTAACTTCAATATACGCACTTCTTGCTCAATTGGTTTTATTTGGTTTTATGTATGGAATAGCAAGTGCATTACCTTGGGCCATGATACCAGATTGTATAGATTATGCTGAGTGGAAGTATGGAGTACAACCAAATGGACTATTCACTGCAACATTTACATTTGTACAAAAATGTGGGATAGCTATTGGTGGATTTTTATCAAGTTTCTTACTAGGAATAGCTGGATTTGTAGCTAATAAAGACCAAGTTGAAAGTTCTCTTAAAATGATTATTTCATTACGTTTTATTATACCAGCAATACTTTTTGTTTTAGTGGTAGTTGTTCTATATTTTTATGAGATAACTCCAGAGAAAACGAAAGAGATTTCAAAAGAGCTAGAAAAAAGAAGAGACGTTGCATAACAAAGTAAAATACGGAGGAATAAAATGAATGAATTAAACCAAAAATATTCAAAAGAGGTGACAGACATTGTTGCAGTTAGTGGAAAATATCCATGTATGACTCAAACTGTAGATGGAAAAAGTTATGTTTGTTATCAAGAGTATAAAGATAGACATGATGTTATTGTAGCTGGAGTTTTAACTCAAGAAAAAGAGGAGTTTACAAAAGGAACTGTAATATCAGGAGAGGGAGAAGCTCTAAAGCCTGTTTGTGTAGCAGATGGAAACCGTGTTTGGTATGCTTGGGGAGAAAATAGAGATCAAAAATGGGGAATTTATTATAGAAGTTATGAAAATGGAGTTTATGGAGAGATCCAATGTGCAGAGGAGGGAGAAGCTCTTTTCTATCCATATTTATACTCTAAAAATGGAGTGGTGTCTCTTCTTTGGAATCGTCAACATAGTAACTCTGCAGAAGTTGTAATGGGAACAATTGGAGAAAGTGGAGTAGAAAATATTCAAGTAGTTTCATCTTCGAAAGAGGTTTATAGACCAAGTTATACTATGACAGATGATGGAACGGGATATGTAGCTTATGATTCTTTCAATGGAAAAAACTATGATGTTTTAGTAAGAGCTTATAGAGATGGAATATGGTCTGAGGAAAAAGTTGTGAGTACATCAAAAACTGCTTGGGCAGCTCAACCTTTAGTTGCTTCATTAAAAGATAAAGTTTTAGTGTGTTGGTATGATTTTAATCATGGATCTGATTTTTCATACAATAGTTCGGTGGTTTTTTTAAAGAGCAATGAATTAGTTGTAGAGGAACCTCATTGTATTGGAAGAGGGATTGATTGGTATGAAGATATTGCAGTGGCAGAAAATTCTAAGGGAGAGGTAGTTTTTTCTTACTCTTGGGGAAAAACAAAATTACATGTGAGACATTATGATTATAAAAATAAATGGAGTGAACCAGTAGTTTTCACTTATGATGAGAATAGTTTTGCAGCTAACCAAAGAGCTTTTATAGATGAAGAGGGAACAATTCATTTAGTGTGGCAGTATGGAAATCAAAATGGACACAAACCAATTAGAAATGCACAAGTTATCTATACGTGGTTAAAATCTAACGAGTTTGAAAACTATATTGATACAGAGGCAGAAAAAGTGAGTGATCCATTTACTCGTCCAATTCCAGCAGAAAAATCACTAGATCGTATAAATGAAAATGAAACTAAAGAGTGGATGATTAAAAATGGATATGGAGAAAAATTCCCGATATTTGGAGATATTCATGGTCAAAGTGGAATGTCTGATGGAGTTGGAGAGATAGATCAATTTTTCAATATTGCAAAAGTATGGGCGAATCTAGATTTTACTGCATTAACAGATCATGATTGTTATCCATATTGGTTAAGTGAGTCAGAGTGGGAATGGATTCGTACAACTTCAAGACTATTTAATGTAGAGGGGAAAATGGCAACTCTGTTAGCTTATGAGTGGACGCCAAATGAATATCGTTATGATTTTGGTCATAAAAATATATACTATAGAGGTTTTGAAGGGGAGTTATTCCGTTCAGGAGATGAGGGTGGTCTAACGCCAGATCGTCTATTTGCTAGTATAAAAAAATATAAAGCGATGGCTTTTCCACACCATCCAGCAGCTAGTTGGAAATTAGTAAGTGCAGCAACTGATTGGTCTTTCCATGATGATAGTGTACAAAGGATGGTAGAGATCTTTTCAAGACATGCTCCATTTGAATATTATGGTAACTACTCTAAATATACTAAAAATAATATGCAGATTGAACGTTGTAGTGCACAAGACGCTTTGGCAAAAGGATATCATTTAGGATTTATTGCAGGAAGTGATTCTCATCAGATGGAACATGGTTTAGAAGGTGGAATAATTGTATCTTTTGTAGATAAATTAGCTAATGAAACAGTATGGGATAATCTGTATGATCGTTTTGCTTATGGAACATCTGGAGCTGGAATTTTATTATCTTTTAAAGCTGATAACTACGAGATGGGTACAATTGTTGAAAAAGAGGTTGGTAGCCAAGTTGAATTTAAAATAAGTGTTTTAGGAACAGATGAATTAAAGGTTGAAGTGCTTTGTAATAATAAAGTTATAATAGAAAAAGAATCTACTAATAGAGCTTGTGATTTTACTTTTGCTAAAGAGGTTAAAGAAAATGAAAATTTCTATTATGTGAGAGTTACACAAAAAGATGAACATCAAGCTTGGGGAAGTCCAATTTGGATAAAAGGTAGAGATTAAAGATTATAAAAAATAGCAGTTCATAAGAATTGCTATTTTTGTTTTAAAATATATAAAAGTGTTGACATTATAAAAAAATAGGTTATAATAAGTACATAAATCTTATTTTCAAAAAAATGAAAATTAGAAAAGAGGTAGAATATGAACAACACAACAGGAAAATTACAAAAAGCTATAGTAGGTTTATCTAAAGATATTTTAGGTAGAGATGTAGAGGACAATTTAGACACAATTACAAATTATTCAGAGAATTTAGAGTTATCTTTAGGAACTATCCAAAAAGCTCTAAAGGAGTTAACAGATATAAAAGTAATTGATCTAAAGAAAAAAGGTAAATACGGAACTGTTATTGAAAATATAGATTATAAAAAACTTTTACACGTATTAAAGATGGATTATCTTCTATGTGTTATGCCAATAACATATTCTCAGAGATACAAAAAGATAATGGATAGTATAACAAATAGTTTAAAAATACCTATTCCACTTTATTTTTCTCATATGAGAGGTGGATATGTAAGATTAAAACTTATTGAAGAGGGTGTCTATCATTTTGGTGTTGTCTCAAAATTAGCGGCTCAAAATGCAATTGAATCAGGATTAAATTTAGAGATCATAGAGCAATTTGGACCGAGAACTTATGTGACGAAACATGTTATTTTAAAAAGAAAAAATGAGAAAGTGGTTAATGTTGGAAAAGATCCAGAGTCTAACGACCATATTTTTTTAACAAATTTTAATTTTCAAAAAAATGAAAATATAAAATTCATAGATATTAAATACTCAGAGGTTATTGAAAATTTAATAGATGGAAAAATAGATGCAGCAATTTGGAATTATGATGATGTTCTAGATAAGATGGTTCATCTTGAAAAACATGGAATTATAATAGAGGAGCTAAATGAGAATGAGGGAAATCTTTTAGCTACAGAGTCAGTTATAGTAATAAAAAAAGATAATGAGGTTATAAAAAATATATTTAAAAAGTTTTTCGATAAGGAAAAATTTAAACTTATAGATTAAGTAAAATTTGGAGGGAAGATGAATTTACAAACTAGACTAGAGATATTAAATAGCTCAGGGGCTATAACAGATTGCACAAAGGATACTATGTTAAATGTAATTGAGATGTTTAATGAAAAACATAATATCAAGCTTACAGAGGAAAATGGGGCAATGATGGTAACTCATCTATCAATGGCTATAATGAGGGTAAAAAATAATGAGCCAGTTAAGACAATAGATGAAGAGGTATTTAAAGAGACTTTAGAAAGTGAGCATATTGAAAGAGCAAATCTTATTTATGATGATTTATCAGAGGTTTTAGATGTAACTTTACCAGAGGATGAAAAAAAATATATGCTTGTAAATATCTGTGTAATTTTAGAAAGATAATAAAAAAGAAAAAAATTTAAAATAAGAGGGAGTGGATTTTAATGAAAAGAATAGTTGTAGGTGGACAAATTGATAAAGAGAGATTAGCTGACACAGTAAGAAAAATCTGTGGAGATAAGGCAGTTATAACAGTAAAAACTGATATTGAAGCAGCTATGGATGTAAAAACAAATATGGCAGATTACTATTTAGGAGCTTGTAATACAGGTGGAGGTGGAGCATTAGCTATGGCTATAGCACTACTAGGAGCAAATAACTGTGCTACAGTTTCTATGCCAGGAAATATAAAAAGTGATGATGAGATAAAAGCTGAAATTGCAGCTGGAAAGAAAGCATTTGGATTTACAGCTCAGCATATAGATGCAGTTGTACCAGTTATTTTAGCAGAGATTTTAAAATAGGAGGGTTCAAATGAACTATATAGTTGCAGTTTTATTAGGAGGTTTAGCAGCACTTTTAGCTAACAGAGGAGTAGCTATATTTAATGATGGATTAAGACCAATTGTTCCAGAATTCCTAGAGGGAAGAATGGATAGAAAATCTTTAGCAGCCACAAGTTTTGCTTTAAGTTTTGGATTAGTTGTTGGATTTGGAATACCATTTTCACTGACAACACATATAATTCTTATTCACAGTATTCTTTTAGGAACAGATATAATTGGAACATCTTTTAGTTATGATAAAAAAGGAGCAGTTCTATCAACTATAGCTGGAGGACTTTATGGATTACTAATAACTCTTGGTTTAAAAATCGTTGTAGAACTTTTTGCAAAGTTACCTGTAAACTTCTTACCATCTCTTGGAAAGGTAGGATCACCAATTATAGTTGCCTTTGCAGCATTCCCAGCATTAGTTGTAGCTTATCAATATGGAATAAAAAAAGGAGCAACAACTTTTGGATTAACTATAGTTGTAAGACAAATTATTCAAAAGTATGGTACCTTTATGTTTGATGGAAGTAAAGTAGTATTAAACCCAGATGGAATGGCCCTACTTGTTGCCATGGTAATAATGATAGCTTTTGCCATGAGAGAAAAAGCAGCAGCAGGTTCTCCAGGTTCAAATGCAATGTTATTAAATATATTTGCAGCTAGAGTTGAAAGAATAAAGAAAAATATTTTAGGTCTAGCACTTATGGGTGGAATAATATCTGCTGCTATAAGCTTACACTTAGTAGCAGGAGATCCAATATCTTTAAATCTTTTAGCAGATGGAAAGACATCAGAAGCTGGACTTGCAGCACTAGCTAGAGCCATTGGATTTGTTCCATTAGTTGCAACAACTGCTATAGCAACAGGAGTTTATGCTCCTGCAGGTATGACATTTGTATTTGCAATTGGAATATTTTTAAGAAATCCTTTTGTAGCTTTTATTGGAGGAGCAGCAGCTATATGTATTGAAATATATGCTCTTGGAGCTATAGCTAAATTCTTAGATAAGTTCCCAGGAGTAAAAGGTTGTGGAGATCAGATTAGAACAGCTATGTCTAGAGTTTTAGAAGTGGCACTTATTGTTGGTGGAATGATTGCAGCTGATGCAATGGCTCCTGGACTTGGTTATCTATTTGTAGCTGGAGTTTATATATTAAATAAAACAGCTAAAAAACCACTTGTGGATATGGCAGTAGGACCAGTTGCAGCTATATTCTTTGGAATTTTATTAAATATATTCTCAGTTTTAGGATTATATGGTGCATAGATAAAGTTTAAGAGGAGTTTATACTCCTCTTAAATTATAGTGAGGTGAAAGATGAATTTAAAAGTTCTTTCTGGAGTACAAAGAGTAAAGGAGTTTTTAGGAAAGAGTGTAAAAAAACAAAATCCAAATATAGTTTTAGATCTATTTAGAGAAAAATCTAATTATAAAACTTTTGGAATAAAAGATACCAGTGAAATAAGTGATGAGTTTATAGAAAGTCTTTTGGAAAAAGGATACTCTTGGAATACAATTGACACTTCTACAGATAGAGGACGAGCAGTTGATTTAAATCTTTTAAATCCTGTTACAGGAAAGCTTATGATTGGATCATCTAGCGGAACAGCGATAAATGTTTTATATGGTCTAAACACTATTGGAGTTGGAACTGATGGAGGAGGATCTGTTCTAGGTCCTGCTATAGGATTAAATTTATATTCAGCTTTACTTTCTGGAATTGGAATAAAAGGAAGAACTAGTAAAAAATCTACAGACTCTATAGACTTTATTCCTGGAGTTGGAGTTATAACTCAAGATTTTTCTGAATTGGAAAAAGTTTGTGAGATATTTTTAACAGAGATTCAGGAGAGTATAAAAGAGTTTTGTATATTGGATTTAAATTATGAAAATTGTGAAAAATTAAAGAAAAATTTTAATATTGATCTTTTAGAAAATAGAAAAAAATATTTTGAAAGAGAGGAGATGTTAGAGTTTTTAAAAGAGATTTTTGAAAAATATAAAATGTTTATATATCTTGAAAAAAATATAGAGGTTCTAGGTTTAGGAGACTCTGTCTTTGGAGTTATGGGAGAAAAAGCTAATGAAATCCAGAGAGATTCAAATAAGGGATTTTTAAAAGTTTTAAATATGTTAAACTGCTCTGCTATAACTATTCCAACTGAGGATATTGGAACAGCCATAGTTGTAGTTGTACCAGAAGGAAAAAGATATTTAAAATCATTATTAGAAATAGCTAAAATTCTTAGTGAAGATAAAAGACCAAAACTTTATAGAGAGTATTTTCTAAATTATCCATTAAAAAATATAGATAATAGAGATTTTAAAATTTGGAGGGGAAATGATTAAAGATATAACATATATGCATGAACATGTAACAATTGATCTCTCTAAGGAGAAAAATAATATAGATTGTAAGTTAGATACCTTTGATGCTACAAAAGAGGAGTTTTTAAAATTAAAAGAGCTTGGAGTGACAAGAGTTGTAGATGTGAGTAATGTTGGAATTGGTAGAGATGTAGAATATGTTATGAGAATGGAAGAGGCAACAGGATTAGATATATATATGTCTACAGGATATTATAAAGAACCTTTTTTACCAAAAGAGGTTGAAGAGTTAACAGTTGAAAAGTTGGCTCAAAAGATGATAACTGATATCACAGTAGGGATAGATGGAAGAAATAAATGTGCAAAATTTATAGGAGAAATTGGAACAGGATTTGAAATTATAACTGAACTTGAAAAAAAGGTTTTTCACGCAGCGGCAATTGCTCAAAAAGCAACAGGAGTTTTTATAACAACTCATACAAGTTTAGGAAAATTAGGACATGAACAACTAGATTTTTTAGAGAGTTTAGGAGTAGATTTAAGCAAAGTTATCTTAGGTCATACAGCTTTAAAAAATGATTTACCTTATATAAAATCTCTTCTTGAAAGAGGTGTGTATATAGAGTTTGATACTATTGGTAAAAACAGTTATCTTCCTGATGAAACAAGAGTTGAATTTATAAAAACACTTTGTGAAGAGGGATGGAGTGATAGATTAATAATGTCTGTTGATTTAACTAGAAGATCTCATCTGAAAATAAATGGTGGGATCGGTTATGCATACTTAATTGAAAAGTTTGTGCCTATGTTAATAGAGGCAGGAGTAAAAGAGAGCGATTTAAAAAAGATGTTAGTGGAAAATCCAAAAAAAATATTAGGAATTGGGGAGAAATAAATGAAGACATATCCATTGGAATCTATAGGAATAGAGATAGCAAAAGAAAAACAATTTAAAATGATAGATATAATAACAAAGTATTTTCAAGGACATGAGGTTTTAACAAGAGGGGATCTTGGAGTTGTAAAAGGTTTAAATAAACCACTTACTACAGATAAAGCTGAAAAAGTAATAGCAGAGTTTTTTGGTGCAGAAAAAGCAGTTTTAGTTAGAGGTTCTGGAACTGCTGCTATAAAATGGGGACTTTATAGTATCTTAGGTGAAAAAAGTGAGAGAAGAGTATTAGTTCATAAAGCACCAGTTTATCCTACAACAGATGTGACTTTTAAAATGATGGGAATAGAGAAGGTAGAGGCTGACTTTAATAACTTAAAGGATTTAAAAGAGGTATTAAAAAATAACAACTTTGACGCAGCTTTAGTACAGTATACTCGTCAAAAAATTGATGATTCATACGATATTGAAGAGGTTATTAAAGAGATAAAAAAGTATGATATACCAGTTGTTACAGATGATAACTATGCTGTTATGAAAGTTAATAAAATAGGAAGTGAACTAGGAGCTGATTTATCAGCATTTTCAACATTTAAACTTTTAGGTCCTGAAGGAGTTGGATGTGTAGTTGGAAAAAGAGAGTATATTGAAAAAATTGTAAAAAGTAATTACTCTGGTGGTGGACAAGTACAGGGGCACGAGGCTCTTGATGTTTTAAGAGGATTAGTTTATGCACCAGTTTCTTTAGCTATCCAAGGAGAAGTAAATGATAAACTACATACTATATTTAATAGTGGAGAAATAGAGTTTATTAAAGGAGCTTATCTTGTAAATGCCCAATCAAAAGTAATTGTTGTAGAATTAAAAGAGAATATAGCAGAGGATATGTTAGTTTATGCTGAGAAGTTAGGAGCTTTACCAAATCCTGTAGGAGCTGAATCAAAGTATGAGTTTTCTCCACTTTTTTATAGAGTATCAGGAACTTTTAGAGCTGCAGATGCAACTTTAGAAAAGAGAATGATTAGAATAAATCCAAATAGAGCTGGGGTAGAAACAATAGTTAGAATATTAAAAGAGAGCTATAAAATGGCAAAAGAGGTGAAGTAGTATGTTTTTAGATATTGTACAGGAAAAAAATCCTCAATTAATAAAAGCAGCAATAAAACTTCATCAAAGAGGAGAGATATTACCAGATACATATATTTTAGATGTAGATGCTATTTTAGAAAATGGAAAGGCTCTTTGTAAAAAAGCTGAAGAGAATGGTATTAAACTTTATGCAATGACAAAACAATTTGGAAGAGTACCATATTTAGCAAAAAAATTAGTGGAGATAGGATTTGCTGGAATTGTAACTGTTGATTTTAAAGAGGCTTTAGTTATGATGGACAACGGTGTGAAACTGGGAAACGTAGGTCATCTAGTTCAAATTCCAACAGCTCTTGTAGATAAAGTAATAAGACACAATCCTGAAATTATAACTGTTTACTCTTTAGAAAAAATAAAAGAGATTGATGAAGCTGCAAAAAGATATGGAAAAGTCCAAGATATAATGCTAAGAGTTTTAGAAAGAGATAGTAAAATTTATTCAGGTCAAAGTGGTGGCTTTTATTTAGATGAGATAGAGGCAGTTGCTAAAGAGGTTTTAAAATTAGAAAATGTAAAACTAAATGGACTTACATCTTTTCCATGCTTTTTATATAATTGTGACAAAAATATAATAGAGGGAACTAAAAATATTGAAACTATAAAAAAGGCTGAAAAAATATTAAAAGAGATGGGAATATTTGTAAAACAATTAAATATGCCTTCAGCTACATCTTTAGAAAATATGGAAAGTATAAAAAAATATGGTGGAACACATGGTGAACCTGGACATGCTTTAACAGGAACAACACCTTTTAATAGCAAAAATTTACATGGAGAGATTCCAGCAATTTTATATGTTTCTGAAATATCTCATAATTTAGATTATAAATCTTACTGCTATGGAGGTGGACATTATAGAAGATCTGGAATGAGCAGCGTTTTAGTTGGTAAAGATATTAAAGATATGAAAAGGTGTTCAGTAGAAGCTCCAACAATGGAGAGTATAGATTATTATTTTGAAATATCAGGAAATAATCCAGTTGGACAAACAGTTGTAGGAGCTTTTAGAACTCAGATATTTGTTACAAGAAGTAATGTGGCACTAGTTGAAGGGATTAAAAATGAAGAACCTCAAATTATAGGTATTTATGACAGTTTAGGAAGAGAGATATAAATTATGAAAAGATTTGTAGTGTTAGTTTTAGATAGCTTTGGTATTGGAGAGATGGATGATGTAAAAGATGTTCGTCCCCAAGATATTGGAGCTAATACATATAGAAGTGTTTTAAGAGATAATCCAAATTTAAAAATACCTAATTTAGAAAGATTAGGTATAGCTAATGCAGCTAAAATGGAGATTGGGAATGTAAAGTTTTCAAAAGATGCTGTATACGGAAGAGCAAACCTTATGCACTTTTGGTGTGATACTTTCTATGGACATCATGAACTTATGGGAACTTATCCTAAAAAACCTAAAACAGAACCTTTTTCTGAAGCTATAGATGAGGTGGAAAAAGTTTTGAAAAATCACGGATACTCTGTGGAGAGATTTGGTTCTCCAAGAGAAGTTTTAATAGTGAATAATTGTGCTACTATAGGTGATAATTTAGAGGCAGATTTAGGACAAGTTTACAATATAACTGGAGCTTTAGATTTTATAAGTTATGAAAATCTATTAGAGATAGGAAAAATTGTAAGAGGAGTTGTAAAAGTTCCAAGAGTTATAACTTTTGGTGGAAAAAATGTGACAATTGAAGATTTGAAAAATGCGTATGAGTGTAGAGATGGACTTTTTGGAGGAATAAACGCTCCTAAATCTGGAGTTTATAGAAACGGTTATCAAGTTCAACACATGGGATATGGAATAGATAGTGAAGTACAGTTACCTAAAATTTTAGAAGGAGTTGCAAAAACTGTATTTATAGGTAAAGTTGCAGATATAGTTGAAAATCCAAAAGGGAAATCTATATTTTGTGTAGATAGTGCAAAGGTTATGGAGTTATTGATAGAAGAGATAAAATCTAATGAAAATGCTTTTATATGTGCTAATATACAGGAAACAGATTTAGCTGGACACCAAGAGGATCCTTTTAAATATGGAGAGAAACTTGAAGTTGTAGATAGAAACTTAAAAAAGGTTATAGATCTATTAGATGAAGATGATATATTAATAATTACTGCAGATCATGGAAATGATCCAGATATTGGTCATTCTAATCATACAAGAGAAAAAGTTCCAATTTTAATTTATAAAAAAGGTTTAAATGGAATAGATATAGGAGAGAGAGGTTCTCTTTCAGATATTGGTCAAAGTGTAGCTGAATATTTTGAAAGACATTTACCTGACAATGGAGAATCATTTTTAAAAAAGTTGTAGAGAGATCTACAACTTTTTTTCAATTCTATCAAAAGCTTCTTTTAAAACTTCAAGAGAGTTAGAGCAAGCTATTCTAATTGCCTTATCATCTCCAAAAGGTTTACCAGGAATAACTTTAACTTTGAGCGTTTCAAAAAGATAGTCTGAGTACTCAATAGAATTTAGATTAGTTTCACTAATATCTATAAAAATATATATTCCTCCTTGAGGAGCAAAGGCTTTTAAACCATGGATTTTATTGATTCGATTTAAGCAATATTCAACTCTTTCTCTGTAAAGAGGAACAATACTATTTTTAATATGATTTCTATTTTTTAATGCTGCAAGAGCTGCTCTTTGAGATATAGCTGAAGCACTGTAGACAATAACTTCGTTAATTTTTCGAATAGTATCAACAATAGCTTTTGGAGCAACATTATAACCAACTCTCCAACCAGTCATAGCAAAATTTTTAGAAAAGCTACAAACAGAGATTGTTCGATCTTTCATTCCATCTAAAGTGTAAATTGGTATAAAACTATCAGAGTAATCGTAGAAATCATAGATATCATCAGCATAAACAATTAGATCATATTTTTTAGCCAGTTGGCTAACAATTTCTAAACTTTCTAAAGAGTAGCAAACTCCTGTGGGATTAGAAGGAGTATTAATAATAATCCCCTTAGTTTTATTTGTTATAGCTTTTTCTAAATCATTTTTAATAATTTGATAATTATTTTCAATAGTTGTATGAACAATAACTGGAGTTCCTTTGGCCTCTTTTATTTGATCTACATAAACTGGAAAAAAAGGAGCTATGACAATAACCTCATCCTCTGGATTTAAAGTAGCTTGAAGTGCCAAATACATTCCATGACAAGCTCCTGATAACACAATAACTTCATCTAAGTCAATACGATAATTTTCAAATTCAGTTTTATGATATTTTATAATCTCTTTTCGAAGTTCTAAATCTCCCAATGGATCAGTATAATGAGTGTGACCATTTAAAGCATCTTGAAAAGCGGAATTAATAATCAGTTCATCAGTGTGTATATCTAAATCCCCAATCCCTAAATTTATAATACTATTTTTTTCTGATTCATCAATTGACTTAAAAGTTGTTTCCTCTTTATTTTGAAATCTCTTAGCTAAAAATTTTGATCCGTTCATTTTACTTCCCTCCCTATAAATCTCCTTCTAAAATAGTTGTAAATTTTTCTTTAGTAAAATTAAGTGGCATTTCACTTCCTGCAACAGAGTTTAAAATTTTATCAATAATCTCATCTTTTTTTTCTAGATATTCATCTTTAATTACAATCTCTTTAAGACTAGTTGGAAGATTGATTTTTTCATAGAATTTTAAAAGTTTATTAAGCTCCTCGGAATTATTTTCGAGCCTTAATTGAACTAAGATCCCAAAAGCTACAACTTCCCCGTGTAGATGTTCCTCTTCAACACGTTTAATTTTTGTTAAAGCATCAAAAATAGCATGGGCAAGAGCTCCATTGTATTTAAAATCAATAAGATTTGAAACAATACCTGTTGTAACAAGAATTACTCCAACAACCTCTTTGAAATTGTCATCGACTATAGGTGTTGTCAAAGCAAGGTCTCCGTAATTTAACATACTTTCTTTACAAAGATGACTCAGTTTTTCTCCCATAGTAGTATTAAAGTTTAATCTTTTTCCACGAGCTTTAAGATTCATTTCGTAATATTTAGCCAATGTATCTCCAATTCCAGCCCATAAATATTTTTTAGGAGCTAAAATTAGCGTGTTTAAATCTATAAATGTTTTATGAGGAGGTCTTTTTAAAAAGTATAACTCTTGAAACACATGATTTTCCTCATACATTACTGAGATATAAGAAACAGCAGCACAAGTAGAAGCAATAGTTGGAATTGTAAAAAGTGGGATATTTAATTTATCCATCATAACTTTTGAAGCATCTATGGATTTTCCACCTCCAATACCAAGTATTAGATCATAGGTATTATTTTTTAAATTATCTAAAGTTGAGTTAATAATATTATGACAACATTCATTACCATAGTGAACTAAGTGGAAATTTTTATGCTCTAAAATTTTAAAAAATTCAGTTTTTATTGATAAAAGAGATTTCTCTCCATGAATAACTAAGATTTTATTATATTTTTCAATCTCTTTATTTAAAGTGCCCCAAATGTTGTTGTCCATATAAACTTCTGTTAAAATAGATTTTTCCATAAAAATTCCTCCCAGTTAAAATAGATTTAGATAAAATAAAAAAGCTTTTGGTTTCCCAAAAGCTTTAAATAAGAGATTCTTTAATAAAGTTAGTTGGGATATAAGCCTATATTTTTTTAATGCAAACAGGCTTATATCTATATTTCTAGATACAAACCTTAGTTTTAAAATAATACATAAACCAAAACATAGCCCTAACTTTTCTTAAAGACATTTTAAATAACCTCCAAATTTTTTTTATTTGCATCAATATAACATAAAAAAAGATCGTTGTAAACATTTTTTTGAAAAAATTTTTTCAAAAAAAATAAAATAAAAAAAGATTGACAAATTTGTGAAAAATTATTATCATTTTTAAAACATTTATAGCTGGGGGTATTTTATGAAAAGAACATTATTGCTATTAACAATTGTTTCAAATTTGGCTTTTGGAAAAGATGTGTTTAAAATTGGAGCGACTCCAATACCTGCTGGAGAAATTTTAAGTGAAATAAAAGAGGAGTTAGCAAAAGAGGGGTTGAATATAGAAATTGTTGAATTTACAGATTATATAATGCCAAATTTAGCTTTGGCAGATGGATCTTTAGATGCGAATTTTTTTCAACATAAACCATATTTAGCTAATTTTATGAAAGAGAAAAATTTAGATTTAGTTCCTTTAGAAGATATATACGTTCCACCATTAGGAGGATATTCTAAAAAATATAAAAGTTTAGAGGAGTTAAAAGTGGGTGATAAAATAGCTATCCCAAATGATCCAACAAATGCTGGAAGAGCTCTAATCTTACTTCACAATAATGGAGTTATAAAACTATCTAATCCAAAGGATCTTATGGCCACAGAGTTTGATATAGTTGAAAATCCTAAAAAACTAAAGGTTGTTTCTCTTCAAGCTGCACAACTACCAAGAGCTTTAGATGACGTAGACTTAGCAGTTATAAATTGCAATTACGCTTTAGATGCAGGCTTATCTCCTCAAGAAGATTCTTTGATTGTTGAGGGAAAAGAAAGTGCCTATGGAAATGTTGTATCTGTGAGAAAAGGAGACGAAAATAGTAAAGAGATTGCAACTTTAATGAAAGTTCTAAGGAGTGACAAAGTTAGGAATTTTATATTAGAGAAGTATAAAGGAGGAATTATTCCTCTATTCTAAACTATTTTGGAGGTCTTTATGAAAAAAATGTTAAAAGGAATTTTTATAGGGTTAATAGTATTAATTGTTTTTAGTTGCGGTAAAAAAGAACAAAATAACAAAGAGGTAAATGAAAAAGTTTTTGTAATAGGAACTAATGCAGAATATCCACCTTTTGAATACTTAGAAAATGGAAAAATAGTAGGATTAGATCCAGACATAATAGAAGCGATATTTCAAAAGCTTGGATATAAATATAAATGGGTAAATATGGAGTTTGGAGGATTAATATCAGCTCTTCAAACAGGAAAAATAGATGTAGTTATAGCTGGTATGAGTATCACTCCAGAGAGAGCTAAAATGGTTCAGTTTACATCGCCTTATTTAACTTCAAAGGTAGCTTTTATAACAAACAAAAAGAATCCTATAAAAGGTATGGACGATTTAGAAAATAAAAAATATGGAGCAGAGTTAGGAACAACAAAGGAGAATACAGCAAAAAAAATTCATGGATCCACAGTTGTGCCTTTTCAAAATAATACATCGGCTTTACTAGCTTTAAAAAATAATCAAATTGATGGAATTGTTTTAGATGAAAGCGTAGCAGATGAATATGTGAAAAATAATCCTGATTTGATATTAGTGGGAATTTTAGAGGGAGAACCTAAAGCTATTGCATTGAGTAAAAATGAGAAAGAATATGAAAAAATAAATGAAGTACTAATACAATTAGTAAATGATGGTACTATTGAAAAGTTGAAAGAAAAATATAAGGTAAAATAAAAAAGAAAAAAATCCATTCAATAACGAATGGATTTTTTTCTATATTATTAGTTGTACATTACTCTTACAGTAACTTTTCCTTTGAAATTATTTTCTATTGAACTTAAAGCTAATTTTCCATCTATATCTTTTTTATTATATAAATTGATATTATCATTGTGAAGTTCTTTAATATAAACTCTAACTGCTTCCTCTTTAGAATTTTCTAACTTAAAGCTAAGTTCATTAGTGTTAGCTATTTTTTTTATAGCTATTTTTGTAGGAGTTATTAAATTTAATTTTGTATAGATATCAACATTCATATCTTTTGAACTAAAAGTCAAAATAAAATTTAGTATAAAAAAGATAAAGAAACACAAACTCTTCATTTTAATCCCCCTTAAAATTTATTAATAAAATTAATAATAAATTAAAATAAAGTAGTTATACTTCTTTATACTGCAACTGGCTACCATTTTAAAGGCCCTATAGCTTTGCGTCACACAGTTTCCTATGTTTTGCCTTTATTTTAATTTTTACAAATTAATCTACAATAAAATTTTACTATATTGACCTTTTATTTGTCAATAGTAAGGGAATTATTACTTAATTTAGTTTTGACCAGTTATACCTATTCCAATTTCGTTAAATATAATAATATCTTTGTTTAAAATAGATTTAGAGTCATTGGGAAGTTCTTTAAAAATTATATAACTTTTATAGCTTTCATTTTTTTTTAATATATTTCCCTTATTTTTAAACACTAGTTTTATTATTTTTTCCTCTTGTGGTTTTAACATTATAAACTTTGGAAAACATTCAAGCATTAATTCTAAACTATTATTTTGAAATTCTATAGGAGTTTCAAAATATGGAAGGAGTTTAACGGTCTTATTACCATTATTCATTAAGTGAATATTTGTAACAGAGTTATGAGTTAAATTTAGCTCTATTTTCGTAGGGTTTATAGATAAATTAAAGTCAGTTGATAACAAAATCGTAGAAAAAAATAGATAAATTAATAAAAGTTTTATATAAAACACTCTCCTTTTGTTGTTTTATTAAAAAAGCAACTCATTTTCTAAAATAGGTTCCCCAATATAATATCCTTGAATAAAGTCTACTCCAATCTCCTTAATAAAATCAAATTGCTCCTTTGTTTCAATTCCTTCAGTTGTTATTTCATGTTTCATGGTTTTTAAGAGAGCTACAATTCCTCTATAAGTTTCTTTTCCTAAAGGACAATCGATATTGTTTAATAAACTTCGATCTATTTTAACCTTATTAATTTTAGTTTTTAAAAGAGTTTCTAAGCTAGAATTCTCTATAGGGAAATCATCTATTGCAACTTTTATTCCTAATTTATGTAGTTGATTTACTCTGATGATAAGTTTTTCATAATCTAGATTCCCTCGTTCTGTCAATTCAATCTCTAAATTGGATAAATCACATTTTAATAAGTTTATTTTTTCTATAAACTCATCCATCAATATAGTTAAAGGTGATATATTGATTGCAATTTTTTTACCTTTTTTTAAATATTTTTCTATTTTTTTTAAGATTAGAAAATCTAATTGATGTATAATGTCTAATTTTTCCAAAAAATTTATAACTTTAATTGTTGAAATAAGATCATTTTCCTTATTATAAAATCTTGATAATACTTCAAAACTTTTAACCTCTCCCTCTAAAGAATAGATTGGTTGAAAAGCAACTTTTAAAATATCTTCTAAGTTAAATTTTAGAAGATTCTCCAATTGTTTATTCATAAAATCCCCCAATTTTAATATATTTTTTAATAACTATTTAAATAAACATTTAAATGAATTTGTTCTTTATGTTCACCCTCTAAAATGCTATTTTGAGTTTCGATAAGTTGTCCCTCTAAGATAAAATAGCTGTTTTCACCACTATTCTCTATTATTTCATCGCTTATAGAGAAATTTCCAGCTTTGATTATAGAATTACCATTTTTTAAATCCACTTGTGGTTTTGCTAGTTCTAATTTTAATGTATTTCCAGATAAATTTTTTATAGTTATTTTAGAAGTTGCAGTTTTTGAATTATCACCTTTTAAAACAGTTCCAAAATCTAAATCTTCTGCTGATATTAATTCAAAATTTGAACCAGGAGTTTTTAAGTTTACAGTGTACTCTCGTCTTGTTAATCCAGATTTTTCTGTGTGTATAATTTTAAGTATATGAGAACTTCCAACCCATTTTATAAGAGAAAGAGAGACTAGTCCATTATTTTTATAGATAAAATCAATATCTAGTTTAGAGTTTTGAATACTTCCTGTAGTATCACCTAAAGGATTCATATCCATAGAGATCAGTTTACTACTCTCATAAAATATCTCTAATTTTCCATCATTTAATTCTAGACCATTAATAAATTGTCCAGAGTTTAAATTAACTTCTACACTAGTATTAGTAGTGTTTCCAGCAAAATCAAAATCAACTTTTTCACCTTTGTTATAACTATTTTTAAAGTCTATCACAATATTATTGTTTTTTACAATATCTTTAACTACTGTTAGAGTTGGATAAGAGACCTTAACAATTGGAGAATCCTTTAGAAATTTGTAATTATTATCAGACCATTCTCCTTGAACAAATGCTATTTTTTCATTAGTGTTAAGTTGAACTCTTTCAGAGTTTATCCCCCTAATATACGTTAAAAAATCTTTTTTGTCCTCATTTTTAATTTTTATAGATAAGTTTCCACTGACTTCCTCTCTACCACTATTGGAATAAACCCAAATACCTAAATTAGAATTATCATTACTTTTTTGGATTCCCCCTTGAATAGAAGATGTTCCCTCTAACAATCCACCTGTTGAATTTTTAAAATATGGATAAGTTTTAAGAGTATCATTGTAGTTAGCAACATAAGTATCTCTGTTAATTAAAGTGGAATTCCCTGCAAATAAATAGCCTTTTGGAGCATAATCTTTTTCACCTAGAGCAATCATGGGAATTTGTATATCATTTGGTGACATCTTTACTTGCTGGAAATGAACAAATCCAGCTTCTCTATCTAAGTCACTTGTTTCTATTAAATCTTTTTCTCCAATCTCTAAATTGTTAAGCTTGTGGTCAGAGGTAAAATTGCCTGTAGTATTACTATTTCCAGTTTTTTTCTTAAATTTAATTTTTGGATACAGTATCTCTCGAATTTTTCCTAAATTCCTATTAGGAATATAAATATGCGTGTTGCCGTTATTTGCTGAACTTGGAATTAAAGAGATTTTATAACTATCCCCATATGGGATTTCTACAATATCTTCGTTTTTTGTGTAAGCATAATCTCGTATTGATTTTAAAAAGTTACTAGGAATAGCAATTTTTATTTCAGCGGTAATACTAGCTTCAGCTGATTTTTTTTCATATGTTGCCAAAGTAACAGATCTTTTATCATTATCAATTTGGTTTTCATTCCCTAGGCTTTTCCTAAATAAAAAGCCTTTTTTATTTATTTCTGTTAAATATGGATAAATAGATTTATTTGTACCAATATTTATAAAAATATTTTGGATTTCATTAAAGTTAGCATTTATTGTGGTATTTTTATCTTTATTTATAAATCCTTCATACCTCCAATGCTCTTCGTTACCTAAACCAATTGTAGGAGTTAAATCTATTCCGTGATTTCCAAAGAGACGGTTAACAGAAACTCTGCCTAAAGATGCAATATAAAAATTTTTAGAAAAATTTTCTATTTCTTTTTCATCTATTATATGATCTTTTAAAGCATTAACATTATAACTAAAATAATCTTCGTATTTATCTTTTATTTTGCCAATGTAAACTTTAGGGTATGTGAGATTAATTGTTTCATCATCTATATTTTCAGTGGGAATATCATAATATCCATCTCCCTTTGAACTTCCTACGGCTAAAGTTATTTGCTCATCAGTATCAAGAGGTTTATAAGGTATTTTTATTAATTCGTTTTCTCCTGCTGGAATTTGGCTTGCATAACTTTTCATCTGTTCAATAGTTGAAGCATCTATTTTAAAGTTTAATTCCACCTCTATGAATTCATTTTCATGTGTTTCATAAGCACCTATAGCTATTTTATCTAAAAGA
This sequence comes from Cetobacterium sp. NK01, assembly GCF_024506395.1. Classification (NCBI taxonomy): domain Bacteria; kingdom Fusobacteriati; phylum Fusobacteriota; class Fusobacteriia; order Fusobacteriales; family Fusobacteriaceae; genus Cetobacterium; species Cetobacterium sp. NK01. Next base: position 50,214 of record NZ_JANIBO010000002.1, read on the forward strand.
TTTTCTTCAATATTGTGATAATAGATTTTTTTGCTTACTCCCATATTTGTTGAAGGGCTTGAGCTTTTATATCTTAATTGTGGTATCATTTTTCCTTGAATAGATGATGAATTAAATGATATTGCTATAACTTTTTGAGAATTCTGAACAGGTTGATTTCCAGGATGTTTTTCTTTTTCCCAAATATCATCTTCCCCCAAAGTGATAACTGGAAATAACTCAGACTCTTTATTGGCAATTTGTTTAAATTTTATAGTTATAGGCTCTGATATATAATCTCCTAAATGGTTAGGATCAATTATTATATCCTTATAATTAATAAGGTCATATGAAAAATCCTTTAATGAACCGATGCTATGAACTTGAGGTTTTTTGAATTCAGCTTTATAAATTTTTTCAACTGCTCTTGTTTTATTATTAAATATTCCTAAATAAAGTGTTTCAGGTTTTAAATCATAGGATACTTCCAAAATTTTTTCTCTGTCTTTTTCTACTAGGTTATAGCTTATATTTTTTAATTTTGTTTTTTCAATATTTTTCTTCATATAAGTTGCAGTATTGTCTAAATTTTCTAAAATAAAAATATCATAACTAGTACTATCTATTATAAGTTTCATTTTTTCTGCTGCTTTTTTTAAATCTTTAAAATCAAAGATTATTTTCTTCTCACCCTCATATATTACCCCAGTTATTTTCTCTGTTTTTATTTTTAGAACTTCAATATCTAAATTAGCTTTTTCTCTTTTAGGAAGAGCCTCTAGTGTTGTAACTTCATTTTTCGAAAAACTAGTAAAAAAAATACAGATGAAAAGAACTAAATTAATTAAAACTCTATTTATCATTTAGATTTCCCCTTTTCTTGTATTGAGAGACAATAATAGGAATATACCCAACATACTCACCTTCAATATCAATAACTTCACCTTTATTAATATCTTTACGATCTAAGACAGCGTAAAAAGCGAATTGCTCTCTCTCTTTAGCTATGATTATCTCTTTTTTAGATGATTCCATTCCTAGCTTTTCCACTTTTAACCATTTTCTACGATTGGTCATAAGGTTATATTCTGGAAATTCAAACATTATTTTTTTCCCAAAATCCTCTTTTTTATTATCTGTAAAAACTTCTATAATCCCTTTTCCTAAAACTTTCCCTTTTTCTAAATGTGTAGTATTAATACTTTTAAATCTCATAGGCTCAGCTATTTTAACTTTTATTTCACTAAAGGTTAAAACTTGAATACTAAATAGAAGCACAATTAAAATTAATTTTTTCATATTTATTTCCCATCCTTAACTTCCACAGTTATATAAACTCTTTTTTTATGTAATCCCTCTTTTGTAATATTTGAACCATCAATACTTAATACGTTGTCATCAACAATTTTTTTATTAATATATTTAGGCGAGTATATTTTAGTATCGATATTGCCATCATTATCTAAATCTAACTCTTTTTGAGAATATTTAAGCATGTAGTGATCTTTTTTTTCAGGTTCTTTATTCATCTCGATTTCAAATGGAATATCAAGTTTTTGATCATCAATAATCATAGCCTTTATTTCAATATCTGATATGATCTCTAAAGGTACTATGACTTTAACTTTACTTTCCATCATAACTGTAGAGATTTTTTCTAAAATCCAAACATCTTCATTTTCATCAACTTTTTCTACTGGAGAAGCAGGAATCAGTGGAATCATAGGTGTGGCTATACTTGGATTAGCAACTGGAGTTCCCATTGTTTCATCAGAAGGGAGCGTCATTATTCCCTCTGATGAAAAAACTATTAGTTGCGTTAACATATAAAAAAGTATTAATAAAACCTTCATAATATTACCCCTATCTTAATTTTTTAAAAGTACTATTCCCTTTTCAGTAAACTCTAAAACAATTTCGTTTCCTTTTTCTTCTGTATATTTTAAATCTATTTTTTCTACTAAAGGCGGTATATTTAATTCTTCTCCAAGATAATCTACTTCAATACTGTAGCTTTCAGTAAATAATCCACTTACATAAAAAATTCCATTTTCATCAGGAATGGTATTTTCTAAAACTTTTCCCTCTTTATCTTTTATTTTTATAAGTGTGTTATCATAAATATCTGTTATGTCTTTTTCACTTAAATTTAATTTTTTATCAACTATAAATGATCCTGATAGAGTCATCATAGCTTTTAGTGGAATAAATGCTTCGATAGTTCCTGTATTTGTTCCACGAACTGCAATTTTATTGTTTCCTAAAGAGTATGAAGGTTTTCTAATTTTAGGATTTAAATCATATAGAATTCCATTTGGAACTCCAAAGAAATAGGCTTGGCCATTTTCAGCTGTTACCTCTTTTTGAGAGCCAATTTTAATCTCTACATTATCAACTAATTTTTCTCCAGAATCATATATGTTGTTACTATTTTCATCTACAAAAGCTATAACTTTAACTCTACTTGAATTCATACTTTCAATATTTCTAGTTACATTTTTCAAATCAACAACTTTATCAACTCCAAGTTTGTAGTTTTGTGCACCGTTTTTTCCAGCAAACATTCCTGCACTTAACCAGTTGTCATAGTTTAAATCAAATCTAAAAGTAAATCTTGATTCATCTCTATTTGAATAACTGAACTCTATAGAAAAATCTAAGGTGTCCCAAAGATTTTTATTCATAAGTGTTAAGACACTTTCAAAATCTTTTCCATTCTCGCTCCACCTGTTGTTTAGTCTAGTATTAACGTAGTGTAATCCTGTGTAATAAAGATTGATAGAATACTCATCTCCATTGTTATTTCCAGTACTATATTCCCCAGTAACAAGAAGATCTCTCATTAAATTTTTATAAACTGAAACACCAACATCATAGTTTCTTTCAGTTTTGTCATTATAGTAATCATTTATATAGTAATTTGTATCTATAGAGTAACCATTTCCAGGGTTATATTCTATTGTGTATGATCTTGCTGTTTCAAGATCATAGTATAAACCAAAGTTTTGATGTTCTGTTCTTACTTTAAAATCATATATTTGTATTTGAGCTTCTAAGTATTCCTTAGTTCTTTTTTCTTTTCCTCTTTCTCCTCCTAAAACTAAAGTATATGGCATTCTAAAAACATAGTTAGAGTAAACAGCTTCAGCATTAAAAAGATCTATATATTGAGTTCTATCATTAGAAGTATCAATACTTCTTATATATCCAGTTCCTAAAGTTAGATTTTCTGTAAGACCATAGTATATATTTCCTTCGCTAGCATATTTTTTAGAGTTATGATCCTCTCTTATTTTGAAATCATACTCAATCTCTCCTCTATTTTGCTGTCTAAAATCAACAGCAGTATTGATATCTATTGTATATATTTTTCCATTTGGTTCATGTACTCTTAAAGTATATTCTCTATCATTTTTTATTTCTGAGTTTTGAAACTCTACAATACCATTTTCAGCATATTGAACTGCAATGGGAAATCCAAGATACAGCAGTTCAACTCTACTACCAATAGGAACATTCTCTCTAATGACAATATCTTTTCCCACGTAGAAATATCCCTTTTCTTTTTTTAAACTAAGGCCTAGTTCACGTTCCACTGCTCCATAACTTCCAAATTCAAGTGAGTGATTTTTATAAATTTCAGGGTAGTAAAGGTAAGTATCTCCTAGTGTTTTTTCTTTTATATCATAAGATGTTGTAAATTCGCCAAAGAGAAGATTACCTTGATATTCTAAATCTCCAGTCCATCCTGTTTGGAAATTCTCTCCCTTATTCTTTGATAACTCTCCTTGAACATTGAATCTCATATATCCAATATCAAAGAATCTATTTTTATTTGTATAGACAATATCATTTTTATTCTCTTTTGTAAGTTCGTTATCTAATCTATTTTCTAAAGAGGTATCAATTTCAAAAGGAGTGCTAAATGTCAAGTAAGTTTTAATAAGTAATTTTTTAGGATCTATCTCTAAAGATTCTGTGAAAATCTCTTTAAATAATCCAATCTCTATATAGATCTCGTTTCCATCTTTAAATACTTCTGATTCTTTAAATTGTATTTTTCTATTGGGATTGCTTAAAGTTGCAGTGTGTTGTGTCCAATTTATATCTATATTATCAAGGTCTTTTCCAACTTTCATGGAAATCTTATTTTTTTCAAAGTCATAGTTTTTAAATCTAATTATCTCTAAAAATTCTATTAATGGAATATAATCATAACCATCTTTTTTTAAAAGTTTTAAATGAGTTCCTCGAACTCTTCCGTTAACTATTACAGAATAAATCATCTCATCATTTATAAGAGTAGCACCTTGTAATTCAGCTTTTAAAATTTCATATTCCTCTTCTGAGATGAGATCTTGAGCTTTAAAAGCATCTAAATCCTCTAGGGAGTAGTCTGTTGAATATGAAGTTGTAAATAGAATCAATCCGACACTAAGAAGATTCTTTAAAAATCTACTATCTGTTTTTTTCATTCTCCATCCCCCTAAATAGATTTTAGATTTTGATTTTCATGATTGTAACTTCGTTTTCTTTTATTAATAAAGTATTGTAATTTTTAATATTTTTAAAAATAATATCATCCTTAATCTCTTGATTAAACTCTTTTAAATCTAGTTCTTCATTTATTAAAAATCTTTTATTCCCCAGTAAAAAACTATTTTTATTTTTTGAATCACTTAAATAAAATGAAAATGTTCCACGTCTATTTCCAGTGTTTTTTATTTTTCCAAAAAACTCTAGTTTTTTATTTTCTTTTTTTATAACTAAGTTTTTCAAAGTTAAATTGGTTTTTAGATCTCCTACATACCCTACAATTTCCATTTTAAGATTTGTTAAAATTTTAAGAGTAGAACTCTTATTTTTTATCTCTTTTTCAGTTACAACGGGCATCTCTTTAATACCTAAAACTGTTGTGTATTCTCCTGATTCACTTCCCTTAGGTGCTTTTATAAAAACTTTTAAAACACCCTCTTGCCCGGGTTTTAGGTTAAGGGTTTTCGGGTAATACTCCACCCAGCTAGTCATATCTTTTCCTTTTTTACTTTTTTCCACAGAGAAAATATATTTAATTGAAGTATTAGTGCCGTTATATAGGTAATACTCTTCAATTTCCCCAGAACCACCTATATTTTTATCAAAGTTTACAGGATGAATATTAACATATGAGTATACCTTAGAGAATAGAAGCATAAGTATAATAAAGATATTTTTTTTCATAGTTGTTCTCCTTAAAAAAGCCTCTAAACTTCTTAGAGGCTTTTAAATTTTTAGTTATCTTATTTTGAAGTGGCCTTATCAACAACTAGAGCTGGGTTTTTACTAAATTTAACGCTTAATGTTGATGTATTTGAATAACTGCCTTCATCTAAATTAGCTTGTTGAAATTCAGTAGCCTCTATTTTTGAGTTTAAATCAACTTGTATATGCTTTATATTTTTATTTGTTGAAAATATATTAGTGTGAGTATTTTTATTACCAGCTAAAGATAAGGTAAGACCTTTTGAAGTAGCAGAAGCAGCATTAAAAACTCTTCCAGTTAGTGTATGCGCCATACGGACATTATTATCTGAATGAGTTAAATTATTGTGAGGACTTGTAAGAGATATTTTTAGCATAGTATTGTCAGGGAAATTGTTATCATTTGCTCTTTTTATATAAACAGACCTACTTACTTTAGAAGGAGATGTACTTCCCTTCATAATTGTTCCATGATCTAATTCAATTGATTTTATTGCTGTTACTCCCTCTGGTCTTTCTGTTATGATAAGTCCTGAATCAACTATAAATGCCTTTGTTGTAATATCAATTTGATTCTCACCACTAGCTCTAGGGGTTCCAGTTGATTGTGATGGTCCAATTGGCGTTGATGGTACGGCCATAAGTGTTGCTGATAATGCTAATAATCCTAATAAAACCTTTTTCATTTTTTTCCTCCTTATATTATCTATATTTTTAGTTTGTTGATAGTTCTATAGTTTATATCTTCGTATATCTCTATTTCGTAAGGATGATTTTTTTTCATTCCATCTAACTCTAAAGTTATCTTTTTACTTTCTCCTGCATATATACGCCCTAAAGTATTTCTAACTAAAGTATTGTTTTTACCCTTAACTTGTATCCCAAACTCTACCCCTCTTTTATCAGATGGATTTTTTATAGCAATATCTAATTTTGTCTTTCCATTTTCTTCATAAACTTTATAGTTATCTATTTTTATGAACGGTTCTAAATTTCCAACATATCCAATCATCTCTATAGATGCATTTATTCTAATTCCTACATTGGACTTTATTCCTGTTCCATCCTTTTTTATACTTGGAACTGATATGAGTGAACTATCTAAGTGAAAACCATATTCACCATCTTTTGATTCTTTTGGTGCTTTAGCAAAAACTTTTAAAAGCCCAGTTTCTCCTGGTTTAACTGTTAAAACTTTTGGATAAAATTCAACCCATTGGCTCATATCTCCTCTTATGTCACTTCCAGGAGATACAGCAAACTTATATCTTAAAGTTTCTAAGCCGTTATTAGGAAAATAAAACTCTTGATACCCTTCACCGTTATCTATTCTTTTTTCAAATCCATCTGGCATTATGTGAAAACTGTAAGAAATGATATTTAAAATTATAAAAAAAAGTGTAATTAATTTTTTCATGTTGCCCCCCGTTATAAAGTTAAAAATTTATAAAAAAAAGTTGCACCTATTGTATAGCGATACAACTTGTGCAACTGGCTGCCATTTAACAGGCCCTATAGTTTTGCGTCCTCAAATTTCTTTGAGTTTGCCATATTTTATTTTATGATTGGCTATAATTATAGAGCATTTTAAAAAAAAATTCTATTAGAAATTTTTGTATATTTATTTTAATTTTTTTCTAGTATAAAAAAACGAACTATATACATACAAGTTTGGTATTAGTGAAAAATGTTTCAAGTATAATCTATAAGTTTGTTTTTTAGATGTTTTTGAAATATTATATAAAATTTTGCAAATTTATAAAGGGTGAGGTATATAAAATTACTGAAGGATTTAATTAGGAGATGGCTAAGGGGGAAAAATGCAGATAAAAAGAAAAAAATCAATTCGTGAACAAGTTTATGAATATTTAAAAGAGGAGATTGTAAACGGAAAAATAGAGGAAGAAAGTAGAATTGTAGAAGAGGAATATGCATTGAAATTAAATGTAAGTAGAACTCCTTTGAGAGAAGCTATTAGAATGCTTGAGTTAGAGGGGCTTATAGAAGGAAGAGAAAAAGGAGGAGTAATAGTTCCTAAAACAACAAAAAAAGATGTAGAAGAGGTAATAAAAATAAGAATGGCTTTAGAAACTGTTATTTTTCAAGAAATATTTGAAAAGGTTACTGAACATGATATAAAAAAATTAGAAAAAAATATAGATAAAACAAAGTTAATAATAGAAAATGAGAAAGAATCTTCAAATGTATTTAAATATTTTTCTGAATTTAATAGAATTCTCTATCATATTGCAGATTCACCAAGAGTTGTAAATTTAATTAATAATTTAAATCTATACTTAAAAAAATTTAGAAAAATATCTATTGAAAACAGTAATCGGAGATTAAATGCTCACAAAGATCATGTTAATATGGTAGAATTTATAAAAAAAGATAGAAAAAAAGAGATAATAGATTTAAATAAAAAACATCTATTAGAGGCAAAAGAGTTTTTAATACAGCAGTTAGAAATACGTGAAAATAAAAGTTACTAAAATATTTTTTCTTGCTAAAACATCTAAAAGAAAGTATTATATTGTATATAATATATTTAGGAGATTATAATTCATGAGAAAAAGTAGTAGTGATAATATCTATGAAACAATAAAAAATGATTTGTTAGTTGGGAATATAGATTTTGGAGATAAGATTGTTGAAATTGATTATGCTAATAAGCTAAATGTAAGTAGGACTCCTTTGAGAGAAGCTATAAAAAAACTTGAAATTGAGGGGATCATAGAAAGATTACCTAATGGAAGATTAAGAGTTATGGAGATTACTCCACAAAAAATTGATGAAATATTTGAAATTAGAATTTGCTTAGAGGGGATTTTATTTGATTCAATTATTAAAAATAAAAATGAAATTGAAAGAATATATCAAAATCTTGTTCTAACAAAATATTTAATAGATACGGAAAATTGGAGTGAAGTAAGAAGACTATTTTTAGAATATAACTCTCTTGTTTATTCGGCGTCCTCTTTAGAATATGCAGTGAAAATTTTAAGACACTATGATTTTATTATTTCAGCTCTAAAGAGAAAATCTTTAAAAAATGAGAATAGAATTTTAAAAGCTTATAATGAGCATTTAGAAATTATAAATTTATTGAAAGAGGATGAGTTAGAAAAAGCAAAAGAAGCCAATAGAATACACCTATTAAATGCAAAAGAGGGAGTGAAAAATGCTATCAAGTAAAATTGATAGCATTTTTTTTATAAAAAAAATTGACAAATGAAAAAAAAAATAATAAATTATAATTGTATACAATTATTCAAAAATGAAAAAGGAGGAATTTATGATAACTCTATATAACAAAGGGGTTTTTTTAGTTGATGGAAAAGATATTATTCAAAATGAAAGTATTGTAGAAAGTGGTAAAAGCGAAGCTAAAAAGGGAACAATAACTTATGAAATATTAAAAAAACATAATATTTCAAATGATATGGAAAATTTAAAATTGAAATTTGATTGTCTAGCCTCACATGATATAACCTATGTTGGAATAATTCAAACAGCAAAAGCTAGTGGCCTTGAAAAATTTCCCATTCCATACGTATTAACAAATTGTCATAATACTTTATGTGCTGTAGGTGGAACGATAAATGAAGATGATCATATGTATGGGTTATCAGCTGCTAAAAAATATGGTGGTATCTACGTTCCTCCTCATCAAGGAGTAATTCATCAATATATGAGAGAAACAATGGCAGGATGTGGAAAAATGATCTTAGGATCAGATAGTCACACAAGATATGGAGCTCTAGGTACAATAGCAATAGGCGAAGGTGGAGGAGAATTAGTAAAACAGATTTTAAATAAAACTTATGACATAAAGTACCCAGAAGTTATTGGAGTATATTTAAAAGGTAAGCCTAGAAATGGAATTGGTCCACAAGATGTTGCTTTGACAATTATTAAAGCTGTATTTAAAAATGGATTTGTAAAAAATAAAGTTATGGAATTTATCGGAGAGGGAATATCTAATTTAAATGTTGAATTTAGAAATGGAATAGATGTTATGACTACAGAAACAACATGCCTAACTTCAGTATGGAAAACAGATAAAAGTGTAGAAGAGTACTTAAAGGATCATAATCGAGAAAGTGATTATAAAAAATTAGAGCCTAAGAAAGTTGCTTTTTATGATGGAATGATTATTGTAGATTTAGATCAGATTGAATCTATGATTGCGTTGCCTTTTCATCCAAGTAACGTATATTCAATAAAAGAGTTACAAAATAATTTAGAAGAGATTTTAACAAAAGTAGAAAAAGAAGCTTTTGAGCAAGGCATTAAAATAGATCTAAAAAGTAAAATAAAAAATGGAGATTTTTTTGCAGAACAAGGAGTGATCGCTGGGTGTGCAGGAGGGACTTATGACAATATAGTTGATGTTGCAGATATTTTAAATAATAGATCTGTAGGAGTAGATTTTTCACTAAATATTTATCCATCTAGTCAACCAACATATATTGAATTAAATAAAAATGGATCGATAGAAAAAATAATGGAGAGTGGAACAGTTGTAAGATCAGCTTTTTGTGGACCGTGTTTTGGTGCAGGAGATACTCCGGCAAATGGACAATTAAGTCTTAGACACACAACAAGAAATTTTCCAAATAGAGAGGGATCAAAACCTGGAGATGGTCAGATATCTATGGTAGCTCTAATGGATGCTAGATCTATAGCAGCAACAGCTATTAATGGTGGAAAATTAACAGCAGCAACAGAGTTAGATATAAATTTTAGTAAACCAAAGTATATATTTAACGATAAGGTCTATAAAAATAAAGTTTATGAAGGATTTCAAAAAAGTTATGACTTAGAGTTAAGATATGCTCCAAACATAGTGGATTGGCCTAAAATGCCAAAATTGACAAAAAATATACTACTTAAAGTTTGTGCAGTAATAAATGATCCAGTAACAACAACAGATGAGTTGATCCCTTCTGGTGAAACATCGTCATATCGTTCAAATCCTATGAGATTAGCTGAATTTACTCTTTCAAGAAGAGTTCCAGATTATGTTAAAAATGCTAAAAGTATACATAGTTTTGAAGTTCAAAGAGAACTTGGACAAGATCCATTTACAAAAGAACTAAAAGATGTATTTCATAAGATTAAAGAAATAGATAAAGATGTTGAGCCTTTGGATATTGGAATAGGTAGTACAATATATGCTAATAAACCTGGAGATGGTTCAGCAAGAGAGCAAGCAGCTTCATGCCAAAAAGTTTTAGGTGGTTGGGCAAATATAGCTAAGGAGTATGCAACTAAACGTTATAGATCAAATTTAATAAATTGGGGAATGATACCATTTACTTTAGATCAAGATGTTAATTTTGAAAATGGTGATTATATTTATATAAAAGATATAGAGAAAAGTATAAAAAATAAAGTAGAGATAATAGAAGCCTATCTAATTTCATCTATAAATAATAGTATAGAAAAAATAGAGTTAAAAATAGATTCCTTAACAAATACAGAAAGAGATATTTTAATCAAAGGTTGTCTTATAAATTATTATAAAGAATCATAGTGTATGAAAAAAATATTTTATTTTCAATAAAAGTGCAAAAATAAAATTGACATTACAAAAAAATGTTGTATACTCTATTGTATACAAAAAAACATATCCAGGATACAGAATACCAGAATATTAAATTAAAACTTTTCTTTAAAGTTTTAAAATAACTATAAAAAGGGGAGATATTATGTTAAAGAAAAAGATTTTGGCAGTATTATCAACAACATTTTTACTAGGTGCATGTGGGGATTCATCTGATAAAGTTGCCGTAGATGGTCCTTGGAAATGGGAGAGAAAAGTAGAGATAATTTGTCCTTGGGGAACTGGTGGAGGAGCTGATACTACAACAAGAACATTTGCAACAGCTCTAGAAAAAGAGTTAGGAGTTCCAGTTGTAGTTAATAATAGATCAGGAGCAGGAGGGGTATCTGGTATTCAATTTGGTGCAAAACAACCAGCAGATGGATATACATATATAATGTCAACGCCATCACCACTTTTAGCACAAATTTCAGGAGCTACTCCATATGATGTATATGGAACACTTAATCCATTAATTCAAATGGTACACGATGTTAATATTTTTGTAACAAGTTCAAAATCACCATATAATAATTTTACAGAGTTAATGGAGTATGTAGATAAAAATCCTGGAAAAGTAAAGGCTGGAGTTATGACAATAACAGGTCTTGATGCAGCTTGTGTAATGGGAGCTACAGATGGAAAGATAGAACCAGTTGCTTACACAGAAGGATCTCAGTTAAATGCTGATGTAATCGGAGGACATGTGGATATAGCTTGTGTTGGACCTGCTGAGGTTGCGGCAATGGTAGCTTCTGGAGATATGAAAGTACTTCTAGCTTTAACAGAGAATAGATTAACACTTCCTGGATATGAAAATGTTCCATCATCAAAAGAGCTGGGGTTAAATACATATTTTGGACCTGCAAGAGGAATATTTTATATAAATGGAACTCCTGATAAAGCTATTGAAGCATTTGAAGCAGCAGCTCAAAGAGCAATAGAAAGTGATTTTTTCCAGAATTGGGCTAAAAATGAAGGGCTAGATCAAAGAAAAGGATGGTTAAACACAGAGGAATTTAAAGCTCAATGGAAAAATGATTATAACTCTTTAACTGAACTGTTTGGTAAAAAGTAATATCAAAGTAAAGAATACTTATAATAGGGAGTGAAATAAATTTGGATATTATATTTTCAATAGCATTAATTATATTTAATATTTATTGTTTCTTTTTAGTTGGAATAGAATCACCAGCTCCTACCTTAACGGAATTAGGAGCTGCGTTTTGGCCAAGAATAGTTATATCTTTAATGGTTATTTTATTAATAGCTAATTTAATTAATCAACTAAAAATAAGAAAAGAAAAAACAGTTCATGAAAAGATCGACATAATATCTTTTTTTAAAAGTAAATTATTTATAGGAATGGTTCTAGTTTCAATTATGGCCCTTTCAACTCCATACATTGGATTTTTAACATCATGTTTTGGATTTTTAGTGACTTATGCAATTTTATTAGGAGAGAGAAATATATTTAAAGTTATATTAAACTCTTTAATAATAACTTTTATTCTTTATATAATTTTTCAGGGACTATTAGATATAAGATTAGAAAGAGGAATAGGAATATTCCGTAACTTAGCACTTTTCCTTGAAGGTATATTATTAAATATTAAAAGGGGGCTATAAGTTATGTTTGATCTGTTAGGTATGGGATTAAGAATTATATTAAACCCTAGTACATTTTTATTAATAACTGCAGGAACTATTTTAGGTGTTGTTTTTGGAGCAATGCCTGGTGTTAGTGCATCTATGGCAGTTGCACTAGCGTTACCTTTTGCTTATGCAATGGATCCTGTTATTGCAATTGCATTTTTAGTTTCAGTATATTGTGCATCAATAACTGGAGGTGGTATAACAGCAATATTATTTAAAATACCAGGAACACCTTCTAGTGCACCTACAACTTTTGATGGATACCCAATGGCTCAAAGAGGGGAAGCAGGAAAAGCTTTGGGATTCTCACTAATTGCATCAGCTGTTGGAGGATTAGTTGCAGCATTTGCAATGGCTTTAGTATCTCCACAACTTGCAAGTATAGCATTAGAGTTTGGACCTTCTGAACTATTTGCTGTATCTTTTTTAGGAATTTCAGTTTTATCATGTTTAGATAGTGATAATATAGTAAAAACTTTAATATCAGGTTTGATTGGACTTTTATTAGCTTGTGTTGGAATGGATCCAATGTTGGGAATTTCTAGATTTACTTGGGGAAGTTCTACACTACTTTCTGGAATAGAGATGATCCCAATAATGATTGGATTATTTGCTGTTACAGAAGTATTGAAGCAAACTGCTAAATCAAAAAAAATTGAAGTAAGTGATAAAGAAAAAAATGAATCAACAAAAATGAAAACAGTTCTTCCATCTGTAAAGGAGATTTGGGAAACAAAGGGTACGATGACAAGATCTTCTATATTAGGAACTGTAATTGGAATACTTCCAGGAGCAGGAGCTACAATAGCATCATTTTTATCATATGCTATTGAAAAAAAGGTGTCAAAACATCCAGAGAAATTAGGAACGGGAATAGCTGATGGAATAGTAGCATCAGAAGCAGCTAATAATGCTGCAACAGGTGGATCTATGGTTCCTTTGTTATCTCTTGGAATTCCAGGTGGAAATGCAGCGGCAATAATGATGACTGCTCTAGTTATAAAAGGTGTACAAATAGGACCTTTATTAATAAAAACACAGCCACAATATTTAGCATCTGTATTTGGTTCAATGCTTATAACAAATATTGTAATGGTTATTGTTGCTATGGCTGTAGCAAAAGTATTTGCGAAAATTTTAGCAATTCCATATACAATATTAGGACCAGTTATCGTTATGTTAGCAACAATAGGAGCGTATGCTTTAAAAAATAATACTGGAGATGTTATTTTAATGGCGGCAGCTGGAATAATAGGGTATATGTTTGTAAAATTAGGTTATAATTCAGCAGCTTTAGTTTTAGGTCTTGTGTTAGGTCAAATGAGTGAATCTAACTTTAGACGTGCATATACTTTAGCTAATGGAGATCTAGTAAAAGTATTTACAAGACCAATAACAGCAGTATTGATGATTGCTTGTGTATTGATGTTAGTTTATCCTCTTATAAAATATATACTTAGAAAAAAAAGTTGGTAAATAAAAAAATTGCAGGTAAAATCTGCAATTTTTTTATTTTTTGGAATTAATGCTAGAATATTATTAGGTGCTAGATTTTACATTAAAGAAAATTATCCCTAACAGAAAAGGGGGGACCTTGACTAAATTATTTAGATTTTCTTTTTTATCACAGAAAAATGATTTCATAATTTGAAAAAAATTGGTATAATTTATTACTAAATTGAAAATTAAAAAAAATATATAGGGAGTGTGTTTTATGAGAAAAAATAAAAGTGTATTAGAGAGTGTAATGAAGAAGGAGGGATTGAATAAATAACCTACTTCAATACCTCCTTTAAGTTAAATTAAAAAATAGGAGGCGTTTATTTTGAATATATTAGAAAATTATGGTTTAAAAAATATTTATATTGAGGAAGCTAAAAACTATCCTAAGCTTAAATTAGCTAGAGTCATAGCTCAATATAAAGGTTTATATAAAATTATTACTGAATGTAATGAAAAATTAGCTGAAATATCTGGGAAGTTTAGATATGAAGCTACAGAATCGATTGAATTTCCTGCAGTTGGAGATTATGTGATGGTTTCATTTGATGAAAATGATTCTAAAGCTATTATACATAAAATTTTAACAAGAAAAACTACTTTTTCTCGAACGGCAGTTGGAATAAGTGATCAAGTTCAAATTATTGCAACTAATATTGATATTGTTTTTATTTGTATGTCTTTAAATGAAAATTATAATTTAAATAGACTAGAAAGATATCTTTCTATAACTTGGGACAGTGGTGCAGTTCCTGTTATTGTTTTAACAAAGTCTGATCTTTCTAAAAATTTGCTTAAGTGTATACAAGAAGTTGAAGAAATATCAGCTTTTTCAGATATTATTGTTACAACATTTAAAGAAGATAACATTGATAAATTTAAAAAATATTTAAAAAAAGATATAACTACAGCTTTTATTGGCTCTTCAGGAGTTGGAAAATCAACTTTAATTAATGAAATTTTAGGAGAAAATCGACTAGAAACAAAGAGTATTAGTAAAGGAGATAAAGGTAAGCATACTACAACAGGGCGTGAAATGTTTGTTTCACCTTTTGGTGGAGTCATAATTGATACCCCTGGAATGAGAGAGATTGGAATTCAAAGTGCTGATGTATCTAAGTATTTTTTAGAGATGGAAGATTTAGTGAATCAATGTAAATTTAATAACTGTTCTCACACTGATGAACCAGGTTGTGCTGTGAAAAAAGCATTGATAAATGGCCTTATAGATGAAAGAAGAATTGAAAACTACTTTAAGCTAAAAAGAGAAAGTTCATACGATGGACTAACTAGTAAAGAGTTAGAACAACAAAAATTAAATCAAATGTTTAAAGAAGTTGGTGGAGTGAAAAAGGCTAGAAAATTTATAAAAGACAGACAAAAAAGAAAATAATAGAAAAAGACGAAGTAGAATATAAAACAATATCTTTTGGGCCAGTTTTTATCTCACCTGAATATCATAGAAAAGGGCTTGGAAGAAAGTTGATAAAAATTTTATATAATAAAAAAGGAGATTGATTTTTTCAATCTCCTTTGAATTTTCTCTGAAGTTTTCCAAAATTTAGTGTAAACCTCTAGGCCTCACGACGTTTTTACTTATTTAATTTCAGATGTAAGATTGGGTAAGGATTACCATGGTCATCAAATTCAGATCTTTTGAATATGCTAAAACCTATATGCTCATAAAAAGCAGTTCCTTGTGGATTTTGTTCATTAACATCTACATATTTTACGTTGAGACTAGAAATTGCAAAATTAATAAGTTGCTTACCAATCCCTTTTCCACGAAAATCATCACTTACAAAAAGCATTTCTATTTTATAGCTCATTATAATTTTCAACTCCTTAATTTATTCGATATTTTCACTACTGTTCCTAATTATTTATTCTCAAATATATTTAAATAATAATTTTCTTTACTTCTTCTAATAAATAGTAATCTTTACTATTCTTTTAGTTAAACCGTATCATCTTTTTCTATAAAAATCAATTCCTTTTCATTTTTTTAAGAAAAACTTGCTAGTAATTAAAAAAAGAATTAAAATAATGTTAAGCTGTATAATACGAAATCAGGAGGAGATTAAATGAGATTGAAAAATGTGATGCTAATAGGAACTTTAACAACATCGTTTTTATTAGCTAAAGAGGTGGATATAAAAATAATATCTAGCTCAGATGTACATGGAAGAATTATTCCTTGGGAGTATTCTGGAGATTCATATGTTTCTGGAAGTTTTAGTCAAATAGATACTTATGTATCAAAAGAAAAAGAAAATAATAGCAACGTTATCTTAGTTGATGTTGGTGATGCAATTCAAGATAACTCTGTTGAAAAGTTTTCAAAAGTTTTTCCAAATCCAGTGGCAAAAGTTATGAATGTAATGGATTATGATATATTTGTTCCAGGAAATCATGAGTTTAACTTTGGATTAGATGTTTTATCAAAGTACACACAGGATTTTAAAGGAAAATCTTTAGCATCAAATCTTTTTTATAAAAAAGATGGAAAAGAGTTTCTAGAAGGTTCTACAATAATGGAAAAAGATGGAATTAAAGTTGGATTTATTGGTGTAACAACTCCTCTTATTACAAAGTTTGAAGCAGATACAGGAAATGTAAAAGATTTAGAGGTTATGGATTCAATTCCAGCTATAAAAGCACAGGTTGAAAAATTAAAAGGAAAAGTGGATGCTATAGTTTTAGTTGCTCATATGGGATATGATAATGAAAATGGAGTTCCTGGAAGTGGAGTAAAGGATATAGCAAATGCAATTCCAGAAATAGATGTTATTTTATCAGGACATGCACATAAAGAGATTTCAAGTGTAGTTGAAAATGGTGTGGTAATAACAGCACCTTATAAATATGGACAAGACTTATCAATAGTTGATTTAAAGTTTGACACTAATAAAAAATCAAAACTTGTATCAAAAGAGGCTAAAACTGTTTCTTTAAAAGGTGTTGAAAATAGTGAAAGAGTAGATAAGATATACGCTCCTTATCATGAAAAGTTAAGAGAGGAAGCTAATATAGTTATAGGAAAAGCAACTAATCCTCTTGTACCAAAGGATAAGGTAAAAGGAATTCCAAGTATCTATGTTGAGGATACAGGACTTGCTACTTTTTTACATAATGTTATGTTAAATTATAGTGATGCACAAGTTGTTGCACTTTCTTTAGATAGAGACGATTCTAAATGGGATGCAGGAGAGGTGAAGAAAAAAGATATTGCTTATAACTATCGTTATACAGGTGGAGAGATTACTGTATATGAATTCACAGGGAAAGACCTAAAAAATTATATGGAGTGGTCAGCTGAATATTTTAATACTTTAAAACCTGGAGATTTAACAATAAGTTTTGATTTAGATAAAAGATCTTTTAAATATAGCTTATATGATCAATTTGGCGGAGCACAATATAAGATTGATTTAAGAGAGGAAAAAGGAAATAGAATAAAAGATTTAAAACTTATGAACGGAACTCCAATAACAGATGATATGAAAGTTAAAGTTGGAATGAATTCATATAGATTCGATATGTTAGCTAAAAAAGGTGGAATATTTGAAAATAGAAATATACCTATTTTATGGGATTCTAAAACCGCTTATGGAAAAACAGAGGGGACTATTCAACAACTATCTATGAAATATGTCCAAGAGAAAAAGGTAATTGATGGACTGCCAGACAATAACTGGGAAATAATAGGATTACCAGGAGATAAAAATCAAGCTATAGCAGTTGAACTTATAAATGAAGGAAAAATAACTCTACCAAAAGAGGGAAGAGCTACAAATATAAGATCAATAACTGTTGAGGATATAAAAAATAAATAAAAAATATTAAAGCTGTGGAAAAATCTACAGCTTTTTGCTTTATAGTTGATATATGTGATATAATACTTCAGATTTAAATTTAATTATTTTATTGGAGGGTGTATTTTGAAAAAATTATTACTTAGTTTTTTACTTATTTCGTCATTGGTTGCTGCTCAAGAAAAGGCGACGCTACTATATTTTAATGACTCTCATGTGATTTATCCAGTTGTAGATAAACATGGTGAGAGAGGAGGAGTTGCTAGAACTAAAACTTTAGTTGACTCTGTAAAAAAAGAAAATAAAAACACTGTAGTTCTTCAAGGTGGAGATTTAGGAGGGGGAGTTTTGTTTGGAGCTGTTTATCATGGATTTCCAATGATCGAAGCTTTTAATAAAATGCCAATAGATATTTCAAATTTCGGCCAACATGAGTTTGATTTTGGAGTAACTGAAGCTAGAAACTTAGTTAATAAATCTAAGTTTCAATGGATAAGCAGTAACTTAAAGGAGAGTTCAGGAAAGCCTTTTAATAATTCTAAAGAGTATATTGTAAAAAAGATAGGAGACTTTAAAGTTGGTTTTTTAGGAACTACTGATGGAATGGAGACAACAATTCAAACAACTGAAATTTATCAAGAGGATATAATCAAAAGTATTGGAGAAAATTTAGAAAAACTAAAAAAAGAAAAAGTTGATTTCATAGTTCTTTTAACTCAATCAGAACCAGAGCTTAATATAGAGATTTTAGAAAAATATCCAGAAATAAATGCAGTATTAGCAGAAGAAAAATCTGAAAAATATAATTTTGTGACATATGTAGGAGAAAAGCCAATTGTTTCTCCACAAGGAAATATGGGATCTATTGTAAAAATTGATATATTTAAAAATAAAGATGGAAAAATAAAACAAAGTTTAGAATTTTTACCAGTGGATAGCTCTGTTCCTTCAGATAAGGAGATGTTAAAATTAGAAGAGTTTTATAAAGAGAAATTAGATAGAGACCTAGGAACTGTTATTGCAAAAAACAATGTAAAACTAGATTCAGGGTTTGGAGAGAATCATCACGCTAGATATGAGGAAAGCAATGTAGGAAATCTAATAGCAGATGCTTATAAAAATCACTTTGATACAGAGATTGCATTTATGAATGGTGGAGGAATTAGAGCAAATATAGAATCTGGAGATTTTAGATTAAGAGATGCAATATCAATTCTTCCATTTTCAAATAAAGTTGGTGCTTTTAAATATAGTGGAAAAACTATAGTAGAAGCATTGGAGCATGGAGTTAGTAGTGTGGATAAGAAAGCTGGAAGATTTTTACAGGTTTCAGGAATGGAGTATAGTTATAATCCAAAAAATGAAGTGGGATCAAGAGTAAGTAGTGTTACTATAAATGGTAAACCTATTCAATTAGAAACTATCTATACAGTGGCTCTTCCTTTATACATCAAAAATGGTGGAGATGGATTCCAAATGTTAAAAAATACTGTAGGAGTAGTAGAAATAGATTCAGAAAAAAATATTGATTCAGATATTTTTATTGATTATGTGAAAAAAATAAAGGTATTAAATCCTAAATTAGAGGGAAGAATAGTTGTAAAATAAGGAAATTGCAGAGTGAAATCTGCAATTTTTTATTTTACTTGACATATTGAAAATAATGAGCTATATAGCTATATTAATAATATAAAAATACAAGGGGGAAAAGTTATGAGAAGAGATCTATTTTTATTAGCTGGAGTTTTAATGGCAAGTACTTTTGCTAATGCAGAAGTAAAAAAAGATGTTAAGTTTACAGAGGTACCTTATGGAGCTTGCTCTAAAGAGATGAGTGTAGAGGTTAAAGATGGAAAAATAGTATCATTTTCAGCAGTAAGGGGATGTCCAGGAAATTTAAATGCAATTTCTAAATTACTTCCTGGAATGGAGGTAGAAAAAGTTATTGCGCTTTTAGATGACAACGAATGCTCTGGAGCTCCAATAAAAGGGTTATCTTCATGCATGGACAACTTAGCTGAAATGTTAAAGTATCATGTTAATGGAGAGGGAGATGGACACGTTGCAGAGTTAAGAAAGAAGCAGAGAGCACAAAAAATTGCATTCTCTTACAATGGACATGTTTGCTCAGGATGTGGACTGTGTGATGCTCGTTTTTCATAATAATTGTTAAAAAGTTGCATGTTAAACTGCAACTTTTTTTATGCTCAATTTGACCAGAGCTTTAAATCATGTTACAATATACTTATTATTTACAAAAAGGGAGGTTTTACATGAGTGTGAACAAAAGAGGAGATATTTTATCAAATAACAACAGAGCAAATTTTTTTAGTAAATTTTTATTGAAAGAAAATCTAATTTTCTACATTTCATTTTTTATCATTTTTACAATTCTATCAATTATTGGGTTAAATAAATCTCAGTTTGAAAAGATAACAAAAGTATTATTAAATTCCATAATAACAAATTTTGGATTTTTATATTTAATAATAGTATTGTTAATAGCTTTAGTTTGTTTATATCTTTGTTGTAGTAGTTATGGAGATATTCGATTAGGAAAGGATGATTCAAAACCAGAATATTCAAATATGTCTTGGTTTTCAATGCTTTTTTCAGCTGGAATGGGAGTAGGGCTAGTATTCTTTGGAGTAGCAGAACCTATGACTCATTTTGTAAATCCAATAGGTGGAATAGAAAGTGGTTCGAAATCAGCAATAGATTTCGCCTTTAATACTTCGTTTTTTCATTGGGGAATACATCCGTGGGCAATATATAGTTTTTTAGCTTTAGGAATGGCATATTTTCAATTTAGAAAAGATGAGAAAGGACTAATTAGCTCTTTGTTTTCTCCTATTTTAAAAGGAAAGAAATATGAAAAACAATGTAAAATGATAATAGATGTAATTGCGATTTTAGCAACTATAACAGGAGTAGCTACAACACTTGGATTTGGGGCACTGCAAATAAATAGTGGTCTTAATTATTTATTTAATATTCCAAATAATATAGCTAGTCAAATTATAATAATAGGAGTTGTAACAGTTATTTTTGTATACTCTGCATTGGGATCACTAGATAAAGGAATAAAAACCTTGTCAAATTTAAATGTTTTTATATCATTTCTGTTACTATTAATTGTAATTATTTTAGGTCCAACAATAGGTATTTTTAATGTTTTTTCAGAAAGTTTAGGAAACTATTTAAATAATTTTTTAAAGATAAGTTTAAGAACAAATAGTTTTGGAGATAAAACATGGTTATCTTCGTGGACAATTTTTTATTGGTCTAACTGGGTTGCTTGGACACCATTTGTGGGAACATTTATAGCTAGAATATCTAAAGGTCGTACTATAAGAGAGTTTATTATAGGAGTTGTAGTTATACCATCTCTAGTTTCTTTTATCTGGTTTTCAGCTTTTGGAACATTAGGAATATCTTTGGGAAAAGAGTTTGCAAAAATAGCTATAGAACATACTGAAACAGCCTTATTCTTAGTTTTTGGAGAATATCCTTTTGGAAATTTAATGAGCGGGGTAGCAATTGTTTTATTAGCTTCATTTTTTATAACTTCAGCAGACTCAGCTACATATGTTTTAGGAATGATGAGCTCAGATGGAGATTTAAATCCTCCAAAATATAAAAAATTAATATGGGGAGTTTTTCAATCTCTTTTGGCAATAGCTCTTATATCTGCTGGAGGATTAGATATGTTGAAGACAGCGTCTATAATAATAGCATTTCCACTTTTAATTTTATTTCCAATAATGATTTTTTCTCTTTTTTATTCTCTAAAAAGAGATAGTTTTATAAAAAAGCGTATAAAATTAAAAAATGAAATAAAAAAGATGTCTTTAGAGGAGATTGGTTATCTTTCAGATACCTTAAAAGAGATAAATATGAGATAAAAGATTTAATTTAAAAGCTGTAGATGATTAGTTGTCTACAGCTTAATTTTTTATTTTTTCAGAGCCTTTTAATTTTAAAATAGGATTTATAATAATTTTTTGAGTATGCTCTGTATTATTTTTTAATTTTTTAAATAACATTTTTGCAGAAATCAATCCTATTTCAGAAATAGATCTAGTAATAGAGCTTATATTTAAATTTAATATATCAAAATAATCTGGATTATCAAATCCGATGATAGAAATTTTATTTTTTTTATTAACTTCATTTTGGTATTTTATAAAACCAAGTGTAATAAGATTGCTACAGGAAAAAATAGCTGATAGATTGGAGTTTTTTGAACAAATATCCTTTGCAACATTGTAACCATCTTGAACTTCTAAGTCGATTTCATAAATAAAATTATTATTAAATTCAATATTATAAACTTTTAGAGCGTGACAATAACCAAGAAATCTATTATACATATTTTTATGTTTCAATTTTCCAACTAAAATTCCGATATTACTATGATTCTCTTTTATTAAAGCTTCTGTTGCGAGAAAACCTGCTTTAAAATCATCTAAAAAAACTCCATCATGATAAAAATCGAGCTCTCGATCAAATAAAACAAAGGGGATAGAATAGTCTTCTAGTTTTTTTAAATTTTTTTCAGAGTTACTACCACCAGAAGGACACATTATAACACCTAGAATATTTGATTTAATTATAGAATCAATTGATTCTATTTCATTTTGAAAGTTTTCATCTGTATCAAAAATTAATACTTGATAGGACTCTTTTCTTGACTCTTCAGTTATCTTTTTTACAATTTCAGAAAAAAAAGGATTTTTCAAATCTGAGACAATAACAGCAATTCTTTTTATATCATTAGCTATTTTATAAGAGTTATTATAAAATCCAGACTCTATTAAAAGTTTTTCAATTAAATCTCGTTTTTCTTTTCCTACACCTGTTTTATTATTTAAAACTCTAGATACTGTTGAAACAGAGGTGTTTGCACTTTTAGCAATTTCTTTTAATTTCATAAGGTTCCTCCCTAAAATTAAGCTGATATATTTTTAAGTATATACCAGAAATAGAAAAAAATGTATATATTTAATATAATTTTTTCTGAAATTTACGCAAATTTTTGCGTAAATAAATTATAAAATTCCTTGTTTTGTTATTGATTTCAAGAAAAATATAAAGTATATATCTAATAGAATAAAAAATATACACAGTGTTTTACTGAAAATAGGGAGGTAATTTTAATTGAAAATTGAGCATATTAGAGAAAAAATTATTGCAACATCGCTGAAAATGTTGAGTGATCAACTTACAAATGGAACAGCAGGAAATATTAGTATCTACGATAGAAGTGAAAATTTAATCGCAATAACTCCTTCAGGAATTCCATATTCACTTTTAAAACCTGAAGATGTATCAGTTGTTGATTTAGATGGAAATTTAATAGAAGGAAAAACACCAAGTAGTGAGTTAGAGATGCATTTAATGCTCTATAGAAATCGAAATAATATAAATGCAGTGATACATGGTCACACTAAATATTCAACAGCCATAGCATGTTTAAGAAAAAACTTACCTGCAATAGATTATATGATAGCAGTTACTGGTGACAAAGAAGTTAGATGTGCTAATTATGCAAGTTATGGAACAAAAGAACTAGCTGAAAATTGTTTTAATACTATGAGAAATTCAAGAGCGTGTCTATTAGCTAACCATGGAATAACAACAGCAGGAGAGGATATTGAAATAGCTTATAATGTTTTAACTCAAGTAGAATATATTTCAAGTTTGTATCTATTATCTTCATCTGTTGGAGAGCCAGTAATTATAGAAGATGAAGAAATATATAATATGATAGAAAGATTCAAAGATTATGGTAAAAAAATAAAATAGGGAGGTTTTATGAAATCCGTTTTATGTTTAGATTTAGGTGCTTCTAGTGGAAGAGCAATTATTGTTACAAATAATAATAATTGCTTAGAATTAAATGAAGTTCATAGATTTCCAACAAAAACTTTAAATAAAAATGGAAAAATTTATTGGGATTTGCCCTATATTTTAAATGAAATTAAAATAGGAATAAAAAAAGCACTTAAAGAAAATGCAAACATTCGATCTTTAGGGATAGATACTTGGGGATGTGATTATGGATGGTTGGATGAAAATGGTCAATTTTTTAGAAATCCAAGATCATATAGAACTTCTATACCACAAAAAGTAATTGATGAGGTTCATAATAAAATATCATTGGAAGAACACTATAATATTTGTGGAAATGGTCATTTTGCATTTAATTCAATATATCAATTATATCATGATATAAAGTATGAAAATATATTAGAGAATGGTGCTAAAGAATTTTTATTTATGCCAAACTTAATTTTATATTATTTAACAGGAGAAAAAGTATGGGAATATACTATAGCTTCTACCTCTGGATTATTAAATGCTGAAAATCGAGATTGGTCTAAAACTATTTTCCAAAAGTTAGAACTTCCTTCAACTATTAAAGGTGAGCTGACTCATCCAGGGACTACATCTTATTTTTTAAAAGATGAAATTTTAAAAGAGTTAGATATATCTCAAAATATACCAATAGTTTGTGTTCCAGGTCATGATTCAGCTTGTGCAGTTATTGGAGCTAATTTAGATAACAATAGTGCATATTTGATAAATGGAACTTGGTCTCTTTTAGGAGTTGAGCTTTCTAAAACTATAACTGATTTAGTAGGGTTAAAAAAGGGATTGGTAAATGAAGGATCTTTAGAAAAAAAAATAAGATTTATGTCTATGACAATAGGAACGTTACCATTACAGTCTTTAAGAAATCAATGGAAAAAAGAAAATGAAGATATAGATTTCAAAGATTTTTCAAATCTAGCTAAAAATTCTATTTTGGATAATCATATTGAAATAACTGAAGAGTTTTTAAACACCACTGATATTGAAAATCTAATAAAAGATAAATATTTTAAAAAGTATCATTCTGTAATAAATTCTAAAGAAGATATTTTAAGAATAATCTATAACAGTTTAGGAAATAACTATAGAGAATCTTTAGAATTAATAAAAACGTTATCTAATAAAGAGATCAATAATGTTGTGCTTTTAGGAGGAGGTAATCAAGATAGTTTTTTAATAGAAATTATTAAAAAATCTTTTGATTGTTCCATTACAATAGGTCCAATTGAAGCTTCAGTTACAGGAAATGCTTTAGCACAATTTAAAAGTTTATAATTAATAGGAGGAATTTATGATAAAAAAAATAATTAAATCACTTACTCTTTGTAGCATATGTTTAGCTTTTCTTGCTTGTGGAGATGAATCTAAAGATAACGATAAGGTTAAAATTAGATTATTAACTAGAATGGCTGGAACATCAAATTCAGTCAAAGTTTATAAAGATATTATTTCTCAGTTTGAACAAAAACATCCAGATGTTATTGTTGTAGATGAATCTCAAGGAGATGAATCTTCTTTTAATAATAAATTAAAAACAGATTTAGCCTCTGGGACTTTACCTAATATTTTTAGAATACAAGGAGTCGCTAATTTAGGGGAATATGTTGATACAAACTTATTAGCTGATATGAAACCAATTTTAGATGAAGATAAAGAGTGGGGTGAAGGATTTAATAAAGGGGCTTTAAATTATTACACAATTCCTGGGAAAGATGGAATATATGCAATTCCTATGGAACAAGGATTAATGGGATTTTATTATAACAAAGATTTGTTTAATAAAGCAGGTATTGAAAAGTTTCCTGAAACTTGGGATGAATTCTTAGTTGCTATTGATAAATTAAAAGATATTAATGTTATTCCAATTGCTTTAGGTGCAAAATCTACTTACTCAGTAGGACATTTACATAATCAGATTTTTTATCGTTGGTTAGGTGTTGATGCAGCTAAAAAACTAGGTTCAAGAGAAATTAAGTGGACTGACCCTGAAGTTGTTCAAACTTTAGAGTTTATAAAAGTTTTAAATGATAAAGATGCTTTTTCTCCTTCAGCTCCTGGAATAAGTAATGATATTGCTACAACTCAGTTTAAAAATGGCGAAGCAGCTATGATATTTACTGGTCCGTGGAATATATCTACATTTGTAGATCCTGAAAAAACACCAGTTTATGCAAATATAGATTTTGCTAAATTTCCTTATTTTAAAGAAAAAGCAGAATTTAAAAATCAAGACATGCAAGTTATTAGTCCATATATGATTTCTGGAAATTTAAAAGGAAAAGAAAAAGATTATACAATTGAACTTTTAAAAATGTTAACTTCTAAAGACGCTGGAATTAGATATGTAAATGAAGCAGAATTTTTACTTCCTCGTACTGATTTTGAAGCGGATAGAAATAAAGTAGGAGAGTTATTCTTAGCTAATAATACATTAGCTCAAACTTCTGATGGAATAGGTGTTGATGTCTTTGATTTTGATAAAATACCATCTATGCAAGATAGAACTAGAAACTCTATTGTTAGTGTTTTAATGGGAGCTTCGCCAATGGAAGCTGGAGAAGAAATTCAAGAAGAGATTTCAAGAAAGGAGTAGTTAATGATAAAAATTCATAAAAAATCAGATAAAATGTTAATCCTAGGATTTGTTTTACCGGCATTACTTATATATGTTGCTTTTCAAATTATCCCACTAATGGGGGCATTGGTATTTTCTGTTTCTAAATGGAATGGATTAGCTGTCTCTCCTGTTAAATTCGTTGGATTAGATAATTTTAAAATTCTTATGAATGATAAGAATTTCTTAATATCTTTAAAAAATATGATAAAAATGGTGGTATTTAGTGTTGCCTTTCATACTCCGATAGCTCTTTTGTTAGCTGTAGCTATAAACTCAAAGTGTAGAGGTCATAAACTTTTTAAAGCTATATTCTTTGTTCCTACTATTTTTCCTTTAACTGCAGTAGGACTTATGTGGTATTTTATATTTATGCCCAATGGTGCTCTAAATTTATTTTTAAAATCTGTAAATTTACATCAGCATGTTGTACCTTGGCTAATAAATGAAAGTACAGCTATGAATGCTATAATATCAGTTAATATTTGGGTTGGTGTTGGGTTTTATATGGTTATTTTATTGGCAGGATTAGCAACAATTCCAGATGAACTTTACGAAGCTGCACAAATTGATGGAGCTAATTCAATTAAACAATTTTTCTTAATAACTATTCCAATGTTAAAGCCAATCATAGGAATATGTATTGTTATGGATATTATAGGTTCTATTAAAGTTTTTGATCTAATATTTGCTATGACTGAGGGTGGACCTAATGGTTTGACTAATCTACCAACAACTTTACTTTATTACGAATCTTTTAGATATGATAATTTTGGAAAGGGAAGTGCAATTGGAGTTTTACTTTTACTTTTAGCATTATCTTTAGTATTTTTAAGTAATTTTTTAACTGGAGAAAAAAGGAGGAATAAATGAAACAAAAGCAAACTCACCACGTAGTTATAACTTATTCATTTTTAATTTTTGTAAGCTTATCTTTCATAGGTCCTATGATTTTTACAGTTTTTTCTTCTTTTAAAAATAATAATGAGATATTTTCTACTCCCTTTTCAATTCCTAAAATTTTTAGGGTAGAAAATTTCATTGAAGCTTGGAATGCTGCTAATATGGGAACTTATTTTTTCAATAGTATAGTGATTTCAGTATCAACTGTTATTATTTTAATTTTTACTGCATCAATGGTTTCATTTATTTTATCGAGATTTAACTTTAAATTTAATAAGTATCTGTCAGTATTTTTTCTCCTTGGAATGATGATACCTATGCAAAGTGTATTGGTTCCTATCTCATATTTTGTGGGAGTTCTTAATCTAAAAAACAATTTAGTAGCTTTAGTTTTAGTTTATGTTGCATTTTCTTTACCATTTAGTATTTTAGTTTTGACAGGATTTATGAAAGGGATAAATAACTCTTTGATAGAAGCTGCTATTATTGATGGTGCTAGCTTTTGGCAAGTTTACTTAAAATTAGTGCTTCCTTTAAGTATGCCAGCTATTGCTACTGTATCTATTTTTAATTTTTTAGGAGCATGGAACAATGTGGTTTTTCCTCTCCTTTTTATAAATGATAATAAATTAAAGCCTATAACTCTTGGGCTTCTTAACTTTAATGGTGAGCGTGGTTCAGAATATGGATTATTAATGGCTGCTATCACAATTACAGTTTTGATACCTCTGATTATCTATATGTTATTTCAAGAAAAAATAGAAGGTGGATTAACCGCTGGAGCCATAAAGGAGTAATTATGAAAAAAGAAATACAAAGACAAATACATTTAGATTTCCATACTAGTGAATTTATAGAAGATATTGGAATAGATTTTAATCCAACAGAGTTTGGAGAAACTTTAAAAAATGCCCATGTTAATTCAGTGACGTTGTTTGCCCGATGTCATCATGGATGGCTTTACTATCCATCTAAAAAACACCCACATTTAATTCATCCTAATTTAAAAAATAAAAATCTGTTAATAGAACAAATAGAGGCTTGTCATAAGCAAGGTATAAAAGCTCCAATATATACAACAGTCCAATGGGACGGAAGAGTGATGAGAGAAAATCCAGAATGGTTATCTTTAGATGAGAATGGCGAGTTTATTGATACACAAAATATTCCAAAACCTCATTTTTATAATACAATTTGCTTAAATACTGAGTATCGTCAATTTTTTAAAGAGCATTTGGAAGATATTGTAGATTCTGTTGGAAAAGATAGAATCGATGGGTTTTTTCTAGATATTTTATTTAAAGTTGATTGTAATTGTAAACAGTGTCAAGAGAAAATGAAAGCTCTAAATATGGATATATATGATAAAGAGGAAAGACTAATTTATTCCTCTATTATGTTAGATGAGTTTAGAAGAGAAATTGCAGCTTATATTGAAAATCTTGTACCAGGAAAAAGTTTATTTTTTAATAGCTCTCATGTGGGGCCAAATTTCAAAAAAGCTTTAGATGTATATTCTCATTTAGAACTAGAATCTTTACCAAGTGGTGGATGGGGATACGATCACTTTCCTGCTACGGTAAGGTATGCCAGAAATTTAGGAAAAGATATTTTTGGAATGACTGGTAAATTCCATACTTATTGGGGAGATTTTCATTCATATAAAAATTTAGAAGCTTTAGAATTTGAATGCTTTAATATGCTGACATTAGGAGCTGGATGTTCTATAGGAGACCAGCTTCATAACAAAGGGCAATTATCTCTAAGTTCTTATGATTTAATTGGAAAAGTTTATGAACAAATAGAAAGAAAAGAAGAGTTTTGTACAGAAATTACACCGATGTCAGAAATAGCCCTTTTAACACCAGAAGAGTTCTACTCTCCTAATGAAAGTGGAATAGATCCTGGGCTTATAGGTGCTATGAGAATGCTTCAAGAAATGTCTTATCAATTTGAAATTATAGATTCTTCTATGGATTTTTCTAAATACAAAGTTCTTATTTTGCCAGATAAAATAAAATTTAATATAACATTAAAAAATAAATTAGAAAATTATATGAAAAATGGTGGAAAAATAATTAGTTCTTACATGTCT
Source organism: Cetobacterium sp. NK01 (assembly GCF_024506395.1). NCBI lineage: Bacteria > Fusobacteriati > Fusobacteriota > Fusobacteriia > Fusobacteriales > Fusobacteriaceae > Cetobacterium > Cetobacterium sp. NK01. Next base: position 79,502 of record NZ_JANIBO010000002.1, read on the forward strand.
TTAATAGATACTAGTAATGAAAATAATCTTTTTTCATTAAAGTATCTTGGAGAATCAGAGTTTGACAGAGATTTTATTCTTCCTAATGAAAGGATAGGAAGATCTCTTCCTAAAGAAGAGCACGTAATGTATTTAAAAGGAATTAAAATAGAAGAAATAAATAGTGAAGTTATTTTAGAAACAATAGAACCGTACTTTAATAGAGAGGGGATATTTTTCTGTTCTCATCAACATGCTCCATCATCTGGGAAAAAAGGGTTTCCAGGAGCTTTAAAGGGTGATAATTACATCTATTTTTCGCATCCAATTTTTAGAATATATAGAAAAAATGGTGCTAAATGGTGTAAGGAGATACTTAAAGATAGTTTGGATATGCTATTAGATAAAAAATTAGTTGATCACAATGGTCCTACAACTCTAATAACTAGTTTAAATGAACAGAAAAATGAGAATCGAATTGTTCTTCATCTTTTAAACTATCTTATAGAAAAACCTTCTCAAGATATTTATACGATCCAAAATAAATTAAAATTATATGATTTAGAAGTTAAAGTTAATATTCCTAATAAAAAGATTGTATCTATTTTTGAAGAGGAAACAAGAGATGAGATTCCATTTGAACAGAATGGACAAACAATAAAATTTAAAATTAACTCTATGAATGGTCATCATATGACTATATTTAATTATGAGAATTAGCTTAAAATATCAAAGAAGGAGGATGTAGTGATAAATAGACTTATATTTATCATACAAAATGAAAATGAAAAGAGTTTTAGTAGGATCTATGCATCATGAATCAAATTCTTTTAATCCAATTATCACAGATGAAAAGGATTTTTCTATAAAATATGGAGAGGATTCATTAAATTTTGAAACAAAAAATAATTCTTTAAGAGGAATAGTTGATACTTTAAAAGAAAATGGATATGATGTTGTTCCAACACTTAGTGCAAGAGCAGTTCCAAATGGCGAGGTAAGCTACGAACTTTATAGTAGATTAAAAAAAGAATTTATAGAGAGAGCTTTAGAAGCAGATAAAATTAAAAAATTAGATGGGATTAACTTAGCTCTTCACGGTTCTATGAGAGTAGTTGGGTTAGGAGAAGCAGAAGGCGATCTTTTAGAGGAGCTTAGAAAACATTTTAAAGATATTCCTATTGTAGTTGCCCTTGATATGCATACAACTATGACTGATAAAATGCATAAATATGCTGATGCATATGTTGGATATAAATGTGCTCCGCATACTGATTGTTTTGAAACTGGAGAGCATGCTGCAAAGATGTTAATACATATTTTTAAAGAAAATAAAATACCTAAAAAATCTTGGGTAAGAGTTCCTATGTTAATAGCAGGAGAACAATCAGAAACTTCAACTGAGCCAATGGTTTATTTTATAAATAGATGTAGAGAGTATGAAAAGAAACAGGGAGTTTTAGCTGTTTCCATTCTTATGGGATATCCTTGGGCAGATAGCGAAGATGCTTCTGTGGGAATCTATGTTATAGCAGAAGATGAAAATTTAGCAAATACAATTTCAAAAGAGCTAGGTCAAGAGTTTTTTGATAGAAGAGAAGAGTTTTCTTTTCACACAGAAACTTATCAGCCTGAAAAAGCTTATGAGGTTGCTTTAAAAGCTTTAGAGGAAAATAAATTTCCAATATATTTATCAGATTCTGGAGACAATCCCACTGCTGGATCATCATCAGATTGTACAGGATTTTTAAAAATAATTTTAGAAAATCCCAAAACAAAGGATATAATAAGTCCAGTTATTTATGGAGGGATTTATGATCCTGAAGCAACACTGTTTTGTAAAGGAAAAGTTGGACAAATTATAGAGGTTGTTGCAGGAGCAAAGTTTGATACCAAAACTACAAAACCTTTAACTTTAAAGGGAGAGGTAATTAATTATTTAGAAAAATGGGGAACATATGAAAGTGATTTAGCAGTTTTAAGAGTAAATAATGTAGATATAATTTTAGCAGAGAAACATGTAGGATATGTGACTCCTGAAATGTATGAGGATTTAGGATTAGATCCTAAAAATCGTAATATTATTGTTTGTAAATTAGGATATTTAACTGAACATCATAAACTTCTTTCTAAAAGAAATATTATGGCTTTAACAACAGGAAGTACAAATGAAGATATTTTAAATATAAAATATGAAAAAGTTAAAAGACCTATTTTTCCGTTAGATAGAGACTTCAGTTATAAAGCACAAACTAAGGAGGATGCGCGTGTATAGATTAAATGGAAAATTACCGAAAGTTGGAATAAGGGCAACAATAGATGGAAGACGAAGAGGAGTAAGAGAATCCTTAGAAGGACAAGCTATGGATATGGCTAAAATGGTTGCTAAATTTATTGAAGAAAATTTGAAATATCCTAGTGGGGAACCAGTGGAATGCTATGTTTTTGAAGAGACTATTGGAAGAGTTCCTGAAGCTGCAAGATGTGAGCAAAAATTTAAAGACAATAACGTTGGTGTTTCACTAACTGTAACTCCTTGTTGGTGCTATGGAACAGAAACAATAGATTGTACTCCAAATATACCAAAAGCTATATGGGGATTTAATGGAACTGAAAGACCGGGAGCTGTATACTTAGCAGCAGCAGCAGCAGGGCACGCTCAAATTGGAGATCCAGTATTTTCTATATATGGAAAACATGTACAAGATGGAACTGATAAAGAGATTCCTGAAGATGTAAAGGAAAAAATATTAAAATTTGTTGAATCTGGTTTAGCAGTTGCTTTAATGAAAGGTAAATCATATCTATCTATTGGTAGTGTTTCTATGGGAATAGCAGGTTCTATAGTAAACCCAGATTTTTTCTCTGATTATTTAGGAATGAGAAATGAATATGTTGATATGATAGAATTAAAAAGAAGATTAGACGAAGAGATATACGATGCTCAAGAGTTTAAAAAAGCTATGGAGTGGACAAAACTTCACTGTAAAGAGGGAGAGGATTGTAACAATTCATATGTTCAAAAAACTAGAGATGAAAAAGAGAAAGATTGGGAAATTGTTGTAAAAATGACAATTATAATGAGAGATCTTATGATTGGAAACAAAAAGTTAAAAGAAAAAGGATATGTAGAGGAAGCTGAAGGTCATAATGCTATAGCCGCAGGATTCCAAGGTCAAAGACAATGGACTGATTATATGCCAAATGGAGATTTTTCAGAAGCAATATTAAACTCATCTTTTGATTGGAATGGAATTAGAGAGGCTTTTATTGTAGCAACAGAAAATGACTCTTTAAATGGTGTGGCAATGTTATTTGGTCATTTATTAACAGGAAGAGCTCAAATATTCTCTGATGTTAGAACATTTTGGTCTCCAGAAGCTGTAAAAAGAGTTACAGGAAAAGAGTTAGATGGAAAAGCTAAAAATGGATTAATACATCTAATAAACTCAGGTTCTTCATCTTTAGATGGAACAGGAGAACAAATAGATAAAGATGGAAACAGAGCGATGAAACCATTTTGGGAAGTAACAGAAGAAGAGGTAAATAGATGTTTAGATTCTACAAAATGGTGTGAAGCAGATTTAGGATATTTTAGAGGTGGAGGATACTCATCACAATTTTTAACTAAAGGTGAAATGCCAATAACAATGACAAGAATAAATTTAATAAAAGGATTGGGTCCTGTTTTACAAATAGCAGAAGGATATGCTGTTGACATACAAAAAGATATTCATGATGTTTTAGATAGAAGAACAAATTTTACATGGCCAACAACTTGGTTTGCTCCAAATTTAACAGGTAAGGGAGCATTTACAGATGTTCACACTGTTATGGATACATGGGGAGCAAATCATGGAGCAATTTCTTATGGACATGTTGGAGATAAATTTATAACATTGGCATCTATGTTAAGAATACCTGTTGCTATGCACAATGTGTCTGATGAAAAAATATTTAGACCAAAAGTTTGGTCATCATTTGGTACAATGGACAAAGAGGGAGCAGATTATAGAGCTTGTAAAAATTTTGGACCTATCTATGGAAAAATTAAGGGGTAAGGGATGTTAAAAGATTTAAAAGGAAAGCAAGAGTTTAAAATTAGAGTTGCTAAAGAACAAGATACAGAGTTAATTTTAAAATTTATAAAAGAGTTAGCTGATTATGAAAAATTACTTTCTGAAGTTGTAGCAACAGAAGAGATCTTGAGAGAGTCTCTTTTCAAAAGAAAAATGGCAGAAGTTTTAATTGGAGAGTTAAATGGAAAACCAATAGGGTTTGCACTATTTTTTTATAACTTTTCAACTTTTCTAGGGAAACCAGGAATATATCTAGAAGATTTATATGTAAAGCCTGCTTTTAGAGGAAAGGGATTTGGAAAAGAAATGTTAAGTTATTTAGCTAATTTGTGTGAAGAAAAAGATTGTGGACGATTGGAGTGGTGGTGTTTGGATTGGAATAAAACTTCTATTGATTTTTATAAAAAAATAGGGGCCGAACCAATGGATGAATGGACAACATTTAGAGTTACTGGTGAAAATTTGAAAAAACTTTCTGATGAGTACACAAAGTTATAAAGTAAATAGTTAGAACATATAGTATAAAAAGAGTTATAATAAGTTTTATAACTCTTTTTTATTTATTTAATGTATAAAAAATTATCCACTAAAAAAAAACTAAATAATGATAAAATGATTGAAGTTTGAACATAAAAGTGCTATAATTTGGTAATATGTAAAAAATTAAAATTAGGAGCGTACAAGTATGAATGACTGTGTAATTTTAAAAGGAAAAAAGGACAGATTGGTTGTACAATTAGATAGTAACATCGATTTCAGCTCTTTAAAAGATAAATTTTCTGAAAAGATTAAACAGGCAGAAGCATTTATAGGTGATACAAAGATAGCTATTGAATTTACAAATAGAAAATTAACAGAAATAGAGGAAAATATTTTAATCGGAGTAATAAATAAAGAGACTAATATAAAAATAGCCTTTATTTTTTCTGAAAAATCAACTTTTTCACAGTTGCCAGGAGGACAACTTCCTTTTAATAATATAAAAGATATTACAGAAGAGGGGACTACAAAATTTCACAGAGGAACTTTGCGTTCTGGTCATAATTTAGAATTTGATGGAAATGTAGTTGTGCTTGGAGATGTAAATCCAGGAGCTGTAATAAAATCAAAAGGAAATGTTATTGTACTAGGTTATTTAAATGGAACTGTGTATGCAGGAGAAGTTGATGGATCAGAAGCATTTGTTGGGGCATTTTCATTAAATCCTATTCAAATAAAGATAGGACAGATTATTGCAAAAAATCCAAGTACAAATGTGTTAGATGTTAATAAAGTAAAAAAAACTATGGATTTTGAAGTGGCATATCTAAAAGATGGAAATATATTTATTGAAAAATTCAACAAGGCGACTCTAGAGCATATGATAAAAATATAAGGGAAAAGCAGGAGGAATTATGGGAAAAGTTATTGTAATTACTTCAGGAAAAGGTGGAGTAGGGAAGACGACAAGTAGTGCAAACTTAGGGGCAGCACTAGCTATGCAAAATCAAAAGACACTATTAATTGATACAGATATTGGATTAAGAAATTTAGATGTTGTAATGGGATTAGAAAATAGAATTGTGTATGATTTAATCGATGTTATAGAAGGGGTTTGTAAACCAAAGCAAGCCATTATAAAAGATAAAAGAAATGAAAATTTACATCTACTACCAGCAGCTCAATCAAGAGATAAGAATGCAGTTACTCCTGAGCAAATGAGAGAGTTAATAGATGTATTAAAAGCTGAGTATGATTTTGTATTAGTTGATTGTCCTGCAGGAATAGAGCAAGGATTTAAAAATGCAATCTCAGCAGCAGAGGAAGCATATGTAGTTACAACTCCAGAAATTTCAGCTGTAAGAGATGCAGATCGTATTATTGGATTATTAGAAGCAAATGAAATAAGAAATCCAAAATTAATCGTAAATCGTTTAAGAGTAGAGATGGTTAAGGATGGAAATATGTTAAGTGTAGATGATGTTACAGATATACTTGGAATAAAACCAATTGGAATTGTACCTGATGACGAGAATATAGTTATATCTACAAATAAAGGTGAGCCTTTAGTTTATAGAGGAGAATCTTTAGCTGCAAGAGCATATGTAAATATAGCTTCAAGAACATTAGGACAAAATGTAGAATTTTTAGACTTAGATCCTAAAATTGGATTTTTTGATAAAATAAGAGAAATATTTAAAAAGTAATAGGAGGCGAAATATGGGATTTTTTAGTTTTTTAAATAAAGAAAAATCTAGTTCAGTAGCTAAAGACAGATTGAAGTTAGTACTGATACATGACAGAGCTATGCTGTCTCCAAAAATGCTTGAAACTTTAAAAGATGAATTAATTGCAGTGATATCTAAATATGTAGATATAGATAGAGATTCTTTAAATATTGAAGTTTCTCAAGAAGCTGAAACGGGAAGAGAAACAGCATTAATAGCAAATATACCAATAAAAATAAAGAAATAGTACTTCGGTGCTATTTTTTTTTAGTAAATAGGGGAGTAAAAAAAATAAATAATACAGGGGGAGTAAAGATGAAAAAAGAAAATTTTAGTAAATTCTTATTACTTTTAGTTGCAATGATTTGGGGAAGTGGATTTCCAGCTACAAAAATAATTTTAGATAGTGGTATACAACCATTTGAATTTTTGGCAATAAGATTTTTTATAACAGCTATAGTTATGTTTATTATTATGAGAATAAAAAAAATTAAAGTTGAAAACAATGAGAGGAATTTGGGGATAGTTGCAGGAGTAGTTTTATTTTCAGCCTTTGCATTTCAAACTGTAGGATTAGTTTATACAACTGCATCTAAAAATGCATTTATAACAGGAGCTAATGTTATTTTTGTTCCTTATATAGCCTGGGTATTTACAAAAGAGAAACCAAAGTGGATATATATTTTATCATCTATCATCTGTTTTATAGGAATTGGTTTTCTTTCTTTTGAAAAAAATTTGACAATAAATTTCGGAGATTTTTTAACATTTATATGTGCTATTTGTTTTGCTCTTCAAATTGTAGTGATAGGAAGTAGAATAAAAAATAAAAATCCCTTCACAATTAATGGATTTCAAATGTTTTCAGCAGGAATTATAGGAATTTTGCTGAATATAATATTTGAAGGAGCAACAATCTTTACTAGATCATATGATTTAAAACAGGTTTTAGCATTAATGTATATAATTTTATTTAATACTTTTATCTGTTATTCAATTCAAACATATGCTCAAAAGGAGATTAATCCTAGTCAAGTCTCTTTAATTTTAACAACAGAGATTATTTTTGGAGCGCTATTCTCTGTTTTACTTTTAGGAGATAAAATGACTTTACAAGTTATAATAGGTGGATTACTTATTTTTACATCTATACTATTAACAGAAGTCAAAAAACGATAAAAGTTAATTGGGAGGAAAACATGAGCCATATTGTCGGTAAGTCAGCATATAAAAGTTTAGAGGAAAGATTGAATAGATTTCCTCAAGGAGCACCACCATCTAAAGTTTTATACGATATATTAGCAATATTATTTTCAGAAAGAGAGGCGGAACTAGTAGCTCAGCTTCCAATAAAGCCATTTACATTAAAAAAAGCAGCAGCAATATGGAAAATATCAGAAAAAGATGCTAAGAATATTTTAGATACTTTAGCATCAAGAGCTATTTTATTAGATACAGTTCATAAAGGTGTTCAAACTTATATACTACCGCCACCTATGGCTGGTTTTATAGAGTTTTCTATGATGAGGACTAGAGGAGATATTGATCAACATCTTCTAGGAGAACTTTTATACCAGTATATGAATGTGGAAGAGGATTTTATAAAAGATCTATTTTATAGTGCAGAGACAAAATTAGGAAGAGTTTTTGTAAATGAGGATGCCTTAGAAAAAAGTGAAAAAGCTCAGAGTGCAATGTCATCTAATACTGTAGATAATTTAGTTCAAGTCTTAGACTATGAAAGGGCTTCTCATATAATAGAAACATCTGAGCATATGGGAATAAGTATGTGTTATTGTAGACATAAGATGGAGCATGTGGGAAAAGCTTGTGATGCGCCTATGGATATTTGTATGACTTTTGGAAATGTTGCAAATTCTTTAATAAACAATGGTTATGCTAGAAGAGTTGATAAAATAGAGGGAATGGATCTTCTTCAACAAGCATACGACAGTAATCTTGTGCAGTGTGGTGAAAATGTTAGAGAAGGAGTAACTTTTATTTGTAACTGTTGTGGATGTTGTTGCGAAGCTTTAGTTGCAGCTAAAAAGTTTGGTATGATGCATCCTGTTGAAACAACAAATTTTTTACCTAAAATAAATCATGATAGTTGTATAAGTTGTGGTAAATGCTTAAAAGTTTGTCCTGTAAATGCAATAAAAAAAGTTGAAGATAAGTATGTTGTTCAGGAAGAACTTTGCTTAGGTTGCGGAGTTTGTGGAAGAGCTTGTCCAAAAAGTTGTATTCTGTTACTTCCTCGTGAAACTAGAGTAATTACTCCTGTAAATTCAGTTCACAGATCGGTATTGATGGCTATTGAAAAAGGAATGCTTCAAGAGTTGATATTTGATAATAAAGCACTGTTTAGTCATAGAGCAATGGCAGCCATATTAGGTGCAATTTTAAAGCTATCTCCTGTACATAAACTTATGGCAAGTAAGCAGATGAAGTCAGTTTATTTAGAAAAATTATTAAAAAACTATTAAGTTTAGAAATGGAGAAGATTTATGAAAAAAGTTATAGTTTTCCTATTTATCACGTCGATATCTTTATTAAAGGGAGATGATATGAGTAAATTAAAGATGAGAGAACTTATTAAACAAATAAAAATCCAATCCAAAGAAAAAATATTAGTGCCACAAAATGGAACTAATATTTTTTTTAATGGAGATAAATTAGATGAAGAATTTATTAAAAATATAGATGGGGTTTCACAGGAATCTCTTTTTTATGGTGTAGGAGGAGTAAATAAAGAAACACCAATAGAAGAAAGAAACTATCTTTTGAAAAATTTGGTAGAGATAGAAAAAAGTGGAAAAGTTGTATTTTCAGTAAATTATGCAAATGATAAAAAATTAAGAGATATAATTTTAAAAGATACAAGAAAGTATAATTTTATAGGAGAAGCAGTGCCATCTTATAGTGCTAACGCAATATTTAATCCTCTTCAAAAAAATAGTTCAAAAGATGTATTAAGTTTAAAAGATGTTAAAAATTTTTTATATATATTAAATCCTGAAAAATTTAATAATTTAGATGATTATTATAGAGTTTTAAAAAATACAGATTTTGATTTACTTATAATGGAACCAAGTTTAAATGGAGAATTCTTATCTAAAAAGCAGATAGAATCTTTAAAAGTTAGAAAAGATGGAACTAAAAGATTGATAATTGCTTATTTTAGTATAGGAGAAGCAGAAAATTATAGATATTATTGGAAAAAATCGTGGAATAAAAAATTACCTAGTTGGATTGTAAAGGAAAATGAGAATTGGAAAGGTAATTATATAATAAAATATTGGGATTTAGAGTGGAAAGAGATTATAAAAAATTATCAAAAGAAATTAGATGATATAGGAGTTGATGGATATTATCTAGATACTATTGATACATATGAACAGTTTTAAAGGTGGTTTATTATGAAAAAAAATTTTTTTATAAGTATAGCAGAAAGTATTTTATATTGTCTTTTAGTATATTTAATATTTTTTTATTATTCAAATTTTAAAAGTGAATTTTTAACTATGAATATACAACCTTTAGCTATTGTAGTTGGGTTAATAGCTTTAAAATATGGAGTTTACAGCAGTTTACAAACTGTTTTAGTAGCTTCATTTTTTTATATTTTTTCATATTATCAACTAGGAAATGACCCAGTTGTTTTCTTTTTAGATTTTAATTACTATAAATTTATATTAATATTCTTTTTTATAGCATTAACTCTAGGAAGAGTTTCAGATAACTTTAGAAATAGAATAGTTGAACTACAAGAAAAAAATATAGATTTAGATGAAAGATTAAAAAGTCAAAGAGAAAAAAACATTATGTTAGTAAATATAAATGAAAGATTAAAAACGAGAATAATAGGAAGTAAGGAGAGTATTTTAACTTTACATCAAATAACTTCTTCAATATTAACAGAAAATGTAGAGCGAATATTCACACAGATCTTAGAAATTTTAATAGATTTTTTAGGAAGTGACGTAGTTTCAATATACATTTATAATAAAGAGAGAAATATTTTTCGAGGAAGAATAAAAATTGGGAATAGTTTATTGCCTAATTTTATTGAGGTTAAAGAGGGTGATTTATATTCTAAAGTTTTAAAAAATAAAGTTACTTTAGAAGGAAACAGAGAGCTAAAAGAACCAGTTTATATTTCTCCAATTTTAAAAAATAATGAAGTAGTAGGAGTTATTAATATTGAAAGATTAAAATATGGAAATGAAGAGAAATATTTGCTAGAACTTTTTAAAGTTATTAGTCAATGGATAAATAATGCTTTGGTAAAAGCTTTTGAAGAAAATGAAAAAGAAATAAAAAATAATGTTTTTGAAAATACAAGAATTTATAACTTAAAATACTTTTCCTATGTATTAGAAGAGGATAAGAAAAGAAAAAAACTTTTTAATACAGAATATATAGCTTTAGAAGGAAAAAATCCAGGATTAACACCAATTCAATTAAATGAACTATTGAAAGGAAAAGTTAGAGATATAGATATTATAGGTATGAATGAAGAGGTTATAAAATTTTTATTTGTAAATGCTTCTAAAAAAGATAAAGATCTTCTCACTAAAAGAATTGGAGATATATTGTTAGGAGTTGAACTTTATGAAATCTAAATATATATTGGGATTAGTATTAGTAGCGGTTTTTTTCTTTCAAGAGCTAAGAGTAAAAAATATAGAAGATCTATTTAATTTGAAGCAAACTTACAACTTCGAACTTCCTCCACCAATTTCTGGAAATTTAAAAATAGATAATCCAAAAAAATATTTAGTGCTATATGAAGAAAAAAGTGAAGGAAGCGAAGAAATAAAAAATGGAGTAGAAGAGGTTTTTCGATTTTCTAAAATAAAGTATGATATTTTACCAATTTCCACTACCAAGGTATTAGATTTAAAAGATTATAGTTTAATACTATTAGTAGCAGAAAATTATAGTGGATTAACTTATGATAATTATATAAGAATAAAAGAAGGAGTTGAAAGTGGTAAAAATCTTTTTATAACAGAAAGAGCTTACAGAAGTCCTTTTAATTCTTTAGCAGGTATTGAAAAAGTAGATGAATTTATTGAAACAAAAAGTTTTCAATTTAAAAAAGAGATATTTCCAGGTTTAAAAAATTTAAGGCCTGGAAGCATTATTTTTGGGAGTTCAGGTTTGAAAATAACATTGAAAAATGACGTGGATATAATTGCTACAACTGACGATCAAAAACCACTAATGTGGATTAATAAATATGGAAAAGGAAAAGTTTTTTATAGCAATTCAACTTTATTTCAAGGGAAAATATTTAGAGGAATTATGAAACAACTTATTAGTTATATTGAAGACGTTTCTTTTTATCCAATTTTAAATTCAAAAATTCTTCAAATAGATGACTTTCCATCTCCTATTCCAGTTGTAGAAAATGAAATAATTCAAAAAGAGTATGGACTAGATACAAGTGGATTTTTTAATCTTATTTGGTGGCAAGATATGATGGGAATTGTTGAAAGACAAAGACTTAAAATGACTGGTTTTTTAATTGTGGAATATAATGATTTAACAGTGAAAGATAAAATACTTGGAATTGGAAAGAGAACGTTTAATGACTTAAGCAAAAGAGGAAGAGAGTTAAAATCTATAGGAGGAGAATTAGGATTACATGGATACAATCACTACTCTTTAGGTTTAGAAAAGGAAATTAATTATGAACATTATGGATATACCCCTTGGGAAAGTGTAGATGCTATGAAAAAAGGTTTAACTATAGCTAAAGATGAGATTAAAAAACTTTATGGGGATAACTTTCATATATACAGTTATGTTCCACCTAGTAATTTGTTGCCTAAAAGTGGTAAACAAGCTATAGTAAAAACTTTTCCAGATTTAAAAGCATTTTGTGGAATATTTTATGGAGAATATGAACCAGGATTACTTTTACAAGAGATAGGAAGAGATCCTGATTTTAAAGATGTATATAGCTTGCCAAGAATGTCTTCAGGATTTTTTTATAATGATACAATTATTTGGCAAATATTAAATGGAATAGGTGCTTATGGTTATCTTTCTCATTTTATTCATCCAGATGATATTATGGATAAAGAAAGAGGAGAGGGAAAATCTTGGGAAGAACTAAAAAAAGAGTTTGAAAAAATTTTTTATACTATAAATAAAGAATATAGTGTATTAGAGCCCAATATTCAGAGTGAAATGACCTATAATTATAGTGTTATAGAAACAATAAGTGTTGCGTATGAGAAAAAAGATGAAAATGTATATATAAATATTGATAACTATAGAGACGAGTTTGCAGCTCATTTTAGAGCAAAAGGAAAAAAAATAATTAATGTCATAGGTGGAGAATTTAAAGTAATAAATAAAACATCAGAAGATATTCTGTATCTAATAAGTGTTAAAAGTCCAGAGTTAAAAATTGTTATGGAGGATTTCTAATGAAGATAAAATGTTTATTATTAGGGTTAGTATTTTGTATTGCAGATACAATCTTATTTATATATTTTCAAAATGAATTTTTAACATTTAGATCTAAATTCTGGATAGGGCATATGTTATTAGCCATACTTTTTATATATATAACAAACAAGTTTTCAAAAGACAAACAATTTGATATATTTATTTTAATTTTTCCAATAGTAGGTTATATATTGTTTATGATTAATAAAGTTTTATTTTTTAGAAAATATTTTAATAGTGAAGTTGAAATAAATGAGGATTTAGAAAAATATATATTAAATGAAGAGAAAGAGATTATAGTTAATCAATCTATTGATCTGAATTTAATTGGTGCATATGACATACTCTCTGTTGGGACTCCAGTAGAGAAAAAAAACTTTTTAATAGGTTTTGAAACTCAAAATTTAAGTTTTAAGGTTCAAATTTTAAAAAAAGCTTTATGGGATTCAGATATAGAGGTTATACATTATGCAGCTACAGAGATAAATAAAATAGATGAAAATTTTCAAAAGTTAATCAAAGAGAAAACATTAGAAAAAGATTTAAACTCTTTGTGTAATATCTATTTTGATTATTGTACTTCTGGACTTTTAGTAGGAGAAGTTTTAGAGTTTTATCAACTTAAATTTATAGAACTTATTAAAGAGAAGGGGTCTTTAGAAGTATATGATTACTATAAACTTTTGATCATATATAGTGATATGAAAGAGTATGAACTTTGTAGTAAATTGATTATTAAAATTAAAGAGAGTAAGAGATATAATACAGAAATTTTAAATTTTATAAAAAAATATTATTATGATTTAAATGATTATAAAATGTTGAAAGAGGTTGAAAAATGGCAAGAATCTGTCTAATATGTGAAGGATCTTATCCATATGTTGTAGGTGGAGTTTCATCTTGGATACAAGAGCTTGTAAAATCAAATGAAGAGCACGAGTTTTCAATAGTATGCATAATACCAAATTTAGAGTTTGCAAAGAATAAGTATGAAATTCCTAAAAATATTGTTGAGATAAAAAATGTAGTTTTAGATAAAAAATATGAGGTTTCGCCATTTAAAGTTTTAAAAAATAGAGTTATTTTTAATAAATTAGAAAATGAAATAGAAAAAGTTTTAAACTTTAAAACAGAAGAATTAAAAGAAACAACTAGAATTATAAAAAAAATATCAAATAAAAAATATGGAAATCCATTAGAGATAATATTAAATAAAAGTTTTTGGAACAGTTTATTAAAATACTATAATAAAAATTATGAAGATATTGGTTTTAATACCTTTTATTGGACTTATAGAAATATATTTTTAAATTTAATATCCTTAGCACAAGAGGATTTACCTAAGGCGGATATATACCATCCAGTTGCTACAGGATATTCAGGATATATTTCTGCTTTAGCTAAGTTACAAAATGGAGGCTCACTTTTATTAACAGAACATGGGATATACCCAAGAGAAAGAGAGGAAGAGATTATTGGAGCTAAGTGGATCGAGAAAGATTTTAAAAAAATATGGATAGATTTCTTTTATTTTCTATCTAAGTTAACTTATGATGAGTGTGATAAAATTATATCTCTATTTGAGTATAATAAGCAATTACAAATAGAAAATGGAGCTAAAAAAGAGAGATGTAAGGTTATTCCAAATGGAATAGATGTAGATATGTATTCTAAAATTATACATGAAAAAAGAGATGGATTTAGTGTAGGATCAGTTTTGAGAGTAGTTCCTATAAAAGATGTAAAAATGATGTTAAAAGGATTTAAAATGGCTCTTCCAAAATTAAAAAATACAAAACTATATCTAATAGGGCCAACTGAAGAAAATAAAGAGTATTATAATGAATGTTTAGAATTAGTAAGAAATTTACAACTTGAAGATGATGTTATATTTACAGGAAGAGTAGACGTGAAAGAGTATTATAAATTTTTAGATATTTTATTATTAACATCAATATCAGAAGGACAACCACTTAGTATTTTAGAAGGGTTAGCTTGTGGAATACCATTTATAGCTACTGATGTAGGGAATTGTAGAGAGATATTAAAAGAGAAAGAGGAGGGAGAAGCTGGGATAATAGTTCCACCTACTTCATACTCAGATTTAGGGGAAGCAATAGTTTCATTTTTTCAAAATAAAGAAAAAATAAAAGAGATGGGAATAGTTGGAAAAAAAATTGTAGAAAGATATTATTCTAAAAAACATTTTATTGATTCTTATAAGATATTGTACAAAGAGTTAGGAGAGAAGAGATGGCAGGAATAGGATTTGAATTGAAAAATTTATTTTCTGAAGAAAATAGTACGTTAGAAGATATAAAAGCTATAGCTTACTCAGCTCTTATAGGAGTAGGACCTTGGCTTATAACTGTAATTACTTTAAATGTATTAATGTTTGTTGGGAAACAATATATCTTACTGAGAAGTGAAAGAAACTTATTCATGACAGCTATTGTATATTCATTTATATTTTCTCAACTTTTAACAGGAACTATTCAATATTTAATAACAAGATTTATTTCAGATTGTATATATTCAGGAGAACAGAAAAAGCTGCGTTCAACATATATTGGAGCAATAAAATTTATAACACTAATAGCATTTTTTATAGGTGTATTTTATTTTAAAAATACAAATCTATCTTGGTTTTTTACATATACATTAATACTATTATTCTGTTTTCTATCAGGTATTTGGATAAGCATGAATTTTATATCTGTTATAAAAGATTATAGCTATTCTATTATAGCTTATGTCTTAGGGAATGTTGTAGCTATTTTAATGGGACTATATTTATTAGAGTATTCAAAAAATGATTTTTTTAAAAGTAATTTAGCTTTTTCAATTGTTCTTTCTTATACAGTAGGGATAGCAGTAACATTTTTTATGTTATATATCTATTTAACCTATATATTTGAAAATTCTCAAGAAAATGAATTTGAGTTTTTAAGATCATTTAAAAGATATTCTTCATTAAGTTTTATTGGAATATTTTTAAATTTTGCTATGTGGTCTCATGTTTTTATAAATTGGATATATGGAAGTTCATATAGGGTAGGTGGAGTATTTTTAAGTTCACCTTTATACGAAGTAGCAGTATTTTACGCATTTTTTTTAACAATTCCCACAATGATATATTTTTTAGTTTTTATGGAAACAAAATTTTTCCCAAATTACAAGAGATATTATGCTATGTTAACATTAAATGGAAAGTTAAGGGAGATTAACGAGGAAAGAAAAAAGATGATGGAGATTTTAAAAGATGAGATCTATTACATAATGGAATTACAATTTTTTATCTCTCTTTCAGTAGCATTAATTTCAAAATTGATATTTTTAAATTTTGGTATGGATTTATATTTGTTAGATCTTTTTAGAATTATGATATTTGCGGCGTATTGTACAGTTTTTATAACTATATATATAACTATATTTTTATATTTTGATTCTAGAAAAGAAGCACTTTTTATATCCTGTTTGTTTTTTTTATTGAGTGTATTATGTACCTTAGGGACATCTTTTTTAGGTGAAAAATATAGTGGGTTAGGCTTTTTTATAGCCTCTTTTATAACTCTTATATGTTCTGAGTTAACTTTAGAAAAAATTTCAAAAGATTTAAACTATATAACTTTTTACAAACAAAATTTTTCTTTTAATATTCAAGCTCCAATAATTGAAAAAGTTGAAAAAATATTAAATAAGAGATTTTTATTACCAATTTTAGTGGCTATTATTTTGCTGATAAGTGGATGTACTTCATCTCATACCCAAGATGGTTTTAATATGAAAACTAAAAGAAACTGGCACACAATGAGTTATTACAATAAAGCTGGATTTGATTATGATGGATATAATCAAGAGGGGATAAACTCTAGGGGATTTACAAAAGAGGGATGGAATACATATACAGATTCTCCCTATGATTATTCCAACTTTGATTTTACAGGTATAAATAGTGAAACTGGTAAGAATATTGATAAAAGAGGATTTGATTATAAGGGATACAACTATTTAACAAAATCAAAATATGATAAAAATGGATTTGATTTTTTAGGAATAAATAAAGAAACAAATACAGAGTATGATAAAAATGGATGGACATGGTATGGATTGAATAAAGAGACAAATAATTATTATGATAAAGCTGGATATAATTATGAAGGTTATAATGAAGAGGGATATAATAGAGCAGGATATGATATAAATGGAAATAAAAAACCAAAAGAAGAGATAGAAAATATTACAGGAAACCAGAATGAAGAAGAGCTTTATGATAAGGATGGTTACGATAAATACGGTTATGATGAAAATGGAGTAAATAGAGAAGGATTTAATAGAAAAGGGGTGTATGTGGGAGATGAATATTAAGCAAATAGTTTATATATTTTTTCTATTTAATATGACCTCTTTTGCTGTTGGTCGAGAGATCTTAAACTTTTATATAGAGGAATCAGAAAACAATATTTATCAAAATTATGGAGAGTTAGAAAGTAAGGCTGGTAAAAAATTTTATAAGTGGAAAATAGGAACTGGATCATCAAATCTTAATGAAAATTGGATTTTTGACTATGATATAGAAAAAAAATATGATAAAGAGGAGAATACTGATGGATGGGAAAATACCTTTTCTTTATCTAGAAAATTAACAGAAAAAGAGATTTTTGGAAAAAGTTGGTATATGGATATAGGACCATATGTTAAATATAATGTAAGTGATATAGCTGGAGATTTTGGTGAAGATTTTAAAGAAAATAAATATTCTTTGAGATACAGAGTCAGAACAAATTCAGATTTAGGTTTAGGTGGAGCTTATTGGGGAGTTGACTTTTTTATTTCATCTATTGATACAAACTCAAGAGATGGATACTCTTTTGAGGGAAACTTCACAGGAAATATAAATTTAGGATATGGTTTTCAGAATTTTTTCACAATTTACAACGAGTATTTAGATTATGCTAACAATAGAGGAACATATTTATTTAGAGTTGAAAATAACTTTAGATGGACATACGATCTTAGTGAAAAATTTGCTTTGTCAATAGATTCAGAAATAGATTCGTATAACTATTTTAGAAATACAGATCAAGATAAATCTTTTAAATTTAATATAGGTCCATATATATTGTACAGTCAAGATATAACTGATGAATTCCGTATATTTGCTAAGGTTGGAGTTGTAGGATATAATTTTGAAGAGGTTAAAACAAAATTTTCAAGTGTTTCTGAATCTGGACTATATATAAAAATTAGATGTGGTTTTGAATATATTTTTTAAAAAAATAGTTAAAAACATTGCTAAAAAAATCATTATGTGCTAAAATTTTCTTTGAATATTTGTTCAGATATAAAAGAAAAAGGGGTAATAATGAAAGTAAACAGGTGTAAATTAGCAATATTTTTGGCAAGTTTAATGTTAATGGCTTGCGGTGAGAAGGAAAAATCTATTATAGGTAAAGGAAACGGATTTTCTGGAGAGATTAAAGTAAATGTAATTACAAAAGGGGATAAGATTGAAAATCTTGAGTTAGTTTCAGATAATGAAACTTCACATATAATGTCAAGATCATTTCCAATTTTAAAAGATAGAATTTTAAAAGCTCAATCTCCAATTGTTGACAGTGTATCAGGAGCAACTTATACATCTTTAGGAGTTAAAAGAGCAGTAGCTGCAGCTTTAAAAGAGGGTGGAAAGGATTTTGGTAGAATAACTGTTAAAACAGCGGGGCCAGAGCAACCAGTAGCTTATTTAGAGCCGGTATCTACAGATTTAGTCATAGTTGGTGGAGGACCAGCAGGTCTTGCAGCAGCAATATCTGCAAAAGAAGCTGGATTAAATAATATAATATTAATAGAAAAATTAGATATATTAAGTGGAAATGGAAAATACGATATGAATTTCTATGATCTAATTAATTCAGAAGCAGAAAAAAATGCAGGAGTAGAGGATTCTGTTGAAAAATTAATAGCTGATAATACAAACTGGATGGATACTCCAGAGAGAACTAAAGCCCAAGCAGAAGGAGCATCAAAGTTAGACTCTTGGTTAAGAAGTATGGGAGTAAAGCTAAACCATTATTATGGAAAAAGAGGTCATATGGCTGAAAAAGATGCTTATGCTGGAGAAGAGGTTCAAGATGGAATGGAAGCAAAAGCTAAAAGCTTAGGAATAGATATAAGAACAGGAACTAGAGGAACAGATTTTGTTGTAGAAGATGGAGTTATTAAAGGGATTAAAGTTCAAAATGGAAATAACTTCTATGAAATAAAGGCAAAAGCTATTGTTATGGCAACTGGAGGATTCTCAGCAAATAAAGATCTATTAGCAAAGTATTCTCCTGGAACAGAAAAATTACAAACTTCAAATCAACTTGGAGCAACTGGAGATTTTATACCTGTATTTGAAGAAAATAATATACAATTAGCTAATTTAGATGAGTTAAATTTATTTCCATTTATAGTTAGAACTACTAGAGATTTAACTGGTGGTGGAGATGGATTTATGCTAGTTAACGCAAATGGAGAAAGATTCTTAAATGAAAATATCTCTAAAAATGACAGATTTAAAGCTGCTCAAACAATTCTTGCACAACCAGAAGGAAAAGCATTCTATGTATATGATCAAGCTTTATACGAGTCAAGCTATCGTTTACAAAAACATACAGCAAAAGGATATCATGTAAAAGCTGATACATTAGAAGAGTTAGCACAAAAACTTGGAGTACCAGCAGATAAATTAGTTGCTACAAGAGATCATTTTAACAAGGCTATACGTGGAGAGGAACAAGATCCATTTAGAGAAAAGCCATTTAAAAGAGAGTTTAGAACAGAGGGGCCATTCTATGGAGTTCAAGTAGAATCAGCAGTTCATATGACTAGAGGTGGAGTAGTAGCAAATGAAAAAACTGAGGTATTAGATGTGGATGGTAACGTAGTACCAGGTGTATTCGCTGCTGGAGAAGTTACAAATAGTAGTGCAGCTTACAGTGCAGCTGTTATATTTGGGCGTATAGCAGGAGAAAATGCAGTTAAATTTATAAATAAGCAATAATAATATAAAAAGAGGGATATTTATATCCCTCTTTTTATATATATGAAATTTCTCCATTTTTTAAAGAGATAACTCTGTCACACATATATTTTACAACATTAACATCATGAGATATAAAAATATATGTTAGATTTAGTTTTTTTTGTAATTCAATTAATAGATTTAAAATTTGAGCTTGAACAGAAATATCTAGAGCTGATACAGATTCATCTAAAACAATAATTTTAGGTTCTATTAATAAAGCTGCTAAAATTAAAACTCTTTGTTTTTGGCCACCACTCAGTTGATTAGGATATTTATCTAAATAATCTTTAGATAAACCTACTAATTCCATCATAGACACTATTCTATTTAAACGCTTATCTTTTGGATAGTTTAGAATATCTAAAGGTTGATTTAGATGCCAGCCTATAGTTTTCCTAGGATTAAGTGAAAGATAAGGATCTTGTAAAACCATTTGTAAATCTTTTCGATATTCTAAAATCTCTTTTTTATTGAAATTAAAGATATTTTTGTCTTTATATATGATCTCTCCAGAATCTTGAGATAGAAGTAAAAGAAGAATTTTTCCAAAGGTACTTTTTCCACATCCACTAGGACCTACAAAACCTAAAGTTTCACCTTCAAAGATATCAAAAGAAACATCTTTTAAGACAATAGAATTTCTAAAATTTTTATTTAAGTTTTTTATTTTTAAAATTATATTATTTTTCATAAGAATTATCCTTTATGGGATTTATACAACGAATACCCGTATTATTTTTTTCATTTAATATAAATTCTATTTTTTGTTGTTTGCATTTTTCTAAAGACATAGGGCACCTAGGAGAGAATACACAACCTTCAATTATATCATTTACTCCTGGAATTCCACCACTCATAACCTTAATAGGTTCTCCTTTTTTAAAATTTTTAGGAAGAGAAGCAAGTAAACCAGCAGTATAGTGATGAGCTGGTTTGGAGAAAATATCCTTTGTTGTTCCACTCTCTACAAGTTGTCCAAAATACATAATAAGAGAGTTTTCTGTAAAATTCTCAATAACTTCTAAATCATGGGATATTAATATTATAGCTGTCTCATATTTCTTCTGTATATCTTTTAATAGATTTAAAATTTGATTTTGAATATTTTTATCTAGAGCTGTAGTTGGTTCATCAGCGATGATAATTTTAGGGTTATTGGCAATAGCCATAGCAATCCCGATTCTTTGGCCTTGTCCTCCACTAAGTTCATGAGGATATTTATTGAATATCTCTAAAAAATTATCTTTAAAACCAACATCAGATAAAACTTCAAAAGTTCTATTGAGTCTCTCTTTTTTATTTAGATTTTGATGTTTTTCAATAACTTCTAAAATTTGTTTTCCAACTTTCATCAATGGATTTAATGAACTAATAGGATTCTGAAAAATAATAGAAAATTGATTACCTCTAATTTTTTCTAAATCTTTTTCAGAACTTTTACACATATCTATTCCTAGAAATTTGATACTTCCATTTGAAACCATTAAATCTTCAGACAAAAGATTTAAAAGGCTCATAGCAGTGACAGTTTTTCCACTTCCACTTTCTCCAACAATTCCTAAAGCCTCGCCTTTTTTTAAAGTGAAAGATACATCCTCAACAACAACTCGATTAATTTTTGAAATCTCTTTTATGGATAAATTTTTAACTTTTAAAATAATCATATATACTCCTATTTTTTTATATACTCTTTAATTCCTTCACCAAGAAGATTAAATCCAATGGCAACTAAGCTAATTAAAACTCCTGGAACAAAAGCGTAGGATGGGTTTGTAGTGATGTATTCTTGAGCTCTATAAATGATTTCTCCCCAAGTAGGATTAGGAGGATTAACTCCCATACCTAAATAACTTAAACTAGCCTCTGTTAAAATTGCAGTGGAAAAAGATAAAGCACCAACAACAATTATTGTTGAAAGTATATTTGGAAAAATATGAGAATAGATAATTTTGAACTCTTTAATCCCCATAATTTTAGCCCAAGTTATATAAGGAAGATTTTTAACTTCCATAACTTTACTTCTGCTTATTCTAAAAAATGTAGGTATATTTAAAATACCAATGGAAATAGCAGTATTTTTAAGATCTTTCCCAAAAATAGTTATAAAAACTAAAAGAAATAAAATAGATGGAATAGACATAAAAGCATCTATTATTTTAGAGAGAATTTCATCAATCCAATTAGAAAAATAACCAGATATAGTTCCTAAAAAACTACCGATAATCCCACCAATAAGAACAGAAATAAGACCAACATAAAAAGCTCCTTGAGAAGCAATCATAACTCTAGAAAAGATATCTCTTCCTAATTGATCAGTTCCTAAAATATGTTTAAATGATGGCGGTTTTAATCTGTTAATCTCATCAATTAAATAAGGATCATATGGAGTCCAAAAAATACTTAAAATCATAAAAAAGAAAAGAGTTCCAATGATTAAAAGTCCTATTTTTAAATTAGTATTTTTTTTTATATTCATCTTTTTTCCTTTCCTTTTCTAATTCTTGGATCAATTATGTTATAAATTATATCAATAATAAAATTTATTAAGATAACAGAAAAACTTATATAAAGAACTATACCTTGAACAAGAGGATAATCTTTACGATTAATACCTTCCATTAAAAGTGTTCCTAATCCAGGAAGAGCAAAAACATTTTCAATTACAATAGTTCCAGTAATAAGATAGATCGTAATCATTCCTATAATTGTAATAACACTAATTAAAGAGTTTCTTAAAATATGCCTTTTATAAATTTCGCTTTGGTTTAACCCCTTACTTCGAGCCACTCTAACGTAATCTTTTGAACTTTCTTCAATCATACTATTGCAAAGATAGTGACTAACTAATGGGACTTTACTAATACTTAAAGTCAAAATAGGAAGAATTAAAGATTTTATAGAAGTAATAGGGTATCTAT
Source organism: Cetobacterium sp. NK01 (assembly GCF_024506395.1). Lineage (NCBI taxonomy): Bacteria > Fusobacteriati > Fusobacteriota > Fusobacteriia > Fusobacteriales > Fusobacteriaceae > Cetobacterium > Cetobacterium sp. NK01. The sequence goes on from NZ_JANIBO010000002.1 coordinate 102,222, forward strand.
TCCAATTTATAGTTCCTAAAGTTGGAAGAAGTTTTAATTTTAAAGAAAATATATAGATTAAAACTATAGCTATCCAAAATGCTGGAATAGAAAATCCAATTTGAGAAAAAACTTTTATGAATTTAAAAGCTTTTCTTTTATGATTTTTAGCTAAAATAGTTCCTAAAGGAATAGAAACGACTATTACAATTATTAATGTAGTAATAGTAATTATAAAGGTAGTGAGAAACCTAGATTTTATTAGCTCTAATACTGTATAACTAGAATAAGAGAATGATTTACCTAGGTTTCCATTTATAACTTGAAAGCACCATTTGAAAAATCTTGTATATAAAGGTGCATTTAATCCAAACTCATCTCTTAACCGAGCTTCTAATAACGGATCACTTTCAACTCCTAATCTAGCTAAAACAGGATCTCCAGGCAAAGATTCAAAAAGTAAAAAAATAATTAAAGAAACTATAAATATAGTTATAAAAGATGAAAAAATCTTTTTTAAATAGTTCAAAATTTTCACCTACTTATTATTATTTTTTAATTTTATAGTTGAAACATCTATGAAAGCAAAAGGATAAGTTTTATATCCTGTGTATTTAGAAGAAAGAGCTACAGAAACCCCTTGATCTATTAAATAAACTGATGCAATATCTTTATTTAGTAAAATTTGAATTTTTTTATAGATATCAATTTTTTTCTGTTCATCATAAGTTTGTGCTGCTTCTTTTAAAAGGTTATCAACCTCTTCATTTGAATAACTACTCATATTTGATGAATAATTTGTTTCATATCTTTGAAGAATCCTTTGTGGGTCTGGATAACCAGCAACTCTTAAAAGAGCAGCTTCGTATTTATGTCCCTTATAAACTTCAGGAAGATATTGTCCCCATGGGATAGGGTTGATTGTTATATCAATACCAACTTTAGCTAAATCTTCTTTAATAAAGAGAGCTAAGTCATTTTCAAAAGTATTTTCAGAAATAGTAGTTAAAGTAAAATTAAGAGCAGAGTACCCAGATTCTCTTAATAGTTCCTTAGCTTTTTCTGGATTATATGGATAACTTTTTTTAACGCTATTCTCATAGATCTCTTTTAAATAAGGAGACATATGTGTGTAAAGTTTCTCAGTTTTAGGCAAAGACAAATTTTTTACAATTCTATCCATATCAATGGCTTGCCAAATAGCTTGTCTAACATTTTTATTTTGAAAAGGTTTGAAAGAGTTATTAAGATAAAGAACATTAACATCATTTCCTAAAGAAGAGACTATCTCAATATTTTTATCTTTTTCAATCTCTTTTAATGATTCTAGATTTAAGGGCAGAAAATCAATTTCTCCATTTTTAAAAGATAAAAGTCGACCAGCTCCCTCTTTATAAACTTTAAATTCAACCTCTTTTACTTCAGGAGCTCCTAAATAATAGTCATCAAAAGCTTCTAATACAATTTTTTGTCCAGGAATATATTCTACAAATTTATATGGACCAGCTCCAATAGGATTTTTTTCCAATTGATCTTCAGAAATTCCAGCTGGGATAATAGAAACATCAGCTATATTATAGATATCAGAACTACTTTTAACATCATCTTTAATATTTATTTCAACAGTGTTGTCATTAAGTATATTTACGCTATCTAATTTTTTATTCCACTCACCAACAATAGCTCGACCAGTGTTTATACCTGAAACTCTTTCAAAAGAGTATTTTATATCTTCAGGAGTTATATTTTTTCCGTTATGAAATTTTATATTATCTCTTAATTTAAAAATATAGGTTTTTCCTTCATTTTCTATCTCATAAGATTCAGCTAATGCTGGAACAAGTTTTTTAGAATCAGGATCAAATTTTACTAATCCAGAGTTTATATTTCTAATAACCTCTTTTGTAGCAGCAGAAACGTCAGTATTAGGAGCTATAGAGTTAAAACCTACTTTAATGGGAATTATCATTTTAGAACTCTCTTCACTTTTTTCATCCTTACATCCACTTAAAGAAAGTAATGATAATGTTATTAAAGTAGTTATAATTTTCTTTTTCATAATGCCTCCAAAATTTTAATTTAAACTGTAATAAGTTTAACATAGTTTTACAAGAAATTCTATATTAAGTGTGGAAATAAAATAATTTATAAAGATAAAAACATTTTTTTATTTTAAGAAATGTGATAAAATATAAAGTAGAAATAAAATTTAGGAAGTATAAGAGGTATAGAATGTTTGAAAATATTTTATTAGACAATCTAACAGTAGGTATATTAGTTTTAGATAGTAATTTTAAAATTAACTATTTAAATAAATTAATGAAAAAAATATTAATAGATCAAAATATAATGCTTAATAATTCTGAAATTTCTTTAGAAAAACTTTACAGTATTAATGGATATAAAATAAAAAGTTATAGTATAGAAAATAATACAGAAAAATTTTTACAGTTAGAATTCCATGAAATAAATAAAAATTCTGAAAATAAGTTAGTTGCAATGCTTGATACAGTTCAAGATTTTATATTTTATCTAGATTCAGAGGGAAGAATAGAATACTTTAATAAAGCTTATGCAGATTTTATAGGAAGATCTTATGAAGATATAATTGGTAGAAAAGAAAGTGAGTTTTTCTCAAAAGAGATGGCTTGTAAATGCGAAGAGAATAATAAAAAAGCTTTAAAATATGGTAATTTTTATGAAGAAGAAAATTTTCAAGATAACTGGTACCATACATTTAAATCAAGAGTTGATTTAGAAAATAATGAATTTGGAATTTTAGGTATGATTAAAGAGATAACAGAGTCAAAGAAAAAAGATCTTGATTTAAAGGAGAAAGTTTATAAAGATATTTTGACTGGAATATATAATAGAAATTTTTATGAAGAAAAAATAAAAAGAATTTTTGAAGTTAATAAAAATACAAAGTTTTCTATTATGCTTATGGATATTGATAAATTTAAAGAAATAAATGATACTCAAGGCCACGATATTGGAGATTTAGTTTTAAAAAATTTTTCAAAGCTTTTAAAAAGAAATGTTAGAAAAGACAATGATTTTATTATAAGAATTGGTGGAGATGAGTTAGCAATAATTGTTGAAGGCTCTTTAAAAGATCTTAGAAAAATTTATGAAAGAGTTGAAAGTGATATTTCAAATGAGAAGTTATTAAATGATTTAAAGTTTTCAATTAGCGTAGGATTTGCCGAAAGAGATCAATGTGAGAGTTTAAAAAGTTTATATAAAAAAGCTGATATAGAGTTGTATAAAATGAAAAATAGGAGATACTAATGAGAAGAGCAAATTTATTTAAAATTTTATCCTTTTGTGTTATGGGAATAATATTTTGGTTTTCTAATCAAGATGGTGAAGAATCTTTAAAGCAATCTAATTTAATTTTACAGTATTTAAAAGAATTATTAGCAATATTTAATTTAGACGTTAGAAAGTTAGCTCACTTTACAATTTATTTAATACTTGGAAGTTGCTATTTCTTAAGTTTTAAAAACTTAGATAAAAAAGCTGGAATATTGAGTATAGTGTTAACTTTTTTATATGCATGTACAGATGAATTCCATCAGAGCTTTGTTCCAGGAAGAGGGCCTGCGTTTAAAGATGTAGGAATAGATACATTAGGAGGAATTTTAGGAATTAGTATATTATATAAATTTACTAATTATTATAAAAAGCCTATAATCAAATTAAATAAGAAAAATATAAAAGTCTGAGAAAATCTCAGACTTTTAATCTATAAAGACATTGTTAATATTTCTAAAACATCTTTATATTCTAACTTTTTCATAGTTCCAATTGGACCTAATCTTGTTGCACTTGTTGCCATCTCTTCAAATTTTGAGCTATCTATTCCTACATCTGTTAAAGTAGATGGAATATCTAATGTATCAAAAAATTCTCTTGTTTTTTTTATTACCTTTTTAGCAACTTCAAAATCATTATCGCCATATATATTCCAAACATTATTAGCATATTCCACAAATCTGTGAACATTCTCTTTATCTAAAACATATTCCATCCAATATGGAGTTAAAATACCTAATCCAACTCCATGAGTAATATCATACTTAGCACTAAGTTCATGCTCTATTTGATGAGTAGCCCAGTCTGTTGTTTCTTTTCCAGCAGATGTCAATCCATTTAAAGAAAGAGAGCTCGCCCACATAATGTTAGCTCTTGCTTCATAATTTATAGGATCTATATAAGCTATTGGAGCATAATGAATAACTGTTTTTAAGAGACCTTCCATTATTCTAGCTTGAAGATATCCTTTTTTATCAGGAGAAAAATATTGTTCAAAAATATGACTCATTATATCTACAGCACCAGCTGCAGTTTGATATTTACTAACAGAGAAAGTATAAGTTGGATCAAGTATAGAAAATACAGGTCTTAAAAGATAACTGCTAAACCCTAATTTTAAATTTTCTTTTAGATTAGATAAAACACTGTTTCCATTCATTTCACTTCCTGTTGCAGCAAGAGTTAAGATAGATGCTACAGGAAGTGCTTCAGTTAACAAATTAAATTTTTTATCAACACAAAGATCTTTCCAAATATCTCCATGATATTTGGTTTGTGCCGCAATGCCTTTAGCACAATCAATTGTACTTCCTCCTCCAACAGCTAAAACTAATTCTAAATTATATTTTCTACAAAGATCAGCTCCTTCTCTTACAGTTTCAATTCTAGGATTAGGATCAACTCCTGAAAGTTCTATAATTTCTATATTTTCTTCAGTTAAAGATTTTATAACTTCATCGTATAAACCATTTTTTTTAATGCTATTTTTTCCATAAAGTAATAAAACTTTAGAAGCATGCTTTTTTACTTCTTTTCCTAAGTTTGAAACTTGTCCTTGACCAAACAAAATTCTTGTTGGAACATCGTAAATAAAATTCTTCATAATTATTTTCCTCCTATAAAATTTTAATAGAATTTCTTTCTTTAACTATAGTACCACTATCAACATAAAAAGCTATGATTCTAGTTAGATTTCTATAGCTAATATTGAGTCTGCTAGAGAGTTCATCTAAAGATTTAAAAGTAATTTCTCCTCCATTATCTTCTAAATATTTTATAAAAATATCTTTGGCTTTAAGTGTACTTTTATAAAAAATTGCTCTATTTGTATTTAAAAGTTTTTTATTTCCTTCAATAGCTAAGAATCTCCAAAAGTTTATATTTTCTTCAAGATTTTCTCTTGCAATTTGAAATGGAAGAAGAAGAACAACTACATCACTCTTAGCTACCACATCAAATAGAACTTCCTCTTTATTTATGTATTCAATATCTCCAAAAATTTCTAAAGGTCTCAAAATATTTAGACAAATTTGGTTTCCATTGTCTAAGATACAGGAAACTTCAACTGTTCCTTCTACTATAAAATAAATGCTATTTGCTCCTTTATGAGCTTCTAAAATATATTCACCTTTTTTATAATGCTTTATCAATAGTTTTTCATGAACTTCTTTGCTTAAAATTTCGTCTAAATGGTAAAAATTTATATATTTTTCTATTTTTTTCATAAATTCTCCTTATTGGGCCAATTGTCCTATCTATTATATAAGAATTTATATATCATAAAAATAAGAAAAATACTAGAAAAATATATAAAATATGAAAATAAAACGAGGTGGAGTATGAGAGCGGTAGATATTATTCAAAAAAAGAGAGACAATATTGAGTTAACATCTGAAGAAATGAACTTCTTACTAGGGGAGTATTTACAAAATAGAGTTCCTGATTATCAGATGTCTTCATTTCTTATGGCAGTTTATTTTAATGGAATGACAAAAGATGAATTAAAAGTATTTACAGAGCTTATGATGAATAGTGGGGAAGTTATAAAATTTGACGGAATAGAAAAGTTTCTAATTGATAAACATTCAACAGGTGGAGTGGGAGATAAAACTACTATTGCTTTAGCAGGATTATTTGCTGCTTTTAATATAGGAACTGCTAAACTTTCTGGAAGAGGTCTTGGACATACAGGTGGAACAATAGATAAATTCGAAGCTATCCCTGGATTTGTTTTTCCTGAGACAAGAGATGAATTAGTAAAAATGGTAAATAAAGTTGGAACTGGTATTATGGGATATTCAGATACTATAGTTCCTTTAGATAAAAAATTATATTCACTTAGAGATGTAACTGCAACAGTATCTAGCATTCCTTTAATAGCTAGTTCTATTATGAGTAAAAAATTAGCTGTTTATGCTGATGGAATAATTTTAGATGTTAAAGTTGGATCTGGTGCATTTATGAAAAATTTAAAAACAGCTGAAGAGTTAGCAAAAACTATGATCGATATAGGAGATTCTTTCGGTAGAAAAGTTGTAACTTTATTAACAGATATGGATCAACCGCTTGGATATGCTGTTGGAAACGCTAATGAAATTATAGAAGCAATTGAAACTTTAAAAGGTAGAGGACCTAAAGATTTTACTGAACTTGTTGAAACAATAGTAGCAACTGCTCTTCAAATTAAAGGAGATGTTAAATCTTTAGAAGAAGGAAAAGAGAGAGTTGCTGAAGTTATATCTAATGGTGCAGCTATTCAACATCTAAAAGATTTTATAGAAGCTGCTGGAGGGAATCCTGAACTTGTTGAAGATTACACACTTCTTCCAAAATTTAAGTCAGAATATGAATTTAAATCTAAAAAATCAGGTTGGATTTCTAAGATAGAGGCTGAAGAGATAGGGAAAGCTGCAATGGTTTTAGGAGCTGGAAGAGCGACTAAAGACGATATTATAGATCACTCAGTTGGAATATTATTAACTAAAAAAGTTGGAGATTATGTTGAGGCAGGAGAAGTTTTAGCATTTATTCAACATAATGATAAAAATTTAGAATCTTCTATTAGATTTTTAGAGGGAGCTTATACAATAGTGGATAAAAAAGTAGAAAAAAATAAAGTTATTCTAGAAATTTTATCTAATATTGGGTTATAATAAATAAAAGAATATTTTAGGAGGAGAAAATGAATTTAAGCAGATATATTGATCACACAGTATTAAAAGCTACAACAGAACCAAAGGATATTATAAAATTATGTGCAGAGGCTAAAGAACATAACTTCTTTTCAGTTTGTGTAAATGGATGTTATGTTGAACTTGCAGCAAAAGAGCTTGCAGGAACAGAGGTAAAAGTTTGTGCTGTAATTGGATTTCCTTTAGGAGCTATGTCAACAAAAGCAAAAGTTTTTGAAGCAAAAACTTGCATAGAAGATGGAGCATCTGAAATTGACATGGTTATCAATATTGGAATGTTAAAAGCTGGAGAAACAGAATATGTTAAAAATGAAATAGCTGCTATTAAAGAGGCTATTGGAACAAATGTATTAAAAGTTATAATTGAAAATTGTTACTTAACAAATGAAGAGAAAAAAATAGTTACTCAATTATGTTTAGATGCAAAGGCAGATTTTGTAAAAACATCTACTGGATTTGGAACAGGTGGAGCTACATTTGAAGATATTATGTTAATGAAAGAGATTGTTGGAGATAAAGCTGAATTAAAAGCTGCAGGTGGAGTAAGAGATTTAGCAACTGCAGAAAAATATATATCTTTAGGTGTAACAAGATTAGGAACAAGTTCAGGAGTTGAATTAGTAACTACTGGAACTGCAGATCCAAATAAATATTAATTATGAATCAAGATTACTTAAGTAACTCACTTTCAAAAGAGTGCTTAAATAATTTATTAAGAGTTTCTCAATGCCAAGAGTTTAAGCAGGGAGAAACTCTTTTTTTAGAGCACGCCTTTTGTGAAAATGTATATTTTATAATTAGTGGAAATGTTACCGTATATAAAGATAATTCAGATGGAAAAAGGAAGATAATTTATTTGTTGGGAAAAGATTCATTTTTAAATGATACAGCAATCTACGATAATCCTTCAAAAACAAATATTAGTTGCGATGCATTTACAGATGTTAAAGTTTTAATTATCCCAATTAAAGAGCTAAAAAAATTGATTTCAAATCATCCAGATTTAGCTATCTTAATGATAAAATCTCTTTCGAAAAAAACAAAACGTCTATATAGACAATTAAAAAATACAACAACAATATCTATGGATAAAAGAATTGCTGCAAAATTATGGAAATTAGCAAAAGATTTTGGATACGAATACAAGGAATTTCATGGATTTACAGTAAAAGTTAATAACACGTATTTAGCTGATATGTTAGGTACAAATAGAGAAACAGTTTCTAGAGGAATAAAAAAACTTAAAGAACTAGGTCTTGTAAAAGTTGAAAATGGACAGATTTTTATACTTAAAACTGAAATCAAAGATTTTTATAGACGTTAAAATAAAAAATAGGAATACTCCTATATTTGTGGTATAATTATGAGTAAATTTAAAAAATTAGGAGGAACAAATGACAAATAATGACGTTCTAAGAAGAGTTAGATATGCTTTAAGAATAAATGACAAAGCAATGTTAGAAGTTTTCAAATTAGGAGGAATGAATATCTCTTTAGAAGAGTTAACTGCTCTATTAAGTAAACCTGAAGATGAAAACTTTAAAACTTGTAATAATAAAACTTTAGATGTCTTTTTAAGTGGACTTATCACTTATAAAAGAGGACCTCAAAAAGATGCTCCGCAAAGAGTTGAAGAGGTACCAAATAACAAAAATATAAATAACTATATCTTAAGAAAGTTAAAGATTGCTTTAGCTTTTAGAAGTGAAGATATGATAGATGCATTTAAAACTGGTGGAGTTAATATGTCTGAATCAGAATTAAGTGCAATCTTCAGAAGACCAGACCACAAAAATTACAGAGAAGCTGGAGATAAATATGTTAGAGTATTTATTAAGGGAATCACTGAACTTTTTAGAGGAGAGAAATAATAAGATTACAAATTGATCTTAAAAAAATTTATTTTTTGTCAATATAGAAATGTGTGACTAGAGTCACACATTTTTTTCTATATAAAGTAATAGAATGAGATACTAGTATAAAAACAGTCGTATAAGAGGTGAAGAGATGAAAAAATTATTAACAAATGATGAATTTAATAGTGTTTTATTAAATTTATCAAAAGAGTATGATATCTATGCTCCAGTTACACTTCCTTTTAAAGGAACATTCTCTGATACTGATTTAGTTAAATATGAAAAGATAACTAAATTAGAAGAGATCAATCTAAAAGACAAAAGTTACTATTCAGCTAAAGAGATTCTACTACCAATAAGACAAACAATATTTTATTTCAATGAGAATGAGTTTAAAAAACCAGAAGGAAGAACAAAAAAAGCTTTAGTTTTATTAAGAAGCTGTGACCTTCATGCTATTGAAAGAGTGGATAATATATATTTAAATAACAAATTTGCAGATGAATATTATGCTGATGCAAAAAAAATGGTTAAATTTGCTGTTATTGGTTGTCCAGGAAAAGGTTGGGAGAGCTGCTTCTGCGCTTCAATGGGAACAAATACAACAGAGAACTATAACTTAGGCCTTACATTTAAAGATGGTGCAGTTTATACTCATATAAAAGATGAAGAGTTAAACGAGTTCTTCAATAATGGAAAAGATGAAGAGTTTCAAATGGAGTTTGTAACAGAAAATGTTGAAAAAGTTATAGTTCCTGAAAATATAGAGTTAGAAGATATTATAAATGACGAGATGTGGAGAGATTACGATAGATGTATTAAGTGTGGAAGATGTAATTTTGTTTGTCCTACTTGTACTTGTTTTACAACTCAAGATATCTTTAATAGAGACAACTCTAAAACAGGAGAAAGAAGAAGAGTTTGGGCTTCTTGCCATGTAGATGGATTTTCAACTATGGCTGGTGGACATGAATTTAGACAAAAATCTGGAGATAGAATGAGATTTAAAGTTATGCATAAAATCTCTGACTATAAAAAAAGATTTGGAACTCATATGTGTATAGGATGCGGAAGATGTGACGATGCGTGCCCAGAGTATATATCTTATATAAACTGTATAAATAAACTATCGAAAAAGTTAGGTGATAATAATGAGTAATATATATATGCCTGAAAAAGGAGAAATTTTATCAATAGTTCAAGAGAGTCCAATTGAGTGGTTATTTAAAGTTAAAACAACTATAAAACCAGCTCCAGGACAATTTATACAACTATCTATTCCTATGGTTGGAGAAGCACCAATATCTGTTGCTAATTATAATCACGATGAGGAATGGATTGAGTTTCTAATAAGAAAAGTTGGAAAAGTTACTGATGCAATATTTAATCTTCAACCAGGAGATTCAATATTTTTAAGAGGGGCTTACGGAAACTGTTTCCCTATGGATACATACTCTGGTAAAAGAGTGATTGTAGTTGCTGGTGGAAGTGGAACTGCTCCAGTAAGACCACTAATAAAACATTTTATAGATGATGAGAATACAGATATTGAGCTAATTTTTGGATTTAAAGATCAAGAGTCTATATTATTTAAAAAAGAGATAGATGAATGGAGAAAAAAAACTCCTATGATTTTAACTGTGGATAAAGGTTGTGGAATTGATGGAGAGTGTGTAGGGCTTGTAACTGAGTACATTCCTCATTTAAAAATGTATGAAAATTTTGATAATTTAGAAGTTGTTATAGTAGGGCCTCCTATGATGATGAAATACTCTGCTTTAGAGTTTTTAAAATTAGGAATTCCAGAGGAAAAAATTTGGGTTTCTTTTGAAAGAAATATGTCTTGTGCTGTAGGAAAGTGTGGACATTGCAAAATTGATGAAACATATGTTTGTTTAGAAGGACCTATATTTAATTATGTAAAAGCTAAAAAGCTTTTAGATTAGGAGGAGACCATGGCTTTAGAGTTAAGTAGAAAAAGTTTTACAAAAAATGCATATAGAATAACAAAGGATAGAAAAAAAACAGCTTTAAGAGTTAGAGTTCCTGGTGGAGAGATAACAGCAGAGCTACTTTTAAAAGTTTCTGAAATAGCTTCAAAATATGGAAATGGAAAAGTTCATATAACAACACGTCAAGGATTTGAAATTAAAGGGATCGATATTACAAAAATTGATGAAGTAAATAAAGAGATCCAAGTTTTAATTGATGGTTTTGATATTAATCAACCAAATGGAGAGGGAAATGGTTATCCAGCAGCTGGAACAAGAAATATAACAGCTTGTATTGGAAATAGTGTTTGTCCTAAAGCTCAATATAATACAACAAACTTTGCTAAAAAAATAGAGAAAGAAGTTTTTCCTAATGACTTTCATTTTAAAATAGCTTTAACTGGATGTCCAAATGATTGTATAAAAGCAAGAATGCATGACTTTGGTATAATTGGAATGGCTATGCCTTTATATGAAAAAGAAAGATGTGTTTCTTGCGGAGCATGTGTAAAAAAATGTAAAGGATTATCAACAGGTGCTTTAAGAGCGGAAAATTATACTGTTATAAGAGAGCATAGTAAATGTATTGGATGTGGAGAGTGCATTTTAAATTGTCCTACATCTGCTTGGGTTAGAGACGATAAAAAATACTATAGACTTGCTATTATGGGTAGAACAGGAAAGAAAAATCCAAGACTTGCTGAAGATTGGATTTTATGGGCTGATGAAGAGAGCATAATAAAAATTATTAAAAATACATATAGATATGTAGATACATATATTAATAGAGCACTTCCAAAAGAACATATTGGATATATTGTTGATAGAACAGGATTCAATGAGTTTAAAAAGTTTGCATTAGAAGGGGTTAACTTAGAAGAAGTAGCAATTGAAAGAAACATGGTTAACTGGAATGGAATTATCTACTCTGGTGCTGAAAATGACATTGGTAAATAATTATGATTTGGATTTTACAAAGATTGCTACTTTTAATACTTCCTATATTAGGAGTAGCGTATATTTTTTATAAAATATATGGGAGTTTATGGTATTTTCTTTTTATACCAGTTTTAACTTTTTTACCTTTTGTTCTTTTTTATTTTTATCGAAATAAAAGAAGTATATCTTTAGAAATTTTTTTAGGACATTATTTATTTTATCTCAACTACATAATATTTGGAGCTCTACTTCTTTTATTAATAGCCTTTATTTTTAAGGTATTTTCAATTGATATTCTAAAAGAAGTTAGCTATAGAAAAACGAGCCTTCATATTTTTATGATTTTCAGTTTAGGTATTTTGTCAATTTTAGGATATAAAAACTTTAAGAATATCGTTGTAGAAAATTATGAAACACCAAGAGAGATAATTAAAAATGAAAAAAGCTTAAAATTTGCTTTCATAAGTGATGTTCATTTAAATGGAAAATTTGATGGGAGCAAATTAAAAGCAGCTTTTGAAAAAATGAAAAATGAAAATGTTGAGTTAGTTCTTATAGGTGGAGATTTTTTAGATAATTCATATAAAAGTGTAACAGATGATATTAAAAGTATAATTGATAAAACAAACTTTAAACATGGAATTTATTTGGTCTTAGGAAATCACGAATATTATGGTGGAATAGATGGAAATATTGAATATATTAAAAGTCTTGGTATAAATATTTTAAGAGATGAAATAGTTGAAATTGAAGGGATAACAATTGTAGGAAGAGATGATAGACATAATAAAAAGAGAAAGTCATTAGATGAACTTTTAAAAAATATCGATAAAAATACTTCTGTTATAGTTGTTGATCATAATCCTCAATCTTTAAAAGAGTTAGGAAATGAAAAAGTAGATTTGTATTTATCTGGCCATACACATAAAGGACAAATATTTCCTTTTAATCTAGTAGTAGATTATATGTATGAAAATTCTGGTGGATATAAAAAAATTGGAGATACACATACATATGTAAGTTCAGGACTAGGAACTTGGATGATTCCATATAGAATTGGAAGCAGCAGTCAAATCATGATTTTTAAATAGAATTAATTAAAGAGATAACGATATATTCTTATAAAGTTATCTCTTTTTTACATATAATAAAGCTCAAAATTTATCCCTTGATATAGTTATTTACAATAGAAAGGATATCATTACCATACTTTTCAAATTTAGCTTCACCAATTCCGCTTATTTTTAGAAGTTCATCTTTTTCCTTTGGTTTATAATTACAAATATCAATTATAGTTTTATCAGAGAAAATTATATAAGATGGAACATGATTATCACGAGCAGTCTTGCTTCTATATTCTGATAAAAGGTTAAATAATTGTTCTCCACCAGGTATAAGAGGTAGAGATGTTTTTTTATCATTAGCTTTTTCTTTTTTCATAACAGAACCATTATCATCATTTAAAGTCTTCATAGATAAAGTTTCTTTAGATTTTATAAAAGTATAAGCACTCTCTTTTAATTTTAAAAGTGGGTACTTGCCTTCAGTACTTTCTATAAAATTATTTCCTATAAGGTAATCCATAATTGTTTTGATATAGATAGAAGACTTATCTTTTAAGCAACCATATGTTGATTGTTCGTTTAAACGATTCTCTCTAATTCTTGCATTGTTAGAACCTTTTAGAATGTCTAAAATTAACTTTGCGCCATATTTATTATTTAATCTTCCAACACATGAAATAATTTTTTGAGCTTCAATAGTTATATCAATAATTTCGCCTTTATTTTCACAATTTCCACACATTCCACAATTTTCATCTAAAGGTTTATCTTCAAAATAATTTACAATATATTCTACAAGACAACTATTAGTTCGAGTATAATTTTCCATAGCGGAAAGTTTACTGTATCTAATTTTAGCTATTTCTGGAGATAAATTTTCATTTTCAATAAATAATTTTTGAACAATAATATCTTTTGGACTGTATAACAAAATACAACTTGAAATAAGACCGTCTCTTCCTGCTCTTCCTGCCTCTTGATAATAACTTTCAATATCTTTTGGTAGATTATTATGAATTACCCATCTCACATTAGATTTGTCTATTCCCATTCCAAAAGCGTTAGTAGCTACTATTATTTTACATCTATCTAAAAGAAAATCCTCTTGATTTTTCATTCTTTCATTATCTGAAAGTCCTGCATGATACTTTGCTATATCTCTTTTCTTTGAAAGATATTCACAAATTTTTTCACACTCTTTTCTAGTTGAAACATATATTATTCCACTTTCATCTGGATGCTCATCAATAAATTTTTCTATAAACTTAAAGTTATCTATATTTTTTAAAACAGAAAACTTTAGATTATCTCTTTTAAACCCATTTCTAAAGATCTCTGCATTAATATTTAAGCTCTCTAAGATATCTTGAGTAACTTCAGGAGTAGCAGTAGCAGTAAAAGCAGATATAACAGGATTGCTATCTAAAGTTTGTAAAAAATTTTTAATATTTTTGTAACTAACTCTAAAATCATGTCCCCATTGAGATATACAATGAGCCTCGTCAATGGCGATTTGTGATATATTAATATTTTTTATAACTGATAAAAATCTTGGGTTTTCAAGTCTTTCAGGAGCAATATAAATTATTTTGTATTTACTAAAAAGAAGAGCATTATAAATAATTTCGCACTGTGAATTTGAAAGACTACTATTTATAAATACAGAAGAGATACCATTTTCATTTAACGCATCAACCTGATCTTTCATAAGTGATATTAAAGGAGAGATAACAATTGTAACCCCTTCAAATATTAGCGCTGGAACTTGAAAGCATATAGATTTTCCTCCACCAGTTGGCATAATAGCTAAAGTATTTTTTTTCTCTAAAATATTTTTTATTATTTCATGCTGACCATTTCTAAACTCATCATATCCAAAGTATTTTTTTAGAATTAAATTTTCTTGTGTTTGGAATTTATTCATCTGTCCTCCCTAAATTTATATTTATCATTATATTATATCACTAAAATAAAAAAGACACCTATTTTATTTTTCATAAAATAGATGTCATATATTTTATATTTTTAAATTAGTCTTTTTTAGAAACATAATAATAAGCTGCTCCAAGTACAACTCCTCCAAGTAAGTTTCCTAAAGATACTGGAATCAAGTTTACAACCATTCCCATAAAGAACTGAGGCTCTTTAAACATCAATGCTGAGAACAAAGTCATGTTTGCAATACTATGCTCTAATCCAACTGTTATAAATGTAAATAAACACCACCAAATCATTATTAATTTTCCAGATTCAGATGTCATTTTTATAGAACACCAAACTGCTAAGCAAACAAGTATATTACAAAGTATTCCTCTATAAAATAGATCCCAAAAAGGCGCTGTTGCTTTTAAAGTAGCAATAGTTCCCATAAATTTCCCAACACTTTCAGCTCCTGGAACAAAATGAACTGTTAAATTTGTTAAAGAGAATAGATATCCACACAAAATTGATCCAGCTAAGTTTCCAAAATAACATACCACCCAAAGTTTGATCGTATCAGCCCAAGTTGTTTTCTTTGACAGTGTTGATACAGTCATAACAAAGTTATTTCCAGTAAAAAGTTCACTTCCACACATAATAACTAAACTCAGTGCTACACCAAAGCAAGCTCCCATAAGTGTTCTAGCACCTAAAGGTCCAATAACTGGTGCTGCTAATCCACCAATAGAAAATATTAATAAAATTCCTAATCCAACAAAAAATCCAGCAAAAGTTGATAATACAAAGTATTTTCCAAAACTATTCTTCAAAAAATTAGATTTACTAACTCCTGCATTTGCAACTTTTTCAACTGCCTCAAAAAACATAAATTCCTCCTCAATTAAATAATATACTAGCATTTTATCTTAAAATAAAAAAAATATGGTGTGACTTAAGTCACACCATAAAGTTTTGAGTAAAAAAAGATTTTTTGTGGATCAAAATGTAATCTAACTGTATTTTCTAAAAGAAAATATTACAATTTCTTAAATCTACATTCCATAGAAGTTTTATATTTCTTTTTGTGCACTGGCAGCCATGAATCGCATCAAATATAGTTTCTAAATTATAATGTCTAATTATGTAAGACTCTACACAAACATCTAAAGTTGTTTTTCTATCTCTTAAATTACAAGGATAAACTATAACTATTTCCTCTTTAAGTTTATTAAGCATTTTTAAAGTATTTAAGGTAATATCATTAATATTTTCAAATCTATGTAAAACATTATTCTCTCTGTCTAGAATAAGTCCCTCTCCAATATGGAATAGATTTTCTTTAACGATGTTTCTGTAAGAGTTAGTTAATTTTTCATAAGCTATAATCATGGTATCAACCCCTTCTATTATCTTAATTACCATATTTATTACCTTATAGATACCATAAAGTCAAATGCTTTCCTTTAATTTGAATCATCATTCTAATGAATAGTTCCTAATGAGTAATCATGTATAGGGATTGGATACATTTCAAATCCTTGAACCTTTTTATTAAGTGCACCATTTAAATCTCTATAAAACAGCATTACTTCGCTATTATTATCTACAATAATCTCTTGAATTTGTTGATATATTTCTTCTCTTTTATTTTTATCTAAAGTTTCTCTAGCCTGCTCTAAAAGCTTATCTACTTTTTCATCACTAAAAAATGTACGATTTCCTGGAGCTCCAAAAGCGCTTGAATGATGAGTTGGATAAAGAGCATAATCAGAATCTCCAGTAACACTTCCCCAAGAACCTATAAACATATCAAATTCACCATTATTAGTTTTAACCCAGTATATACTTGGTTCTAGTACAGTTATTTGTACTTCTATTCCGAGGTCATTTAAATATCCAGCTATAATTTCTGCTGTTTGAATATCTAAATTACTACTCATTGTAGCTAAAGTTAAAGTTTTATTTTTTAAAGGTGCCAAAAGTTTTGAAGCTTCTTCTTTATCATAACCTAGATTTTTTAAATTTGGATTATATCCTTTTACTCCTTTTGCAACAGGGGAGTTTGCAATCTCTCCCTCTCCGTTTAAAACTACCTCTAAAATAGTTTCTTTATCAATAGCTAAGTTTATCCCTTTTCTTATATCTGGATTTTTAAATATATCTTTTTTCAAATTCAACCCCATATAAGTATAAGAATATGATGGTTTTGAAATAAATTTTAAATTTGGATTATTTGTAACAGTTTTCTCATCTTGAGGTGGTAATGAGAACGCTATATCTGCCTCACCAGTTTCTAAAGCTATAGTTCTATTAGTAGCTAAAGGTATTGTTTTTATATCAATTTTTTCATAGTATGGTTTTGTATCAAAATAATTTTCAAATCTTTTTAAAACTACTCCTTCACCTGGAGTCCAACTATCTAAAATATATTTTCCACTACCCATAGGTTTTTCTACTAAAATTCCAGAATCTTTAGTTAGATAATTTTTGCTCACAATGCTTAGCGCAGGATGAGTAAGTTGATCTATTATTCCTGAAAATGGTTTTTCTAAAATCATTTGAAAATGATAGTCATCTTTTATAATTATCTCTTTTATTGGAGGTAAAACTCCTGCAATTCTAGGCGATTTTTTCATTCTGTCAAAAGAAAACTTTACATCTTCAGAAGTTAACTTATCCCCATTTTGAAAAAATACATTATCTTTTAAAGTGAAATCAATAGTTTTATTATCTATAAACTTATAACTTTTAGCTACTCCAAAAACAGTTTCCATATTTGAATTTTTTTCTAAAAGTCGAGAATACAATAAACGATTTATTCTTAAGGAGAAACCATCATTTCCAAAATGAGGATCAAATGTTCTAGGATCTCCCTCTTGTACTATATTAATTGTTGCTGAAAAAGCAAGAATGCTTATCGTAAATAAATAAAATAAAAAAATATGAACCCTTCTCATATAACCCTCTCCTATAAAATAGTTTTTTCAACTTTATCAATAGTAGTACCTAAAAACTCTTGGGCCACTTCTTTAAACTTTTGTGAATCACCGCTTACGAAAAATTCTATATGTGATTTTTCTTTTCTATCTCCTTCTCCAATTATTATTTTTAAGGATTTTGCAGTTTCTTTAGCTGGATCCACAACAGTGCCACTAAAGTATCTTTTTATGTATTTTTCAATTAGTGGATAATGAGTGCAACCTAAGATAAGTGTATCTACATTTTGAGGTAAGTTATTTAAATAGTTTTTTATTAACTCATTACTTTCCTCATTGTCGATCCATCCTTTTTCAATCATTCCTACAAACAGTGGGCATTTAACTTGATAAATATTTAAATTTTTATCAAGTTTATTGAACTCTTTTAAATATATATCCATTTTTATTGTGGCTGGAGTAGCTATGACCCCTATATTTTTATTTTTAGTTGCTCTTATTCCTTCGTTAACACCATTATCAACAACGCCTACAACAGGAATCTTATATCTATCCTTCATTATATTCATAGCAGCTCCAGTAGCTGTATTACAAGCTATAACGATGGCATCAACTTGTTTTTCATAAACTAAGAAGTCTGAGACCTTTAGACAGAGCGCACGAATCTCTTCAATCTCTCTATCTCCATAAGGAGCATGTAAACTATCTCCAAAATAGATGATATTATCATAGGGAAACTCTTTTATAACCTCTTTTAATACTGAAACTCCCCCTACTCCAGAATCAAATACTCCAATTGTTCTCATTAAAACCTCACATTCATTTTTATATTAATTTTATTATACTTCCTGATTCTCCAGGAATCGCAGGAATTACCTCTAATCTTCTTGGAATTCTGATTTTTAAATCTTCAACATGACTTATAATTCCAATTTTCATCTTTTCTTTCCATCTAATCTCTTCTAAAATTTCAATAACTCTATCTAAAAGAGTTGCATCTAAAGTTCCGAACCCTTCATCTAAGAAGAAAAATTCAAGTTGAATTTTTCCTTTCAACTGTAATTGGCTTGATAAAGCTAAGGCTAAAACTAAAGATACAATAAATGTCTCTCCTCCAGAAAGAGTAGAACACTCTCTTGTAAAGTTACTATTAAAAGCATCGACAATATTAAAATCACAATTATTATCAACAGTCAAAATATACCTTCCACGGGTAATCTTTTGTAATCTTTTAGAAGCTTCATAAGCTATATAATCAAGTTTTTTTCTAGCTAGAAATTTAACGAATTTTCTTCCCTCAAATTTTTTCAAAAGGGCTATAATATCATCCTGTTTTAGCGTTAAAATTTGTATTTTTTCTAAAAGTTCCTTAGATTCTTTAGCAAGTTGCTCTAATCGTTCTAAATCTCTTTTATATTCAGTAACCTCTTTAAAAAGATTTTGTTCTTGAAGAGATACTTCTTTTAATCTATTATCAAGTTCTTTCCAGTTATTATTATCAAACTCTCTATTATTTATAGATTTCATTATTTCATCTTTTAGGCTTAAGTATCTCATATTTTCTTTTTCATACGTTGAGATTTTATTATCTAATACTTTTATTTTATCATCAGTTAATATATGATTTAAAATATCTTCTATAGATATGAATCCTTTTTTATTAGCTTCAATTTTTAACCAATCTTTTTTATCAGTATAACTATCTTTTAAATGGTTATTTTTCTCTTCTAAACTAATAACTTCAAGAGAAAGAGTTTGAATATTATTAAGATCTTTAAAAATGCTATCTCTAATCTCTCTAAGACCTATATCTAAATTTTCCTTTCTAGTAAAAACCTCACGATACTCTTTATCCATATCTTCTAAAAGAGTTTTTCTCTCACCTATAAATTCTAAAGAATCATTTTCAAGTTTTAATTCCGATATTTTTTCTCTCTCTTCTAAAATTTCACTTTCATAAAGAGCTAATTTTTCTTTTAATTTAGTTAAATTTATCTCTTTTTGATTCAAATTATCTAAGGCATTAGATATATTAGACTTTAGAATAGATATCTTATTTGTTAGATCTTTTTCATTTGATAAGATCTCCTTTTCCTTAGCTTTCAAAATATTTATCTCATTAGTTTTATTATCTAATTCATTTTTTTTCTCAGATATATCTTTAAGATCATTTAGTTCATTTAGTTTTTTAAGATAGTAATTAAGTTTTGTATCTACCTCTATAATATTCTTTTGTAAATTTTCTTTTTCTTCAATCAATCTATTTAAAGTATTTAAGTCTATATTCTCAATCTCTTTAGCTGGATTTGGATGCTCTTTAGATCCACAAACAGGGCATGATTCACCATGAAGTAGATTTTTAGAAATTTCAAATGCTTTACTTCCTAGATTTTGCTTACTTAGATTTTCAATATCAGCTAAACAACTTTTTAATTTATCTTCATTATCATCTTTTAGAACTTTAATATTTTTAACTTCAGATTCTAATTTATCCTTTTCTTTCAATTTTTCTTCTAATAATGTAATCTCTGAGTTCAGCTCTTGTATCTCTTTTTCTAAAGCTGAAAGCTTGTCAGTATCCACCTGTTCCAAATTTTTAAGATTTTCTTTTTCAGTTTCTAGGGATATATTATTCGTTTTTAAATTTTCATTTAAATCTTTTAATTCTGAGTCTATTTTAGAAGAATCTTCTAGGGCTTCCTTCAATAATCTCTCTTTAAAATTTAGTGATCGGATATACTGATCTCCCTTACGTAAATTATCAAGTTCGTTATGATCAATTTTTAAATTATTTAACTCTAAACTTAATCTATCTAATTCAATTTGTTTTGCCTTTTCATCTTCCTTTAAAGTTTCAAGAGCTGAATTTAATATGTCTAAAGTACCTTTAGATTTTACAAGATTATTTTGATTTGTTAAAATAGCATCTTTAAGAGACTTTAATTCATCTATAATACTTTTAAATGAAGTGGCTACTTCATGTTTCATTAATAAATTTTTACATAGATCGACATCCTCTTTTTCAAACTCTAATTTCTGAAGCTCAGAAGTATAAAGATTTAATTTTTCATGTAGAGATTTTAGTTCTTTTAATTCGTTATATTCTAGCTCAATTTCTTTTCTAGTTGATAACAGCTCATTATACTCTCTTTCTTTAGATGAAAGAACTAGTTTTATACTATCTATTGTTTCTAAAGAACAATCACCTTTTCCTTTAATTTGATTTTCTAAAGAGGTTATTTCATCCTTTAATTTATTATTTCTAATTTTTATTTTTTCAGACATTTTAGTTCCATATCGTTCTAAATCAAAGATATTTTCTAACATTGTCATTTTTTCAGAACCTTTTAATTTTAAAAATTCACTAAATTTACCTTGAGGTAAAACAACTGATCTTGTAAAATCACTTACATTAATACCAAAAAATTCATTAATTTTACTTTCTACATTTTTTACTGTATCGGCTATAATATTTCCGTTTAGGATTAGTATTGGATTACTCTGCTCAAACTTCTCCTCTCCCTTTCTAGAGAATTTTTTCTTGTAACATCTTGTTATTTCGAAAATATCCTTTCCTAGTGCAAATTTAAAATATATCTCTAATATATCGCTATCCTGGTTTAAACAAGGTCTAATATTCTTTCCCTTACTTCCCATAGTTCTTGGTATCTCATCAAAAATAGCAAATATCATCGCATCTAATATTGTAGATTTTCCACTTCCTGTTTCACCAAATATACCAAAAAGTCCAAGAGATGTTAAAGCATCAAAATCTATAACTTGTTTTTTTGAAAAACTTTGTAATCCTGTTATTTCTAGTTTAATTGGTCTCATTATTTTCTCCCTCCTCTAAAAGTTCTAAGAAAAGTTTCGTTATGTTTTCATTTGGACCTAACCCCATAGTTTCCTCTTTATAAAACTCTATAAATGCTTCTTCTATAGTTTGTTCGTTATAATTCGTAACTTCGCTATCCTTTGTTTCTTCTTTTACAATAGGTATTATTTCTAAAATATTTTTATTATTTTTAATTTTTCTAATTGCTGAATTTGTTAGTGGTTCTTTTAATTCTACATTTAAATATATCCACTCATTTACATCTATAAGCTCTAAAGATTTATCAATAGCTGCATCTGCACCACTTACAGTATATTCTCTAATAGGTTTATAATTTTCTAGAGGAATCTCTTTTACTTTAGTAGAATTTTTTAAAATATCAACCACAAAAACTTTTTTATCAAATTTATTTTCAGTCACTCTATACTCAATAGGAGAACCACAATAATATGCATTTTTACTAATAAAACTCATTGGTTTATGAACGTGACCTAATGCAATATATTCAGCATGAGGTAAATCACTTATAGCAATTGCTCTTGAACCACCTAATTCTAAAGCGACTTCTCCCTCTCCCATAGAACCTGCTACGTATATATGAGTCATTAAAATTGTAGGTATATCTTCTTGATTATAACTTGCCCCTTCTGCTAAAATCTCTCTTATTCTTACATTAAATTTTTTATTATCAAATGTTTCATTTAAAATTGCTTCACTTGGAAATGGAAGATTGTATATATATACTTTTTCATTATTTTTCTCGATAAAAATTCCACCTGGAACAGAGCTATATATATTCATTGTCCCGTACTTGCCTACGGTAATCTGTTGAAATGCTTTATCATAGATAATAACTCCATAATCTTTAGCTAAATGAGAAATAGCTGTTAATCTTTGAGGATTATCGTGATTCCCAGGGATAATAATAATTCCAACATCTCCATTTAAAGAAAGTTGTTTTATACTATCAAAAAATAATTTTTCAGCTTCTGCTGAAGGATTATAGGTATCATATATATCTCCTGCTAATAGAATCAAATCAATTTTTTCATTTTTTACAGTTTTCTCTAAGGCATCAATAAATAATTTTTGTTCTAAAATTCTTGATTGACCTTCAAGTTTTTTACCTAAATGCCAATCAGATGTATGAAGCACTCTCATAAAAGCCCCTCCTAAATTTATTTCTTCTTTATAATACAGTGTATCACTGAATTTCCTAAAATTCAAATTTTAAGCTAAAATAAAAAAGGCTATCCATTAAGATAACCTTTTATTTTTAACTATTTTCCTGTCATTCTTTTTAAAGCATTAGCGACAAACTCAACTTGAGTTCCTACAATAACTTGAACAGAAGTTTTACTTGGTTTTAGTACTCCTGCTACTCCTAACTTTTTGATCTCTGCATCATTTACTAAAGAACTATCTTTAACATCTAATCTTAATCTTGTAATACAGTTATCAATAGTTACTAAATTATCTGTTCCTCCTAAAAGTGGTAACATTTTTTCAGCTAACTCATCATTTGTAGAAGCCTTCGATGATACATTTGCATCTTCTGAAGGATCAGCATCCTCTCTTCCAGGAGTTTTAAGATTAAATTTTGTGATAATGAAGTAGAAGATAAAGTAGTATAAGAAGAAGAATACAATACCTTGTATAACTAACATATACCATCCTGTAGCTAGTGGGTTTCTAGATGATAATAACATATCTATTAAACCAGCAGAGAATCCAAATCCAGCAATCCAGTGCATAGTTGCAGCTATAAATAAAGATATTCCTGTTAAAATAGCATGAACTAAGTATAATCCTGGTGCAACAAACATAAATGCAAATTCTAAAGGTTCTGTAACTCCTGTTAAGAAAGTTGCAAATCCAGCAGCAATCATAATAGATTTTATTTTATCTTTATTTTCTGGTTTAGCCGTTCTTACAAAAGCAACTGCGGCTCCTAAAAGACCAAACATCATAATTGGGAAGAATCCAGCTTGGTACATTCCTGTAACTCCTGGTATTCCAGTTCCATTTGCAATTGATTGAGCTCCACCTAAGAATTTAGGTATATCATTAATTCCAGCAACATCAAACCAGAAAACAGAGTTTAAAGCGTGATGTAATCCAACAGGAATTAAAAGTCTATTTAAGAATCCGTAAATTCCAGCTCCAACAGCTCCCATTCCACTGATTCCCTCTCCAAAGCTAACTAATCCATCATAAATTCCTGGCCATACATACATTAATAAAAATGCAACTATGATCATAACAAATGATGTTATAATTGGAACTAATCTTTTTCCACTGAAGAAAGATAAAGCTTTAGGTAACTCTACATCACTAAATCTGTTATATAGAGCAGATGAGATAACTCCAACTAAAATACCTATGAATTGGTTATTTATTTTACTAAATCCAACAGGCACATTGTCTATTTTCATAATTTGACCTACAGCTCCAGGTGAAAGTAGCGTAGTGATTACTAAGAATCCTACTAAACCTGTTAAAGCAGCTGAACCATTTTTGTCTTTAGACATTCCAAAAGCAACACCAACAGCAAACAATATAGGCATCTGATCTATTATTGCAGCTCCTGACTTAATAAAAAATGCAGCTAATGCACTATTTCCTCCCCAACCAGTTGGGTCTATAAAGTAACCTAATCCTAATAAAATTGCAGCAGCTGGTAAAACTGCAACAGGAACCATTAGTGCTTTACCTATTTTTTGTAAATAACTAAACATTTTCCCCTCCTAAATATTTTTATTTTTGAAATTTTATTTCTAGCATATTTTATAATAAAAGAATTATTATGTCAAGCACAATTCATATTTTTATAGAACACATTAGTTGTATTGTATACATTTTATTTTTTGCTTTACTTTATGATTAAATATGATATAATAATATAGAATTAATATAATAAATAGGCGATGGAGTTCGCCATTAAACGCGAAAGCTAATGACTCCTACTCTTTTTAAGGGTAGGAGTCTTTTTTATTTCAAGGAGGAGAGAGATGTATTATTTGTTTGTTTTACTTTTTTTTATTTTTTTAGCTATTTATTCTAATTTCATAGGAAAAATTTTTGAAAAAATAAAACTTCCATCTTTAATAGGGATGATGATAGCAGGGGTTTTAATAGGTCCATATTGTTTAAATAAAACTCCTGATTTGGCTTTAACATTAGCTCCTATTTTAAAAGACGTAGCTTTAATTATTGTTTTATTTATCGGTGGTCTCGGGATAGGAGCAGATCAAATAAAAAAAATAGGTCGGCCTGCAATACTATTAAGTATAATACCAGCTACTTTAGAAGGATTTGCTATTGCTTACTTATCAACAATATTTTTAGATTTTACTTTTATACAAGGAGCTATTTTAGGTTTTATTATAGCTGCCGTAAGTCCTGCTGTTTTAATTCCATCTATGGTAAATTTAATAGATAAAAATATAGGACAAAAAAAATCTATTCCACAGCTTCTATTAGTGGGAGCATCTGCTGATGATAGTATCGCTATAACTTTATTTACATCATTTTTAGCTATTTATTTTCAAAAATTAGATGGAGGAAGCTTTGATTTTAAATCTCAGTTATTTCTTATACCAATATCTATATTATTTAGCTTATTAACTGGATGGGGAATAGGATTTTTAGGAAAATATAGTTATCTAAAAATAAATAACAGTATTTTAAAAACATTTACAATTTTTATGATTTGTTTAATACTTAGATTTATAGAGAATAAATTTCATTTTTCATTGTACAACTCTTTATTAACTATAATGTCACTAGGATTTTTCATTCGTCACTACGAAGGAGAAAAGTATAAAGCTATTCATAAATCAATGAGTGAGATTTGGAAATATGGAAAAATATATCTATTTACATTTGTAGGAATGGCAATTAATCCAGGATTAGTAGGCGGGTACTTCTTCATTGGATTAACTATTTTAACATACTCATTATCTATTAGATCAATTGGAGTTTTAATTGCATTAACTGGAACAAATCTTAATTTTAAAGAAAGATTATTTTGCGTTATTGCATATCTTCCTAAGGCTACTGTACAATCTGCAAAAGCAGGAATACCTCTTCAAATGGGAGTAGTAGGAGGAGAAGTTATGCAAGCCATAGCAATTTTAAGTGTCTTAATAACTGCCCCTTTAGGAGCTATTGGAATTAATTCAACATATGAAAAATTATTAAAGAATTCTTAAAAATAAAAAAAGGAAAAAAAAGATTTAGCAGTAAAGAGACGTAATCGGTTTTATTTTACAAAAATTTATATTTAGAGGTGGTTAATATGATTGAGTTTAAAAAAGTTACAAAATCTTATGATAAAAGAACACTTATTTTAAAAAATATAGATTTCAAAATAAAAACTGGAGAGTTTGTCGTTTTAATTGGAGAATCCGGTTGTGGGAAAACAACAACAATGAAATTAATAAATAGACTTATTGATCCATCTAGTGGTGTTGTACTTATAGATGGAGAAGATATTAGCAAAGTAGATCCCATAATTTTAAGAAGAAGAATTGGTTATGTTATACAAAAAGAGGGACTTATGCCTCATATGACAATAGGAGAAAATATTGAACTAGTTCCAAAACTTTTAAAGTGGGAAAAAGAAAAAAGAAAAGAACGAGCATTTGAACTGTTAAATCTTTTAAATCTTGATCCTGAAATATACTATGATAAATATCCTCATGAAGTGTCAGGAGGTCAAAAGCAAAGAGTTGGAATCGCTAGAGCTTTAGCTACAAACCCTGATATAATTTTGATGGATGAACCATTTTCTGCATTAGATCCTATAACTAGAGAAAGTATTCAAGATGAAGTTTTAAAACTACAAAAAGAGTTAGGAAAAACTATTATATTTGTTACTCATGATATGGATGAAGCTATTAAATTAGGAGAGAGAATAGCGTTTTTAAAAGATGGAGAGATTCTACAATTTGATACTCCAGATGAGATTTTAAAAAGACCAGCTTCTGAGTATATAGAACAATTTATAGGAAAAGATAGAATTTGGAAAACTCCTAAAAAGTTACTTGTTTCAGATATAATGTCTAAACACTATTGGACAATTGAAAAAAGAAGTAATATCTCTAGAGCTTTTAATCTTTTAAAAACTCACGATACTGATTTTCTTATTGTGACAGAAATAGAGGGTGGAAGATATAGTGAACCTCTAGGAATAATATTTAGAAAAAATTTAATATATGCAATGGAAAATAATATTTTAAGAGTTAGAGATATTATGGATAAAGAATTCACTACTATAGATAAAGATAGTAACCTACTAGATGTTTTAAATAAAATGTCTAGTATAAATGCTAAGGTTATACCTGTTGTTGATGATAAAAATAAATTAACAGGAGTTATAACTAACTTAGGATTGGTTAATGCTATTAGTAAAATAGCTCCAGCTCATGAAGATGAATCTTTAGAGATAGGTGATGTGGTATGAATTCCTTCATAAAATATTTTATCGAAAAATTACCTGAGGTTCACATTGCACTTATGCAACATATAGAGATAACAGGACTTGCTGTAGCTATTGCCATTATTATCGGGGTTCCAATAGGGATTTTTATAATTAGGAGTGAACGACTTTCTAAAGTAGTTTTAACTATAGCAGGTATATTTCAAACAATACCTAGTTTAGCATTATTTGGTCTGATAATTCCTATTATGGGAATTGGAATAAAGCCTGCGGTGTTTGTACTTTTTTTATATTCATTATTACCAATCATAACCAATACATATATTGGAATAAAAGGTGTAGATAAATCTACAATTCAAGCTGCTATAGGTATGGGAATGACTAACTTCCAAGTTTTAACTAAGGTTAAATTGCCAATTGCTGTAGCAGTTATAATGGGTGGAATTAGAATTTCAACTGTTGCTACAATAGGTACAGCTACAATTGCAGCACTAATTGGAGCTGGTGGATTAGGAGAACTTATATTTAGAGGAATCTCTACAAGTAATAATAATTTAGTTTTAACAGGAGCTATTCCAACTGCTATCTTAGCTTTTGTGGCAAACTACTTTTTAGGAGTTTTGGAAAAAGTATTGACTCCTAGCGGGATGTTAACAAATCCTAGAGAGAAAAAGAAAAATATTAAAATTTTAAAAATAGTTATGGCTATTTTAATATTGGGAATCGGATTTAGAATATATGAAAATTCAAAAGATAGAAATACTCCTACTATAGTTGTAGGACATAAAAATTACAATGAACAAAGAATCTTAGGGGTTATGATGTCTCAAATAATTGAAGCTAATACTCCGTATAAAGTAAAAACAGTTGAGCTTGGAACTGGAACTGTTATTTTTGAAGCTATTAAAAGCGGAGATATTGATGTATATCCTGAATATACAGGTGTAGCTTATGCTGCATATTTAGGAAAGAAAGAGAAGGCAGATGCTAAAACTGTATTTGATATTATAAAATCTGAATATTTAGCAGATCACAATTTAGATATTAGAGAACCTATGGGATTTGAAAATACATATGCTTTTGCTATGAAACCAGAAGTAGCTCAAAAGTATGGAATAAAAACTATTAGTGATTTAAAAAGATATGCAAATAATATGGTTTTAAGTGGTCCTCATGAGTTTATGGAGAGAGAAGATGGACTTTTAGGAATACAAAAAGCTTACAACATAAAATTTAAAAGTATTCTATCTATGGATCAAGGATTGGTTATTAACTCTTTAGTTTCAGATAAGATTGAAGTTGCTTTAGTTTATTCTACAGATGGATTGATAGCTAAGCATAAGTTGCTTCTTTTAGAGGATGATTTAAAGTTTTTTCTACCTTACGAAGTTGTAGTTACAATGAGAAAGGGGTTTGAAAATACGAAAGGAGATGTTATTGAAGTATTAGATTCTCTTGTAGAGGCTTTAAATGAAGATGAGATGCAAGAGTTAAATCTTTTAGCAATTGAAGGGAATGAACCTATCGAAAATATTATTAACAAGTTTCTCCAAAATAAAGGCATTATAAAATAATAAAAATAAAAGAAAGCTGAAGGTTTTTTAACTCTTCAGCTTTTGTAATTTTATTCAATCTGATATTTGATTAATTTTTTTATAAGAATATAAAATATCCTAATAGTGGTAGTGTTAAAATTAACACAGGTATGTTTAACTCTTTATATCTTCCAGTTAATACCTTTATAATTACATGAGATATAATACCCATACTCATTCCAGATGCCATGTTATCTGTAAATACAGTAAACATAATTGTAATTACAGCTGGAACAAATTCAGTCATATCGTCCATATCGATAAACTTCATACTTGTCATCATAAGGATACCTATAAAAATTAATGCTGGTGCTGTTGCAGCAGATGGAATTATATAAACAATTGGTGTTAAGAAAATTGTAAATATAAAGCAAATTCCTGTAGATATTGCAGTTAGACCTGTTCTTCCTCCCTCTTCAACTCCAGCTGCCGACTCTAAAAATGTTGTTATTGTTGTAGAACCAAATAATGCTCCAACAATAGTTGCTATAGAATCAACTAGGAAAGGTTTATCTACTTCTGGTAAATTACCATTTTCATCTAAAAGTCCAGCTTGTGCTGAAACTCCTAATAAAGTTCCTAGAGTACAGAAGAAATCTCCTACGAAAAATGTGAATATTAAAGGTAAAAATGCAAATTTTAATGCTCCCATTATATCAAGTTTAAAAGCTATACTAGATATTGATGGCGGCATAGAGAAAAAGCTCTCAGGTATTTGAGTTATTCCCATTGGAATTCCAAGCAGTGTAGTAATCACTATACCAATTAAAACTCCACCTCTAACTTTATTTAAAACAAGTGCAATTGTAATAAAAAGTCCGATTAAAGATAATATAGTATTTGGATTATAAATACTTCCCATAGATATAGTTCCATTTGAAATTGTCATTATTTGACCATTTTTAAATCCTACCATAGCTATAAAAAATCCAACAGCTACTCCTATAGCAAACTTTAAGTTTTTAGGAATCGCTTCTACAATAAGTCCTCTCAATCCGAAAACTGTAAGAACTAAAAAACCTATTCCAGATAAAAATACCATTCCCATAGCTGTTTGCCAATTAACCATTCCTCCAGCGACTAGAGTATAAGCGAAAAATGCATTTCCCCCCATAGCTGGTGCCATAGCAAAAGGTCTATTTGTATAAAGACCCATAACGATAGAAAAGGCAGCTGATAGCAGAGCAGTTACAATAGTAACAGCTTTAACATCCATTCCAGCAGCACTCATAAATAAAGGCTGAACTATTAAGATGTATGCCATCGTCATAAAAGTTGTAATTCCAGCAGTTATTTCTGTTGAAATCGTAGTGTTATAATGGCTAAGTTGAAAGTAAGAATCAATAGCCCTTAGCACACCATTATTCTTTTGTTTAATGTTTTCCATTACTCCTCCTAATAATAAGCCATTTACGGTGGCTTGTAGAAACTCCTGACCTTATTACAGGATTATATCAGTGATAAAAATACAGACTATTGTACTATATTTCACAAATTTTGTCAACTTTTTTGTTTTTGAGCGTCTCAAATATAAAACTAACGAATTATAGATAGCTATTTTATTTGTTTATTTTTTATTAAATTAATGATAAATAAAAATAATAATTACTCGTAATTATATATAGTTATAAAACTACATATAATGCCTCTTATCTGAAGTTTTATCAATTAAAAATAATTGTTATTTGGAATAATATTGAAAATATTGTAAGTTTTTATAAAATATGAGATAATAATATGATATAAAAAATATAACAAGGAGGTTTTTGGCTATGTATAATGTTACAAGAGAGATGTTAATTGAAATTTTAGATGGTTATATTAAATTAGCAAAAAAATTAGATGGTGAATTAGTTGTACTAAATAAAGTTGACGACGAAGCTGATGAGTTTTTAATTGAAAATATAAAAGATTTTAATCTTATAAAAACAAAGAAAAACGATTTACTAGAGATTACTATTTACGTTGATGACGAAGATGAGGTGTATGAAGAGTTTGTTATTGGTGATGGAAGTGATTACCAAAAAGTACAAAAAAATATTTACGAGAAATTCCCTAAGTACTTCAAAATAGGACCTCTTGAAAATAAGTCCGATTCAAAAAAATCAGGAAAAGAAAAAGAAAATATGATTAATAAAGATTCTCAAAGTAATCATTTTCAAAAATTCATGAAAAAAAATAAGTAAGTTTATAAAAAAGAGCAATCCCAATATTTTTTTATTTTGGAATTGCTCTTTTATTTTTTTGTAATAATTATTTTTCTTAATTAATAATTTATCTTTTTTTATGACTTTTATTTTTTTTTCTATCTAATACAAGATATATTATTACGATCAATTCTACTAAACATAACAAAGAAATAATTCCAAATGCCAATTTATAAATATTTTTAGCTGGAATTTTCTCTGTTTCAAGAAGTTTTATATTAACTTCTTGTAAATTATTAGTTAATTTTCCAGAAGAAGCAACTTCATCTTTATTTACCAAATTGTTATTTTCCATATTTTTTTGTATAGGTCTTTTGCTTTGTGGATTATCTATTTGAAGTTTTTCTCCTGTTACTTTTATTTCTTGTGATGGAATTATTAAATTTTCATATTTTTCTGTTTTAGTATTAAAATATGGAATAACTATTTCTGGAGTTTTTTCAATACCACCATTTTTAGGAATAAAAGCAACTTCAAAAGTTTTTTCATTATAATAGTTTTCCCCTTTGATTTCTTCACTATAATTTTTAACACTTTGGAAAACATTAAAATCATTTTGGTTTTCAATAGGTAAATTTTCGAGTAAAGCTAAATTTCCACTACCAGATAGAGTTAAATTTAAAGTAATAGCTTGTCCTACATTAACATCTTTATTTTTCCAGTTTTCTTTATAATTAAGAGTTCCAACAATATCTTTAAAATTCTTAGGAGCATCTACAGGAAGTGGCCTAATATCTATTTTCAAATTCTCTCCACCTACTAAAGTTGTATTTTCATAGAAAAAGTCTCTTGTCGGTTCCCCAACTTTTACTTCACTTGTTGTAATATTTTTCTCGCCACTACTATTAGCTTGTAATATCCCCTTAAAGATATTAAGTTCAATTGCCTGCTTTCCATTATAATCTATTTGACTTTGTATATAACTATTGTTATTATATTTAGTTACATCTTTTACTGAAAAATCTTGAAAATTTGGTGCTTTAACTTGGGAAAATGAACTAATATTAACAGTACTTATAAAATTTTCTTGAAACGGTATTTTTTCACCAAAATAATAAACCTTTTTTGGAATATTAGCTTTTAAAGTAAATCTATCTTGCATAATTTCATCTAACTGTTTATTTTCCTTCACATCTATTAAAATACTTTTTTCATTACCTTTTTCAGTGATTACTTTTAATATAAACTCTCCATCTTTCTTTGGTTTTAATCTGTATACATCACTTTTAATTGATGTTGTTTTTCCATTAATAACATTATAACTATTGCTAGATCCTTTAGATAGAACATCAAAATTATCAATTCCATCTATTTTGTATCTTTCTTTGTCTTCATTTACAAAAGAAACTTCTAAATTAAAAACCTCATACTTTGAAGGAGATAAATCAGAAGAATTTAATATTAATTCAGAAAAAGTCAACTTACAAAGCATTAACATAATTAAAAATAAATTAATTTTTTTCATTCTACTCTCCTCTACCATCTATTTTCACTATTTTTATTTTCAGTTGTGTTTAAAACTCTCTCATTATTTTTAAAAGCCTGCTTTTCATTTCCTTCAAGTCTTTGCATAATACTTCTCAACTCTTCTTCTTTTTGTTTCATAGCTTTTTCTTCCTGAGTTAATTCTTTTGGAGCACTACCACCCTTTTGCTCTTGGTTTTGTTGTTTTTTATTTTGTTCGCTATTATTTTGTTGATTATCTTTATTTTCTTGCTGGTCCTGATGGTTATTTTGTTGACTCTGTTGATTGTTTTCTTTATTATTTTGGTTTTCATCTTGCTTTTGATCACTCTGTTGATCATTTTTTTTCTCTTGATTATTTTCTTCATTTTGTTGATTATTGTTTTGAGAATCTTTTTTATTTTCTTGATTATTTTGCTGGTCTTGATTGCTTTGTTGATCTTGATTATTTTGCTGATCTTGTTGCTGTTTATCATTTTTTTGTTCTTTATTTTTCTGATCCTGCTTTTTCTGTTGATCGACTTTATTCTTTATAATTTCAAAATTCTTTTTAATATTTATATCTTCATTAGTATTCATAGCTAGTTTATATTCTTCTAAAGCCTCTTCATTTTTATTCTCTTTTACTAAAGAATTACCTTGGATAAACTTTAAATATCCAGATTCCTCAATAGACCTTTCTTTTTTCAATTTTAAAATACCAAAAATAATTAGTGCAATCCCAAGAAGAAGAATTAATATTTTTTTAAACATACTCCCCCTCCTTCTCTTTTTTTCTTAAAAAATATCCTATAAGTATTAATAATAAACCAACTCCCAAAGGATACTGATAATAATGCTCATAAACATTTAATTTTTCATCTCTTTGAGATGTTTTATCTAATTTACCGATATCTTCTATTAACTTTTTATAATTACTTGTATTTAAATTATTTAAAGAATAATACTGTCCTCCACTCTCTTTAGCTAATTCTTTTAAAAAACTATCGTTTAATTTAGATACAACTATATTTCCTTTATCATCCTTTATAAATCCATTATCTATTGGAATTACACTACCTTCATCTGTTCCTACCCCGAATATAAAAGTTTTTATATGATTCTCTTTAACATATTTTAAAATTTCAGGATTTTTTTCACCACCATCTGAAAAAATAATTACATTTTTATCTTTTGCATCTGTTTTTTCAAAAGAACTGTTAGCCAGTTTTAAAGCTTCTAAAAGTTCTGTTCCACCACCTGATATAAGTTTACTATCAATTGCGTCAATATAATTTATAGCCATAAAATAATCATCAGTTAAAGGCATTTGAACATATGCACTATCAGAAAACGGAATAATCCCTATTCTATCTCCTTTTAAATTATTTAAAATATCTTTAAGTTCTTTTTTGCTTATCTCTAATCTATTTGGATAAGTATCTTCGGCTAACATAGATTTAGATATATCCATAAGGATATATAAATCGCTTCCTTGAACCTCTATTTTCTCCTCTTCTTTTAATTTTTGAGGTGAAAGTAATGCTAAAAATACTAAAATTGCACCAATGGAAATAAAAAAAGTTTTAATAATCATTATTAAAGTATCTTTCTTCCACCCTATTTTTTTTAGTATTTTCTCTCTTTTTATTACTCCTAATATTAAAAATAAAATAGTTAAAATAGGGATAACTACAAATTTAATACTAGATATGTTTCCAAATTCCATAACTATCCCTCCTAAGGTATTCTTATATATTTAAAATATTCGAAAAATATACCTAATAATAATAAAGCTAAAGCAATTTTTAACAATTCTTCGAAATATTCTGTTATATCATAAATACTTCTGCTATCAATTTTACTTTTCTCCAAGTTATTAATTTCATTAAATATATTTTGAAACTCTTTAGAATCACTCGCTCTAAAATATTTTCCATTTGTTTTTTCTGCAATAGTATTTAACAAATTTTCATCAAGTTCTTTATTTTCAATATAAGATGTTCCAAAAAATCCAGCTACTGGAATCTCTCTTGCTCCTATTCCTATTGTATAAACTTTTATCCCAAGGTCTTTTGCAACTTCTGCAGCACCTATTGGGCTCATCTCTCCTGAATTATTTTCTCCATCTGTCATCAATATAACAACTTTAGATTTTGAATCAGAGTCTTTTAATCTATTTAAAGCTACTCCTAATCCCATACCTATGGCTGTTCTATTATTACTAGTTATATCATCTGTTGTTATATTAGAGATCATATTTTTCAATACGCTATGATCAAAAGTTAAAGGAACCTTAGTATACGCTTCTCCTCCAAATACAACTAAGGAAAGTCTATCATTAGGTCTTTTATCAATAAACTCCTTTAACAATTCTTTGGATTTTTCTAATCTATTGGGATTGAAATCTTTAGCTTCCATGGATTTAGAAAGATCTAAGGCTATTGCTATATCTATTCCATCTTTTTTTACAACTTTTCCCTCTGTTGTTAGCTGAGGTCTTGCTAGAGCTAAAATCATAAATATAGCTGAAAGATATATAAACATTCTTCCTAATAGATGTTTTTTACTTCCTTTTGAATATTTTTTTATAATTTGTATTCCTGGAACCTTGATAGCACCCTGAGATCTTTTTCTAAAAAAAAGATAGGTAACTATAGGAATCAGTATTAATATATATGGCATCTTAAAGTTATACACTGTTCTTTTTCTCCTTTCTTAATCTCTCTACTATTTCAAAGGCTCTTCTTTTATATTCTAAATAATCTCCACCTCTATTTGGAGAAAATTTTAAATAATCCATATCTTTAACAAACATTACATCTTCTTGTGTCAATGGTGAAATAACAGTGTATTCTCCACCTAAAAAATTAGTTCCATACATATTATCTATGTATTTTCTAAGTTCTAAACTAATTTTCTCTCTCCAATTATCATCATTAACTTTTGACATTCCTTTTTTAAATATTATATAAGGATTTTTAGATCTATCAACTAAATGCATAAAAAAAGCTGTTATAATTGCTATAGCACCAGCTATAGTCGCTAAAATTCCCATATGAGGATAATCCTTTTCAATATAGATATTATTTGGATTTGAAAGCGCTTCATATATCTCTTTTTCAGAGGGCTCTATCGTTGAAACTACATCGATTTTTAACTTTTTATTTCCAAGTTGAATCTCATTTTCTCCGACCTTATATGTTGTAAATGTTACAATATAATCTCCTTTTTTATCCTTAGATAATGAATCTATTTTATAATCTTCTAAAGATTTTTCAATATCATTTTTGCTAATATCTCCCTCTATTTTCAAAGTTATTTTATCACCTATATTATATGTTTTACTAAAAGCCAGGAGAGAAACTAAAAGAAAAATACTAAAAATTATTTTTTTCATCGCACTCTACCTCTATTAAAAAATTTTGATATCTCCTTTACGTAATCTTCTCCAACGTATAGATTTATCCCATTATAAATATTATTAATATTTATATCACTACTATTTTCTTTGTAGTTTTCAACCACTATCTGTTCTCCTGTCTCTGCATCTTCTAGAGTAAAAATAGCTCCTATTGGAAGAGACTCATATTTTTTATCTCCTATTCTAACTGGTATAATTTCATGCCTTTGAGAAAGTATTTTTAACTCTTTTTCATAATTTTCATCTAAAAAATCTGATATTAAAAATATAATAGATCGTCTTTTAAAAACTTTTCCAAAATATCTCAAAGCCATTGATATATCAGTTTTATCTCCTTTAGGATTAATTGTAAGAAGATTTTCAATTATAGAAAGGGTATGTTTCTTTCCTTTTTTTAAAGGTATCACTCTTTCTATTTCGTTTGAAAAAAATAAAGCACCTACTCTATCTCCATTTTTATTAGCACTAAATGCCAAACTTCCAACAAGTTCTGTTATAAGATCCAACTTCTCCTTAAATCTATTAGAAGCTGATATATCTACTAATAAGAAAACTGATAATTCTCTCTCCTCAACAAACTCTTTTACATATGCTTTTCTCTGCTTTGCTGTAACCTTCCAATCAATTTTTTTTACATCATCTCCTGGAGCATATCTTCTAATATCAGAGAACTCCATACCATTTCCTTTTAAACAAGATTGGTATTGTCCTGCAAAAATATTATCAGATAAAATAGTAGCTTTTATTTCGATATTCTTTATCTTTTTTAAAAGTTCTTTTTTACTCTCTAATTTATTATCCATAGTCTCTCCTTATGGTAAAATAACTGTTTTTAATATATCATCTATTATGTCTTCCACTTTTTTATCCTCAGCTTCAGCTTCATATGTTAAAATAAGTCTATGACGTAAAACATCATAAATAACTTTCTTTATATCTTGTGGCATTACAAAGTCCCTACCTTCCAAAAATGCCGCTGCTTTAGAAGCTATAACTAAACTTATACTTGCTCTAGGGGAAGCCCCACATGCTATATAATCAGAGTGCTCTCTAGTTTTAAAAACTATATCTAAGATATATTTTTTTAGTTTTGAATCTATGCTAACTTTTTTTATTGTTTCTTTTATCTCTTCTAAATCTTCTAAAGTAACTATTGTTTCAATAGATATATCTGAAAACTCTTTCTCACCCGTTAATAAATCTAAGATCTCCATCTCCTCTTCATAAGTTGGATATTCAATTTTTACTTTCATTAAAAATCTATCTTGTTGTGCTTCTGGTAGAGGATATGTACCATCTTGTTCAATAGGATTTTGTGTAGCAAGCACTATAAATGGTTTATCTAATTTAAATGTTTCATTCGCTATTGTAACTTGCTTTTCTTGCATTGCTTCTAAAAGTGCTGATTGAACCTTTGCAGGAGCTCTATTTATTTCATCTGCAAGAACAATATTGGCAAATATCGGACCTTTTTTTACACTAAATTCTCCTGTTTTTTCATTATACATCTCTGTACCTATAATGTCACTAGGTAGTAAATCTGGAGTGAACTGAATTCTTGAAAAACTTAGTCCTAGAGTTTCAGATATAGTGTTTACTGTTAATGACTTTGCCAATCCAGGAAGTCCTTCTAATAAAATATGATTTCCTGTTAAAATTCCAATTAGAATTTTCTCTACCATATCTTTCTGTCCAATTACCTTTTTAGAAATCTCATTTTTTAAAGTATTAATTCTTTCCATACTTTCCTCCTAATTTTTATTTAAATATATATTATTATACGACATCTTTTATAAAGTCTTTTATAAAATCCCTAAATTTTTTGACGAAAAAAAAAGAGCAAAAGTTTTAGACTATCACTCTGATTTTTATTTTTTTTATAATATTGTTTCTTCTATTACATGTCTAGGAAGTGGTTTTGAAAATAAATACCCTTGAATAAAATCAGCTTTCATATATTTTAATAAACCTAAATCCTCTTCTGTTTCAACACCCTCTGCAACTACTTTTAAATTTAAAGCATGAGCTGTATCTATACATAATTTAACTAATGTTCGATATTCTTCACTGTCTTTCATTCCCCAAATAAAACTCTTATCAATTTTAATATTTGATAAAGGGATCTTGACTAAATAACTAAAGGATGAGTACCCTGTTCCAAAGTCATCTAAAGATATTTTGATTCCAATATCTTTAAGTTCTTTTATTTTCAAGATATTCTCTCCCATATTTTGAAGCAATACAGTTTCTGTTATTTCAATTCCTACATTTTTAGGATCTACCCCTGTCTCTTCAATAACTTTTTTTACAGTTCTAACAAAACTATGCTTCATTATTTGAACTGCAGATATATTAACAGAAACAATAACTTTTCTCTGTCTATTTTGATTTATTTTTTTAGCAAATGAGAATGCACTTTTTATTATAAATTTTCCAATTTCATCAATTAAAGTTGATTTCTCCATAATATTTATAATGTCTACAATAGGTACTTTTCTATACTTATCATTGTTCCATCTAAGAAGAGCCTCTAATCCCACAAGTTCTTTATTGCATGTGTATTGCGGTTGATAATGAAGCTCTAATTCATCTTTATCAAGAGCGTTTCTCAGATCTTGTTCTATCTCTTCATTTAAACATCTTTTTTTATCTAAATCTCTATTATAAAATACATATTGATTTTTCCCTTGATCTTTAGCTTTATAAAGAGCTAGATCACCTTTAGTTAAAAAGTTATCTATAGTTTCCTCTCCTGTATTTCCTGTAACAATACCAATACTTGCTGATAATTTATTAAATTTTCTTGTTTTTCCATTTAAAAGATTCAAGATTTTCTCTGCCATTTCTGTAGCAAACTCCTTGCTCATCTTTCCTTCCCATACAATAACAAATTCATCTCCACCTATTCTAGAGACAAATCCATTTTTACATATCACTTGAAGTTCCTCTCCAAATTCAATTAAAATCTGATCTCCATGCTGATGACCAAAGCTATCATTCAAAGACTTAAAATTATCTAAATCCATAAACATAATTGTAGCATCTGAATCTTTCTTTACAAGATGATTTTCTACGTAGTCGTACAATCCTCTTCTATTAGCAAGACCTGTTAAAGAATCTGTATATGCCATTTTTTTTATTCTAGCTTCTTGGCTTTTTACCTCAGTAACATCTCTCATTGTACAAACTATGCCAATAACTTCTCCTGAAATATCTATAATTGGCGATTTAAACACTTCTACTATTTTTTCACCATTTTTAGTTTTTAAAGTTCTTACTAAAGCTATATTACTTTTATTATATATAACATCTTTGTCTTCTATTTCAATACTTTCTTTATGTTCTTCTCCTAAAAAATCTTCCTCTTTTAGTGCAATATATAAAAATCTATTAATATCTGTCAGCTTATAGAAAGTTGAATTATTTTGGATAATATCTCCTTTTCTATTTTTAGTAAATACTGCAAACGGCATATTTTCTAAAAGAATATCAAATTTAACATCTTTATTTTTAAGATCTGTTATGTCTTTAGCTATTCCCATTGTTCCTAAAATATTATCTTTTCTATCAACAACAGGAACTTTATATATATTAAATTGCTTATATCCTTTTTTACCTGGAATTATCTCATCAAAAACTAATCTTTTTCTTTCATTCATAACTCTCAAATCATATTGACGACAATTTTCCCCAATCATGCCATCCCATACAAATTGATCCCCTTTTCCTCTAATTGTATCAAAATCCTTACCACAGTGTTCTTTAAATTCATTATTTACAATCATATATTCACTATTTTTATTTTTGAACCAAGCCATATAAGGAATGTTATCTAATAAGGTATAAAACTTCAGTTTATTTTCTTCAGCTTCTTCTTTAATTAAAATATTTTCTTTTAATTGATCTAAAACTAACCTAATCTCTTTTAAAGAATACGGTTTTAAAAGAAAATTTTGAGCTCCTCTTTTTATATAATCTGAAGGTCTTTCCTCCTTTAAAATATTAACAGAAACTATTATTCTATCTAATTTTTCTTTGAAATTTTCAAAAACATAGTCATTATAGCTATCGAATATTATAAAATCATAGCTTTTAAAATCCGTTTTAAAATAATCTATGACATTAGAAAAGTCAAAATCGTAATCTTGTAGTAGATGTAATCCTAACTCTTCAAGGGATATTTTTGTGCTTTCACTTTCATGTAAAATTAAAACCTTTGATTTTTTCATTTAACTTCCTTTACTCCTGATTTTTTACGTTGTAACACTTGTTTTATAATATTTTAACATATTTTATAATTATTGAAAATATTAATATTGAAATTCTAATCTTTTGAGACTATAATAATTATAAAAACAATTTAGGGGGAGTATATGTATAAATTAATAGTTTCAGATTTAGATGGAACTTTAGTTGATAGTAATAAAAATGTTTCTGAGTATACAAAAGATATTGTAAATTTATTAAAACAAAAAGGGATCGAATTTATTATTGCAACAGGAAGGAGTTATAAAGGTGCTAAGCATGTATACGATACCTTGAAATTGGATACTGAGATTATCTGCAATAATGGAACAACTATTTATAATAGTAACGGAGACCTTATCTTTCAAAGAACTATTGATCCTAAAATTACACTTGAAGTTTTCAAAAAATCTTTAGAAGAAAACTGTATATTTTTTGCTACATACGGTGTACAAGTTTTTATAGGAGAGGGAACTATTGAAGAAGCTAATACTTTTTTATATAATCCTCTAGATAATCCAATTGAAATTAATTTAGACAATATAAATCAATACATATTTGAAAAAATTGTTTTAATGGATAAAAATGGTAATAAATTGAAATATCTTTCAAATTTTTTCAATCAGTACGATGAAATCAATGCCTTTATATCGCAAGAAGACTATTTAGATATTGTCCATTTTGAAACTTCTAAAGGACAAGCTGTAAAAACTTTAGCAAATTTAAAAAATATAGATTTAAAAAATGTTATAGCTTTTGGAGATGCTTTTAATGATTATGAAATGTTAAAAGTAGCCGGAAAAGGACTTGTTATGGGAAATGCTTTTGAAGATTTGAAAAAAGAGTTTGAAACTATAGGTTTTACAAATGATGAAAGTGGTGTTGCTAAGTATTTAGCAAATTTATTTTTGTTGAACAAATAAAACAAAAGGGAACTTAAATAAGTTCCCTTTTGTTTTATAGACTTAGAAAAAGTTATATCCTAATGTAAAGCTAACTTGCTCTAATTTATCATTTCCTCTTCTATCTCCATCAATTTCAGTAATAGAGTATAAAACTTCTCCTTGTAATGCAAAAATATCCATTCCTATTCCTGCACCATAAAAATATTTACCATCTGGTTTAGAATTAGAAACACTATCTCTAGTGTATAATACCTTACCTACTTTACCAACTAAATATGGTTTTACACCCATTGGAAATAAATTCATTTTTACAAGACCATAAGCTGGTACTGTTTCAATATCTGTTCCAGATGTTTTTCCATTATAAGCAATTCCCACACCTACATCTGCTAAAAGTAAAGTTTGAGTCACTTCTAATCCTATTGTTGGAGCATAACTTTCAAAACTTTTATCCTCTTTATTATAAGATTTTGTATTTGTTATTGCTCCTAATCTTAAATGTGCATCTACTGCAAATGATGTCACACTTGCTGCTAAAAATAACGCTATTAATCCCTTTTTCATCTCTTCTCCTTAAATATAACTAGTATTGTGTATATTGTATAATATTTTTTAAAGAAGTTCTATATTTATTTTTTTATTTTACTTAAAATTAAATTAATAACTCTATTTATAGTAGATATCTTTAAACTACTTCCTTCAAAGATAGGTTTATAATGTGTAAAAGTATCAAAAGAATACTTTCCATGATATTGTCCTAATCCACTATTACCTATACCACCAAACGGCACCTTTCTATCTAAAATTTGTAGCATTGTTCCATTAATACAAACTCCTCCTGCTTTTATTCCTCTTGTAGATATATTTCCTTTTTCGCTTCTAAATATATACAAGGCTAAAGGTGAAGGCTTTCCTCTTAAATCCCAATACACTTTATCTAGACTCTCATATTCAATTAGCGGTAGTATTGGACCAAAAATTTCTTCTTCTAAAATAGGATCTGTATCTTTTGGATTTAAAGTTATTGTAAATGGAAAAACTCCTTTATCCTTACTATCTTCATCAATTTTTCCATTTTGATATATTATA
Organism: Cetobacterium sp. NK01; assembly: GCF_024506395.1. Lineage (NCBI taxonomy): Bacteria > Fusobacteriati > Fusobacteriota > Fusobacteriia > Fusobacteriales > Fusobacteriaceae > Cetobacterium > Cetobacterium sp. NK01. The sequence continues at coordinate 144,103 of NZ_JANIBO010000002.1, forward strand.
TTTTGATTTTCTAAAAGTTTATTTAATCTATCAAAATGTATATCATTTATTATTTTTCCTCCAACATCTCCATTTTTTCTTATATAAGCTCTTGCTAGCTCTACAAATTTTTCACTTGTTCCTTTTGGTAAATAAATATAGTCTGGAGCTATACATGTTTGTCCTCTATTAAAAAATTTACCCCAAATTATTTTTTCTACCGCTTCATCTAAACAGTGCTCATCTTCTATTATTACTGGAGATTTCCCGCCAAGTTCTAATGTTACTGGAGTTAGATTTTCTGCAGCCTTTAAATAAATTTCTTTACCAACTTTACTACTTCCTGTAAAAAATATATAGTCAAATTTAGAATCTAAGATTTTTTTTGTTTCTTCTAAGTCTCCTAAAACTACTTCGATATCCTCTAGTGCACTGTCTTCAATTATTTTTTTTATTATATCACTAGAATTTTTTGAATATTCTGAGGGTTTTAGTACAACTTCATTTCCTGCTGCTATTGCTCCAATCAATGGTAAAAATGTTAGATTAAAGGGATAGTTCCAAGGTGATATAATTAAAACTTTCCCATAAGGTTCTGGTTGTAAAACTGTTCCACAACCTATAAAATTAAAAAAGCTTCTTATTTTCTCAGGCTCACTCCACTTTTCTAAATTTTTTATAAAATAATCAAATTCTGACATTACAGGATAATATTCTGTTAATCTACTTTCTTCAAAATTTTTCCCTAAATCCTTATATAATGCATCTGCTATTAAATTTTTATTTTTTTCAAAAGATTTTTTTAACTTCTCTATTTTATCTATATTTTTCATTTTATACCCCCTTTGAAAAAACCTTTTTTGTTTCTATACTGTTTTTTTTATTTTTTCCTTTAAAAATTTTTTTATTGATCAACTTCATAATTTCCTCTATAATATAGATATTTTAAAATAAAAAGGAGGAGTTTATGAAATTTAAAGATTTTAAATACGAAAGACCTATCTATGATTCTACTAAGGAAAAGATAAATAATTTAATAGGAACTTTAAAAAACTCTAAAGATATTCAAGAACAAAAAAATATAGTTAATGAAATAAATCATATTAGAAATCATGTTTCGTCAATGTCTAGTATAGCTCATATTAGACATACAATAAATACTGAAGATGAATTTTATGATAAAGAAAATGAATACTGGGATGAAATCTCACCACTATATCAAGAGCTAGATTCTAATTTTTATGAAGTTATGGTTAATCATTCAAATAAAAGTGAATTAGTTAAAGTGTTTGGAGAACAACTTTTTAAACTTATGGAAAATAGTTTAAAAACATTTTCTACTGAAATTATAGAGGATTTACAAGAAGAGAATAAAGAAGTTTCTAAATATGTTAAACTTTTAGCCTCTGCTAAAATTTTATTTGATGGAAAAGAAAGAAATCTATCAGGTATGACACCCTATATTCTATCTAAAGATAGGACAATTAGAAAAGCTGCCCAAGAAGCAAAATCAACTTTTTTTATAAATAATGAAAAGAAATTTGATGATATTTTTAATAATCTTGTTAATATAAGAGTTAAGATAGCTCATAAACTTGGTTTTAAAAATTTTATTGAATTAGGATATTTAAGAATGAATAGAATTGACTATAACTCTGAAATGGTTGACTCTTTTAGAAAACAAGTTTTAGAAAGTATAGTACCTATAGCTTCTAATCTCTATGAAAAACAAAAGGAAAGATTAAATCTAGATACTCTTAAGTATTATGATGAAAAATTTGAATTTAATGATGGAAATCCTACCCCTAAAGGAGATTCTAACTGGATTATCGAACAAGGTAAAAAGATGTATCACGAACTTTCTCCTGAAACAGGAGAATTTATTGATTTTATGATTAATAACGATCTAATGGATTTGACAACTAAAAAAGGTAAGGCTGGAGGGGGATACTGTACTTTTATTCCTGATTATAAATCTCCTTTTATTTTTTCAAACTTTAATGGAACAAGTGGAGATATTGATGTATTAACTCATGAGGCAGGACATGCTTTTCAAGTTTATAGATCTAGTTGGATTGAAATTCCTGAACTTCTTTGGGCTACATATGAAAGTTCAGAAATTCATTCAATGAGTATGGAATTTTTTACTTGGAATTGGATGGAAAACTTTTTCAAAGAAGATACTAATAAATATAAATATCTTCACCTAAGCAGCGCTATTAAATTTATTCCATATGGTGTATTAGTCGATCATTTTCAACATAAAATTTATGAAAATCCAAATTTAACACCTTCTGAAAGAAAAACCATTTGGAGAGAACTAGAAAAGGTATATAAACCTCATAGCGATTATTCTGAAAATCCGTTTTTAAATAAAGGAACTTGGTGGTTCCAGCAAGCTCATATATTTGAGGTTCCTTTTTATTATATCGATTATACTTTAGCTCAAATTTGTGCTTTACAGTTTTGGCAAAAAATGAACAAAGATTATAAAAATTCTTGGAAAGACTATCTAGACCTTTGTCACGAAGGTGGAACTAAATCTTTTTTAAATCTTTTAAAAGTGGCAAAATTACAATCTCCATTTGAGGATAAATGTGTAGAAAATATAATGATTGATGTTAAAGAATTTTTAAATAATTTTCATTTTTAAAGGATTATAGGCAATAAATCAGTAAAAGAAGTATTTTATATACTTCTTTTTTTATTTTACAAAAGGATTTTTTTACTTTTGACAGAATATGATTAGTGATACAATTAATTTTCAGGGAGGGTCCTTATGGGAAAAATCTTTTTTTTACTTTTAATTTTTAATTTTTCTTTGTTTGCTAAAACACTAGATGTTGGAGTTATTTTAGAAAATCACTCTGAATGCTCACAAAATGCTTTAGATATTCTTAAAGATGAATTAAATAAAAATTTTGCAGGTACAAATTTTTCACCTAAAATTACCGAAAAATATTACCTAACTAATCACAATATTCAAGATGGAATAAATAAACTTAATGCCAATTCTAAAATTGACGCTGTTTTTATTTTAACTTGTGCTCCTCTAGAGAACATAACTAATTTAAAAAACAATAAATTCTATTCTGTTCCTCTAGGTTTTGGAGACAAGGGATACAATGTTCCAAAAAATTTAAATTATATTTATAGTAATCTTAATTTAAACGATTACTTAATGCCATTTAAAGATTTAAATGGTATTACAGAAATAGATGTTCTTATTTCTAATATGAATTCAAATAATTTAAATTATCTTGCTAAACATACAAATATTCCTGGAATTAAAGTTAATGTACTTAGAGCTACAAAAGATAATCTTTTAAATGCTATTGATAAAAAAATACCATCATTTCTAATAGATTTTAATGAAGAATTAAAACCTTATGCTTATTCTGGATTAAATTTAGAAAAAGAGTTTAGAAAAAGATTAAGAGCTGCATCTTTAAATTACATGTTTTTTAAAACACAAAAAGATATAAGTCAAATAGTTGAAGTAAATCCACCAATTAAAGATATATACTTAAATTCTGATGTTGCTTCTAAAATTGATGTATATCCTAATTTAATTTTCTTACAAAGTTTATCTCAAGTTAATTTTTCTCAAACAAACTATCCTAAGTTATCATTAAAGTTTGCTATTAAAAGAGCATTAGATTCTAACTTAGACTTATTACAAGTTAAACAAAATGTATTTTCTAACTTCTATAATGTTAAAGTTACTAACTCTAAGAGATTACCTCAACTTTCTGCTAACATGGATTATGCCGCTTTAGATGATAGATCACCTTCTTTTAAACAAGGTTCTCCTACTAACAGTGTAAACTCTTACTTAGAACTTTCACAAGTAATATTTAGTGATCAAATAAACGCTAGTGTTTTCATTGAAAAATTAGCATTAGATTCTAGTAGGAAAGCATATGATCAACAAAAATTAGATACTATATATTACGTTGCTTCTACTTACGTTAATATTTTACAGCTGAAAGCACAATTTGAAATACAAATGAGTAACTATAATCTATTGAGAGAAACATTAAATATAGCTCAAATTAACTACAACGTTGGAGCTGGCGGTTTACAAGATGTTTATAGATTACAATCTGACGTTGCAGGAGCTCTTTCTGACATTTCAAATATTCAAGGAGAAATAAGAGCACAAGAGATCTATTTAAATAACTTACTTAACTATCCTCAAGGAAATAGCTATACTTATGAAAATTTAGATGAAGTATCTTCATATTTTTTACTTAATCAAAACTTAGGTAAAAACTTTACTTTCGGTTCTGACAAAGCTAAAAGAATTGAGAATTTCTTAGTACATGGTGCTATTAATAATTCTAACTCTTTAAAACAAATTGATAACAACATTAAAAGTAAAGAAAGAGAATATGTAGCTAATAAAAGAGAGAGATATTTACCTACTGTTACTGCAGCTGGTAATTACTATAAAAATAATGTTGTTACTCCTTGGGGACAAAACTCTAACAAAGATTTCCCTGATGAATATTGGCAAGCTGGTATTAATGTTTCTTTACCTCTTATAAGTGGAGGAGAGATTTACTATAATGGAAAAGTTATTCAAAGCGAATTACAGGCTCTTGAATACAATAAGCTTTCTGCACAAAGCCAATTATCTAAACAAGTTTTACAAACATATACTACATTATTATCTAACTTTGTTCAAAGTTATACTACTAAGATTTCATCTGATGTAGCTAAAAAAAATCTAGACATTGTAAAAAATCTTTATGCTGAAGGTACTATTACAATTACTGATTTTCTATCTGCACAAAATAACACTTTAAGTCAAGAGCTAAATCATGTTATTGAAAACTTTAACTTAATTAACTCTACTTTAAAACTTGAAAATCTTTATGGAAAATCATCTCTAACAATGAGCGATGCCGAAAGAAAAAGCTTACTTTTAGAACTTCAAAAAGAGTTAGGAAATTAGGAGGGAACAATTATGAAAAATAAATTACTTATATGCACGCTTTTAGTTTTACTTTTAGCATGTGGAAAAGATAAAAATGAAGACAATGCAGGTGACGTTAAATCTGTTGTTTATGAAAAAGTTGAGAAAAAAGATTATGATGTGAAAAGATCATATTCAGGTACCGTTAATACTGAGGCTTTATCTGATTTAAGTTTCAGAGTTTCAGGAACTATAAATAATCGTATTGCACAACTTGGTGACGTTGTGAAAAAAGGACAAATTTTAGCGACATTAGATCCTATTGAATACCAACTTAGTTATCAGCAATCTTTATCTGATTTAGATAAAGGAAATGCAAATCTAGCTGAATCAACAGCTAATTTTAAAAGATCTGAAGCACTATATTTAGAAAATAGTATTTCTAAAGCTTCTTATGATAGCGCAACTGCAAATTATAAGTCTGCTATTTCATCTGTTAAAGCTTTAGAAGATGCTGTAAATTTAGCTAAAGTTAAACTTGATTACACTATGCTTGTTGCTCCAAGCGATGGATCTATTGGAGAGGTAAAAAGTGAGGTTAACCAAACTGTATCTCCAAACACTGTTGTTTTTGTTCTAAATACTTTTGGTGAAAGATATGTGGAGTTCAATGTTTCTCAATCTGTAGTTGGTGATTTAAATTTAGGAGAGGAAGTAGAAATCGAAATAATTTCTCTTAATAATTTAAAAATTAAAGGAACTATTACAAATATCGGTACTCTTTCTGTTGGATATGGTGGTACTTACCCTATAAAAGCTAAAATTATAGATCCATTAGATAATGTAAAAGTTGGTATGACAGCTAAAGTTATTGTAACAATAAACAAACCTGAAAAAATCATTGCAGTTCCTTTAACTGCTATTTTAACTGCACCAAATGGAGAAAAGTATGTATATGTAGTTCAAAACCTTGAAAATAATGTAGGTGTTGTAAAAAAGAGAGTTGTTACACTAGGTGATACAACTGAAATCGGTGTTGAAATTTTAAGTGGACTTGAAAATAATGATGTTGTCGTTACAAAAGGAAGTAGCGTTCTTTTAGAGGATCAAAAGGTTTCTCTTTTAAAAGGGGCTGAATAGTTATGAAGTTAACCGAATTAGCAATTAAGAATAAAGTTACTACCTATTTTTTAATAGTAATCCTGCTTATTGGTGGATATCTATCTTACGACAAATCAGAGAAAGCTCAAGATCCTGGTTTTACAATAAAAGTAGCTCTTATTACAACAAATTGGCCTGGTGCTACAGCTAAGCAGATGGCTGATTTAGTTAGTAAAAGAATTGCCGACCAAGTTCAAAATATGGATTCGTTATGGTATGTTAATTCCACTAATACAGATGGACAATCTAATGTGTATGTTAATATCAAAGCTGAATATAAAGATATTCAGCCTGTTTGGACAGAGCTGAGAAATAGAATTAATACATTTGTTGTTCCAAATCTTCCTCAAGGAGTTCAGGCTCCTCAAATAAACACCTTCTATGGTGATATTTATGGAACTCTTCTTGCTATTGGGGGAGATGGATACACTTATGAGGAGCTTTATAAAACTGCATACCAATTAAAAGAAGTTTTATTGTTTAATGTTCCTCAAATTGGAAGTATTGATATTTCTGGTATTCAAAACGAAACTATCTATATTGATGTAGATAACAAACTTTTATCTCAATCTGGTATAACTTTAGAAAATATAATAAATACTTTAAATAAATCTAATGTTATTATTAAGGGTGGTAATATTGTTATTGAAGATAATAGACTTAAAGTTTCTCCAAGTGGTAACTTTAAAAGTATTGATGACATTAAAAATACTATTATTACTAGTCCTAATGGAAATTCAAGTATTTATTTAAGTGAGATAGCTAATGTCTATAAAGGCTACCAAGAACCATCTCCTTACTCTATTGATTTTAATGGTAATAAATCTTTAGTTTTAGGAATATCTTTAGGAGCTGGAGAAGACGTTTTATTAATGGGAAAAGGAATTCAAAAAACTCTAAAAGAGTATAGAGATGCTTTACCAATAGGTTTAGAAGTTGGAGAGATCTATTATCTTCCAGATTTAGTTCAAACAAATGTAACTGCATTTATTGTTAACCTTTTCCAAGCTGTTACTACAATTATTTTAGTTATGCTTATTTTCTTAGGGTTACGTTCTGGATTAATTGTTGCTGCTTTAACACCTACTTCTATAGCCTTTACACTTATTGGACTTTATTGGTTCGGCTATGGAATAAACCAAATAACTCTAGCAGGACTTATAATTGCTTTAGGAATGCTTGTTGACAACGCTGTTGTTATGTCTGAAAATATAACTGTATTATTAGAAGAGGGACAAAGTAGAATGGATGCTTGTTTAGAGTCTTCTAAAACACTTGCAATTCCATTATTTGTAAGTTCTCTTACAACAATTATGGCATTCTCACCTATAATTTTAAATAAACAAAATATGGGTGAATATGTTGGACCACTTACTATTGTTGTTATGTTTGCTCTTATGAGTTCATGGTTAATAAACCAAACGTTTATTCCTTTACTATGTTATGATTTTATAAAATTAAAACCTGGTGAAAAACAAAATTTAAATAGTAAACCTTATACAATGTATAGAGAAATTTTAATATTAGTTTTAAAACATAAAAAAGTTACTGTTATTGGAACAGCCATATCTTTTATCTTTGGGCTTTGGTTACTTGGTCTTGCACCGGCTAACTTTATGCCAGCTTCAACTGACCCAGTTATGTCAACATATATAAGTTTACCTAAGGGAACTGATATTAATTACACAAGAGAGGTTGTTGAAGATTTAAATAAATTTATTGCAAAGAATTACAGTACTGGTCCTCAAGAACCACTTCCACCTGGACTTTGGGATTATCTTACAACTGGTGGAACAACAAAAACATATGAAAAAGCCGGTGTTTTAAGCTGGGGGTCATTTATTGGAGGAGGTGCTCCTAGATTCTCTACTGGATATTCACCACAGACTCAACTACCTGAATATGCTTACATTATGTATAATCTAACAGATTATAAATTAATACCAAAATTAAGCAAAGAGATTAACGAGTATCTTTTAAATAAGTATCCTGATATGGACGTTGTATCTAAAGGATTAGGAAGTGGAGTATCTCTTGCTAAAGATTTAGGATATGTTTTTGCATCTCGTGATATAGATCTGTTAAAAAAAGTTTCTGAAGAAGTAAAAACTAAATTAACCTCTTTAAAAGGAGCTTATGCTGTTTCAGACAACTGGGGTATTGAAGTTCCTGAAATTTTTATAGAAGTTAATACTGAAAAAGCTCAAATGGCAGGATTTAACAATGAAACTGTTGGAACTTATTTACAATATGTTCTTCAAGGTTATAACGCAAGTGTTTATAGAAACTTTGAAGCTCCACCACAAAGTACAATTATTCCAATAGTTTTAAGAGCTACTAATGAGTATAAAAATGATTTAAATTCAATTGAATCAATTGAATTAATTAACTCACAAGGCCAAGCAGTTCCTTTAAAACAAATTGCAAACATAACACTAAATTATTCTAATAGTCTAGTTGCTACAAGAAATATGGCATATTCAATTGAAATTGATGCTGCAATTAGAGACTTTACTACTCCATTAGAAGTTAATAAACAATTTATGCCTTGGTTAAATGAAAAATTAAAAGAATGGGGTCCAAGTGTTAAATATTATTCATCTGGTATTATGCAAACATCTGATGAGAACCAACAAGCTTTATTCCAACAAGTTCCAATAGCAATTTTAGGTATGTTTTTCCTTGTAGTTGCTCAGTTTAACTCTATGAAAAAAGGACTTACTATTATGTTAGTAATTCCACTTTCTATATTAGGAGTTGCAATTGGTTTACTAATTACAAATACAGATCTTGGATTTATGGCAATGATTGGTATTATATCTCTTGCTGGAGTTGTTCTTAACCATGCTATCATTCTGGTCGATAAGATGACCATTGAAAAAGATGTTTTAAAACGTACAGATCAAGATGCAGTTGTGTTTGGTTGTCAATCAAGACTTAGACCTATTTTCCTAACTGTTGCAACAACATTAGTTGGTCTATTACCTCTATACTTCTTCGGTGGACCATTATTCCAACCAGTTGCTGTTGTTCTTATATTTGGTCTTGTTACAGATACAGTTTTAGCTCTTGGAGTTATTCCTGTTATATATGCACTTTTCTATAAAATAAACTTCTCTGATTACACATATGATGAGCGTCGTTTAATAGAAAATACTCCAAGTGATACGAAAAATAATTAAAAAAAAGGTCCAGTTTAAGCTAAACTGGACTTTTTTTTATCCAAAATATTTTTTGCTCCAAATTAATCTTTACTATATTAAATCTTTAGTGTAGGATTTAATCTGTTTTATAACTTTAATTTTAAGGAGGATTTAATGAAGCTAATTTGTTTTGGAGTTAGAAAAGTGGAACGTGATTTTTTCATAAATTTAAATAGATTTGGGTATGAATTAACTTTAGTTGAAGAGTTATTAAATGATGATAATATAAATTTAGTAGAGAATCATGAAGCAATAATGTTAAGAGCAAATTGTCCTGCTAATAAAAAAAATTTAGAACTCTTCAAAAAATATGGAATCAAATATATTTTAACTAGAACTGTAGGTTATAATCATATTGACTTAGATGCATCTAGAGAACTGGGATTTAAAGTGGCTAGAGTTCCCACATACTCACCAAACGCTATTGGAGAACTAGTGATTACCTTTGCTATGAATTTAGTTAGAAAAGGGGTTTATATGATTAATAGAAGCTTACAGAAGAATTTTATAGTGGATGAGTTTATGTTTAGTAGAGAAATACGAAATTTAACTGTTGGTATAATTGGTACTGGTAAAATTGGTCTTACGACTGCTAAACTTTTTAAAGGTCTTGGATCTAATATTATTGCATATGATGTTTATAAAAATGAATCTGCCAAAGAATTTTTAGAATATGTTTCATTAGATGAATTAATTAAAACTTCTGATATTATAAGCTTACATTGTCCATATATAAAAGGTGTTAACGACAATTTAATTGATGATGATTTTATTAATAAAGCTAAAGATGATGTTATCATAATAAATACTGCTAGAGGAGAGCTTCAAGATGTCGAAGCTGTTATAAGAGGATTAGAAAATGGTAAAGTCGGTGGCTTTGCAACAGATGTGTTCTCTAATGAAAAAGAGTTTTTCTTTAAAGATATGAGAAATAAAACAATTGATGAAAATATTGAGAAGCTTTTAAACCTTTATCCAAAAGTATTGATTACACCTCATATAGGCTCTTACACTGATGAAGCATTAACAAATATGATTGAAATTTCTTATGAAAATCTTAAAGAGTTTATTGAAACAGGCTTTTGTGAAAATCAACTTTAATAAATTAATAATAAAAGCTACGAAAATTCGTAGCTTTTGTTTAAAATATACTATTTAAAAGATTTTCCATTTTTTTTCTCAATTGACTTCTTTCCCCATTCCAATGATTTACCACAATTGCAAAAGCATAAGTTTTTCCATTCTTTTCTACATATCCCGCATATGATTGAATTCCACTCATACTTCCACTTTTTACTTTAACTTTTCCTTCCAATGGAGTATTTTTTAAAAATACTGCCACTGTTCCATCTTTTCCAGCTACAGGCAACAGTCCTTCTAAATTATTCTTAGAGTAAACTAAAATATCTACTAGAAGCTTGGATGAAATAGTATTTCCTCTTGATAATCCACTTCCATCTCTCAATGTTAGTGAATGTATATCTATTCCTTTTTCTTCCCAGAATTTCTCTATATTTATACCTTTTGTTTTTTCTATTAATTGGTATAAATGCTCTGTATAATGGTTATCACTTCTTGTTAATAAAATTTTTACAATTTCAGCTATAGTAGGGGATTTAGTTATAGCTATTATTTTGGGATTTTGTGGTCTTTGTGCTGTTAATCTTGCTGTTTTTACAGTTCCATTAAGTTTTATATTATCTCTTTTTAGATAGTATGAAAAGTATTGTCCTAAAAACAATCCTGGATCTGGAATATCACTTTGAATTGTTAGACCATTTTTACTTTGGGGAACTACACCAAAAATTCTTCTTTTATTTTCTAAAGGAACTCCTCTTACATAAATATCTTTTTTTCCACCTGGCATCACTAAACTCTGATTATCAAAAACTAAGTCTTTTATTTCAGGTTTAGTTTTTATTACTTCAGGTTTTTTACCTGAAACCCCTGTATTTAAATATAAAGTATATATATTGTCAAATACACTTATTCCATAAGTTCCTTGACCATAGTTAGTCCCCATATCTTCCCAAAGCCATTTTCCTGATATACCTTCATAACCAAATAGATCATCTAAAACAATTATATCTCCATTTATAGATTTTATACCTGCTTTTTTTACTTTTTCTGTCCAATCTCTTAAAAATTCTTCTCTATTTATAGAAATTCCATCAGAACCTAAAGTAGGGTCCCCTCCCCCTTGGATATATATATTTCCTGTTAAAACACCATTGACAATTTTTCCATCATATAAAACTTTTGTTTCTAAAACTGTATCTACTCCTAATACCTCTAATGCAGTAGCCGAAGTCAATATTTTTAAAACAGATGCTGGAACCAGTGCACTTTCCTCTCTATAACTATCAATAACCTTACCTGTTTGAGTATCTATTGCATAAAAACTTAGGTTTCCATGCTCTAAAACTTTTGAGTTTACAAATTCGTCAATAGCTTTAGATTTTTTATTTGTTGAGATTACTATAGGAATAATTGGTTCTTGTTCATCTTTTTCAACTGAAGTTATTTTAACTTGATGGACTTCTTTATTATTTATCTCTTCTACATTACTACAACTTATCAATAAAGTTGTAGCTAATAATAAACAAATATATTTTCTTTTCATCACACCACCTCTTATAAGACTTTTTTATATCCTACATCATTTAAAGATTTTTTTAAAGTTTTTTTCTAATTAATTATTTTTTTGAACAACATAAAAAAAGCTTAGAAAAAATCTAAGCTTTTGATTTTATACTTTGCTAACCTCTACTTCTCTTCCCTCTTTTCTCCACTGTGAATATTCTGCAATACTTGTAAATAAAACATCTGTAGATGAGTTTAAAGCTGTTTCACACGAATCTTGAAGAACTCCTATAACAAACCCTACTCCAACAACTTGCATTGCAACATCATTAGATATCCCAAACAAGCTACATGCTAGTGGAATTAAGAGTAATGATCCTCCAGCTACACCTGAAGCTCCACAAGCACTTACAGCTGAAAGAACACTTAGAACAATTGCTGAAAAGAAATCTACTTGAATTCCTAAAGTATGTGCTGCACTTAAAGCAAAGACAGATATTGTAACTGCTGCTCCTGCCATATTTATTGTTGCTCCAAGAGGAATAGAAACTGAATACATATCCTTTTCTAAACCTAGCTTCTCACAAAGATTCATATTTACCGGAATATTCGCTGCTGAACTTCTTGTAAAAAATGCAGTTAATCCACTTTCTTTCAAACATGTAAATACTAATGGATATGGATTTTTTTGAATCATTATAAAAGCTATTATTGGATTAATTATAAGAGCTACTGTTGCCATGCATCCTAGAAGTAAAAGTAAAATCTTTCCATATGATAGTAATCCACTTCCACCACTAGCTTCTATTGAACTAAATATTAATCCCATAACACCAAATGGAGTAAACTCTATAATAAGTTTTACAACTTTTAAAAGAGCTTTAGAAATATCAACTACTACCTCTTTTGTTTCTTCTTTAGCTTCTTTCAAAAAGATACCAAATAATGAACTCCAAAATAAGATTCCTATATAATTTCCATTAAAAAGGGCTTTTACTGGATTATCTATTAAATTTAAAAGTAAAGTTTTTAAAACTCCAACTATATTTTGTGGGGCTGACTCCATATTTACATTAGATACAAGGGATAGGGTAACTGGAAATAAAAAACTTCCTATTACTGCAACTAAACTAGCTAAAAAAGTTCCCAATAAATATAATATCACTATTGATTTTATATTTGTTTTCTGACCTTTTTTATGCTGAACAATCGCAGATATAACTAGGAAAAATACCAATATTGGAGCAACCGCTTTTAGAGCACCTACAAATAAATCTCCAAAAATTGTTATCCAACTCATACTATTAGGAGCAATATATGCTAAAGCTACTCCAAATAATAATCCTATAAAAATTCGTTTTACCAGGCCTAAGCCACACCATACTTTAAATACTTTCTCCATTTTTACCATCTCCCTGTCTTCGTTTTAGAAACATATGTTTGTGTATAGGAGACAATATAGCATATTATTTTTTATAATACAAGTTTTTTTTATAGACATATTTTTTTTTTAAAGTTATACTATCTACAAATGTATATAAATTGGGAGGTTACAAATGAATGGAAAATTTTTGGTTGTAGACAAATCTATCCTTCCAGATTATCTGGAGAAAGTTATTGAGGTTAGAAACTTACTAGCTGAAGGCAAAGTCCAAAATGTTAGTGATGCTGTTAAAATTGTTGGAATAAGTCGAAGTACTTATTATAAATATAAAGATTTTGTATTTTTACCATCTGATAATGCTTTGGGAAAAAAAGCTTTAATATCTCTTATGTTAGAACATGAAAAAGGCGCTTTATCTGAAGTTTTAAATTTTTTATCATCGGTTAATTGTAATATAATTACTATTAATCAAAATATTCCAATTAATAACGTCGCTTCTGTAGTTATATCTTTTGAGATATCTTCAACTTCTCTTCCTCCAGAAGATGTTGTTCATGAACTAAAAAAAATTAAATATGTTAAAATGTCTAGACTTCTAGCATTTGAGTAAAAACTAAAATGTCAACTTTAAGAGAATAATAAAGTTGACATTTTTTCAATTCTGTAATAATATATATTGAATACTGTATACAATCAGGAGGAAAAATGACTACTAAAGAAAAGATTATCTCTATATTAGAAGAAAATAAAGGTTCTTATCTTTCAGGAGAAGATATTGGAAACCAATTGAATATCTCTCGTGCAGCAGTTTCAAAAGCTATTAAAGAACTAAAAAATAATGGTTATACAATTGACTCTGTAAATAAAAAAGGTCACTGTATTCCTCACAAAAGTAATACTTTATCCTTAATAGAAATCAAAAAAAATCTTAAATACAATAATGATATTATTATAATAGATTCTGTTTTCTCTACTAATTCAGAAGGAAAAAATTATTTAGTAAATAATCCAAAGCATGGAACTGTTATAGTTGCTAATGAGCAAACAAATGGTAGAGGACGAAAAGGACGAAGTTTTTTTTCACCTAAAAATACTGGAATATATATGAGTATTATTTTAAAGCCAGAAACTTTACTTTTGGAAAACTCTTTTAAGATAACGATTGCTGCAGCAGTTGCTGTTTCTAATGCAATTGATGAAATCTGTAATAAAGATACTCAAATAAAATGGGTTAATGATATTTTCTTAAATAATAAAAAAATATGTGGAATCTTAACAGAAGCTATAACAGATTTTGAAAGTGGCTCTATTGAAAATATCGTTTTAGGAATTGGAGTAAACTTTAATACTTTAAACTTTCCAGAGGATCTTTTTCACACTGCTGGATCAATTTTTCTAGAGGATATTACTCCTATTAATAGAAATCAATTAATTTCAAAAATAATAAATAATCTTATGGAGATTATAGAAAATTTAGATGATTCAGAAATTATTAAAATCTATCGTAAAAAATCATTTTTAATTGGTAGAAATATTATTTATTATGAAAAAAACAGTCCTATTCAAGGTATTGTTATTGATATTGATGATAATGGACATCTTGTTGTTCAAGATTCCAATAAAATTATAAAATTTTTAAAATCAGGGGAGGTTAATTTTAAATGGTAGAAAATTTATTTTTAAATTTATATTTTCTAGGTATTTTAGCAATTGGGTATAACTCATTTAAAAAAATTAAGGATAGTTCACATTTTTTTATAGCGAACAAAGAGGCTGGTGTCTTCCAAGTTACAGGTAGTTTATTAGCTACAGTTTTAGGAAGTTCAGCTATACTAGGAAATGTTGCGGCTACTTATTCTATTGGATGGGCTGGAATTTGGCTTCTTTTTTGTGCTGCATTTGGTCTTTTTGCCCTTTTGCCTTTACTTAAAAAATTTGAAAAATTTAAAGGTTATAATCTTCCTGAACTCTTAGGAAGTTTTTATGGAGATGAGGTTCGAATTTTAAGTTCTTTTATTATTTCCATAGCTTGGATTGGAATTGTTGCCGCTCAAATTATGGGAGCTGCTCAAATTATGGAGATTATAAGTAATTTTTCTTATTTTCAAAGTGTTATTATAAGTGGAGTGGTTTTTATTATATATACGATACTAGGTGGACAACTTTCAATTATAAAAACAGATTGTTTTCAATTAATTTTTATTTTATTAGGTATTGTTCTATGTTTTTTATTTTTACCAAACATAGAAACAACTTACGTAGTACCTCAACTAATCAACGAAAAATTTAGTTACATCGATTTATTAATTTTAGTACTAACATATTCATCTACATTTTTAGTTGGCCCTGATATTTACTCTAGAATTTTTTGTGCAAAAGATAGTACTGTTGCTAAAAAATCTATTATTATTAGTATTATTATTTTAATACCTTTAGCTTTTATTTTAACTAAAATAGGTATATTTGCTGCGGGAGCTTATCCAAATTTAACTAATGGTCAATCTCCATTACTACATGTTGCAGCTAACACTTTACCTAAACCTATAAGTCTTCTTTTATACTTTGGTTTACTTTCTGCTATAATTTCTACTGCTGATACTTGTTTGTTAACTGGATCATCTATATTTACAGAGATTTTTACTAAAAATTTAAAAAATATAAGATCAATTAAACTCACAAGAGTTTTCATTGGAGTATTTGGATTATTTAGTATCTTAGTTGCTCTTAAACTCAAGTTTATATTAAGTTCTCTATTATTAGCTTTATCTGTTTATTCAGGAGCACTTATAATTCCATGCTTTGCTGGGATTTTAGGATATAGATTTAAAAAGTTCTATGTTTTAAGTGCAATTATAATGGGAGGAGCTATAGCTTTATTTGGAAAAATCTATGGTGGTAATCATTCAAATTATATTTTAATTCTTGCATTTTGCATCAATGCTATAATTTTAACAATTGGCAGAAAAAAATAAAAAATATATTTTAGTTTTTTATTTACAGAAAAACTTTATGTTGGTACCAATGCTGAGTTTCTCCATACGAATATTTAAAATCTATGAAAACTCTAAAAATACTGAATAAAATTACAGATAATTATCCAGGTGCATCTATCGCTTTAAAGAAGGGAAGCTTAGAAAAAGTTGAAAAAATTAATAAGATTTTAGAAAATAAAAAAACACTCATGAGTATAATAATTTAGTGATTAAATATTTTCCTGAAAAAAATAATTAATTTTTTTATTGACATTTGATTTTTTTTTATTTATACTTAACAAAATAAAAAATTTAAGGGAGGTTACAAAATGACATTATTTATATTTAGCTTTAGTTTATATCTATTTCTACTGCTGCTAGTATTTATTTTTATATTGGATAAAAACTATATTTTCAATTGGCTAAATATAAATTCACAAGTTAACTCTTTTAAAAAATTAAAAATGAATACTATTTATTTTCATAGTCTTCTCTTTCTCTAATTTTTGATTTAATTTAAAATAGTTGTGTTTATAACAGCCAGAAATGGCTGTTTTTTTTATATAAAATTTTAAGGAGATGATTCTATGAAAAATATTTGGTTTATTTTTACTATTTACCTTTCTCTATTCTCTACTAATACTTTCAGTAAGGTAGAGAATCAATTTAAGGACACCCTTGTTATTGCACAAAGATCTGATGTGAAAACTTTAGATCCTCAAAAAAGTATTGATACTGTTTCAAATAAAGTGATAAACCTTATGTTTGAATCTCTTCTTACTTTAGATGAAAATTTAAATATAACACCACAAATTGCTACAAGTTGGGAGCAAACTGATGATCTAAATACTATTTTCCATCTAAGGGAAGATGTTACTTTTCATAATGGAGAAAACTTAACATCTGAAGACGTAGTATTTTCATTAAACCGAGCTAAAGCTTCTGCACAAGTTGGATATAATTTTACACCCATTATAAATGTTCAAGCTATTGATAAGTATACAGTACAAATAACAACTGATAAACCTTTTGGTGCTATGCTTAAATATTTAAGTAGTGTGGGAGGAGCTATTGTTAGCAAGAAAGCTGTAGATGAGCTAGGATCTAATTTCTCACAAAATCCTATTGGAAGTGGTCCATATAAATTTAAAGAGTGGATTCCAGGAGATAAAATTATCGTGGAAGCGTTTAATAATTATTACGGTGAAATTCCTAAAAATAAAACTCTTATTGTTAGAAGTATTCCTGAAGTTACAAATAGAACCATCGCTCTTGAAACTGGCGAAGTTGATATTGCCTTTGATATTGGAATCATGGATAGAGAAACTATTAAAGATAGTAGTGATTTGGAATTGCTTGAAGTAGAGGCTCCATCTACTCTTTACCTAGGCTTTGACAATACAAATCCATTATTTCAAAATAAAAAACTTAGAGAAGCTATTGCTTATGCAATTGATAACGAATCTTTAGCTGAATTTGTTTTTAGAGGAGCTGCTCTTTCTGGAGACTCCCCTATTCCTCCAGTTATAGATGTTTATAATCCAAATGTTAAAAAGTATCCACAAGACATAACTTTAGCTAAACAACTTATGAAAGAAGCTGGATTTGAAAATGGACTTAGCATTGAACTTTGGACATCAGCACAATCAACATGGATAGATATGTGTACTATTATTCAAGATCAATTAAAAGAGATTGGAATAACTGCTGAAATTAAAATTTTCGAGTGGAGTACATATGTAACTATAACTTCCCAGCCAAACAAAGCTTTATATCTTCTTTCTTGGAACATCTCCTCTGTTGACGGAGATCCTGCTTTATACCCACTTTTCCATTCAAAGGAAAAAGGAATGTCTGGAAATAGAAGTTTTTATGACAATAAAGAGATCGATTCTTTATTGTTAGAAGCTAGAACTACTGTTGATCAAAACAAAAGAAAAGATCTTTATTTTAAAGCACAAGAGATAATTCAAAATGAATTGCCACACTATACATTAGTATACCCTCATTATAATTTAGGGGCTAGAAAAGCTGTTAAAAACTTAGTTTTACAAAAGAATGGTTTCACTGACTTAGCAAAAACATACGTATTAAAATAAATTTATTGGGAGGTTTTTATGAAAACAAAGGAGTTGGCTAAAAAATATAAAGATTATGTTATCTCTATGAGAAGGGAGTTTCATAGGTTTCCAGAAGCTAGTCTTGAAGAGTATCGAACATCTAAAAGAATTAAAGAGGAGCTTGAAAAATTTGGTATTGCAGCTGAAATTATAGGGGACACTGGGGTAGTTGCAACTATTTCTGGTAAAAATAATGGTAAAACTGTGGCATTAAGAGGTGATATTGATGCTCTGTCCGTAACAGAGGCAACAAACACCTCGTATAGCTCTGAAACTCCTGGACTTATGCATGCATGTGGTCATGATACTCACGCTGCAATGCTTCTAGGAGCTGCTAAAATTTTAAAAAATATGGAAAATGAGTTAAATGGAAATGTTAAACTAATTTTTCAACCAGGAGAGGAAGTCGCTCGTGGAGCTTTAAAAATGGTAAACTGTGGTGTTTTAAACAATGTTGATAATATCTTTGGAATGCATATATCTTCTGACCTCCCAGCTGGAAGTGTTTCGGCTGATGCTGGTCCTAGATGTGCATCTGCTGATATTTTTTCCATAAAAATTACAGGAAAAGGTGGTCATGGAGCTCGTCCTGATCAGTGTGTCGATGCTGTTGTTGTGGCTTCTGCAATTGTTATGAATCTACAATCTATTGTAAGTAGAGAATTCTCTCCTTTAGAACCTGTGGTTCTTACTGTTGGATCAATTGTTTCTGGAAGCCGTTTCAATGTTATCGCTCAAACTGCGACTTTAGAAGGAACAACTAGATGTTATAACCTTTCAATCAGAGAAAATTTCCCTAAGATAATTGAAAGAATAGCTAAAAGCACTGCTGAAGCATATCGAGCAACTGTTGAAGTTACTTATACTCTTGGTGTTGGGCCTACAATTAATAATTCAACATACTCAGATTTAGCTAAAGCTTCTGCTGCAAAATTAGTTGGAGAATCTAATGTAATTTATAGACCTCCTTCAACTGGTGGGGAGGACTTTTCAGAATTTGCAAACAGAGTTCCTGGAGTTATGGTAAATCTTGGAGCTAGAAATGAAGAAAAAGGTATTATCTATCCACATCATCATGAAAAATTTGATGTAGATGAAGATGTTTTTGAAATTGGAAGTGCTTTATATGCTCAATATGCAATTGATTATCTAAATCAGTAAAAAAAAATCCCTTCTTAATTTTTATAGAAGGGATTTTAATTTATATCTCTATTTTTTCCTAAATTTGATAGAAACTCATATTTTTTTATAATATCGATTACTTTCTTTTTACTTGGATTATTTTCTAATTTTTCTAGAAACTTATAATTACTAACTAAATCTAGAAAATTAGATAGTGCATCTAAATGCCCGTTTTCGTCTTGAGAAGTAAAAGTTAGCATAGTTTTCACAGGGGTTTCCTCTGGAAAAAGTATATCATTTCTAAAATTCATTAAAACCATCTTACTTTTAAAGACATTTCCATTATTTTTACTATGTGGGAGAGCTACTTTATTACTCATTACCATATAGGGACCAAATTCTTTTACTCTTTCTATTATATTTTCAATATACGTTATATCGCAAATTTCATTTTCAATCATTATCTTTCCAGCCATTTTGATAGCTTCTTCCCAACTTCCACACTCTACGTCTAAAATGACATCTTCTAACATCTCTGATAGCTTTGGCTCATCTTCATGAATGTCATTTATTAAAATCTCATTCATCAATAGAGACAAATCTTTTATCAAGATATTTTCATTTTTTATTACTCCACTTCTTTTAAAAGTTTCTAGTAGATCTGATAAAAAAATTCTACTTTTTCTTTTACTTAATCCAATATTTTCAAGTAATACAATATCCTCTTTTGATAATATTGTATTTATAGTTATACAGGGTTTTTTGAGGTCAACTTCATCCATATTTATTGTTCCTACAATAAGATCTATGCTATCTAAACTATAATCTTTTAATCTATAAAATGGAATAACTTCTACAATATTTACTGAAAAGTTTTCATTTATTTGCTGCGATAATAATTTTGATGTTCCGTATCCTGAACTACAAACTACTAGTATGTTATTTTTTCTATTTTCAAGTTTACTTGTTCTATCTAGAGCAGCTTTAAAGTGAATAGCTAAAAAAGCAATTTCATCTTCAGTTATCTCTAAATTTATAAAATCTTTTAATGGTTTAATAGATTTTTTAGTTCCCATAAATATTGGTTTGTATAGTTTTAAAAAATCTTTTAAAATACTATTTTCTAAAATTTGTTTATTTTTTAATCTATGAATAGTTGGTTTCAAGTGATTAATAATTCCTTTTAATAGCACTTTATCTTTTGATAGATTCACACCCATATTTTCAGAAAAAATTTTAATTATTTTTTTAGCTATTATATCAATCTCTATCCAAAATTTATAACTACTATTTTCAGCTGAATAACAATGACTTCCTAAAAAATAATCTGTTAATCGCACCTTTTCATTTAAATTAACTTTTATTTTATATTCCTTCTCTAAAATATCTAAAAATTTATTTATTACTTTATACTCTTTTAATCCTTGAAAAAAAACTTGATTTTCAACTTCTAATATAGATTTTCCTTTTTTTAATCTATCTATCATTATTAAAATATAATAATAAAGATTTGTATATGGTTCATCTGATATTATCTGTTTTGTGTTGTCAATTATTAAATTTAAAAACTTCTCTATTTTTTCTCTATCTATTTCTGCGTAATATTTTTCAATAATATTTGAAAAATAAATCTCTTTTGAATAGGTTAATATAAATTTCAATTGAGTCTTTCTAATATTCTCCTCAGTTCCAACTAAGATTAAACCTTTTTGTATTTCAATCTCTAATTTCAATTCATTTAATTTTAATTTTTCTTTAACTACTTTTAAAATATTTTTAACACTAGTTCTACTAACTCCAAGTTCATCTTCTATATTTTTTAAATTTATTCTTTCTAAAAATAAAACTTTAAACAATATAATTTCATCTTTATACTCTGTTAAATCTATACACCTTATAAATTTATCGATTACTATAGGTAAAATATCTAAGTTTTTATATTCAACTTGACCCTTTTCCACTTTTTCAATTTGAGGATAGTTATTACTTTTTAATATTTCATTTATTTTATCTATATCATATCTGATACTTCTTTCATTTATGCATAAAAATTCTGAAAGGAGTTTATAACTGATTTTTCCATTATATTTTATAAAATACTTAAGAATTTCTAACTCTCTTTTAGTCATCATTACTCCTCCCCTTTATTTTTTTTAATTTTATCATAATTTCTACATTTTTTCTAATTTTAAAACATATGTGGGCAAAAAAAATCATTTTTTTTTGAAAAAATATGATTCTATTCTTTTTATTTTCAATCTGTTATTATAAAAGAAAAATAAAACTTAGGAGGTTTTTATGAATTTTAGTAATTTAATCGACAAAAATTTAATTGTTTTAGATTTAGATTCTTTAAACAAAAATGAAGTTATTGAAAAATTAGTGGATTTACTTGATGAAAATGGTGCTCTTATCAATAAAAATGAGTTTCTTGAAGCTGTTTTACTTAGAGAAACAAAATCTCCAACTGGATTAGAGGATGGCTTAGCTATTCCCCACGGGAAGTCTCCTTCTGTTAAAACTCCTAAAATTGCTGCTGCAAGATTAAAAAATAAAATTAAAGATTGGGAGTCTGTAGACGAAAGTAATGAAGTAGATCTTATTTTTTTAATAGCTATTCCTGATGCTGAAAAGGGAACAACACACATTGAAGTTCTTTCAAATCTTACAACTCTTTTCATGGAGGATGGATTTATCGAATCTCTTAGAGGCGCTAAAAATAAAGATGAATTTTTAAATATCATTTTAAAAAATGATAAATCAGCACCTTTAAAAACTGAAACTATAAATAAAAAAGAAAAATCATTTGAAAAATCAACTGAGGAGAATAAATCATTTAAGTTTCACTTAAATAAACTAAAAGAACATCTTCTTTTTGGAACTTCACATATGATTCCATTCATTGTTGCTGGAGGAGTTTTACTATCTCTTGCTGTAATGTTATCTGGAAAAGGTGCTGTACCTGAAACTGGATTTTTAAAAGATATGGCTGATATGGGAATAGCTGGACTTACTCTTTTTACAGCTGTTCTTGGTGGATATATTGCTTACTCTATTGCTGATAAACCAGGTTTAGCACCAGGTATGATCGGTTCATGGATAGCAGTTCAAAATTATAAAACTGGATTCTTAGGAGCTATTATCGTTGGATTTATAGCTGGTTTCATTATCAACCTTCTTAAAAAAATCAAGCTTCCTGATAGCATGAAATCTTTGGGATCTATATTTATTTATCCTTTAATTGGAACATTTATAGTTTGTGGTATTGTAATGTGGGGAATAGGTATTCCAATAGCCGCTATGATGACAAGTATGAATACTTGGCTTGCTAGTATGGCTGGTAGTGGTAAAGTTGCTCTCGGAGCTATTCTTGGTGGAATGACAGCCTTTGATATGGGTGGACCTATTAATAAAGTTGCTACACTTTTTGCTCAAACTCAAGTTGATACACAACCTTGGTTAATGGGTGGAGTTGGAATAGCGATTTGCACTCCACCTCTTGGAATGGCTTTAGCTACTTTCTTATCTCCTAAAAAATATACAAAAGATGAAAAAGAAGCTGGAAAGGCTGCTGCTATAATGGGATTAATTGGAATTAGTGAAGGGGCAATTCCTTTTGCTGCTGCTGATCCTATGAGAGTTTTACCTGCTATAGTTGCTGGTGGAATTGTTGGAAATATTATTGGATTTTTAATGAACTGTATCAATCACGCTCCTTGGGGAGGGTGGATTGTTTTACCAGTAGTTGAAGGTAAGTTTGGATATGTACTTGGAACTATTTTAGGAGCATTAACTACAGCTCTAATTGTGAATACTTTAAAACCTGTCGCTCCTGAAACTTTAGAAGAAGAGATGGAAGAGTTAAATTATGAGGGTGTAGTAGATGAAGGTGAAGCTGATGTTTTAGCTATAACATCTTGTCCATCTGGAGTTGCTCATACATTCTTAGCTGCTAAAGCTTTAGAAAAAACAGCTGCTAAGATAGGTATTAAAATAAAAGTTGAAACTCAAGGAGCTAACGGTATTGTAAACAGAATTACTCAAAAAGATATAGAAAATGCTAAAGTTGTAATCTTTGCACATGACGTAGCTATAAAAGAACCTCAAAGATTTAAAAATATAAAAACATTGGATGTTAAAACAAAAGTAGCAATTCAAGACCCTAAAAAATTAATTGAAGATAGTTTAAGTATTTAATTTAAAAGAAGCCAACTAGAAAAATTTTTAGTTGGCTTCTTTATATTTTATATATTATTCTTTTCTAAAGATACTTGATCGTTTTCATTCACATTATTTTTAACTGATGATCTTGATTTCATTATTATAAAAACTCCACCAGCTGCAAGAATAAAGTATACAACATTAATTACTGTTAAAGAGTTTCCACCTGCTAATCCAACTTTTGATAAAATCGTATATACATATGCTAATCCTAACATTAAAATATATGATACTGGAATAGCATATTTCCAATTTGATAAATCTACATGAGATTTATTTTCTTTTGGTAGCTCATAAGGAACCTTTCTTTTCATAAAACTACCTAATATAATCATAAGAATTATATCAAATACAAATAATCCACCCATTACATGAACAAAGTTAAGATTTATTTTAAATATCCAAACTAAAGAAAAATACAGTGTTACATGAGCTATTACTGTTATTCTTGCTGCTAAACCATTTATTGTTTTGTTTAAAAAACCAACTGCTACAAGAGCTATTATAGGAATATTAAAGAATCCAGCAAATCTTTTTAAAAGTAAAAATAATCCGTCTGATCCAGATTGTAACATAGGAGCAATAATCATTGATATAATAGCTATTACTGTTCCTGATATTTTAGCAACTCTTATTAAATCATCATCTGAAATATTCTTTTTAAATATAGGTTTATAAAAATCATAGCAGAATAAAGTTGCTGCACTATTTAAGAAAGAATTAAAAGTACTTAATATTGCCCCAAATAAACATGCCGTAAAAAATCCTAATAGTGGCTTTGGTAAAACTTCTCTTACAAGAGTTGGGTATGCTAAATCAATATTATTTAAAGAGTTTCCAAATATATGAAACGATACTAACCCTGGTAAATTTAACATAAATGGTAGTGTTAATAAAAATACTCCTGCTATCAAAATACCTTTTTGTCCTTCAGCTAAACTTTTTGCTCCTAAAGCTCTTTGAATAATTGCTTGATTTGTAGCCCAGTAAAAAAAGTTAACAATCATTATTCCTGTGAAAATAGTCGTCCAAGGAACTGGATCAGTTGCTGCTCCCCAAGCGTTTAATTTATCATAGTGAGTTGTTGTTATTTTAGTAACTCCATCTAAAATACTTCCATCTCCTAAGTATTTTAAAGCAAAGAATGGAATCATTGCTCCACCTATAATTAAAGCTAATCCATTTAATGTATCTGACACTGCTACCGCTTTTAAACCACCAAATATAGCATATATTCCTCCAATTATTCCTATTAGCCATACAATAACCCAAATAGACATATTAAAACTTATATTAAAAAGCCCTGGAATATCAAACATCTGTGAAAAAGCTATTGCTCCTGAATATAATGCTCCTGGAATTAAAATAAATGTATAGCCAACCATAAAAAGAAATGACATCATCTGCCTTGTCTGTCTATCATACCTAGCTTCAAAAAATTCTGGAATTGTTGTAAACCCACCTTTTAAATATCTTGGTAAAAGATAAAGTGCTAAAACACATAGTGGAATAACTGATTGAACAGTCCATGCCATAATTGAAAAGTTACTAATATAAGCTGACGCATTCGTTCCTATTAGTTGCTCTGTTGATAAACTTGTTAAAACCATTGAAAATCCAATAACTACTCCTGACAGTCCCCTACCTGCCAAAAAATATCCTTGTGCTGAGTGTTCTTCATCCTTAGTTTTTAAATAAGATATGAAACCAATTAATGCTGTGACAAATACAAAACTTAAAATTGTCATTAACATATTTACACCTCCCATTTTTTATTACTTTATTTATACATTTTTTTTGAAAAACAAACAATATCTTAATTTTAACCACTATTTTTTTCTAAAAAATGTAATACTCCAAACTTTATACTAAATAGATACTTCTTATAAAGTTGTTATATTTGTTATGTTTATAAAAGACAAATAATTCTTGAAAAAAAATCATTTATATGATAAAAAATGAGCATAACAAATAATACAAATTTTAATACTCGAGGTGAGTAAAATAAAGAAAAACAATAGTAATTACGAAAGAATTTATAAAGAACTCAAAAAAAGTATCGAAAAGGGAAAGATAAAAGAGTTTGAAAAACTTCCTACTGAGATGCAATTATGTGAAAACTACGACGTAAGCAGAATAACTATTCGTAAGGCCCTGGAAAAACTTGAGCAGGATAATCTTATACAAAAGATTAGAGGAAAAGGTACATTTGTTACACCAATGCCTATTGTTCAAAACAAGTCAGGTTTAAATAAACTTTTTGATGATATCAAAAAATCTGGTAAAACACCATACTCTAAAATTTTATCTATTGGAATTTTTTCTCCAACAGAGGAGATACAAGAGAAAATGGAGATTACAACTGAAAATGTTCTTATTATTGAATGGGTTAGATACGCTGATAATGAACCCATACTTTATGAAAAAATACATTTTTTAGCAGAAAAACTTCAAGGGTTAGAAAAAATGGACTTATCTGACAAAAAGCTTTATGATATTTTAGAAAAAAAATATGGAATAATTTTTGAAAAAGGAGTTGAAAAATTTAGACCTTGTATATTAAATGAGGATTTACAAAAACTCATGAAAACTAAAAACTATAATTTAGGAATGGAAATTGAAAAAAAATTATGGTTTAATAATAAAATTTTTGAGTATACTTTAGCATACATAAGAGGGGATAGATTTATATATACAACAGAATATAAAAAATAAATTTTGGGAGGAATAATAGATGGAAAATATAGCAATTATTTTACTAGATCAAATTCGTACTGATATGTTAGGGTGTTATGGGCATAATATTGTCAAAACACCTAATATGAATAAATTAGCTGATGAGGGAGTTATTTTTGATAGAGCTTATACTCCTGCATCTGTTTGTTGTCCAGCAAGAACATCACTTTTCACAGGACAAATGCCAACAAATCATAAGATAATTAGAAATGTTGAAAAAGCTGAGGTACAAGATCCTAGCTTAAACAATCCAAATATAATTTCAGATTTAAAAGACCATAAAAAAATATATATTGGAAAGTGGCATGTTGG
Source organism: Cetobacterium sp. NK01 (assembly GCF_024506395.1). Classification (NCBI taxonomy): domain Bacteria; kingdom Fusobacteriati; phylum Fusobacteriota; class Fusobacteriia; order Fusobacteriales; family Fusobacteriaceae; genus Cetobacterium; species Cetobacterium sp. NK01. The sequence goes on from NZ_JANIBO010000002.1 coordinate 170,817, forward strand.
AGGAAATATTTTACCTAAAGATTTTGGATTTATTGGTCACAATTTTGATGGATATGGATATCCTGGAAGTAATGTTTATGAGAATATGGTTTTTGATCAAGGTCCTAAAAAAGAGGATAGATATGTAAAATGGTTAGAAGAAAAAGGATTTGAAACTCCTAAAGTTACAGATGAATATTTCGGAGAAAACCCTCATCTTAGAGTTCAAGAACTTTGTGGAAAACTTCATTGTCCTAAAGAAGCCACTCTACCATTCTTTGTAATTGACGAAGCTAAAAAGGAGATTTTACAAGCTAAAAAAGAGGGAAGACCATTTTTTATTTGGATGAATTTCTGGGGACCTCATACTCCATGTGTAGTTCCAGAACCTTATTACTCTATGTATAATCCTAATGATGTAATCCTTGATAAAAGTTTCTATGAACCTTTAAAAAATAAACCAAACCACTATAAAAACATCTCTCAAATGTGGGGAATGTGGGATGCTAGTGAAGATAGATGGAAAGAGGTTATAACTAAATTCTGGGGATATATAACTCTTATTGATGATGCTCTTGGAGAGTTCTTCCAATTCCTAAAAAATGAAGGACTTTATGATGATATATTTTTGACAGTTACTGCTGATCATGGAGATGCTATGGGAGCTCATAAGATGATTGAAAAAGGTGAGTTTATGTTTGAAACTACCTATAGAATCCCAATGATTATAAAAGATCCTAAATCTCCTAGAAAGGGAGAGAGAGAAAATGCCATGGTTTATTTACATGATTTAACTCCTTCATGTAGTGATCTTATCAATGGTAATTATTCTGACTTCTTTGATGGAAAATCTCTTCTTCCATTACTAAGAAACGAAGCATATGATAAAAGAAATGGAATTTTAGGACAACTTTCTGGTCATTTCGTATCTTTTGAACAAAGAATGTGGAGAAATGAAAGATATAAAATTGTTTTTAATGCAACTGATCTTTGTGAGCTTTATGATTTAGAAAAAGATCCTGAAGAGATTAATAACGTATTCTATGATGAGCAATTTAAAGATCTTAAAAAACAAATGTTAAAAGAACTTTATTGTGAAATGGTTGAAATTAAAGATCCCCTAGCAAATTGGCTTTATAGAATCATTAACTATCTATAAAATAATTTTTAGAAGAGTTTTTAAAGCTCTTCTTTTTTTATTTAAAAATATCTTGATTTTCAAAATATTTTATTATATAATCATACCAACAATAATTAAGGAGGTTTATTTATGAATATTGGTGTATTTTATGGAAGTACTACTGGAGTTACTGAACAAGTTGCTGAAAAATTAGGAAGTTTATTAGATGCAAAAGTATTTCACGCAGGTGATATCGAGAAGATTTTAGAATTTGATACTGCTATATTAGCAACATCTACTTGGGGAATAGGAGATATACAAGATGATTGGATTGGACCTTTGGAAAAATTAAAAAGCTTAAATTTAACTGGAAAAAAAATTGGAATTGTTGGAGTTGGAGATCAAGAAGCTTTCTCTTCTAGTTTTGTTAATGGAATGAGAGATTTATATGTTGCTGCAACTGAGGCTAACGCAACTATTGTTGGATCAACTTCAACTGATGGATACTCTTTTGATGAGTCAACAGCTATTGAAAATGGTAAGTTTATTGGTTTAGTTATTGATGAATCAAATCAAAGTAATTTAACAAATGAGAGAATTGAAAAGTGGGTTGTTAATTTTAAATAATTTATGGGGAGTGATTACATGTCAAAAAATAGATTTATTGAACTTTTGAATAAAGAAGCATCTTCTGTAACAGATGATGAAAAAAATGAACTTCAAGAGTTTTTAAAAGAGATGAAAAAAAGTAGTTTTAAAGGGTCAAGTAATTAATATAAAATGGCGTGAATATCCACGCCATTTCTGTATTATTCTCCAAAATAAATTTTCAATAAAAGTTTTATATAATCCTCATCAGTCAATCTATTGGGATTATACTCTGTGCATATATCTCCTTTTATATCTTCTAATATCTCTGGAATTTTAATTTTGAACTCTTCAAAATTTATACCTAAATCTTTCAAAGATTTTTCTATTCCTAAATTTTCCTTTAGTTTTTTTACAAATCCATTAAATAGATTTTTTCCATTTTCGTCATCAGTTGGATTAAAATCTAAAAGCTTTGCAAGTTCGCTATATTTCTTCCAAGCTTTTGTATTAACTTCAATTATATATGGCATTATTATAGCGTTAGCTCTTCCATGAGATATATGAAACTTTGCTCCAATAGAATGTGCTACACTATGGTTAATACCTAAAGATGAATTATTAAAAGCTATCCCAGCCATACAAGAAGCATACTGCACATTTTCTCTTGGAAGCAATAACTGTGGATTATTAAAATGATTTACTAAATTATCTTTAATAATTTTTATGGCTTCTTTAGCTGATGAGTCTGTAAATGGTGTTGCTATTGTGGAAACATAAGCCTCTAGTGCATGAGTTAAAACATCCATACCTGTATCTGCAATTATCTTAGATGGAAGTGTTTTCATAAACTCTGGATTTAATATTGCTAAATCTGGTAACATCTCCTCATTAGCCAGTGCAATTTTTTTATCCCCTTTAGTTATAACACTATATGATGTAACTTCTGATCCTGTTCCACTTGTTGTTGGTATTGCAATAAAGTATGGCTTCTCTCTTTTTATTTTCAGTTCGTCTTCTATTTTCAAATTAAAATATAAAATACCTTTACAAGCATCTATTGGCGAACCGCCACCTAAACCAATTACACACTGAGGAGAAAAATAAACAATCTCTTTTAATCCTCTTTCAACTATTTCTACCGTTGGATTAGGAGTTACATCTTTAAATATTTTTACTTTTGAGTCTTTAGGTAATTTCTCTAAAATTTTATCCACTATTTTTAAATCTACCATAGCTTTATCTGTTACTATAAGGTAACTTGAATATTTTAATGTTTTTAAACAGTCTAAAGAATCTTCACCTGATTTTATTTTTGGTTTTATGAAATATTCTCTCATAACCCCACCTACTTCTGTTCCATCCAGTTAGCTGGATAGACAACATAGATAAATTTAGCATATTCTGTAGCTTTAAACTTTATACTTGATCCCTTTGGAATTAAAAGGACATCTCCTTTTTCACCTGTAATTGTTCTTCCATCTATTACAATTTCTAATTTACCCTCTATTACATAATCAATCTCATCATAATTTAATGTCCAATCGAAAGTACTTTTTGTCATCTCCATCATACCCGCACCAATTCTAGGGCTTTCTTCTAAAGAGAATAAATCTGTTACATAAACTTGATCTTGAGGATTTCCTGTATCAAACTTAACTTTTTCTATCTTTTCAGCTTTTACGACAGCTACACCAGATGGATCTACATACTTTATACTTTTTTCTCCTCTTAACTCTTTCTCTATAACTTTTCTAATTATTTTTTCTAGTTCTAACTCATCTATATTTATCATTTTGCTTCACCCTCTATATTTCTGAACATAAATTTTGCTAAAATAACTGCTGTTACTCCACCAACTAACTTTCCAACAACCATTGGGAATATCATTTGTGAATCTACTCCTGCAGTAAACCCTAAGTGATCTCCAAATACGAAAGCCGCACTTACAGCAAATGCTACGTTTATTACTTTACCTTTTTTATCCATCTCTTTCATCAATCCAAACATTGGGATATTGTTAGCAAGTGTTGCTACTAATCCTGCTGCTGCTTTTTCATTCATTCCCAATGATTCTCCAAGTTTTGTAAGTGGTTTGTTTAAAACTTTAGTTAAGAATAATACTAATGGGAATGCACCAGCTAATGTAATTGCAATGCTTCCTACAATTTCAATACCATCTGTTATCGGAGCCATTCCTGGGATAACAACGATTCCTGTTAATGTTTCAATTATCGATGCAGCTAATCCAATTGTTATAACAATAACTACTCCTTTTCCAAAAATTGTGAATCCACTAGTCATCTTTTCAGGCATTTTCCAAAGACCTAAAGATATTAATGCTGAGAATATTATTATTGGTAGTATATTTGAAAGTACTAACTCTAACGAGAATCCCGCTGTTAATCCACCAGCTAAACAACCAATTGGAATTGTAATCATACCTGCTAATATACCTTTTGCTAAGTATGGTCTATCCTCTTTTTCAATTATTCCAAGTGCTACTGGAATTGTGAAAACAAGAGTTGGTCCCATCATTGCCCCTAGTATTAGCCCTGCAAATTTTCCAGCTTCAGGTGAAAGTGCTAGCTCCATTGCTAGTGGATATCCACCCATATCATTTGCCAATAATGTCGTAGCAAACATTGCTGGGTCCGCCCCAAGCATTGTATAAGCTGGAGAAATTATTGGACGAAGTATCTTGGCTAATACTGGAGCAAGTGATATTACTCCAACCATTGCTAGAGCTAGAGCACCCATTGCCATAATTCCCTCTTCAAACTTCTCACCATAACCAAATTTATTTCCTAAACACTTATCAATTGCTCCAATTACCATAAATAAGACCATTATATAAATGATAATCTCATTAATACCCATTATTTATACCCCCTTTAACTTTTTTTAAGACTTCACCGATTACTCTTTCATCTGATATATTAAAATCTTTAGTCAAAATCAGTTTAATTCTTTCTTCTAAACTTTTGCAACTATCAGATACATATCTAATTTTTACCCCTTTGTTTTTTAAATAATCATTTACTTTAGGAAGAAGAATCATATCTTTTGACATATTTAATTCATCTCCTACTATAAACTCCTCTACATTTTCCAAGGTAATAAGTTTCTTTTTCATCTATTCACCTTCCTCAAATCCATCTATAATACCAATTGTTACTGCATCAATTGGTATACTTTCATTTTCTAAAACTTTTCTTGCTCCACTTCCTTTTGTTATAAGAACCATATCTCCTGTTCCAGCCCCAATATAATCACATACAACTATTTTTTCTCCGTTTTCAAGTTGAGCTATCATAAATTTCAAACCATTTAAAGATTCATCTTTTCTTGTTGCCCAAACATTTCCAATAATCTTTCCTATAACCATAAAATCACCCTTTTTTTATTTCTAAAGCTGAATTTTTTAAATATTCTTTGGCTGAATCTGTTATAAAGATTTTATCTGAAATAACTATTTCATCTGCTGCTTCTCTTTCAATCTCTTTAACATCTTTTAAAGTCATCACTTTTTTATCAAAATATTTTTTCCTTTTAGTATTATCCAAATGATCAAGAACTTCCATTTTTTTTATAATTTTTATTCCCATCTCTTTCAGTTCTTTTTCATAATTTAAATACTTATCGGCTATTTTTTTAACTTCACAACTGTAACTTCGCCAAGATATTCCCTCCTCTATTAAATATATATTTTTATTTTTCAATAGAGATTTTATTATCAACTCTGTTTTTGGATTTATATATGTTGCATTTGAAATGGAAAATAACTCATCAATTTCCAATGAAAAAACCACTATTTTATCGCTTTCATTTGAAATCTCAAATCTTTTTTCTAACTCCTCTTTAAGTATTAAATCCTCTCCTAAAAGAGTTATTTTTTCTTTTATGTTTTGTTCTTGTGAACTATTTTTTTCTCTTATATACTTCTCTATCTCTTTTCTTATAATATCTAGTAAATCATTTTCATTCATAAATCTCTCCATAAGAGTCTTTAGTTAAAAAACAAGCATTAGCTTCATCATAGTCTATATGCATATTTAGAGAAAATCTATTATTCACTCTCACAACAACATCTTCAAAAATCATTGGTCTTAAACTACCACAAATTTTTACTTTTACCTTATCCTTATCTTTTAAGTTTAACCTTCTTGAGTCTTCTTCTGTCATATGAATATGATTTTTAGCTACTATTACTCCCTCTTTTAACTTTAAGTATCTATCACCATTTGTTATTAAAATTCCTGGAGTATCCTTTGTACTTCCTGATTCTCTTAAAACAGGAGTTACACCTAAAGTTCTAGCATCTGTTAAGGAAAGCTCAACTTGAGTACTTCCTCTAAACGGTCCTAAAACTATTACTCCTTCTATTACTCCTTTTGGACCAACTAATCTAACTCTTTCCTTACAAGCATATTGTCCAGGTTGAGATAGATCCTTCACTTTATTAAATTGATATCTCTCTCCAAATAAAACCTCTGCATCCTCCTCTGAAAGGTGAATATGTCTACCTGAAGCTTCTATTGGAATTCTTTTCATATTTTTATACTCTTTTTGATTCAACTCTTTTTCTACAGCATCCTTTACTAATTTTACAATCTCATCGATTTCCATACTCTCCTGTCACCCCTCTTAACATCATTATATAGATAGCACTACTTAATCTATTTAGTGCTAATAGGATGTCTCTTCTTTCAATTGTTCCATTCTCTTTAACAAAAGCTTCCACACCTTTAATCTCTAACTCTCTAGATAGTGCTCTCATCTCATTTAATTTTATAACTGGATAACTATCCTTTGAACATATTCCAAAGAGATGCTCTCTATTAAAATATTTTTTAGGATTATGAGAGATATCTCTAATCTCATCTAAACTTTTTTCTAAAACCTTTATATCAACTAATGCCTCTCCTATAACCTCTGAAACTAAAATGTTTTTTATAAATTTTTCAATACTTTCTAAATCTTTTTGGAGCTTAACATTTTTAATCTCTTCTAAATCTTTCATTAAAACTAGCCAACGACTTTGAAAAGAATCTATTACACCTCTAAAAATTATCCTTTTATCATCTTTTTTTACTAAAATATTTCCATATATTTGAGTCATATACTCTGGTTTTTCAACGTAAAGCTCTCCTAATATTCCTTTGTACTTAGGTTTTGATTCTTCATTTCTTATCTCTTTAAACTCTCTAGCCTCTTCGGTTTTTCCAGCTATTTTATCAACTACTTTTATATCTTTATCTATTAAAAATTGTCTTGCTGAAGGAGTTAAAATTGTTCCTTTTTCTAAAGAAATCTCTTTCATATTTTCATCTTTTTTATAAAGAGATCTTAATTTTTCCTCTGTTAGAACCATAAGTACCTCTCCTATCTATTTAATATATCTGCTACTATTTTCTTTACCATCTCTTCTAGTTTATCTTGTGATGTTTCACAGCTTTTCTTTTCTCCTTTTATATCCTCTAGCTCTCTAACTCCCCAAGCCACTCTTCTTATATTTATAAGATTTAATGGTGTTATATTATCAGAAGTTGAACTTCCTCCAACTGCACCACATCCTAGAGTTAGTGCTGGAGCAAGATTAGTTGTTCCACCAATTCCACCTAAAGCACCTGGTGTATTAACTAAAAGTCTTGAAACTGGTTTTTTTAGAGCAAACTCTCTTATAACCATCTCATTCTCAGAGTGAATAACCATAGTATGTCCTTTTCCTTCTACATTTAATATCTCAATAGATCTTTCACACGCTTCTTCCCAACTATTTTCAACATAAAATGCTAAAATTGGAGCTAATTTCTCTCTAGAGTATGGATTTCTTTTTGAAACTTCACACTCTTCTGAAATTAAAACTTTAGTGTCACATGGAACATTTATTCCTGCCATCTGTGCTAGTCTTAAAGCATTTTTACCTACAATTTGTGGATTCATAGTTCCATTACTTCTTAAAATGAAATTAGCAAGTTTTTTAGATTCTTCTGGATTTAAGAAATATCCACCTTGAGCTAATAACTCCTCTTTCACTTGTTCTCTTATCACTTTTTCTACAATTATAGATTGCTCAGAAGCACATATAACACCATTATCAAAAGTTTTACTGTCTAAAATTCTCTTTACAGCTAATTTTATATTTGCACTTTTCTCTATAAATGCTGGTCCATTTCCTGGTCCAACTCCTATGGCTGGATTTCCTGAACTATATGCAGCTTTTACCATAGCCTCTCCACCAGTAGCTAAAATCAGTGCTGTATCTTCATGTTTCATTAATTCTTCTGTTGCATCCATAGTTATTGTCTTTACTACACCTATTAGTCCTTCAGGTGCTCCAGCTTTTTCTGCAATCTCTATTAATAGATTAGCTGTTTCAATTATACAATTTTTAGCATTTGGATGAGGACTTACTACTATTCCATTTCCAGCTTTTAATGATATTAATGTTTTATAAATTGTTGTAGATGTTGGATTTGTTGATGGAATTAATCCAGCTATAACACCTAGAGGAACACCAATCTCTAAAACTCCATTTTCATTTTTTAACTCACCAACAGTTTTCATATTTTTTATATACTCATATACATATTCTGAAGCAAACTTGTTTTTTAAAACTTTATCTTGCCAATTTCCAAAACCAGTTTCTTCAACAGCCATCTTAGCTAATTTTTCACTGTATCCTTTTATTCCCTCTACCATAGAACATATAATACTATCTATTTTTTCTTGAGAAAATGTAGCATATATTTTCTGAGCTTCCTTTGATTTTCTTATTAAATCTCTTACCTCTTGTCTTGACATTAAATCTCTATCCATTTTGCCTCCCTATTAAAACTTAAATATAATCAAGTATATTTTCAACTGGGTTATTTATTTTACTAATATCCATATATTTATAAGATGATCCTGTAACTAAAACTATTGCCTCATCTATAGAACTCGTTTCTCCTCCTACAACAAAATAACATTTTCCTGCTAGTGTCCATCCTAAAACTAATTTAACTACATCTACATCAACACTTTTAATCACATGATCTAAAACTTTAACACCATCAGCTATATTCAAAAATTCAACTACACCTATTGCTTTAAATTTTTTATCTTCTCTTTTTCTATTTAATGCTTCTAAAAGCTTTTCACTTACTCCAGAAATAACTTGTTTACAACGTTCCCCTGTTAAATCTTTTAATCCATCTTTAACTGAAGAGTTATCTCCATAAACTATAAAATAATATTTTCCAGGACAAGTTACTCCAGCCTTATATATTTTTAATTCATTAAATTTTATAATTTTATCTAATTCCTCAATTCCCTTTGGAATACTATTGAATTCAACTATACCTAACGCTTTCATCTCTTCTCCTTTCATTTTTTTTAGGGAGTGACTAGCATGTCACTCCCTAATATATTTTACTACTTTGCTTCTTTTGGTAAAATTGCCTCTACATCTGAGTGTGGTCTTGGAATTACGTGAACAGAGATTAACTCTCCAATTCTATCTGCAGCTGCTGCTCCAGCATCTGTTGCCGCTTTTACAGCTCCAACGTCTCCTCTAACTAAAACACTCACAAGTCCTCCTCCAACAATCTCTTTTCCTATTAAAGTTACGTTTGCTGCTTTCACCATTGCGTCTGCTGCCTCTATCGCTGCTACTAATCCTCTTGTTTCTACCATTCCTAATGCATTTAAAGTTGCCATAAATATCCTCTCCTTATCTATTTTTTAGTTTTATCTCTTCTATTTACTACTGGTTTTGCTTCTACTTCATCTACTATTTCTTCTACTATAACTTCGTTTTCTTCTGGAAGCTCTACAATTATCTCTTCCTTGACTACCTTTTCTGTTGGAACCTCTTTTTTTTCTAATATATTGTATACTTCTTCAGTTGGTCTTGGGATTACATGACTTCCCATATAAACTCCTAATCTTTTAACTGCTTCAGCTGCTGCTTCTACTGCAACTTTTACAGCTCCAACGTCACCAACTATTTCAACTGTCACTATTCCACCTTTTACAAGATGTCTATTTAGCACCTCTACATCTGCCGTTTTACACGCCACATCTACAGCCTCTATCGCTCCAACCATTCCTCTTGTTTCAATCATTCCTAATGCTTTCATAATTTAAACAACTCCTTTTAGAACTTTAATGGATTTTGAGCAACATATTTCACAGCATCAGCAAAAGCATCACATGCTGCTTTACATGCTGATTGACTTCCTGTTAAAAGTCCTCCTCCAAAGTTAGTTTCTGATGGTGGTCCAAAGAAAGCTGCTAATCTTACATCTGCTGCTTTTAATGCTACATCAAGTGCATACATAGCTTCTAAAGGTGGTGCTATTAAATACGCTAAAGCTTCTCCCTCTGGTACTCCTGCAGTTTTTGACAGATAAGTTCCTGTTCTTGAAACACAGTGAGCATAGTATGCAATTGTATCATCGTCATTAGCACTATAGAAACATGCTTCATTTTCTATAAAATCTACTATTGCATTTAATCCACTTTTTACTTCAGCAGGTGTAGGTCCAGCTATTATTCCAATAACTTCTCCAGCTAATTTTGTATTTGCATTTGCTGCTCCACCATAAAATGATCTACCATAAACTACTTCAACTTCTGACATTTTTGTTGCATAATCTAATGCTGTATATGTTACATCATCACAATCTGCTGTAACTATTCCAATACTCTTATACCCTTTTGGAAGTTTGAACTCTTCCGCCATTTTATCATCTACATTTGGTATTAGCTTAACTGCTAAAACACTTGGTTTTATAGGATCGTTTGTCATTTTTTCCTCCTTATAATTTTAAATCTTGTCCGCTTGCTTTAGCGTCTAATATTTTCTTAATTATATGTGCCACATGTGCTCCTGCTTCCACTGCTGGAGTTCCTTTTTCATGTATATTTGATACAACTGTTCTCTTAGCTTCTGGTATTCCTACATATCCTTTATATGTTATATATGCACTCATACTTTCTGCAGTTGCTAGCCCTGGTCTCTCTCCAATTAATACACAAGTTACTGTTGCACCAAGTGTTTCAGCTACGTCATCTGAAGCAGCAACTCTTCCATATTTCAAGAAAAATGGTGTTCCTGTATCTATTCCATAAGCTTTTAATCCATTTAATAGTGCTGGAAGTATATTTTCAACATTTGCTTCTACTGCTGTTGAACTAAGACCATCTGAAACATAAACTTGAACTGTTGGATTTTGTTTACATCTCTCTTTTAAAACCTTTACAGCTTCATCTGATAATCTTCTTCCTAAATCTGGTCTTGTTATATATTCATCTTTAGAGTTACATCTTGTTTGAACTGTAAATAGATTATTTTTAGCTAATACTTCATCTGAAACATCAGTAAATACAGCATCTTGTGCTGAAGCGTGGTCAGCTCTAAATCTTAACATTGTTGATGTTGTATATCTTGTTCCAGCTCTTCCAATTCCAACTCTTGCTGGAGTTTTTCTTTTATACTTTAATAACTCCTCTCTATTTTTTGGATTCGCGACATCTATAACTTCTCTTAAATCAATTTTAGTTATGTCCTCTACCTCTTCCAAATTAGAAAGTGTTTTTTCAACTCTCTCTTTTACTTTTTCTAAAGCCTTCCCCTCTCCATCCATCTCTTTTAAAACTTGTGATATTATATCTTTCAACTCTTTTTCAGAAATCATTATTCTCTCCTCCTATAAAAATAGTGATGCATCTCCTGCAAGATTAGTTAAATTTCCATCCTCATCTCTGATACCTACTTTTTCTAGCCACTCCTCAAACTCTTTTATAGGTTTAACATTTAATGTTTCTCTTAAAGTTTGAATATCATGATATCCTGTAGTTTGGTAGTTTAACATAATATCATCTCCAGCTGGAACTCCCATAAAATAGTTACATCCAGCTGCTGTTAATAAAACAGCTAAGTTTTCAATATCGTTTTGGTCTGCCTTCATATGGTTTGTATAACAAACGTCAACTCCCATAGATAATCCATGAAGTTTTCCCATAAAGTGGTCTTCTAATCCAGCTCTTGTAACTTGTTTACTATCGTAAAGATACTCTGGACCTATAAATCCAACTACGGTATTAACTATAAATGGATCGTACTTTTTAGCAAATCCATAACATCTTGCTTCCATTGTTAATTGATCCACACCATTATGTCCATCTGAAGAAAGTTCAGACCCTTGTCCTGTTTCGAAATACATTACATTTGGTCCAGCTGCTGTTCCATGAGTTAAAGCTAACTGTCTTGCTTCCTCTATCATATCTCCTGTTATTCCAAAAGCTTCATTTGATTTTTGTGATCCAGCTATACTTTGGAATATTAAATCTGTAGGAGCTCCTTTTCTTATAGCTTCCATTTGAGTAGTTACGTGAGCTAGTACACATATTTGTGTTGGTATATTAAATTTTTTCTTTATCTCATCAAATCTTTGTAAAACTCTAACAACACTATCTACAGTATCATCAACTGGGTTTAATCCTATTAAAGCATCTCCAACTCCATAGCTTAATCCTTCTAGTAGTGAAATCATTATTCCATCTGGATCATCTGTTGTATGATTAGGTTGCAGTCTAGCTGCTAGAATCCCTTTTCCTCCAATTGTTGTGTTACAATGTTTTTTTACTTGAATTTTACTCGCCGCTCTAATCAAATCTAAATTTGACATTAACTTTGTAACTGCTGATATCATCTCTGAAGTTAATCCTCTTCTTATCCACTGAATCTCTCTATCTCCATTTTCAGTAGCTAATAACCACTCTCTTAATTCACCAACAGTCCATTCTTTTATCTCTTCATATACCTTTAAGTTTAGAGCGTCTATTATAATTCTTGTAACCTCATCTTGATCATAAGGAACTGCAGGATTCTCTTTAAACTCTTTAAGTTTTATATTAGATAATACCTCTTTTGCTGCCACTCTTTCCTTTGTACTTCTTGCTGCTATTCCAGCTAACTCATCACCTGATTTTTCTTCATTTGCTTTAGCCATAACATCATATAAATTTTCAAATACATAGTCTTGGCCAAAAAGTCTTGTGTGTAATCTCATCAAACTCACCCCAATCTATTTTTTTATTTAATAACTTAAAACTAATGTCTTTACAATTACTGGTAATACACTTCCACTTCCAAGAGGAAGTCCAATATCTACAAAGTCACCATCATTAACCTTTATACTGTCTATACAAACTATTGGAATCCTATTTTCTGATTCTAATATTAAGCACTGTCCTAAAACTTTTCCTATGTCTTCCTCTACTATAATCACTAGTCTTTTAAATCTTTTCATCACCTCATAAATATTTTTAGACATCTCTTGTATATCTTTATATTTAAGTCCTTTTCTACCACTTAATCCAATGGCTACATCTTGATATCCATCATCTGCTTTAAACCATTCTAATTTTTTTTCTAAAACTTTTACTAAATCTTTATAATCAAAATTTTTATCTGCATCATTTATTTTCAATATAGGAAGATTTTTTATTGGAAGAACCTCTTTAGCATAACTTATTGTACTTCCACTTATCTCAGTTGTATGAGAACCTGCTCCTACAACTGTAGCTCTTATAGTTTCTCCTAATCTCACTATACTTATTTTTTCTTTTCCAAATTTTCTTTTTATACAAACTCCTAAAAGTGGACCGATATCATCATAGGTATAGTAATCTTTCTTTTCAGGTTCAGTGTAAATAAAATCAGCTACACCTCCTGAGAAACTAATAAACTCACCTTTCAATGGAGTTCTATAGTCTTTATCTGTTATTAGTAATCTGTAATCTTCACTTTTAAATTGAGTATTTCTTACTGCTTCTAAAAGAATTTCAGCTATTTTATCACATAAAATTTCTAAATCTCTTTCACTAGCAATCTCTCCAACTTTTAAACTTCTTAAATTCAATCTTTCAATAAGCTTTTCATATTTTTTAAAAATATATGTTATCTTTAAACTATTTTTTTCAAACTTTATTAATCTACCACCTATATCTAAACAAGTTGTGTCTTCAACTTCACCCTTATCAAATAAAGAGATATTTGTTGTTCCACCACCTATATCTAAATTATAGATACTTGTATTATTCTCCTCTGAAAACTTCATAGCTCCTGAGCCTTTTCCAGATATTATACTTTCTAAATCTGGTCCAGCTGTTGCTACAACAAAATCTCCAGCCATTCCACTTAAAGCCTTTAGTACCTCTCTAGCATTACTTTTTCTAGCTGTTTCTCCAGTTATTATCACAGCTCCTGTACTTATCTTATCTCTAGGAACTTTAGAAGCTTCATACTCATCTTTTAAAATTTTTTTTAAAGCTTCTATATCAATTTCGTAAGAATTTACAAGTGGTGTTGTATAGATTTTACTTCTGTAAAAAATCTCTTTGTCCACAATTTTTATTTGAGGAACTCTTGCTCCAGAAGATAGATTTTCTAAAGTTATTTTCGAAAAAACTAACTGAGTTGTAGATGTTCCAATATCAATTCCCACACTTATAATCTCTTCCTTCACTAAATTTACCTCCTAATTAGAACAAAAAAAGCTAAAGAAATATAGTTACCCACTATATTCTTTAGCTTCTTTGCTATTTTAAAATATACAACCTTGTATATTTAATATTCATTTTTTATTTCAAACTTGACTGTTGTACCTTTTCCTACTTCACTACTAATTTCAAAACTACCTTTTAACTGCTCTTTTATTATTTTTTCAACTATCATTAATCCTAAACCAGAAGATGATATCTTTTCTTTAGGAATTCCGACCCCATTGTCAGAAATTGTAATTCTTGAAAAGAAGTGATCTTTCTGAATAAGTATTTTTACCTTTCCAGCTACATCGTCTGGAAAAGCGTAATCTACTATATTTTGGATAATTTCATTTATAACTAAAGCAATCGCTGTAGCTTTCTCAGATGAGATATTAAAGTTATCTCCAATAATAGTAAACTCTATTTTTTCCTTTTTGTCAATAGTTTTTGTTGAATAATTTTTGTATATTAAGTCAACTATTTCTCTGATATTAAGATTATCGAATCCTTTTTCGGACAAAACCTCATGTGTTATAGCTATACTTAAAATTCTGCTGATGGTTTCATCTAAGATTTTTTTTACCTCTTTATTTTCAGATCTTCTACTCTGAATTCTTAATAAACTTGCAATTGTTTGCAAATTATTTTTCACTCTGTGATGTATCTCTTTTATGGCTACAGATTTTAAAATTATCTCTTGCTCTTTACTTTTCTCTTGAGTTATATCTCTAACTATCATAATCACATTTTGCCTTTTTTTGTTTTCCAGCGTTGCAAAATAACTAACTGATAAAACCATATCTAAAATACTTATTTCAACTACATCTATTTTTTTATTTTGCAATATATTATTAAATTCTACGCTGTTAATGACTATATTTTCAAATGTTTCTCCCACTATATCTCTTCCAAATCCCATTTTTTCATAAATAGATTTAGCTACTCCATTAGCATAGGTTACAACTTCATTATTATTAAATATAACTACTCCATCTTTTACAAGTTCTGGTATTGTATATCTAGTTTCTAAAAAACTACTCATTAACTCCTCTGGAGTTTCTACATCCCCTATTTTTAAAAGAGTTTTCTTTTTATCAGAATGTTCTAATATTAAAACACCAATTATTTCATTACTCTCATTTTTTATAGCAATTACATTTTGTAAAACTGTTTCTCCCTCTTGAGTTATAGCTTTATAGTTTTTAGATGGCATTCCTGTTTGCAAAGTTCTTAAAACAGCCGGTTCATTTTTATAAAGAGCCACTTCACCTGCTATATTTTTAGAATAAATACTTCCTACTTCCGGTTTAGAATGATGTACAACTAAAGCTTTTTCTCCATCTTTTGTAGGGCAATCTATAAAGGTATCTACTCCCAAAACATTACTTAAAATTATAGCTGTTTCTTCTAATTTTTCTATTTTATCTATATCCTGCGCTGTTAGAGTAGCACACATTTTACAATAAGTTTTTATCATAAAAGCTCTCCAGTAGTATTTATAATTTCAGAAAGTTGAGAAATTGTTATTCTCTTTTCCATGCTTATTTTTCTTATTTTAGTATATGCTTCATCTTCAGTTAAAGAGTATTTATACATTAAAATACCCTTTGCTTTTTCTAATATTTTTCTTTCTCTTAATTTTCTCTCACTTATTTCTAAGGCATTTTTTAGTTTTATTTTTTCGCTATAATTTTTATATAATAAATCCATCTGAGATAGTAGAATTTTTTCATCTAATGGCTTTATTAAATATCCTGACACATCATATTCTGTAGCTTCTTTTATATAATTTTCCATGCTATAAGCTGTTAGCATAATTATGCAATTTTTGTACTCCTTTTCTTTTAAAATCTTTGCTACATTCGTTCCTAAAAGAAATGGCATTTTTAAATCTAAAAGTAAAATATCTGGCGTATGTCTTAGAGCTAATTCTACAGCTTCTAATCCATCTTTAGCCTCTCCAAGAACATCATATTCGTTTTCCTTTAATATTTCCACAAGGTCCATTCTTATTAACGAATCATCCTCTGCCACAACAACTGTTTTTCTCATTAACTCACCTCAAAAAAGTTTTTAAGCACTCCACTCCCTTTAAACTTTTCAAGTCTAAATGAAAGATTTTTTCGACTCCAGCATTTTCTAGTACATCTTCTGCACCCTTATAATTTTCTTCTAAATCAATTTTAGTTATAACTCCTAAAACTTTTTTTCCTAAAAACATACTTGCAAAATTTGGTGGATATAGATTTTCCTCATCCGCTGCTGATTGAATTAATATTATAATATCTGCATCTATAGAAACAACATTTAGAGCTTTATAATATACTTTATTTTCTAAGTACTCTCCTGGTGTATCAATTATTTTTCCAATATAATCTACCATTTGTGTTTTTTTATACTCAACTTTTTGATTATTTAAAATTTGAGTCAATGTTGTTTTTCCACTTCCAGTTTTTCCTATTAACATTATTTTCATATTTTAAGACCTCGAAATATTTGTAATTGAAAAATTTAAGGATGCTTTTAAATACTCCATAATTGCTTCTAAAGAACTTTCTATACTAGAAACATCTCCTGTTATTACTAAAGTTCCACTAAATCTATCTAAAAAACCAATCTCTATGGCTCCTGATTTAGTTGCAATATCTGCTGCTATTATTGCCGCTTCTCCTGGTGTAATTGTCAATATTCCAATAGCATTTTTATTTTCTACATTTAATCCCATTTTTTTATAAATATCTAAATTTGGGTGAGCTATTAAGTGTGCTAACGTTACTTGCTTTCCTGGT
Source organism: Cetobacterium sp. NK01 (assembly GCF_024506395.1). Classification (NCBI taxonomy): domain Bacteria; kingdom Fusobacteriati; phylum Fusobacteriota; class Fusobacteriia; order Fusobacteriales; family Fusobacteriaceae; genus Cetobacterium; species Cetobacterium sp. NK01. The sequence goes on from NZ_JANIBO010000002.1 coordinate 187,833, forward strand.
ACATATTCCTGAATCATTCTAACTTTTTCCATGGTTATACCTCTTTTGTTTTTATTTTACTTCATTTGTTTATAATTAAATCACAAAGAACACATTTTTTCAAGAGCAAAAAAATACACTCTCTATAAAATTACACTTAATACAGTTTTATAAGTTTATATTTTTGTTCTTGACTTAATTACAATTCCATGATATTATACTAATATATAAGAAATCGCGGGATAGAGCAGTTGGCAGCTCGTCGGGCTCATAACCCGAAGGTCGTTGGTTCGAGTCCAGCTCCCGCCACCAAAATTTAAACTAAGATTTCAAGTTATCTATATTTAAGATAACTTTTTTTTATTAAACAAATAAAAAAAGAGTCACTTTGACTCTATTTTTTTATTATTATTTTAAATTTTTGCTCTTCCTCACTATACTCAAATTTTTCATTTAATTCTTTTACAAAATTTTTAGTCCATATATTTCTCAAACTATAAAAAACATTCACATCTATATTCTCTTTTTCCCAAATATCTTTATGCACACAAATTCTTCTTATCCAAACAACTTTATCATTTTCAGATACTTCAATAATATTAACTCTATCACACGGCATTCCATCTAATATATAATCATTTATACTATTGTATAAATCTATCGCACTTTCAAAATATTTCTCTTTTTTAGCTTCTTTTGCAGCTAATTTTCCTTCTTCCTCAAAGATTTTTTCTAATTTTTCTATAGAATCTTTATTGTTCTCTAAAATAACCTTTATCCAAGCTGCTAATCTTCCTTCTGAAGAATGAATCCTATTTTGCAACCAACCATGAATATTCTCTAAATCAATTATTTCTTCTAGATTTCTATTTTCTAATTTTTTTCCGTATTTATTTTCAATCTCAATTTTTATTTTTACAACATTCAATTTATTCTCTACAGCTAATTTTACTACTTTATCTTCTAAATTTTCAAACCATAATATCTTATTAAAAAGCCAATAGTGTATTTTACCTAAATATAAACTCATAATTACTCCTTAATTATTTTTCATTTAATTTATTTAAAACTTCATCCAAACTTAAACCATGTATTTCACAAGCTTGTTGTAAATTTTCCATTTGAGCAGAAGGGCATCCTATACAACCCATTCCATAATTCATTAATATTTCTGCTGCTTTTGGATTTATTTTTATTATATCTGCTATTAGTGTGTCTTTAGTTATCATTTTTTATATCTCCTCTTTTTTTAATATTTTAACGATATCTACTTTAAATTTTTCAATTGTTATTCGATCAATGAAATGTCCTAGTTTTTCACCTAATTGAGCTCTTTCTTTGTAATATATTAATATTACTTTAACAATGTCAAAGGCCTCGCTCTCTGAAATTCCATCAATTAAAATATCAGCACTTCTTGGATAAAATCCAGAACTTCCTCCAACTGTTATAAAAAATTTCCCATCTAAATCTACAAGTACTCCTATATCTTTTGAATAAGCACTAGTACAAGCATTTCTACACCCAACTACAGCTATTTTTGTTCTACATGGAAGTTCCATTCCATGAAAACTATTACTTATCTTCATTCCCAATCCTATTGTTGGATATTTAGACCTTTTACAAAAATTTGCAGGACATATTTCTACATTTTTTACTGAATTTTGTATTTTAACAGCTGGTTCCATATTTAATTCAGTCCATATTTTAGGCAAGTCTTCTTCTTTTAAATTAGTTATTAATATTCTTTGTCCTGAAGTTATTTTTAAAATACCTTTATATTTTTTTGTTACTTCTGCTATTCTTATCAAAGTATCAGGAGTTACAAATCCACCTGGAATATGAGGTGTAATTCCAAATCTTCTTTTACCACTTCTTATCTTTTGTAAGTTTCCACCATAATTTCCCATTTATATCTCTCCTTTCTTTGAATATATCTTATACTATTTTTTATATTTTTTCTGTAACATAAGTTACATTTTATTTTTTATATTTTACTTAATAACTTCAATTCTTTTAATTCTTCTTCAAGATCTTTTAATAATAATTTTTTATCATTTATTGCCATTCCCATTAATACTCCTTCTACCAAAGGAGCATCCATTATTTTTATTTTTTCTTTATCATATTCTTCACTATCTAAAAACTCTAACGCTAACTCTGCATTTAGTATAGAGCTACCTAAATCACCAAAGATGGCAACTCCATCTTCTACATAAGCTTTTTTTATAGCCTCAGCTATAATTAAAGGGTTTGAGCCTAAATAATCCTCTTCTGTTCCACTTCCGTTAACTACGGGAAAATTATATTTTTTCATTTCGTTACATAATTCAATTACCTCATCAGCAAGTCTTTTACTATGAGATACTATAACAAATCCTAACATATTATCACCTACTTTAAATTTTTACAAATAGTATCAATAATTAAATATGAAGACATAGCTCCTGGATCTAAATGCCCTATACTTCTTTCTCCTAAGTAACTAGCTCTTCCTTTAGTTGCTTTCATATCTTTTGTTGAATCCACTCCATTTTTAGCTATTATTTGAATTTTTTTTAATAATTCATTTAGTTCTTCATTTTTATTTTCTTTTAAAGTTTCTACCACGGGAACTATAGTATCTAACATAGTCTTTTCTCCACATTGAGCTTTTCCTCTCATTTTTATCCCTTCTACCATCGCATCTGCTGCTTTTATAATATTTTCTCTATCCAATTTATTTGTACCCTTTAAACTCTGAGCTACTTTCATAAGTCCTGTTCCATATATTGCTCCAGAAGCTCCACCTACATTCGATATAAGAATCATTGCTATTTTATTAAAAAAATCTGAGTAACTTAAATTTTTCAAACTTTCTTTTTCCTCTTTTATCTTTTGAAATCCTCTAGAAAGATTTACTCCATGATCACTATCTCCTATTACTCTATCTAATTCACTCAAATAATCTTTATTTTCATATATTACATCAGCTATTTTGTCCACTAATATGATTAAATCCATATACTATAGTCCTCCTAAAATGTTTTTAATGCAATTGTATCTGATTTACTTTTTAGTAGTTTTTCTATTTCATCTGTTAACTTTAAAATAGTTATTGAGAATCCACCCATATCAAGTGAAGTCATATAATTTCCTACTAACGTTGTTTCTACAATTATATTTTTTTCCTTCAAAATATCTGCCACTCTATTATTAACAATGAATAACTCTATTAACGTTGTTTCTCCCAAACCATTTATCAAAACAGCAACTTTTTCTTTATTTATTTTAGATTCTTCTAAAACTTTTGCTAAAATATGTTCTACATGGGTATTTGCGTTTGAAAATTTTTCCCTATGTGTTCCTGGTTCACCATGAATTCCCAAGCCTATTTCAACTTCATCATCACCTAAATCAAAACTATTTTTTCCAGTTGTAAATACAGTACACGATTTTAAAGACATTCCCATAGTTTTTATATTATTCACAACCTCTTTTCCAAGTTTCTCTAGGTTCTCTAAAGAATATCCTTGCTCTGCTGCTGCTCCTAAAATTTTATGTACAAATATTGTTCCAGCTATTCCTCTTCGACCAACAGTATATGTACTATTCTCTACAGCTATATCATCATCTACAATTACTTTTCCTACTTTTATTCCATCTATTTCTGCCATTTCTGCTGCCATTTCAAAATTCATTACATCTCCACTATAATTTTTAATTATAAGAAGAACTCCCTCTCCCGAATCTACAGCTTTTATGGCTTCATATACTTTATCTGCACTTGGAGATGTAAAAACTTCTCCTGCTACAGCAGCATCTAGCATCCCATATCCTACAAAACCTGCATGAGCTGGTTCATGACCGCTTCCTCCTCCACTTACTAATGCAACTTTTCCATACTTTTTCTCTTTTCTCACAATAATAGGTAAATCTTTTATACTTTCAATATTCTTTGGAAAAGCTTTTACCATTCCTTCAATCATTTCTTTAACAATATCCTCTTTTTTATTGATAAGTTTTTTCATAAATTTCCTCCTATATTTGAGTTAGTTTAATATTTTTATATACTTTAATTTTTTTATTTTGTCAAATATAATAAATCTATGAATTTATTTGTAGGATTCCTTCTTTCATTACAGTAAAAATATATTGAATATTAAAATAAATAATTTTAAGGAGGAATAAAAAGTGGAAATGAATAAAATAGAGGCTTTAAAACTTTATAAACAATATTTTACTGAAAAGGATTTTGAGGATTTTTTAAATTCTCCATACATTGCTGAAGATTCAGATGATTTTGAAGATTACTATCCTGAAGGTACTCCTAATCTTTTTTCCAAAGAAAAAAGTTATTTAACTTTTACTGCATATAAACTAAATGAAAATACATTATCTATAACATTAGAGAATAAATAAAAAAGAGGCTATTAGCCTCTTTTTTTATATTAAATTGTTATATTTTTTTCTGTTTCTATGTCAAACAAATGACATTTATCCATTTCAAAATAGAAGTTTTCTTGTTGGTTAAAATTAGCTCCAGTAGATTTTTCTGCAGGTATTCTAGCTGTATATTGTGTATCTCCAACAAAGAAATAAATAAACTCTTCATTACCCATTTGCTCTACAATATTTACTTTTCCTACAATTGATGAGTCTCCATCTTTCGCAGTATTTTTATTTCCAACATTTTCTGGTCTGATTCCAAACCAAACATCTTTTCCTACATGTCCTTTTACTTTATCAGCTTTCTCTTTTGGCAATTCTAATTTATCACCATTTGTTAATTTTACAAAAGTTTTATTGTCTTCTAAAATTAATGAAGCTTTAACTATATTCATTGCAGGTGATCCTATAAATCCAGCTACAAACTTATTTGCAGGTGTATTATATAAATTTAATGGTGTATCAACTTGCATAATTTTTCCATAATTTAATACACAAATTCTATCTCCCATTGTCATTGCTTCAACTTGATCATGAGTTACATAGATCATTGTTGCATTTTGTCCCTCTTCTTTTAACTGTTTGTGAAGTTGAGTTATTCTTACTCTCATAGAAACTCTAAGTTTAGCATCTAAGTTTGATAAAGGTTCATCAAATAAGAAAACTTCTGGTTTTCTTACAATTGCTCTTCCAACTGCAACCCTTTGTCTTTGTCCTCCTGACATCTCTTTTGGTTTTCTATCTAAAAGATCTGTGATCTCAAGTTTTTCTGCAGCTTCTTTAACTCTTTTATCTATCTCATTTTTAGGAACTTTTGCCATTTTTAATCCAAATGCCATATTATCATAAACTGTCATATGTGGATAAAGCGCATAGTTTTGGAAAACCATTGCAATTCCTCTGTCTTTTGGAGGTAAGTCATTAACTAGCTTATCCCCTATATAGATTTCTCCACCAGTAATTTCCTCTAATCCTGCAACCATTCTTAAAGTTGTTGATTTTGCACAACCAGATGGCCCTACAAAAACCATAAATTCTCCATCTTTAATATTTAAGTCAATTCCATGAACTGCCTTAAATCCATTTGGGTATTGTTTTTCTACTTTTTTTAGTACTACTTCTGCCATATTAATTCTTCCTCCTTGTTTTTTACTAAATCTGAGGTTATTATATAGCATCTTTTTATTTTTTTCAACACTTTTGTTTAATTTATAATCTTTTTTCACATTTTATTTACATTTTATCTGTATTTAAGCATTAAAAACAAATGTTGTATTTGTATTATAACTTTGTTTTTCACCATAAATTTTAGCTTTTCTAGGCATAAAATTAAAAATATCTGGATAATCTTGCATTTCAAAACATATACCATTATGCTTTTTATCTAAAAAATTCCCTGTATATATAACTGCTATCGGTTCACTAGATTTAACTTTTATACTTCTTCCACTTTTTTCATCTTTCAATTCAATATCATATTCAAATTTCTTTGAAAGTTGGAAAGGATGATCAATTCCTCCACCAACAATTTTAATTTGCTCATGATTAGATTTCAAAATATTATTTAATTTTTCATATATTTCAAATTGAACAAACTTATTTTCGGCTTCTAATTTTACAGGAATAGTATTCTTATCTACCCATCCATAGCTATTTGCATTAATTTTTAGTAAACTTTCTTTTATATCTTCTTTACTATTTCCACTTAAATTAAAATATGAATGATTTGTTAAATTTATATATGTTTCTCTGTCACATTCTCCAAAATACTCTATATTTAATCTATTTTTTTCTAAAGTATATATTACCTTAAAGTTCACTTCTCCAGGAAATCCATTTTCTAAATGAGGACTTTTATATGTTAATATCAAAATTCCTTTTTCTCCCTCTACTCTTGCTTCTCCTAACCAAACTTTACTATTTAGTCCATTTGGTCCTCCATGTAAATTATTTCCACTATTATTTTTTTCAAGTTGATATACTTTATCATTTATTTTTAAAAGGCCATCTTTTGTTCTTCCTGCAATTCTCCCAGTTATACATCCATAAAAGTACTCATTTTCTTCATAATCTTTTAAATTATCATAACCCAACACTATATTTTTGTATTTGTTTTTGTTATCGGGCGTTTTTAAAGATTTTATAATGCCTCCCAAAGAAATTATTTCCAAATCTACGTACTCATTTTTTAAATTATATAGAAATACTTTTTCTCCTTTTAAAGTTTCGCCAAATTTTCGTGTACTTAATTTCAAATTTCATCCCTCCATATATTTTTCTTAAATAGATTATGTCTTACTACTGATATCGGGTTATAAGTATGCATCTCATCTAAAATATCAGAAACTATTAAGTCGTATTTTTGTTCCTCTAAAGTTACTTTTTGCAACTCTAGTTTTAATGTATTTAAAAGTAATTTCTCTTTAAATAATTCTCCTACTAATATTATTTTATCTGGATTTATCAAAGATATTATCATATCTATGCTATGAGCTATTATTACCATTGCCTCTGTACTTATTTTAGTACTTAAAAAATCTCTTTCTTTTACTCCTTCTAGAACATCTAAAATTCCAATCTGTCCTTTTGATATTAATTTCTCTTTTAAAGAACTGTAATTATTTAACTTTATCATAGATACTAATCTATTTATAATTGCCTTATTAGAAGCCTCAGCTTCTAAGCATCCTCTTTTACCACACGAACATTTTCTTAAACTGCTTCTATCCATTACTACATGGCCTATCTCACCAGATATAAAACCATGCCCAGATAATAAAGTTCCATTTACAAAAATAGAACTTCCTATTCCTTCTGAAACATTTAAAACAACATAATTTTCACTTTCTTGAGCATTTCCAAAGTATTTTTCTGTTAATGCCATAGCTCTAACATCATTTTCAATTACTGTTGGTAATTGAAATCTATTTTCTATTTTTTCTTTTATTTTTATTTTTTTTCTTTTATAGTGAGGTGAAAATACGATAATTCCATTTTCCGAATTTATAAGTCCGGTGATAGCCATTGATATTACCTTTATCCCACTTTCATCTTTCAATTCTTTATCAATTACTTCTTCTAAATACTCAGTTAATTCTTTCGTTTCATCAATTTTATAGCTTTTACTTTTAAAAATCTCTCCCGCTATATTTCCAACTGATACAACTAAAGATGTAGGAGTTAATGATATCCCCAATATTTTTCCTATCCAATATTTATTTAGAGATAAATCAATTGCCCTTCTTCCACCCGTTGATTCTCTTTGAGCAACTTCTAAAACTATTCCACTTTGTAGAAGAGGTTCTATAGATTTTGTTATTGCTGCAGGAGTTAAATTTAACTCTTGTGCTATTTTTTTTCTTGATATTTTATTTTTATTCTTTATCATCTCTAATATTCTCAATTGAGATTGTGTAAATTCCATATATTCCTCCCTATTTATCTATAATTTTATAATACCTCTATACTATACTTTAAGTCAATGTATTTAACTTCATCTTTTTTTACTTTTTTAATTAAGTTTGTTTTAAAACTTTAATTTTACTTTTAACTAATCTATTTTTAAAGTATACTCAAATCAAAATAAATAAATATAGATAAAGGGGAGAATAATTTATGGAACTTATTACAAACTTAGTAAAAAATTTTAAAAAAGAATTCACAAAAGAAAATAACACTCCAGCAGAGGTTTTCTTTGCTCCAGGTAGAGTAAATTTAATAGGTGAACACATTGATTACAACGGTGGAAAAGTTTTTCCATGTGCATTAGATTTTGGGACTTATGCAGTTGTTTCTAAAAGAGATGATAAAACTTTTAGAGTGTATTCTGAAAATTTTAAAAATTTAGGTATCATTGAATTTTCATTAGATTCTTTAATTTATGATAAAAAAGATGATTGGGCTAACTATCCTAAAGGCGTTATTAAAACTTTTTTAGATGCTGGTTTTAATATAAATAGTGGTTTTGATGTTTTATATTTTGGAAATATTCCAAATGGAGCTGGTCTTTCATCTTCAGCATCAATTGAAGTTTTAACTTCAGTTATTTTAAAAGATCTATTTAAATTAGATATTAACATGGTAGAAATGGTTAAACTAAGTCAAAAAACAGAAAATGAGTTTATTGGAGTAAATTGCGGTATTATGGATCAATTCTCTATTGGAATGGGAAAAAAAGATAATGCTATTCTTTTAGATTGCAACACTCTTGATTATAGCTATGCTCCGTTTATTTTAAAAGACGCCTCTATCGTTATTGCTAATACAAATAAAAGAAGAGGTCTTGGAGAATCAAAATACAATGAGCGAAGAGCTTCTTGTGAATCAGCATTAGAAGACTTAAAAAATAGTGGTTTAAAAATCTCTTCTCTTTGTGATATGAATATGAAAATTTTTGAAGAGAACAAACACCTTATAAAATCAGAGGAAGCTATCCCTCGTGTTAAACATGCTGTTAGCGAAAATGAAAGAGTATTAAAAGCTATGGAGTGCTTAAACAATGGAGACATAAATACTTTTGGGGAGCTTATGAATAGTTCTCATACCTCTTTAAAAGATGATTACGAAGTTACTGGATTTGAACTTGATAGTCTTGTTGAGGCTGCTTGGGAAGAGCAAGGAACAATTGGTTCTAGAATGACTGGAGCTGGTTTTGGTGGATGCACTGTTTCATTAGTTAAAAATGAATATATTGAAACTTTTATAAAAAATGTTGGAAAAAAATACAAAGAAAAAACAGGTCTTGAAGCTGCATTTTACATTGGAAATCCAGGAGATGGAGCTAGAAAGTTAGGTGATTTTTAATGATTTTTTCTTTAATTCAAGAAGTTTTAAATTATGCCTTAAATAAAAATTTAATTGATTCGTCTGAAGAAATTTACTCTAGAAACTTAATATTAGATGTATTAAATATCGATGATTGGAAAATTGAAAAAGTTAAAGGTGAAAGAGATATTGAACTTATTCTTTTAGATATCTGTAAGTGGGCAATTATCAATAACTTAATAAATGATTCTCCTGCTGAAATGGAACTTTTAGATACAAAAATAATGAACTGTGTAACTCCAAGACCAAAAGAAGTTATAAGACAATTTAATGATGATTTTAAAGTTTCACCAGAAATTGCCACTGCTAACTACTATGATTTTTCTAAAAATACTAATTATATTAGAGAAGCTCGAATTAAAAGAAATCTTCATTGGTTTTCAAAAACTTCTTATGGAGATTTAGAAATTACAATAAACTTGGCAAAACCTGAAAAAGATCCTAAAGATATCGAAAGAGAAAAAAATATGCCTAAATCTTCATATCCTAGCTGTCTTTTATGTCTAGAAAATGTTGGTTATAGAGGACGTTTAAATCATCCTGCAAGAGAAACTCATAGAGTTATTCCTTTAAACTTAAAATCTGAAAATTGGTATTTTCAATTTTCTCCTTATGTTTATTATAACGAACACTCCATTGTATTTTGTGAAGAGCATAGACCAATGAAAATGGGAAAAGATACTTTTGACAGACTTTTAGAATTTATAGAATTATTTCCTCATTATTGTATTGGTTCTAATGCGGATCTTCCAATCGTTGGAGGCTCTATTTTATCTCACGATCATTATCAAGCTGGAAAACATACTTTTCCTATGGAGAAGGCTCCTATTGAAAATTATTTTTCTATGAAAAATTTCCCTAACATAAATTGTGGGACTATCAAATGGCCTATGTCAGTGATTAGAATTTCATCTAAAAATAAAGAAGAGTTATCAAAAGCAGCTGAATATATTTTTGAAAAATGGAAAAATTATACCGATGAAAGTGTAGATATTTTAGCTTACTCTAAAAATAATCCACATAATACCGTAACTCCTATTGCTAGAAAAGTTAACAACGAATTTCAAATAGACTTAGCTTTGAGAAACAATAGAACTTCATTGGAGCATCCTATGGGAATATTCCATCCTCATAGTGAGGTTCATAATATAAAAAAAGAAAATATTGGTCTTATAGAAGTTATGGGATTAGCTATTTTACCTGGTAGATTGCAAGAGGAAATGTTTCTTTTAGAAAAAGAGTTGAGAAATTCAAACTGGGAATCATCTTTAAAAGAAAATTCAATTCTTAATAAACATTACAATTGGATTAAAAATATAGTTTCTAAAAATCATGGAGAGATAACAGTTGATATATTAAAAGAAGAAATCGGAAAAACGTTCTCTAAAGTTTTAGAGCACGCTGGTGTTTTCAAAAGAGATGACATTGGAAAAAAGGCTTTTCAAAAATTTACTAATACATTATAATATAACAAAATTATTATAGTGGAGAAGATATGATTTCAAATAAAAAATGGTACGTCTATATTTTAAGATGTGAAAACAACTCTTTATACACAGGAATTACAACAGATATTGAAAGAAGATTTAAAGAACATCTATCTGGAAAAGGTGCTAAATACACTAAAGTTCATAAACCATTAAAAATAGAAGCTATTTTCCTTCAAGAAAATAGATCCTCTGCTACAAAAGAGGAACTTCGAATAAAACGTCTTACAAAATGCAAAAAAGAGATATTGTGCAAATCAGCTTTTAATGATATACTCAAAATAAATAATTAACTAGGGGGCGTTTTAATGTTAGAAACCTTTTTTTCAGAGATTTCTTTAATTAACTTTATGTTTTTAGCATCAGCTTGTTTTTGTGCAGCTTTTGTTGATGCAATAGCTGGTGGGGGAGGATTAATAAGTTTACCTGCTTTTTTAGCTGCAGGTCTTGATCCACATATGGCGCTTGGAACAAATAAGTTAGCGGCTTTTTTCTCAAGTAGTGGAAGTGCATTCAAATTCGCTAGATCTGGAAAAATAAATTGGGATTTAATTAAATATTTAATTCCATTCTCTTTTATAGGAGCTATTTTAGGAGTTAAAGCTGTTATATTAATTGACTCTAAATACCTTTATCCTATTGCTTTTTTCCTACTAGTTTTTGTTCTTTTATACACTTTAAAAAATAAAAATTTAGGAAGTCATGATGGATATAATGGAACTAATTCTAAAAATTTAAAACTAGGAATTTTAATGGCTTTTGCTTTAGGTTTTTATGATGGTTTTTTTGGTCCTGGTACTGGATCTTTTATAATATTCGCATTTATTGAAATTTTTAAACTTGATTTTATTAGAGCTAGTGGAAATTCTAAATTTTTAAATTTAGCTAGTAATATTGCCAGTGTTATAACTTTTATTTACTATGGCAAAATAGCCTATATGTATGCTCTTACAGTTGGAATCGTTATGTTAATTGGAGCCAATGTAGGTGCTAAAGTTGCAGTCACTAGAGGAACTAAATTTATAAGACCTGTTTTTCTCATAATTACAACTATTGTTACAGCTAAAATGGCAATTACATTTTTACAACAACTTTAAAAAAAGTCCCCTTTTAATATAAGGGGATTTTTTAAGTTTATTCTAATACCATATTTATATCATCTTCTATATACTGAAAAAACTCGTTATATCTAAGTCTATATAATAAATTCGGTGAAAGATAAAGTGAATTATTTTCACCTTTTAAATTTAATTTTCCCAACATAGAATCTTTTCCGTAAATTTTATTGTTATATGATATCGGAATTGCAACATGTGATAATGAAAAATTTGATGGATTCCACTTTAAACTACTATTTTTTTCTTCAAAAAATTTTCCTTGATTATAATTTAAAATTTCTATACCTTCATCTGTTTTGGTGTTAAAATTAGATATAAAAGCTACATTAAATTTAAAATTTAAATCTTTTATTTCATTCTTTAGATTCAATCTAATTAAATTTGGTTTAAAAAATTCTTCAAATTTTCTATTTACATCAAAAATTACTAACTTATTAGATGGATTTTCCATTTTAAAAAAAATATCATACAAATCTTTATCTAAAACAGTAGAATCTACAAGAGATGTATAACTATATATAGGTGGTAGATTCTTTCTTTCTTCAATACTTAATTTTGAAAAATTTAACTTAGCTTTTTTTATTAAGTAGTATACTTGTATCCCTGGATTTTTAGGAAAAGAATTATATTTAGCCGGGTCATATTCTGGATTTATATCTAACCATTGAAATTTTTTAAAATACGGTATCATACTTACCCACATATCTAAAAATCCAAATTTTGCTGCTGGTGATACTCCCATAGCTGGCGATAACCAAAATACTTTTTTAGGTTTTAATAAAGTGCTATCTTTTTTCATATTACTAGTTATATATTGTAAAGTTGCTGCTGCCCCTGTTGAAAATCCTACCATATAAAACTCTGAATTATTTATATTTTTTAATTTTTCTTTTATCATTTTAGAACCAAATACTGCCGTTTCTTCAAAATCACTTTGTGATATCTTCGTTAGTTCTCCTGGAAATGTTCCATGATACTTATACCTCATTCCAAGAACATAATATCCCTTATTATAAAAAATTTTAGCTAAATCTCTCATCATATATGGTGAATCTGTAAGTCCGTGCAGTAACAATACCCCACCTTTTATATTTTGAGGAATTAATTCGAAAGATGCATTAATATTCCCTCCTTTTTCATCTATTGGAGATAATATTCCATTTCTTGAAAATCTAGTTAAACTATCATCAGATTTTATTTCTACTTCTGAAAAAGTTTTCTCTAAAAAATCTTTTTCAGTTGCTAAATACTCCTCAATTGTTGTAAAATTTTTATAATCTGGTTCATTATATTTGCTTTTTTCATGCCATCTCTTTAAATCAGGAGCTGTTTTATTATATATATACGCTCTCACAAATTGGATACTTAAAATTATTATTATAAGTAAAACTGTTATTTTCTTTAATAATTCAAATATTTTTTTCATTTTTCTCCTAAATATTATTTTAATACAAATCAATAAAAGCTACTATCAAACTTTTTTGATTTGACAGTAGCTTTTCTTTTATTTTAATACTAAACTAATATGTACAAAGTAATCCTTTAATTACCTAATACATTACCTGTTTTATTGTAGTTATCCACTGCTGCTCCACCTAAAGCTCCTACACCAGCTCCTATTAAAGCACCTTTAGAATCTCCTAAAGCAGAACCTACTAAAGCTCCAGCTCCAGCTCCTACTAGGGCACTTTTCTCTCTAGATGTCATATTTGAACATCCAACTAATAATAATCCTAAAATTAAACCTGCAAATAATTTTTTCATTTTAAGGACCTCCTTTAAATTCAATTAATATAATATGTTTTATTTATACAACTAAATATTAAAGTTTCCTTTGAAATTTTAAACTAACTCTCTCAATAATTTCGCCAATTGATCAGGACAAGAAGTTCCTCTTTCTGAACAATCAATTCCTTCTAATCTTTTTATAACTTCTTCTATAGACATACCTTCAACTAATTTTTCAATAGCAACAGTATTTCCATCGCATCCGCCAAAAAATTCAATTTTTTCAATAATATTTCCCTCTAATTTAATTCCAATCTCTTTTGCACAAACACCTTTTGTTTTTAAAATTTTCATTTTCCAAAATCTCCCTTTAAAATTCTTGCTAATTTAAAGATTATTAAGAGTCAAATCCAGAGCAATTCTCTAACTTATCCATAGTTATTTTCTCCAGTTCCTCTTTTATCTTTATATTTACTCCTTCTAATCTACATCTTAATCCACATAAAGCCATTTTAGAAGTTGTGCAACTTGTTTTATCTTCGAAGCAGCCATTTACCTTAATTCCACCTTCTAAAACTTCTACTATATCGTACACACTTATATCTTCAGGTTTCTTTGCAGCAACATATCCACCTTTTGCACCACGAAATGATTCTACTAAATCAGATGAAGTTAATTTTCCAAGAATTTTTAGTGTAAACCTTATAGAAACACCTGAAATTTCAGAAATCTCCTTTGCATCCATTTTTCTATTTGCTTCACACAATAAAAGTACGATTCTTATACCGTAATCAACTTCTCTACTTATTAACATTGTTCCTCCATTTTTTTTTATTTCAATACTAATATTGTAGACCATTTTTCAGTATAAATCAATACATATTTTATATAATTTAATTGATTTTCACATCAATTGAAAAGGGTAAAAAATAATATAACAATAAAATCTACTATAAAAATTTTAGTTAGAAGACTTTTTCTATACATTGGATTACTAAATAATCTAATATAATCATTTATCCCTAAATACCCTCTATATTTTTCATTCATAAAAAAATATGTAAAAGCATCAAAAGTTAGTACTATTAAGTTATATATTATCAACCTTTGAACCATGTATTCCTCCTTAAAAATCTTTGATATAGTAATATATTACTTTATGTATTATATATTGTCAAATATTTGAAGAATACTATATTTTAAATTGAATTTTTGATTAAAATGAATTATAATGATATCAGTTAGTATAATATCTATATATAAATAAAGTATTAATCTATAAGGGGGAGAGACATGAGTTTTTTATTTAAACTTTTTAACAATAAGAACATCAAGGAACTCGAAAAAATTAATCTAACTTTAAACCAAAAATTATTAAATCTTCAGAAAGAGTTAGAAGAGAAAGAGGTTCTTATTAGCAACTACTCTTCTTTACAATCTAAGCCAAATACTGACTATTCTAAACAATGGCAACTTATGGAAAAAAACCTTAGAAATCTACAAGAAGAAAATAGAATGTTAAAAGAAAATTTTATTAAATTAAATAGAATTATTCCTAAGCAACAGTGGCAATACTCTTTTTTAGTTGATTTACATCATTTTTATTCAGCTAATAAATTTGTTAGCATCAGAGAAAAACTTTTTGAAGCTGGAATTAAATATTTACAAGATATAAATGAAGAAATGTTTTCAACAATTTTAAAAGAGGAACGTTATGTACAAGAGGGGCTTCAAAAATTTTTAGACTATAAAAATGGGGTTGTTGATTGGGATGTGAAAACTTTCCTAATAAAAGGCGATAGAGTTACAAGAATTTATCAAAAATCTAGAAAATTTTTAAATATTTTATCTGAAAAAAATATTGAGTTTATGGTTGAATTAGAATCCTTTGACTTTCAATCACTTAGTGAATCTGGATTTTCTCAAGAGGATATTGACGCTTTTAAACAAAAATATGAATCATATAATGCCGAAAGAAAAATATAATAGCTTTTACCTAGTTTATATATTAGGCGTAGAGTTTTGGGGAGGAAATTTTGATGAGTACATACAAATTATGGTGCAACTACCTTAGAATTGATAGATTTATTTATCCGGATGAAAAAAAATTAAAATTTTTAAATTTTTGTCAAGAAAATAATGCTATCTATCTATCTGAAATAGATGAGGAGTTACTAACTCAATACTCCAAAGTACCTGGTGTTGGTCCTGGAAGAATTGCAGATATAAAAAATGATCTTTCAGAGATTGTAGAAAGATTTTCAAAGCAAAAAACTTTTAAAAAGATTGTTGATTGTCGTTTAGATAATATAATTTTCAATATTAAACATATTGAAGGAATTACTGTTGGAGAATTTTTGAACTATACCCAAAAAGATATTGACTCTTTACATCTATCTAATAATGAGTTAGAAAGAATCTATGAAATATGCACTACTACTCTTCCACTAGAAGAAACTTTAAAAAAAATTAAAAGTACTCTTTCTCAGGAAGATATACAACTTTTAATAGATAGACTTGAAAATAATAAAACATTAGAGGAAATCGGAAGCCAAAGAAATATAAGTCGTGAGAGAACAAGACAAATAGAGATAAAATTAAAACAAATTATTGCAAATATATTTAGAAATACAAATTTAAATATAGCTTTAAAAATTGAAGCTAATTTTAAAGATGAAATATCTTTATGTGAGATGTCTAAGCTTTTTGGTGATAATTATCGTTTTTTAGTTAGCTTTTTGAAAAGAAATGAGATTTTCTCAAGACCTTTTTATATTGATTTTTTAGATTTATTCCTTTTTGATAGAAGAGAAAGATTTTTTAAGATCTTTTATTCTCTAGAGTTTACTAATATCTTAACTACTGAAAATGTAAAAACAATTAGAAGTAGTTTTAAAAGCTTTAAATGGATAACTCAAGATGAAATCGAAAAAATAATTACAAAACTTGGATATGAAAAACATGGGAAATATTATGTTCAAAATAGTGGGTACAAAGATATTCTTGAACTTTATTTTGTAAAATTAGTTTCTCATCCTTTAAGAGTTGATGAAAATACCATTAAATTAATAATAGAAGATATCAATTCAAGATTAGATTATAATCTTTATTCTGAAGAAATAAAAAATATGAATGATAATACAGCGATATATTTAGCTCGTAGATTAGAAGGGTTATTATCTAGAATAGATGGTATTATAATGACGGATTCAAGAACTTATATTCATATAAATAAAATTAAATACAATGTAGAAGAGTTTTTAAATCTAAAAAATACTATTTTATCTTTTAATGAAAATTATATTGATAGTATTGCTGTTTATAAAAATTTAGAAACTACTTTAAATAGTATTGGAATTTATTCTGATCACGTTTTTTACTCTCTATTTAAATATCATTTTGCCCAAGAGCTAAATTTAACTACAAATGGAAATAGTAGAGTTTTAACTATTGGAGACCAAGGTTTTAATAGAGTTGAAGAGCTTGAAAAATTTATTGAAACTGAAGGAAAAATTCTTGAAAAAAGTTATATTCAAGAAAAACTTAATTATTCAAATGTTTCTTTAAATAATGCTATTGATAATTCAAATAAAATTATAAGTTTTGATAGATCATTTATTGGTCTTATAAATTTTGTCCAAATGACTAAAAATGAAATTGAACTTTTTAAAACTTTAGTTATTTCTAACGATAATGATGGAAATATATCTATTCCAGAATTAATAAGTAAAATAAATTTAAATAAAAGCTTTAAAGCTTTTATCAAGAAAAATAATATAAATAAATACTTTATTGCATCTTTAGTTAGATATTACTTCCCTGAATATAAAGGCGGTTGTAACTTATTAAGCAAAAAAAGTATTATTAAATGATTCGAGTCTGGTTAAATCTAGACTCTTTTTCTTTTTAATAAGTTAAATATCTTGAAAATTTAACTAAAATAATATAATATCTAATTAAGTCAAATTTTTGGAGTATGCTTATGAAATTTTTAATTACTGACTATTTTTTTAAAAGTGTACCTATAGAAAAAAATGAAAAAGTTTTAGATAAACTTTATTTTTTTTATAACACTATTAAAAACTATAAAATTTTAACCTATAACTTGCCAAAAGGCTATTGGATAAAAAAAATTGCTGGTACAAATTCATTATATGAATTTAGAATTGATAGTGGTGACCGAATTTTTTTTCTATTTAACACTATTATTCGTGATGATAGTCAAGGAAGTATTATTTTTTTAATCTATTCTTCTCATGATATGGCTGTAAAAAAAGCTAAAAGAAAAGAAGTTAACAATAGTAATCTAAAAGAATTTATTGTATTTGATCAAGATAATAATATTACATCAGTTGATGAGAACTTTTTTAATTATAATAACTTAATAACTTATGAAATTATTCAAGATTCTCACTTTATTGAAAATTTTGAAAATAAAAAATATAAATACTATTATCTAAATGATGAACAATATTCATGCCTTATTGATTCTCCACCATACTTTGTCGCTGGAAGTGCTGGAAGTGGAAAAAGTACAATAACCCTTAGAAAGCTATTAAATCTAGAAGAAAATCAAGAATTCTATGACATGTCTAAAGTTTTGTATTTAACATCTAATAGATATTTAAAAGATAACTCTTACGAACAATATCTAGAATTTCGAAAGTCCAACATTAAAATAGGGAATTTTTTTACCTTAAAAGAATTTTTATGTAAATTTTTAAATGTTTCTTCCAAGCAAATTGTAGAATTTTCTAAATTTAAAGAGTTTTTTATTTTTTCTTATCCTAATAGAAAAAAAATTGAACTTTCTATTGAAGAAATTTACTCTGAAATAAATGGAATAATTAAAGGCCTTATGATAAAAGGTGAAGCTGATAATTGGAATAGAAATCTTTCTAAATCGTCTTTATCTTTAGAAGATTATTTAAATTTAAGCTCTAAATATTCCACTTTAAATAGAGAACAACGTATATTTTTTTATGAAGTTTGTCAAAAATATAATCTTTGGTTAAAGAAAAACAATCTTTTTGATTTAAATGACTTATCCATTGAACTTTTAAAAAATGATATTACTTTTGATTTTATAATAATCGATGAAATTCAAGACTTAACAGAGTTACAAATTTTTGCTTTAACATCTCTTGTTAAAAATAAAGATAATATTTTTTTAGCTGGAGATATACATCAAATGATAAATTCTACTTTTTTTAGCTTTGAAAGAATTAAAAATCTTTTTTATTCAAGGTATAAACAGAAAGTTAATATTAAAGTACTATCTAAAAATTACAGAAGTTGTAAAAAAATAGTAGATTTAGCTAATTACTTTGGTGAGTTAAGAAGCTCACATATAGGTAACTTGGGTAGCGATGATTATAAAGAGATTGCTATTCAAAAGGATGGAGAAGTTAATCTAACATCTGTCAACCTTTCTCTTTTAGATAATGCCCAAAATGATGCTCATTCGGCAATTGTAGTTGCTAACGAGGCCGTAAAATCAGAGCTTCTTGATAAATTACAAAATAAACATAGAATTTTTACTATTCAAGAGATAAAGGGATTAGAATATACTAATATTATTTGTTACAATCTTTCTTCAACATATCAAGAACAATGGAAAAAAATTTTTGCTAAAAATGCCAAACACGATCAAAAATACAGAAAATATTTTAATATTTTTTATGTTGGTATAACTAGAGCTCAGGAAAACCTTATAATAATGGAATCAAATATATATGATAATCAAGTTCTAAAAGAACTACATAGTTTTTTAACTCCTAACGAGAATATAAATATTACTAAAAATAAAGATAATATACTGAGAGAAAAAGAAGAGTGGTTGAAAGAAGGAATTAAACTGTACAAATTAGAACAATTAAGTGAAGCTCAATATGCTTTTGAAAAAGCAGGAGAACCAACTTGGATTTTAGAGCGAGATATTGAAAATGATATTTCACAACTTAACTTTAAACACGCTATAAATAAATTATCTATAAAATCTTTAAAAAGTAAAGAAGTCTATTACAGAAAGTTAATAATTGACACTGCAATTGATAACAACCTTTTCTTTATAGCTGCTGAATCTAATCGAATCTTTGGTATTTCTTACAAAGATAAGGAAATTAAAGAGGGCATAAAAAAAGGTATTGAAGATAACCTTTTTACTCAAAAAGAACTTCAAAAAATAATTCAATTATATAAAGAAAAGAAGGATTCTAGTTTCGTTGGAGATTTACTATTAAAAATGAAACGATTTAATGAAGCTTTAATATTTTATCAAAACTTAAATAATCCAGTTGGAATACGTTTAGCTAGAACTGGTATTTTAGAAGATTTTTTTAAATTTTTACCTAATTTCCAAGAAAAAATCTTTGAATTAGATGATATTATTCTTAATAAAAATATCAATAGTTTCGATAAAAAAGATAAATTAACAGCTTTACATAGAGCTCTTTTAATAAAAGAAGATCCTATTCTCTTTGAAATGATTCTACATTTAGGAGGTAACATAAATACTTTTGTTAAAAGTAAAGAATTAGTTCCTTTTTACTGCTTTAATAAAATGAATCTTTCAAAAGAGATTCAACTAAAATTCTTAGATGTCTTTACTAAATTTAATTTTGATTTTAATAATACTCAATTTTTTCAAATATATTTAAAAAATATTAAATTATTTAAGCTTTTAATAAAAAAAGGAATTTTACACTTAAATATCTTCTCCGAATTAATTGATAAAGCACTTATTAATTTAGAAGATATTTCCAATGACAATGTTGAAAAAAGGAAATTAATTTTATATAAGAATATAATTAAAAACTACAAAAATAAAAAGGAGAATTTATGAACAAGAAACAAAACTTACTTAGAACAACTTTAGGTTCTGTCTTTATGGAAAGTGATCTTATGGGAGGCCTTGTAGGAGAGAATAGGCTTATTACAATCTCTGGTAAAGTTAATAACCCTGGAATTTATGAAATTCCTGAAAATGCAACTCTAAAGGATATTTTAGATATTGCTGGTGGTATGAAAAACGGTAAAGACTTCAAAGCGGCTCAATTTGGTTTACCTTTTGGTGGGTTCGCAACAAAAGAGTCTTTAAATGAAATTGTTGATTTTGATCATTTTTTTGATTCAAAGCATCCAAAAGCATTGATAGTTTTATCTAATGAAAGCTGTGTTGTCCAATTTGCAAAATATTATATTGAGTTTATTTTAGGAAAATTATCTAAAGGAGAATACAGAGAATATCTTATTGCTAAATTTGAAATAGAGAGATCTTGGAGGGTTTTAGATAGAATTTCTAAAGGTAAAGGAAATATGAGAGATTTGTATCTTTTAAGACAACTATCTAAAAATATAAAAGAAACTACTCAACAAAAACACAATCTTATTGAAGAAGCTATTGATGCTTTTTATCACGAATTTGAAGAACATATTGAAGAACATAGATGCTATACTGGAGAGTGTCCACAACTTGTTAAATTTAGAATAACAAGCAAATGTATTGGATGTACTGCTTGCGCTAGAGTTTGTCCTGTTCATTGTATCGAGGGAAAAATAAAAGAAAGACATCGTATTGACATTGAAAGATGCACTCATTGCGGTCAATGTGTTGCTGCCTGTCCTGTAAATGCCATCAATGAGGGTGATAACAGTTTAAAATTCTTAAGGGATCTTTCGACTCCAGGAAAAATAGTAATTACACAAATGGCTCCTGCTGTTAGAGTAGCTTTAGGAGAAGCTTTTGGATTTGAAGCTGGTGTTAATATTGAGAAAAAAATTAATGGTGCTTTAAGAATGCTTGGAGTTGACTATGTATTTGACACTACATGGGCTGCTGATTTGACTATTATGGAAGAAGCTACTGAATTTCAACAAAGACTAGAAGCTTTCTTTAAAGGTGATGACAATGTTAGACTTCCTATTCTTACATCTTGTTGTCCTGCTTGGGTTAAATTTATAGAACAAAGCTATCCCGACATGTTAGATGTTCCTTCAACTGTTAAATCCCCTATGCAAATTTTTTCAACTATTGCTAAAGATATTTGGGCTAAAGAAAAAGGTTATAAAAGAGATGAAGTAACTACAGTTGCTATTATGCCTTGTTTAGCTAAAAAATATGAAGCTGCAAGAGATGAATTCTCTAGAGGAGATAATTATGATACTGATTATGTTATTACTACTAGAGAATTAATCAAGATTCTAAAAGAAACTGAGATAGATTTAAATGCTGTTGAAGAAGAAGAGTTTGATAATCCATTGGGTGAATACTCTGGTGCAGGTATTATTTTCGGTAGAACCGGAGGAGTTATTGAGGCTGCTACAAGATCTACTATTGAAATGATTACAGGTGAGAGAATCGATAATATTGAATTTGAAGCCTTAAGAGGTTGGGATGGATTTAGAAGTTGTGATCTAACAATTGGACATATAGAACTTAGAATCGGTATTGCTCACGGACTTGAAGAAGCTAAAAAAATGCTTGATAAAATTAGAAGTGGTGAAGAATTCTATCACGCTATAGAAATTATGGCATGTAAAGGTGGATGTATTGGTGGTGGTGGTCAACCTAAAGCCATCAAAAAACAAGAAACACTTGAAAAAAGAGCACAAGGTCTTAATAATATAGATACAGCTTCTGAATATAGAAGATCTCATGAAAATCCTCAAGTACTAGCAATTTATGAAAAGTATCTAGATTATCCTTTAAGTAGAAAAGCTCATGAACTTTTACATACTAAGTACTTTCCGAAAATAAAAACACACAGATAAAAATAAATTTGATATAGAAGCCTATAAATAGGCTTCTATATTTTTACTCCTATTTAATGATTAAATTTTTAACAAGGAGGTTTTATGAAAACTAAAAACTTTTTTTATTTTTTAACTTTAGGTTTATTAATAAATTCAAATATTTATACTGAAGATACTTCTTCTAAAATCGATATTGATATTACTATGAAAAAATCTATTGTTGAAAATATTATTAACAATCAACTTCCATACACTATTGAAGATACAGGTTCTGGTAATCAAATCTTTAATGGAAATAAAAATAATATCTTAGGTATGGGATTAGACATTCTTGGAGCTGTAGATAAAAAGTTTTCACAATTTTCCGAATCTTTTGTTTGGGCATATAAAATAAATCGTTCACCTATTAGTTTTTCTGCACAAGAACAGGAAATTCAAGCCATAACTGATATCAGCGGTTTATTTAAAGCAAGCTGGAGTAGACAAAGTCAGAGTACAGAGATTGCTTTAAATGGTACTGCTGGAATTAATAGTATCGTTAGTATCTCACCTAATTGGCAAATAAATGCTAACAGCAAACCCTTTTTAAATATCTCTAATAATGATCTGCCTTTAACTCTAAATATTTATGGTCTTAGTTTCAAAACTGATATTAACATTGGAGATAGCCTGGAAAAAAGTGTTGTTTCAAAATTAAGAAAAGCTACTAATGAACTTGATTCTAAAATACAATCTTTTGATCTTAGATCATTAGTAGAAAAATATTGGCTTAAATTTAAAGAACCTATACTTGTAAATCCTGAATATAATCTTTGGTTAACAGTTAACCCTAAATCAGCAAGATATTCAAATCTTGTAACTACACAAGATCAACTAGGAATTAAGGTTGGAACAGATACTGATCTTCATCTTTATTTTGGAGAAAAGCCTTCTCCTGTTAACCTTACTACACTTCCGAGTATGAACTTTGGTTTTGTTAATGATTCTTTTAATATTATTTTACCTGTTTCAGCCTCATATAAAAGCTTAAATGAAATTATAAATAAAAATCTAGATAACAAAGAGTTTAAAATTTTTTCTGGAGTTTCTTCTATCGTAAAAAATATAACTTTATCGTCTGAAACTTCAACTCTTAACGCTGTTACTGATTTTAGTTTAAATATTTTTGGCTTTTTAAATCCCACTGGAACTATAAAAGCTAATGTTAAGCCAAGTTTTGATCAAAATACAGGAACTTTAGTTGGTAATAATTTTGACTATTCCCTTGAAACTAATAGTTTTATTCTTAAATTTGTTAACTCTATATTTAAAAATAAAATAAAGGAAACTATTCAAAATAAATATTTATCTTTTAATTCTACATCTGAAATTAAACTTGCACAAAATTATTTGCAACAGAAGGTTGAAAATATTGAATTAGAAAAAAATGTACATCTAAAATCATCTATTAATACATTTAAAATCATAAATTTAGATATAAATAATGATTTTATATCTATTACATTTAATACAACTGGAAAATCTAGTTTAGAAATTTCTGAGTAAAATACAAAAAAGAGGAGTTCAAACTCCTCTTTTTTAATTACTTCTTAATATTTTTATAACCTCTTTGGATATCTCTTTCGTATTAATTTCTGATTCAACTTTTCCTAATTTTATTAATTGTAAAAATTCTTGCAATTCATAAATCATACTATTTTCTTCTTGAGGTACACTTATATCCTCTATCTCTCCATTTTTATAATAAATTTTAACATTTTCTATATTTGATATACCTGTTATTACAATAGATCCTTTTTCTCCTTGAATCTCACTCCCTATATAACTATTTGTTATTTTAGAATATACAATTGAAGCTACCATATTTTCATATTCTAAAATTACAGTTCCTATTCCAGATACTCCACTATCTAAAATATACTCTACTTTTTCACTCTTTAGAGGATTTCCAAAAAGTTTCAAAGCAAAATACAATGGATAAACTCCAATATCTAAGTTTGCTCCTCCACCAAATTTTGGATCAAAAATATTTGTTAACTCTCCATTTTTTAAATTATCGTATCTCGATGAATATTGACAAAAATTTCCTATAAAACCTCTTAGAGGTCCAATTTTATCTAAACTTTTTTTTATTATTTTAAAATTTGGCAAAAATGTATTTTTCATTGCTTCCATTAATGTCATTTTATTTTTGTATGCAACTCTATACATTTCTTCTACTTCTTGTTCAGTTACTCCCATTGGTTTTTCACACAAAATATGTTTTTTATTCTCTAATAGTTTTAAACTTTGCTCAAAATGTAATGAGTTAGGACTAGCTATATAAACCATATCTATATCTTTTCTATTACAAAGTTCTTTAAAATCTACAATTATATCATCCACTTTATAATTTTTAGCGAACTCATAACCTTTTTCATAACTTCTAGAATATACTGCTTTAAGTTGACAATCTTTCACTTTTTCGACTGCTTGGGCAAATTCATGAGATATTTTACTTGTTCCAATAATCGCTATTTTTACCATCAATTTTTCTCCTTTTAAATTTAATAAAAAAGATGACACAAGTGTGTCATCTCAACTTTTAACTATACACTGTCATTAACTACATTCAAAATTTCATCCTTAATCTCCTTTGAAGATATCAAGATTCTTTCTAACTGATTTAAAGTTTCCATTTTAAATATCTCATCGTTTAAACTACTTAAGTTTATCTTAACATTTAAAATTCCACCCTCTATCCCCGAATATAATAATATTGTAGATACACCCAAATCTGTAATTGCATTTTTATTTCCATATTTTAATATAATTTTTAATAATTTTAAAGTTTTTTCTGAAATTTTACAAATTTCTAAAGGTGTTTCAATAGCTAATTTTAAATTATTTTCTATTGTTATTCTTCTTATTTTTATTTCATCTTCTGTTTCTTTAGGAAGTTTATATCCTGCCATAACTAGGTTATATGCTACTGTATCTTTATCAATTAATTCTTCTAGTATTCTTCTACAATCATTAAGCTCGTCAAAAGCAGATTTAAAATTTTTTTGCTCCCATTCAGGTAATTCCTTAAATTTTTTTTTATCAAAAGTTAAATGAGCAACCATTCGTCCTAAAGTGCATCCTAGTGCAGATACTAAAGCAGATACTGATCCTCCACCAGGGGCTGGACTTTTTGAATCTACTATATTTAAAAAATCATTGACCGATAAATCTACTAACTTCATTTTCCCTCCTATTTTTTAAAAACTAAGCATCCATTTTTAAAAACTTTTTTTGTATGATTTACTCCAAAATGATATAAAATATACTCTATATTTTTTGCATCAAACATTACAAAATCAGCCTTTTTTCCCTCCTCGATAGATCCAATTCTCTTTTCTCTTCCAATGGACTTTGCAGCATTTATTGTCACTGCTTTAAAAATCTCTTTAGGTTTCATTTTTAATTTTAATGCTGCTATTTGCATAATTAACTGCAGATTTTCTGTTGGACATGATCCTGGATTGTAATCTGTAGATAAAGCAACCTGTACTCCTTCATCTATCATTTTTCTTGCAGGAGCATAATTTTTACCTAAACTAAATGATGTCCCTGGTAAAATATTTGCGATTGTTTTGCTATTTTTTAAAGCCTCTATTCCCTCTTGACTTATTGCCATTAAATGATCAGCAGAGTACATATTTAATTCTTTTGCTAACTCAGCTCCCTTGGTATTCACAATTTCATCTGCATGTATTCTTAATTTAAATCCATATTTTTGAGCTTCTAAGTACATTCTTTTACTTTCCTCATTGGAAAATACTCCCTCCTCACAAAATACATCAAAAAATTCAGCTAAATTTCTTTCTTTTATTATTGGTAATAAATCAATTACTTTTTGTATATACTCATCCCGTTTATCTCTATATTCTTGGGGTAATGCGTGGGCTCCCATAAACGTTGATACAATTTCTATTTCTTGCTCATGGTTTAATCGCTCGTTAACTCTTAATTGCTTTAATTCTGTCTCATTATCAAGTCCATATCCACTTTTAGATTCCACAGTTGTAACTCCAAAAGAAAGCATTGTTCTTAATGTTTTTTTTGCCTTATCTAAAAGCTCATCCTCTGATAATTCTTTCGTTGCTTTTACACTGCTTAAAATTCCTCCCCCCTTTTTTAAAATATCTATATATGGAACCCCTTGAATTTTATCTAAAAATTCATTTTCTCTAGAGCCTCCGTGCACTAGGTGAGTATGAGAGTCTATCATTCCTGGAACTACTACACATCCTTCTGCATCAACTAGTTTTGTTGTAAATTTTATCAATTTCGATGGAACTTCTCCATGACCAACTGTCATTATTTCATTTCCTGAAATAGCTATATATCCATTTTCTAAAATCTCTATATTTTCCATCGGACTTTCATTCTCTTTTAATGGCAATTCTTTTCCAGTAACTAATTGACCTATGTTGTAAATTATTAAATCTGCATTCATAAACTCACCTCATAAAAATTCTTATTTCAACAATTCATTTTCGATTATTTTGTCAACTTTAAATCCATCTAATCCCAGATAGTATTCAATTGAATCAGAAAGTGCTTCCATCGGAACTGCGCCTATTATTTCACTTCCAAGAACATTAACTCCGTATCTTCTAGCTTCCATCTTAACAGCTTCAAAAACTCTATAGATTGGATTTTTTTTATAATCTTTTATATTCATAGTAACTTGAACAATCCCTTTTTCCTTCATTTCAGCTGGTCCAGCCTGAATAAATCTAAATCCACCACTTGAAAATCTTATAGCTTTAGATATCTCTTTAGCTATGTTTATATTTGTTGTATCTAAATTTATATTAAATGCTATTAATGGCATTCTCCCTCCAACAGCTGTAACTCCTGCTGTTGGATGAGGTGCTCTCTCTCCAAAATCTGGTTTCCATTCTTCTATCTTTAACTTTTCTTTCATCCCTTCATACTCACCTTTTCTAATAGAAGGAAGAGAAACTCTATTTTGAGCTGTTGCAGATTCTTCATATAAAAATATTGGTACTCTATACTCTTCCCAAATTTTTTGAGCTACTATTTTTGAAATCTCTACACATTCAGCCATTGTTATATCTTTTATAGGAATAAATGGAATAACGTCTGTTGCTCCCATTCTTAAATGTTCTCCTTTTTGAGTATTCATATCTATTAATTCTGTAGCTATTCCTACAGACTCTACTACAGCTTTTATTATATCTTCAGGCTCACCTATCACAGTTATTACAGTTCTATTGTAATCTGCATCTGGTTCACATCCCATAAATTTTATATTTTTATTTTTTTTAAACGGTGCTGCTATTTTTTCTATCTTTTCCAAATCCTTTCCTTCACTATAATTTGGAACACACTGAACTAATTTTTTCATTTTACTCCCCCAATTACATTTTTAACTTTCCTACATTTTCTTCAACTTTTTCAATTATTTTATTAGTTTTTATTAACTCTTCAACTTTTTCAATATCTATATACATAACTCTATCTTTATCATAAAATTCTACGATTTCCCTTACTAAAGTATGAGCTTCATTTGTCCCTTTTCCTAATCTTTTAACATCTCTTAAATCTATTCCTTGGCATGCAGCTAAAATCTCCATTGCAACAACTTTTCTTACATTTCCTAAAATTTCATTGGCTTTTCTTGCCGCTATAGTTCCCATTGATACATGGTCCTCTTGATTAGCTGACGATGGTATAGAGTCAACTGAAGCAGGATGAGCTAAAACTTTATTTTCAGAAACTAATGAGGCTGCACTATACTGAACTATCATAAATCCAGAGTTTACTCCTCCATTTTCAACTAAAAATGCAGGTAATCCATTATTTAAAGATGGATTAACCAATCTTTCTAATCTTCTCTCAGATATATTAGCCATTTCAGCTAAAGCTATTCCCAAAAAATCAAATGGTAATGCCATTGGCTGCCCATGGAAATTTCCACCTGATAATACCTCATTCTCATTTGGAAAAATAATAGGATTATCTGTAACTGCATTCATTTCTATTTCTACTTTTTCTCTTATATAATTTAAAGCATCTTTACTTGCTCCATGAACTTGAGGTGTACATCTTAATGCATACGGGTCTTGAACTCTTAATTCTCCCTGTTTTGTTATTGATGTACTATTTTTTAAAATTTTATTTATATTTTTTGCAGTATTAATTTGACCTAAGTGTCCTCTAACTTCTTGAATTTTTGGATCAAAAGCACAAATTATTCCATTTAATGCTTCCATAGATAAACTTGCTGCAATATCTAAATGTTTCATTAAATTTATTGCATCATATATAGCGTGAGCTCCAATAGATGTCATAACTTGTGTTCCATTAATAAGAGCCAATCCTTCTTTAGAAGATAAACTTTTTATAGGTTTGACTTTAGCTTTCTTTAAAGCTTCTTCACCTTCATAAAGCTCGCCTTTATAATATGCTTTTCCTAAACCAAGCATAACTAAAACCATATGAGATAGTGGAGCTAAGTCTCCCGATGCACCTAATGATCCTTTTTCAGGTATATAAGGAGTCACACCTTTATTAATCATCTCTACCAATAGATCTAAAACTTTCTGACGTATTCCAGAATGTCCTTGAATTAAATTATTAACTCTTAATAACATTATTCCTCTAACTTGATCTATTGCTAGTGGATTTCCAACGCCACAAGCATGACTTATTATTAAATTTCGCTGTAAAGTTGCAGTTTCCTCTTTAGAAATAACTGTATCTGAAAATTTTCCAAATCCCGTCGTTATTCCATAAGATATTTTTCCCTCTTCTATGTAGTCATCAACTAATTTTCTTGCAATGGCAACTTTTTCTTTAGCCTCTTCTGAAATTTTTACTTCATAACCATTTCTTGTTACATTAATTAAATCCTCTAAAGTTAGTCTTTTGTTTCCTATTAGTAGTTCCAAATCAATCCTGCCTCCTTTTAAAATAATACTCCTCCAATAACTCCTGCTATAATAAGTGGTATGTTATAATGCATAAATGTTGGAATACAAGTATCCCTTATATGATCATGTTGGCCATCAGCATTTAATCCTGCTGTAGGTCCCAACGTTGAATCCGAAGCTGGAGAGCCTGCATCCCCTAAAGCACCAGCACACGCTATTAATACAATTGTTCCCATTGGAGATATACCTAACTCCATACATAATGGTACATAGATTGCTGCCAAAATTGGTATTGTCCCAAAAGAAGTTCCTATTCCCATTGTTACAAATAATCCAACTAATAACATTACAAAAGACCCCATCAATTTGCTTCCACCTACAACTCCTACAACTCCTTGAACTAATGGTGCTATAGCTCCAGTTTCTCTTATTACACTTCCGTAACCTGCAGCAACTAGCATGATAAAAGCTATTAATCCCATTATTCCAATACCACCACTTATCAACCCATCAATTTCATTCCATCTAATAACTTTTGTAGCCAGCATAAATCCTATTGCTACAATAGCTCCCAATGGTAATGAACCTGTATATAGTTGTATTCCAAAAGCTATAATTGCAGATATTAACGTGTACCAATGTTTTAGTTCCATTTTTTCTGGAACATCTTCATGGATTCCTCCTATTGATAAATTTTTGTACTCTCTTGGTTTACTATAACTTGCAAAAATTGCAATTAAAAGTCCAATTAGCATAGCAATTCCTAGAATCCAAGTTGCTTTCCAAACTTGATTTAGTTCTATATTCATTCCATTACTTACAATTTGATCTCTTATTATTCCATGGAATATTAAACCAAAACCTACTGGAAGGACAATATACGGCATTTTTAATCCAAATGTTAGCGAACATGCCATTGATCTTCTATCCATTTTTAAACTATCCATTAACTTTAATAAAGGAGGTATTAAAATTGGAATAAAAGCTATATGAACTGGTATTAAGTTTTGAGAAAAACAAGCTATTACAGCTATTATTAAAGCTAGTATCCATTTTTTCCCACTTACTACTTTAGAAATCTTTTTTGATAATAAAGCTGCTACTCCTGTACTATTAATAGCTACTGCTAAAGTACCCAAAAGAATATAACTTAAAGCTGTTTCAGAGTTTCCTCCCATCCCTCCTATTAAAGTTCTCATAGTTTCATTAACACCTATTCCCGAAGTTGCTCCTGCTACCAAAGCTGCCACTAATATTGCTAGAATTACATTTAATTTTAATAAACTTAGTACAATCATAGTAGTAACCGAAAGTATTACTGGATTAAAAATCATATTAGCCCTCCCTATTAATTTTTTAACTTCTTTTAGTGGTACTAATATTACCTCACAGTTATTTTGAAGTCAATAGCAAAATAGAAAAAAGCTCTCTTTACTAAATCATTAGTAAAGAGAGCTTTTTATTTAAATATTTCTAAAGATTTATCTAAAATTCCAGTCACTTCTGCTATAACTAATCCATAGTTAGTTATAGCTACATTTGCAGACATCGATTCATCTATTCTACTTTGCATTAATTTTTTATTTATCATACATGCCCCACAATGAACTACCAAAGCATACTTTGATAAGTCTTCTGGAAAATCTTTTCCACCCATAAAAACAAATTCAATTTCTTTCCCAGTAAATTTTTTTATTAATTTTGGTATTTTCACTCTTCCTATATCTTCATGAGATGTATTGTGAGTACAAGTTTCTGCAATTAATATCTTATCTCCATGATTTAAAGATTTAAGTTTTTTTACACCTCTAACTAAATCCTCTAAATCTCCCTTTTGTCTAGCAAAAAGAATTGAAAAGCTTGTTAATTTAACTCTATTATTTAAAATTTTATCCACATTTTTAAAAGCTTGAGAATCTGTTACAACTAAATCAATATCTCTAATATCTTCCAAAGCACTTTCTAATTCAGTATCCCTTACAACATAACTTTTTATTCCATGGTCAAGACAATCTCTTATAAGTTGAACTTGAGGGAGTATTAATCTTCCTTTAGGAGCTTCTGAATCCACAGGTACAACCATCAAAACTTTTCCATCATAGGGAACTAAATCTCCTAAAAGTTTAGGCTCTTCTTTTTCTTTTTTTATCTCTTTTAAAATATTCTCTTTTAACTTCAAAATCGAATCTCTATCTTTAGTTGAAACAAAAATAGCTTTTGGAAAAACTCCTCTTATAATCTCTTTTTCATCCTTCGATAAAAGGTCCTCTTTATTTAATACAAATATAAATGGAATATTATATTTTTTCAACTGATGTTCTTGTTCTTTATAAAATTCTATATCAATTTTTGTAGCATCCATAACTAAAATGGCGAAATCAGTTCTTTTTAATTCTTCTAAAGTTTTTTTTACTCTTAACTTTCCAAGAGGTGTATTATCCTCTAATCCAGCAGTATCTATAAATAATACTGGCCCAAATGGTAAAAATTCCATAGCTTTTACTACAGAATCAGTTGTAGTTCCTTCAATTTCTGAAACTATCGCTATATTTTGCTCTGTAATAGCATTTAAAAGAGACGATTTTCCAGAGTTAGTTTTTCCAAAAATCCCTATATGCAACCTATTTGAATTTGGGGTATTTTTCATAAGCTCCTCCTAAAGATACAAATCTCTCTCTCCATTTTTTATTTTTTCTAATTTCTCTAAAGTTAATATTTTAATATCTTCTCTTTTTATATTTTCTATCTCTCTTGCTATAACTTTTTCAACTTTTTCTGTTAATTCTAAATCTCCATAATCCACAGCATATTCCATTAAAGTCAACAATGCATTTGGTGAACAAACATTTTGAATATTTCCACTTTTAGCTAATTGCATAAATCTATCTCCTGTTCTTCCCATTCTATAGCATGCTGTACAATAACTTGGTATACAATCTTGATCTAAAAGTTCTTTCAGTACCTCTAAAGGTGTTCTATGATCAGCTAACTCAAATTGTGTCTGAGTTTTACCTTCTTCTCTGTCTGTATATCCTCCAACATCAGCAGAAGATCCTGCACTTATTTGAGAAATTCCATATTTTATTAACTCTCTTCTTAACTCAGCAGTTTCTCTCGTTGAAAGAATCATTCCAGTAAATGGAACAGCTAATCTTATTATGGCCACAATATTTCTAAATGTATCATCATCTATTTGATGAGGATATTCATCTAAACTCATTCCTTCAGCTTTTTTTATTCTAGGTACAGATATTGTATGGAATCCTACTCCATAATGCTTTTCTAAATATTCATTATGCATCATTAACGCTATAATTTCAAATTTATAATCTGCTAATCCAAAAAGAACTCCTGCACCAACATCATCTATTCCACCTTCCATTGCTCTATTAAAAGCAGTTAAATGATATTCATAATCTCCTTTTAGAGATTTAGGATGAACTTTCTCATAAGTTGGCTTATGATATGTTTCTTGAAATAAAATATATGTCCCTATTTCAGCATCTTTTAATTTTTTATAATTTTCAACTGTTGTTGCTGCAATATTTACATTTATTCTTCTTATAGAACCATTTTCAAATTTAGTTGTATAAACTGCATCAATAGCTTCTACTACATAATCAATAGGTACATTTACAGGATCTTCTCCTAATTCTAAAGCAAGTCTTTTATGTCCCATTTTTTCCAATAATTTAACTTCATTTTGAATTTGCTCTCTAGTTAATTTTTTTCTTGGAAATTTATTGTCTCTTTTGTATCCACAATATGTGCAGTTATTTACGCAGTAATCACTCACATAAAGAGGTGCAAAAACAACTATTCTATTTCCATAAATTGATTTTTTTAACTCTCCTGCAATTTCATAAAGTCTTTTTTTTTGATTTTCATCTTTTATCTGTAAAAGAGATGCAACCTCTTTATGTGTTAATCCCTCTTTATTACTGGCTTTATCTAATATTCTATCTATCTCTTTATAATCTGTTATTTTAGATTCTTCTAATAGTTTTTCTATATACTCTTGATCAATAAAATTTATTTTCTTTTCCATCTGACATTATCTCCTCTTGTTAGTACTGGCTGAAAACCAGCTTCTAAAATGCTATTTTCAATTTTTAGTTTCTCTTCTGCTGATTCTTTTCCTAAAAAAACTTTTCCGTTGTACAAAGTATATTTTTTCCTGCATTCCATGGGAGAAAGATTAGGCATAATTACGTTAGCTCCTGCTTTAAACCCTTTTTCTCTTCCTTTAGGATCTATTGTTCCTAAAGCAGTTGTTGCTGGCAATAATACATCTGGTAAAAGAAGTCTTATTATTGCAAGTAAAGTAATGGTATCATAAGCAGTTCCTCCTTTTTCATTTTTTAAAGGAGTATCTTCATGTGGAATAAATGGACCTATCCCTACCATATGTGGCCTAAGTTCTTTTAAAAAAATTAAATCTTTAGCGTAGTCTATCAGTTTTAAATTGGGTAATCCTATTAAAAAACCGCTTCCCACTTGATATCCTATTGCTTTAAGAGATTCTAAACATTTTTTTCTATTATCTAAAGACATACTTGGGTGAAGTTCTTTATAAAGTTTTTCATTCACTGTTTCATGCCTCAATAAGTATCTATCTGCTCCTGCTTCATACAATCTTTTAAAAGACTCTTCTCCTCTTTCACCAAGGGAAAGGGTAATAGCTATATCTGAATATTTATTTTTTAAAGTTTTTATTATACTTTCTAAAAGTTCATCAGAAAAATAACTATCTTCTCCGCCTTGAAAAACAAAGGTCCTATATCCTAGGGAATATCCTCTATAACAACATTCTAAAATTTCATCTTTAGACAATCTATATCTATTAGCTTTTTTATTAGAAGCCCTAATACCACAGTAAAAACAATCGTACTTACATATATTAGAAATTTCTATTAATCCTCTAAAAAAAACAGTATTTCCATAATATTGTTTTCTTACTTCATATGCTTTATCTATTAAATAATCTCTATCCTCTTCTGTTAGATTAGTAAGTAATATCTCTAACTCTTCTTGTGATAAATCATTTTCCATAGATAATTTATCTATTAAATACCTCACCCTTCACCTCCAAAAGTATACAATATACCAATTATATACCCTTTTTATCCAGAAAGACAAGTTTATTTTTTCTTTTTATAACAATGGAATATTTTTAGCTTTACATTCCTCTATCACTTCTTGTGGCCATAAAGAGGCCTGAACTTCTCCTATATGTAATTTATCTAAGAAGAATAGGCATAATCTTGATTGACCAATTCCCCCACCTATTGTATATGGTAACTCTCCTGCTAAAAGTTTTTTATGAAACTCTAACTCTTTTCTTCCTTCTGCTCCTGCTATCTCCAATTGCTTGGCTAAAGATTCTTCTGATACACGAATTCCCATTGATGATAACTCTAAACCTATTTTTAACGGTTCATAATATACGATTATATCTCCGTTTAAATCCCAATCATCATAATCAGGTGCTCTTCCATCATGTTTCTCTCCTGACTCTAAAACCTTTCCTATTTCACTTATAAATATTGCTCCATGTCTTTTTGCATGTTCATGCTCTCTTTCTTTTGGAGTTAATTCTGGATATAGCTTTTCTAATTCTTGTGAAGTTATAAAAGTTATTTCTTCTGGTAATTTTTTTGAAAGTTGAGGATAGATATCTCTAATATAACTTTCTGTATCTTTTAATGAACTATATATTTTTTTTACAGTTTCTTGTAAAGTTTCAGTTGTTCTATCGTCCTTTTCTAAAACTTTTTCCCAGTCCCATTGATCTACATAATATGAGTGAATCGGACTTAAATCTTCATCTCTCCTAATTGCGTTCATATCTGTATAGAGACCTTTTCCAGAGTTAAAACCATATTTATGAAGAGCCATTCTTTTCCATTTTGCTAAAGAGTGAACTATCACTGCATCTTGTTTACACTTTGTATCAAAAGCTACAGCTCTTTCAATACCATTTAAATCATCATTTAAACCACTTTCAGGTGTCACGAATAAAGGTGCTGAAACTCTTGTTAAATCAAGCTTTTTAGCTAAATCTCTTTCAAAGAAATCCTTTACTTCTTTAATTGCAATCTCTGTTTCCATGATATCTAACTTTGTCTTATACATAATACTACCTCCAATTTTTTTATAAAAATAAAAAACTCTTAACATCTCCATTAGCGGAAATAGTTAAGAGTTCTAATTTAACATTATATAATACATCTACTTAAAGATGCACATAAATAAATTTACTTAAATCAAATAAATCTACCTAAATTAAATTTAAATTCTTTTTTATTTCAAGATAACGGAAATTATTCATCACAAATTTCAATAAATTATTATTGTTATTATTGTTATTATTATTACAATTATAATTATTATTATTGAAATTTATAGACATAACTTCCTCCTCTTTTTAAAAATTTATTTTTATTATTGGACTAATAATAAAACTTTTTTGTAAAAATGTCAAGTTTTTTTTATAAAATTTCTACATCTGCTGAAACTTTATAAATAACGTCTTTTCTTTCTACAAATATTTCAGTTTTATTTTTTAAATTTTCTTCTGTTTTTATTTTTAACAATAACTCTCTCGATGGGTTTATAGCTCTAGGATGTCCTACAAGATTAAGCATACTATAGTCTCCATTCGTGTCTCCATATGCATAGCTTTCTGCTAAATCAATATCATATTTTTCACAAAAATTGTTTATTGCTATCATTTTATTTTTCGAATCCCACATTGGTGAAATATCCCCTGAAAGCTTTCCATCTTCAAAATGATATATTGATCCACAGTAGTCATCTGCTCCCCATTTTTTAGCCATTCTTGAAACTAAAAAATCTGGACTTCCAGAGATAAAAATTACTTTATGTCCTTGTTCTTTATGCCATTTTATCATATCTCTTGTAAATTTATATACTCTATTTCCTTTCAACTCTAATACTTGATCAGAAATAAAATCATTATACTGAAGTGATAGTCCCTTTATTGCATCTACATATGTTGTTGTTATCTCTTCTAAATATTTATCATAATCCCCAACTCTTTCATCCCATTTCTTAAAAGCATCTTTTACTTTTAACTCGTACTCTCTTATATCAAGTAATTCATACTTTATTAGTTTTTTAAAATGTTCTGTTAATAATGAATTTCTATAAATTGTTCCATCAATATCAAAAAATGCTGCTTTCATAATTATACCTCCTGCGAGTCTGCTATTATAATTCTTTTACTGTTTCAGCAATCCATTTACAAAATCTTTCTCCTGTTTGGTTTGCTATTTCTACAACCTCTTCATGTGAATGTGGTTTAGTAGCTATTCCAGTAGCCATATTAGTTATACAAGATATTCCCAATATTTTAATTCCTAAATAATTAGCTACTATTGATTCTGGAACTGTAGACATTCCAACTGCTGATGCTCCCATTGTCATCATCATTTTCACTTCTGCAGCTGTTTCATATGTTGGACCTGAAGACCCTAAATATACTCCCTCTTCAAATTCAATATTCAATCTGTTAGCTACATCTTTAGCTTTTACAATTAAATCTTTATTGTATGTTTCTGACATATCTGGGAATCTTGGTCCAAACCTTTCGTCATTTGATCCAATTAATGGATTTGTTCCAAAAAAGTTTATATGATCATTAATTATCATTAATGTTCCTGGCTTAAAATCTCTATTTGCTCCACCTGCTGCATTACTCACAATCATTGTCTCTATTCCAAATTTCTTAAATACATATTGAGGATAAGTAACCTCTTTCATATTATACCCTTCATAGTAGTGAAATCTTCCTTTCATTACTAAAACTTCAACATTATTTATTGTACCAAAAACTAATTCTCCTGCATGTCCTGCTACTGTTGAAACTGGAAAGTTTGGAATATCTTTATATGGTATTATAACCTTATTCTCAACATATTCTACTAATCCACCTAACCCAGATCCTAAAATTATTGCTATTTTAGGTCTATTTATAACCTTAGAATTTAAAAACTCTACCGTTTCCATTACTTTATTATACATATATTTTCTCCCCTTTATTTTAGATAAAAAGGGTAGATCCCTCCACCCTTGTATTGCTTCACTATTAGAAAGTTATTTTTGAAATTGTTTCATCTAATCTTACTTTTTCCTCTTTTAACTCTCTCATTAGCTTATCTACAATCTCTTGGCAACTTAAAGCTTCTTTTACTAACCCTGCAACTTGTCCAGACATAACACTTCCATTTTCTACATCTCCATCTACAACCGCTAATCTAAGCTTCCCTTTTCCTAAATCCTCAATTTCCTGTTTTGGAGCTCCTTTTACTTCTAATTCTAAAATTGCTTTAGCAAATTTATTATTCAATACCCTAACAGGGTGTCCTGTATAATTTCCAGTCGTAACTGTTGATCTATCTTTAGCTTTTAATACTAAATTTTTATAATTTTCGTGAACATCACATTCATGAGCTACGATAAAGATAGTTCCCACTTGAACTGCTTCTCCACCTAAAGCTAATGCTGCTAAAAATTGTTCTCCACTAGCAATTCCTCCAGCAACTACAACTGGTATAGAAACTTCTCTTGCAACTTGTGTAGCTAAAGACATTGTTGTTATTTCCCCTATATGTCCACCTGCTTCTAATCCTTCTGCTACAACTGCGTCTGCTCCTATTTTTTCCATTCTTTTTGCTAATGCCACAGATGCTACAACTGGTATTACCTTTATTCCTGCTGCTTTTAATTTTTCCATATATACTCCAGGATTTCCAGCACCTGTTGTTACTACTTTAACTCCCTCTTCTATGCAAACATCTATTTGTTCAGCAACACTTTCCATCATTAACATTAAATTAACACCAAAAGGATTATCCGTTATAGACTTTGCCTTCTTAATTTCTTGTCTTAATATCTCTGGAGGCATTCCTCCACCTGCTATTATCCCTAATCCACCTGCTTTAGACACATGTCCTGCTAAGTTTCCATTTGATATCCACGCCATCGCTCCTTGGATAATCGGATATTTAATTCCTAATAATTCACATATTCTATTTTTTTGCATCTTCTTTCCTCCCAAAATTAAGAATTAACATCTATTGACCTTAACTCTTGTCTCAGCTTTAAAAATTTCTCAAAAGTTTCTTTTGAACTATTTATTATTAAATCCTCTGGATAATTTACTTCTTCTAATAGTTCAATAGCTCTTTGAAACTCTCCTATATGACCAGAATAATGAGCATCTGTTCCTAAAGATATGTAACATCTCTCTTTTTTTGCTAGTTCCAGCATTTTTTTACAGTTTTTCTTTGAACCAACTCTTGTGATTGTTCCTAAGGAAGTATTATTAACTTCTAAAGCTACATTATTTTCTTTAGCTACTTTTACTATTCTCTCATAGTCTACTGGAAAAATTGGATTTCCCAGATGAACTATTATATCAGCTTTTTGCTTTTTTATCAAATTCAATATAGCTGTTGTGTTTTTCTCAATATTACTTATATCTCCATACTCATCTACAGTATGGAAACCAGCTAAAACTAACTCCATTTTTTCATAAATTTTTTGATTTATATCTAACGTCCCATTTTCATCTAGTATATTAGCTTCCACACTTTTTATTACCCTTACACCTTCTATTATATCAGGAAGAATAGCTATATTTACAAGATGCCACCAATGTGGAGTATCTTGCAAAGCCGGTCCATGGTTAGTTATCGCTATTATATCCATATTTTTTTTTGCTGCTGCTTTTATATTTTCTTCTAATGTACTAAATGCATGAGGATTTACATTTGTATGTATATGTAAATCAATTTTATATTCTTTCATTTTATATGTCCTCCATAAATTTATACAAATATCGTATATAAAATATTTGCAACTACTCCTGCGACAATTCCTCCAATTGTATGACTAAAAATAGCCTTACCCGTTAATTTTCTATACCCTAGACTATCCATCATAGCAACATGAGTACTTAAATATCCACTCCATGTCATTCCCATGGCTGTAAAAACAGCAATCTCTCTTGACGTTATAGCTTTATCAATAATAAACTGAGGAACTAATCCTAAGGCAGCTCCTACAGCTCCTAATGATGTTATTGGAAACGCTAATGCTTTAGCACTTGTAAAACCAAATAAAGGCTTTAAAATAAATTGTAACTTTTCTCCTATATATGGTAGTAAAGCTATACCTTGATAAGCTTCTCCCGTATATCCTTGAGCTCCCGGTCCATTAGTTAATAATAGCACTGTGGTACAAATTATTAAAACTCCAGGTATTATCTCCATACCCATTTGTACTCCATTTTTTCCACCTTCTAAAAGTGCCTCTAGTAATCTTTCAAGTATATTTCCATCTCTAATATCTCTGTATTCAAAAAAATCAGAAACTGTAGATCCATCTTCTAAATCTTCTTTTGTTTCATGAAAAACTTTTTTAGTAAAATTAATCATCAGATTTACACTTACAATACTTCCTACAAAAGCTCCTAAATTTCCTAAAATAACTGGAAATACTAAGTTTTCATTCATACTTCCACTTTGTGCGATCATAAATGTAGAAACTATAAATCCCATTCCAAAAGATGTTCCTAAATTTGTTAAAGCTGGTAATTGGTATTTTTTAAAATATTTAGTAAAACCTTTATCTGCAGATAAGCTCAATATTGCTGGATTATCAGAAATATATGTTGTTAAAATTCCCAATGCAGCAGCTCCAGGTAACCTATATAATGGTTTCATCAATGGTGATAATAATTTATTTAATATAGCAATTACTCCAAACTCTGATAAAATGCCTGCAAATGCTCCTGCTATAACCGATACTCCCATTATGAAAAACACTGTATTTAACAATAAATCATGTGCAGTTTTTATTATGGTGTTAATCATATTAATTCCACCCATTTTACTAGATGCTAAATAGATTAATGTAGAAAGTATTGCAATACACACAACGCCCTCTAAACCCATAGCTTTTTTTCTTCTTGATTTTTTTGCATCCATATTTTTTTCTCCTCTTTATCTCTTTACTACCCTATAGAATATCCTAATTTTTATTATTTTTCAATTTTTTTTATAGGAATATATATATCTACTATACCTCCAAAGCCAGTTTCAAGAGGAACAACTACTTCATTTCCAATCTCTATCGAATCACCAACTATTTCATATTGATTATCTTTTATAAATTTATATAAATTTTCATAGGTCAATTTAATCATATCAAAAGTTGCTTTATGTCTTAACATTACACAATTTTGACTTTTCAAAATCTCTTCACCTACTATTGAATATCCATCAGAAATATGTATGCCAATCTTATCTAAAAGAAGTTTTGATCCTTCATATAAATTATCTTTTTTAACTGTTGATATATATATTATTTCTTTTATCCCATTTTTATTGCCTAACCTTTGTAATTTATCATAAGTTTCTGCAATCTCTTTTTCATCCAGTGGATTTTTTATTTTTATAAAATAAACTTTTTTTTCTTTTTGTAAAACAACTTTAACTTTTTCTTCTAAGTTAATCTGCATATCTTTTAAACATTCTATTTTTTCATTTATAGTATTTTTACTTTTTACTAATTCATTTATTTTTCTATCAATATCATGAATTTTTTCTTCTAAAAATTTTATATTTTCTAAAGGTTTTTTCACTTTTATATATTTTTTTATTTCATCTAAAGAAAATCCTGCTTCTTTTAAAGTTAAAATAAAAAACAAATCCCAAATTTGAGAATTTGAATAATATCTATAGCTATTTTCTTCATCTATATATTCTGGAATTAATATCCCTTTTTTATGATAAAAAATAAGTGTTTGTTTAGAAATATTTACAATCTTAGCTAATTCAGAAATTTTATATCTATTTTTCATATTTTCTCCTTGACATTATACTTAAGTATATAGTTTATAATATCACATATAGATATTTATTAATATTATTTTATAGAGGAGAAAAAATGGTACAAAATATTACTCTTGAAAATGGATGTGTAAAAAAATTATTTTTTAAATTTGCAATACCTAGTATTTTAGGAATGCTCATTGTTTCTTTACAAATTATGGTCGATGGACTATTTTTGAGTAAAGGTGTTGGATCAAATGGATTAGCAGCAGTTAATCTTTCTATGCCACTTATTAACCTTTTACTTAGTATTGCTCTTATGATTTGTATTGGAGGAGGTGTTCTTGTGGGAATAGCTTCTGGAAATAAAGATTATGATAGGGCTAAAGGTTTAACTAGCTTAACTTTGATTTTACTACTATCAGTATTATTAATTATCTCAATCGGCTTATTACTAAATTTTGAGACCGTTATAAAACTTTTAGGGACTGATTCAGAAACATATTTCCTAGTAAAAGGATATCTTGCAATCCTTATTCCTGGTTCTATTTTTTTTAGCATGCCTATTTTTACAGAGACTTTCGTTAGAATCGCAGGAAAACCAAATCAAGTTTTTATAAGTGGATCAATTTGTTTTATAGTGAATGTTTTTTTAGATTATATTTTTGTTATAACACTAGGAATGGGTATGGAAGGTGCCGCAATAGCTTCATGTTTTGCTAATATGTTTGGTGCTTTATCTCTATTTTATCATATTGAATTTGGAAAAATAATTGGAACTTTTAAAGATATTAAAGAAATTTTTTATAATGGAAGTTCAGAGATGCTAACAGTTATTTCAAGTGCTATTACTACTTATATTTTTAATATTATAATAATGAAAAATATAGGTGTTCTTGGAGTTTCTGCTTTAACAATTGTTTTTTATATCAATTCAATTGTTAATATATCTTTATATGGCTTATCTCAAGCTTTACAACCTATTATTTCTTATAATTTAGGTGCTAATAGAATTGATAAAATCAAAGATGTTTTGAAAATTGCTTTAAAATCTGGTGCTTCTATTGGTTTAATTACATTCATTGTTATGCATATTTTTGGTGATAAAATCGTTCATCTTTTTTCCAATGGAAATAAAGAGTTAGCCAATTTAACAAATAAAGCTGTGTTCTTCTTCACATTTGCGTATTTACTATCATTTATTAATATAATTTCTAGTAGCTTTCATACTTCTATCGAAAAACCCTTTGAATCTGCATTTATTTCCTGTGGTCGTTCTATAATATTTGTTTTGATTCCATTATTTACTTTACCCTTTTTTGTTGGTGAAATTGGCATTTGGTTAGCTATTCCTATTGCTGAACTTATTTGTCTTACTGTCAGCATACCTTTAATGAAAAAATCATTAAAAAGACTTCCTCTTAATATCTAAGAGGAAGTCTTTATTTTTCCTGCTATATAAAATGGAACTACATTACAAATATCTATTTTGGTGCAATATTCTAAGTCATCTTTATAACCAATTTTTTTTAAATAATCATAGTGTTTACTTCCCTCTAATACCTTAGTTATTCCTGGAGAATATCTAGCTAATTTTTCTAAAGATAAAACAAAGTCATCCATTTCCACTTTTAATTTATCACTTATTTTTTGCGTGATTATTCCAGCACATAAACTATCATCTAATGAAAATTTATCATCTGTTCCTGAGCATAAAATTATAATATCCTTCGTATCTAACAAAAGTTTATTTACAACAGCAGAAATATTCAAATAACAAGCTATATATAAATTATCTCCATCAATAGAATTTTCTATTGCTCTTGTTCCATTGCTAGTTGTCATGTAAATCTCTTTTCCTTCTACTTTTTCTTTTGTAAATTCTAGAGGAGAATTCCCAAAATCAAATCCTAAAATTTTCATTCCTTTTCTTTCTCCAGCCAAAAGTCCATTTTGACTTAACTTACATTTATCTCTAGCATCTTCAATTTCTTTAAAGGGATATATACATTTTGCACCATTTTCTAAAGCTGTTACCATAACAGTTGTGGCCCTTAAAACATCTATTACAACAACATTTTTACCTTTAAAACTTCTTCCAAGAGCTTCTTTTGCTGATTTTAAAATTTCAATTTTCATAATATCATCTCCTTTTTCGTTATT
Organism: Cetobacterium sp. NK01; assembly: GCF_024506395.1. Classification (NCBI taxonomy): domain Bacteria; kingdom Fusobacteriati; phylum Fusobacteriota; class Fusobacteriia; order Fusobacteriales; family Fusobacteriaceae; genus Cetobacterium; species Cetobacterium sp. NK01. The sequence goes on from NZ_JANIBO010000002.1 coordinate 231,104, forward strand.
TTATAATATTTTTTTTGAAATTTAAAGAATTATATGGTAATAATAACAATATAGATTTATAAAACAGGGGGAATTTTAATGGGTAAAGATAGTTTTTATATAAAACTTGTTAGAGATAATATAATTCATAATTTCAATTATATCAAAATGAGCACTCAAAAAGAAATCATAGCTGTTGTTAAAGCAAATGCTTATGGTCATGGTTTAAAAGAAGTAGTTCCTATTTTGGTGGACGCTGGATGTACTTATTTTGCTGTTGCTAGAGAGTCAGAGGCTTTTGAAATACTTTCATTAAACATCTCCAAAATTAAAATTTTAATTTTTGAAACTATTGAAAATTTCTCTCTTTTAAAAAATTTTAAAAATTTAGAAATGGTTGTAAATAGTATAGAGGAACTTCAAGAGTTGATTAGAATTAAAGTAGATCCTTTACAACTCCATTTAAAATTTGATTTTGGTTTTGCTAGAAATGGTTTTACTGAAAAGGAGATTGAAGTTGTTAAAAATATTATTATAAATAATAATATCCATTTTCAAGGAGCTATGACTCATTTTTTTAGTTCCAATACTGAAGAAACTATTAGCGTACAAAATAAATTTTTAGATTCAATTGAATACATTGGTAAAGAGTACTTTAATATTATTCACTCTCAAAATAGTGCTGCAACTCTTTTGGGATTAGGTGACGGTTCTACCCATGTAAGATGTGGAATTAGCTTACTGGGGATGCTAGATCCTGGAATTTATAATAATAATATCAAACGTTCTTGGTCTCTTTCCGGCCCCATATATGATATAAAAGATTTTTCAAGTTTAAATTTTATTGGATACGAACGTATTAAAAATATACCCGTAGAAAACTATCATAAGGTTGCTAAAATTAAACTTGGATATGGTGATGGCTTTTCTAAAAAAAATACAAATATTTTATGTCATGTAAATAGTAAAGAGTTTCCTATCATTCATATTAGTATGGATACTTCTTTTATTCTTGTTGATGATTCCATAAAAACAGGAGATTTAGTTGAAGTTTATAGAGATTTTGAAAAATCTAATGACTTTTTGAAAATGGATCACTATGAATATACTACCCTTATTAATAACAGAATTCCACGAGTTGTTATTAAATAATTAAAAAAGATTTTTCCCTCAACATTGGTATAATAAATTAAGTATCTTGTGGAGGTGTTAATATGAATTTTAAAGACGTTGTTACCAAAAGAAGAAGTGTTAATTTTTTTGATCCAAATAAAGAGCTTGATTTAAAACTTTTTGAAGAGATTATAAATGAAGCAGTTCTAGCTCCTTCTGCCTTTAATCTGCAACCATGGGAAATTATTGCCGTTCGATCTTCTGAAGCTAAAGAAAAACTATTTACAGCTTGTAATCAGCCTAAGATAAAAGAAGCATCTATGACTCTTATATTAGTTGGAGATACTTTTGGATATGGTAGGGATAATCCTATGTGGAATATTAAAATTGATTTAGGATTAAAAGAAGAAAAAGTTGGGCAACTTATTAATATGTGTGAAACTGTTTTATACCCTACTGAAGTTAAAAGAAATGCTATGGCTGTAAGAGACGTATCTCTTTTAGCTATGACTTTAATGCTTTGTGCCAAAGATCACGGTGTTGATACTCATCCTATGATTGGTTTTAACGAAGAAAAAGTTAAGGAATTGTTTAATATTGATGAGGATAAAACTGTTGTAATGTTACTATCAATAGGATATTTTGATGAAACTAAGACTCTTAACCCAAGAGAAAAAAGACTTAATTTCAATGAAATTTGTACAGTTGTATAAAATAAAAAGCAAGGAAATTTCTACTTCCTTGCTTTTCTTTATTTTAATAATTTTTTAGCGCTCTCTCTATTCTTTCTAAAGCTTTTTCTAAAATAGATCTATGACAAGCAAAATTTAATCTTATAAATCCAACTCCCTCATTTCCAAAAATTTCTCCACCATCTATTACAATTTTAGCTTCTTGTTCTAACTTAACTTTTAATTCTTCATTTGTTAAATTTAATGATCTTAAATCTATCCAAGCCAAATATGTTCCTTCTAAAGGTAAGCATTTTATTTTAGGCAATTTTTCTTCTAAATATTTTTTTAAATATAGATAATTTTCTTCTAAATACACTATTAGATTTTCTAGCCATTTTTCACCCTCAGCAGAATAACAACATTCAACTCCTATTGCTCCAAAAATATTTGGAGATGGTTTTGAACCAACTTTAAGCATTTCATTTATGAATTTTTCTCTTAAGTTATTGTTTGGAATAATTATATTTGATGCCTTTAATCCTGCTAAATTAAATGTTTTACTTATTGAAGTACAAACTACCAAATAATTTTTTATATCATCATTTAAAGTTCCCATCGATGTGAAATTATTATTAAATAGTATTAAATCGCTATGAATTTCATCTGAAATTAATATTTTTTTATATTTTAAACACAATGTTACAATTCTTTCTAACTCATCTTTTTTCCAAACTCTTCCAACTGGGTTATGAGGATTACATAAAATCATCATTTTATTTTTAGGTTCTTTTAATTTTTCTTCTAAATCATCAAAATCCATCTCATATCTATCACCTATTAATTTTAATGGATTATTTATTACATTTCTTGCATTAAGTTCTACTGAACCTCTAAATGGAGGATAAACTGGATTTTGAACTATCACTCCGTCTCCAACTTCAGTAAACGCTTTTACTGCATAACATAATGCTGGTACAACTCCACTTGTAGGAACTATCCACGATTGATTTATATCCCAATTATTTTTATTTTTTAACCAAAGTTTAATACTTTCAAAATAAGATTCTTTTGCAATATTATAACCAAATACCCCATGCTCAATTCTTTCTATTAAAGCTTTTTGAACAAATTCTGGAGCTTTAAAATCCATATCTGCAACCCACATAGGAATGCTACTTTCATCTACATAAGATGCCATTTCATACATTCCTTTCAAATCCCATTTTCTTGAATCGCTTCCTTTTCTTTCAACATAGTCATTAAAACTCATCACTTCACTTCCCCTTTATTAATTTATTCCAAACTCTTTAGGATATTCAACTAATCCCTTTACATTAGATAAAGCTCCTGGATAAAGTTCAATTGCCATAAAATTTTCATCTGGAACTTCAATAGGACAGTTTATTCCCCATTTCGAAGCAGGCTCATAACCAAATTTTTTATAATAATCTGGATGACCCAAAACCACAACTCCTTTATATCCTAAATCCTTTGCTATTTTATGTCCTTTTTCTACTAAACTTTTCCCTATACCTTTTTTTTGAAATCTTGGTAATACTGCTAATGGTGCTAAAGCTAATAAGGTTTCATTTCCTACTTTTACTTTTGTAAAAAGTATATATCCTACTATCATACCTTTAAATTTTGCAGTTAAAGATAACTCTTTTATAAATGCATCACTCTTTAATAGATCTTTTACCAATTTATGTTCATTGTGATCTGAAAACTTTTCTCTAATAAATGTTTTTTGTACCATTTCACAGACTAAATCCTCTTCTGTCATCTTTTTATATTTCTTTTTTTGAAAAATATAAACTGCTAAACTTCCTAGAACAAAAAATAGTACTCCTAATATTACGTTCATATTCCCCCTCCTAATTTTTTTATTATATATTTATATATACCATAATAGCAAATAGAAATCCTTTTTCCAAGTTGTTTTTAATTTACATTTTTTTATTTAACTGTTATACTGTGAAAAATACATTATTGGGAGGTTTTATCTTGAAAGCTTTGATTGTTGTTGATATTCAAAATGATTTTTGTGAAGGAGGATCTTTAGCTGTTAAAAATGCAGCTAGTATTATTCCAATAGCTAATAGGGTTATTAGTTATTTTGCTAAAAACAATGATTTTATTGTTGCCACAATGGATTGGCATCCATCTAACCACAAAAGTTTTGCTAAAAACTCCAACGGTATTGTAGGGGAGCTTGGCACTCTAAATAATCTCCCACAAATTTGGTGGCCTGAGCATTGTGTTCAAGAAAGTTTTGGAGCTGATTTTCATCCGAATCTTATAAAAATTGAAAATATTATTTATAAAGGAACTAATCCTGAAATAGATTCTTATAGCGGATTTTTTGATAATGGAAAATTAAAAAATACAGAACTTTTAAATCTTTTAAAAGCCAATAATATCTCTGAACTTTTTGTATTAGGTCTAGCTACAGATTATTGTGTTAAATATACTGTTTTAGACGCCTTAGAACTAGGATTTAAAGTTAGTGTTATTGAAGATGGATGCAAAGGTGTAAACTTATCATCAGAAGACTCTTTTAAAGCACTTAAAGAAATGGAAAAAAAAGGTGCAAAAATAATAAAAAGTGACGATTTAATATAATCGTCACTTTATTTTTTAAAACTCTTCTAATCTTCTTTCATACATATAATTACTAAAAGTAATATCATAAACTTGTAATACTTCTAGATAATCTCTAAATAAAGATTTTACAAGAAGTGGAATCTCATCTATTGGTAAAATTAAATTTGGAATTTCAAATGCTAATGATTGAATAGATTCTGTTAGAATACCTCCCATGTAAACTTGCATACAATCTACTAATTTATCATTTATCTTCTTTTTTAATCCTATAAATCCTAATGGTGCCACAGGCACTCCAGCACAAGAACTAGGACATCCTGAAATTCTAATATTTTTTGCTTCTTTAAATATTATTTTTCTATATTGAGGAAATTCTTTTGCAAGATCATCTAATTCGTCTCCTATTTCGTCAGCTATCGAAGCTGAATCTTGAACTCCAATCATACAAACTTTTGCCCCAACACACGCTCTAATTTGTCCTCTTATAGATATAGTTTGTGTTACTATTTCTGGAATTTGTTCATTTAAATATTTATAAATATAAGGAATAGCTGATCTATGAACTAATGGAATAACTAAATTTTGATTTATTGTAGCTCTTATTGTTGGAGTATTTATATCTTTCATTAACACATAAAGTTTTTCTATATCTGTTGCTGTTAAATCTCCATTTTTTACATATAAAACTAAAGAAACTACATCTTTGAATTTAGTATCTTTTGTACAAATATCTTTCCATAAATTGAATACCTCAGAATTTTCAACTGTATCAAAATGTTTTAACTCTCTTATTTTCTTTTCATAATTTATTTTAGATATTTTCCCATTTTTTATATTTTCTTTTTCAAAATAATCTAAATACAGTTTTTTAAAACCTTCAAATCCCATTTTTTCAACTAGAAATCTTAATCTAGCTTGCATTCTATTAACTCTATCTCCACGATCATAGAATAAATCTATTAAAGCTTTTACTGCTCTTAGTAAATCCTCTTCAGGCAAAAATTCTATTAAAACATGACCTATTTTACTTCCTCTTCCCATTCCTCCACCACAATAAACTTTAAATCCTCTTTCACCATTTATCTCTTTTGCTACAAATCCCATATCTTGAACAGCCATAACAAACTCGTCATCTAATGAATTTGAAAATCCAATTTTTAATTTTCTTCCAAAATCAAAAGCTTTATCCATGAAAAAGACTTCGTTTTCAACCATTCTAGCATACGGCATTACATCAAAAATATTTCTTTTATCCACTCCTGTATATGTTGAAACTAAAATACTTCTAAAAGTATTTCCACCTCCACCTCTAAAATACATCTCTTTTGAATTACACTGTTCTATTGTCTCTTTTACTTTTTCAAAATCAACTTCATGCAGTTGATAATTTTGTCTTGTAGAAAGATGCAAATACGGAATTTCTTCTCTCTCCATTATATTTGCCAATGATTTAAATTTCTCAATTGAAAGCTCTCCACCTACAGCTTTTAATCTTAACATCATTTTTTTACCTTTTTGCTCATAAATTCCAAATTTTGATCCTCTTTTTTTTAAATCTGCTGATTTTAAATTATTATTTGAGTATTCTGTTATACCTTCTTGAAGTTCTAAATATTCTTTTTCAATGTCTTTTAATTTTTCTTCAATTCTTTCCATTTCTTTACCTCTTTCTCAAAATTTAGTAATATCATTTTCTTCAAAATTTCTTCTTTTTTCCTTTTTAATAAATTTTTAATTTATTTTTTTAAAAAAATAAAGTTTGACTTTAATTTGTATTTAGTGTATATTTTATTAGAAATTAAATTGGAGGTTTTTATTATGAATAAAAAAAATATAGCATCACTTACAACGCCTAGTTTTTTGGTTAATCTTTCTACTCTTGAAAATAATATAAATAAATATCAAAAATTAGCTGATGAAAACTCTGTTGAATTGTTTCCAATGTTAAAAACTCATAAAAGTAGTGAAATCACAAAAATGCAAATTGATAAAGGTGCAAAAGGAGTTTTAGTTGGTACTTTAGATGAAGCTGAAAAAGTTATCAAAAAAAGTGGAGTTAAAAAAGTTATGCTTGCTTATCCTGTTATTGGAGATACGAATTTAGATAGAGTAATCAATCTTAGCAAAGAATGTGATCTTTTTGTTGCTTTTGACAATGAAATTCCTGCGATAGAACTTTCTAAAAAATTAAATAATACTAAAATTAATTATCAGATAATTATAAATAGTGGTCTAAATAGATTTGGAGTTTCTCCTGAGGATAGTGTTTTACTATACAATACACTAAAAAAATATCCAAATCTTGTTTTTAAAGGAATTTCAACTCACACAGGACAAGTTTATGGTTTTTCTAAAGATTATATAAATAAAATAACTGAAAAAGAGATTAGTACAATGACTTTAGCAAAAAAGCTTTTAATTGAAAATGGAGCTGACGTTGAATTTGTAGCTACTGGAACCACTCCTACCTTTGAAAGTGCTATTAAATCATCTGAAATAACAATTTCTAGACCTGGAAACTATGTATTTTTTGATGCAATACAAGTTGCATTAGGTGCTGCTACAGAAGATGATTGTGCATTAAGTGTTCTAGCTACAGTGGTATCTCATCCTTCTGAAGATTTATTTATCTTAGATTGTGGTAGCAAATGTTTAGGTCTTGATCAAGGAGCTCACGGTAATTCATTAACTAAAGGATTTGGAATAATTAAAAATCATCCTGAACTTACTATTATTGGTTTATCTGAAGAAGTTGCAAAAGTAAAAAAGGAAGGATCTACAACTCTAAAAATTGGTGATAAAATTGAGATTATACCTAATCACTCTTGTTCTGCTGCTAATATGACAAATTATTTAATTGGTCATAGATCTGGAGTTATTGAAAAGATTATTGAAGTTGATATTAGAGGTAATTCTAGAAAGATTTGTATTGATTAATTACTTTTTAATATTCTCTATTTATTTTATAAAAATATAAAAGGCGAAAAAATTTTCGCCTTTTTCTTTATATCATTATTTTAAACTTTTATTAATTTTTTTGTTTTCCTTATATTGTAAAGTTGATCCATCTTTTAAAGTAAAAATTAATATATCATCTTCTATTCTAACTGTTTCAACTGTATCTAATTTTTGTAAATATTCTGTTTCCATTTTCATAACTTTATCTGATCCAGCCATTAAAGTTGATCCTAATTTTTCTAATTTTATTTTATTTCCTTTTTTCTCATATCTTCCAAAATAATTATTCAGTCCAGAGAATCCATAAAAGTTATGTTCGTCAAAACCTATTAATACATTTGGAATAGAATTTTCTTGAATCAAAATATATTCCTTTCCTACTAATCTTTTATTTTTTGTTGTTAAGCTTGAACATCCTCCAAATAAAACTGAAATCATTAATAGTAGTCCTAAGATTTTCTTCATTATTTATCACTCCCTGATTTTTTATTAATAACTATTATAATTATTGTAGCAATTAACAACATTATAAAACTCACAACATGTGGGGCTCTAAAACCATATAACATTAAATCTTCTGCTCTAAAGAAACTTACAATTATACGATTTATACTATAAATTATTATATATGCCCACCATATAGTTCCTGTAGCATAGTTTTTATTTCTCATAAAGAAATACAAAAAAAAGAAACCAATAAAATTAAGTCCTGCTTCATATAGCATTGCTGGATGAAGTGGTAAATTTGGAAATTCTGCTCCTGCTGGGGATGATGTTGGGAATACTAATCCCCAAGGTACTAACTCTTTATATTGTGCTTTTTCAGATAAACTCATCAAATTATAATTATTATACCATTGGTAAAAACTTGGCTTTAAATTAAATATTACTTTTAACGGTGTAAAAGTAGGTACTCCATGAACTTCTCCATTTGCTAAATTTCCAAATCTTCCAATTCCTTGTCCTAGAAGAAGTAATGGTGCTACCATATCTCCTAATAAAAAAGGGTTTAATTTTTTTCTATGTGCGTATATTAGAGTTCCTATAAATCCTCCTAATATACCACCATGAATTGCCATTCCACCTTTCCACACAGCTATTATATCTTGTGGGTGAGAAAAATAATAACTATAGTTAAATAATACATAGTATAATCTTCCTCCTAATAAACCTGATAACATAGCTACAAAAGCATAGTCTTCTATAACATTTTTTGTAATTCCTTTTTTAACAGCTTCTTTTTTTAATAGCTCTATTCCTATAAAAAACGCTATTGCATAGCATAGTCCATAATAGCTTAATTTAAAACTTCCTATTTGTAAAAATATTGGATTCATATAAAATCTCCCTATTTGTAATTTTTGTGTATCTAGCTTTAGATTGATTATATCACCACTTGTAATTTTCGTAAAACTTTTTTTATTTTTTTCTACATTATTTAATTATCCACTGTGCTTTTTATATTTTTTTTGTATAGTTTTTGTTAACCTATATTTAATTATTGTTTATTTTTGCAATTATAGTTGAATTTTTAGAAGTTTTAGATTAAAATATAGTGAGTTAATATATATTAAAATATCAAGGAGGAAAATATGCATTATCATGCGCCTATTACAGAAAAAGTTTTCTGGATTGGAACTAACGATAGAAAAACTGAAAGATTTGAAAATTACTTGCCATTACCGCAAGGTGTTGCTTATAACTCGTACTTAATAAACGATGAAAAAACTTGTATAATTGATACAGTTGACTTCTCTACTGCTGGGTTATTTATTGAAAAGATAAATGGAATATTAAAAGGAAAGGCTCTAGATTACATTATAGTTAATCATATGGAGCCAGATCACTCTGGTTCTTTAGGTGAAGTTATGGCTCACTTCCCTGAAGCTAAACTTATTGGAAACGTAATCACATTAAAGATGATTAAAGCTTTTATTCCTGATTTTGATGAATCAAAATTTATATGTATAAAAGAAGGAGATCAGTTAAGTTTAGGTCATCATACTTTAACTTTTGCTATGGTCCCTATGGTTCACTGGCCTGAATCAATGGTTACATACGATATGACTGATAAAATTTTATTCTCTAATGACGCTTTTGGAAGTTTCGGAACTTTAGATGGTGGAATTTTTGACGACGAAATTAACTTCTCTTTTTATGAAGATGAGATGAGAAGATATTACTCTAATATTGTAGGGAAATATGGTCCTCAAGTTTTAAATGCTATAAATAAATTAGGAGGACTTGAAATAAAATATATTTGTCCTTCACATGGAATTTTATGGAGAAAAGATATCTCTGTTGTTATTAATCACTTTGCAAATTGGGCAAGTTTTACCCCTGAAGAAGAAGGAGTTGTAATTGTTTACGGTACTCTTTATGGAACAACTGCAAAAATGGCAAATGTTATTGCTAGAGAACTAGCTTGGAATGGAATTAAAAATATAAAAATATACGATGCTTCAAAAACTGATCACTCTTATATTATTAGCGATATTTGGAAATATAAAGGGCTTATTATTGGATCTGCAGCTCATAACAATGATGTTTATCCTGTTTTACAAGGACTTTTACATAAATTAAGAAATTACGGTTTAAAAAATAGATATCTTGGAATTTTCGGAAATATGCTATGGAGCGGTGGAGGAGTAAGAGGAATACAGGCTTTTGCTGATGCTCTTCCTGGTTTAGAGGTTATTGCTGATGCTGTTGAAGCTAAGGGAGAACCAACTCTAGAGGATCAAAGAAAATTAGAAAATATTGCTAAAGCTATGGCTGAAAAATTAAAAAGCGAGAGACAATAGTATCTAAAACTTTAAAGAGAGCATACTCTGCTCTCTTTTTTTACGTTGAGGAGGTTTTTATGAGTAAAAATATTAAACAAATTAATAAGGAAGCAATTATAACATGCATTTTATATTTATTTTATTTTTGTTGGTGGTATTATTTTGCATACATATATAAAGTAGATACCAACAAATTTATTTGGGGCTTACCTAGTTGGTTTTTTTATTCATGTGTTTTGGGTTTAATTGTTATAAATATCTTAGTTTTTATAGCTGTTAAACTTTTTTTCAAAGATATTAATTTAGATCAGGAGGATTAATGCTTATACTTTTACCTATTATTCTATATCTTTTTTTAATGTTAGGAGTTGCTTGGAAAGTTAACAAAATCAAAAATAATGGTGAAGTTAATTTTATGGAGGAATATTTTATTGGTAGTCGAAATATGGGTGGATTTGTTCTTGCCATGACTATTATAGCCACTTATATTGGAGCAAGCTCTTTTATTGGTGGTCCTGGTGTAGCCTATAAACTTGGCCTTGGATGGGTTTTATTGGCTTGCATTCAAACTCCTACTGCATTTTTAACTTTGGGCATACTTGGAAAACGTTTGGCTATAATATCTCGTAAAATTGGAGGTCTTACAATTACTGATCTACTTCGAGCAAGATATAAAAACGATATTGTAGTTATTTTAGGCTCTGTCATTATGTTAGTTTTCTTTATAGGTACAGTTGTTGCTAACTTTGTAGGAGGTGCTAGACTTTTTGAAAGTGTAACTGGTCTTCCATATATTGTAGGATTAATTATTTTCTCCTTTGTTATAATAACGTATACTACTATTGGTGGTTTTAGAGCTGTTGCTTTAACCGATGCTATTCAAGGTGGAGTTATGTTAATTGCCTCAGGAATTCTATTTGTTACACTTTTAAAAACTGGTGGCGGAATGGAAAATATAATGAGAACTATTGAACATACAAACCCAGCACTATTGACACCTGATTCTGGTGGAGCTATCGCTAAACCTTTTATTCTTTCCTTTTGGATGCTAGTTGGTGTTGCAATTTTAGGATTACCTGCAACTTCTGTTCGATGCATGGGATTCAAAGATAGCAAATCTATGCATAATGCAATGATTATTGGAACTTCTGTTGTAGGAATTTTAATGCTTATTATGCATCTTATTGGCGTAATGGGAGTGGCAATACTTCCTGGGATAACTATTGGAGATAAAATTATTCCAACTTTAGCTATTTCAAAACTTCATCCTATTTTAGCAGGAGTATTTATTGGTGGCCCTTTAGCTGCTATTATGTCAACAGTTGACTCCTTTTTAATTTTATCTTCTGCTACTATTGTTAAAGATTTATACATTAACTATATTAATCCAAATCCAGGAGATAGAAAAATTAAAAAATTATCACTATTTACTTCACTTTTTATAGGTATAATTGTTTTTCTTCTATCTCTTGATCCACCAGATCTTTTAGTTTGGATAAATCTTTTTGCTTTAGCTGGTCAAGAAGCTGCATTTTTTTGTCCGATTATTATGGGGTTATATTGGAAAAGAGCTAATGCTTTAGGTGCTATTTCATCTATGATTTTTGGAGTAGCTTCGTATATATATTTTTCTGTATTTAAAATTACTTTTTCTGGGCTACATCAAATTGTACCAGTTATTATTATGAGTTTAATAGTATTTATCTTAGGGTCTCTTTTTGGAGAGAAACCAGATGATGAAACTATCGATATTTTTTTCAATCTTTAAAAATAAAATGCTCGAGATTATCTCGAGCATTTTATTTCTATTATTTTTCCTGGTTTATTTAAACTATATCCTTCTAAATTACCAATTTTCTCTTTTAAAAAGTCTGATTTTAAAAATTCAATAAATTCTTGGATCTTTTTATCATTTTTTATTTCTGGGCTAATCAAGAAATCGTACTCCTCTTTGGATAAAGGAATAAATTCTAAATCAGCTATTTTTGCAGCTTCCATTATTCCTAACCCTGCTTCTGCTATTCCATTTTTTATAGCCATGGCAACATCTAAATGTGTTGCTACCTCATAATCATATCCATTTAATTTTCTAAAATCTAAGCCTTCTTTTTTTAACCAATAATCTAAAAGTATTCTTGTTCCAGATCCTCTTTGTCTATTTACAAATCTAATATTTTTCTTAAATAACTCTTCAATACTCTTTATATTCAATGGATTACCTTTTTCCACCATTAATCCTTGAATTCTTTCAACACCCTTTACTAAAGTCATATCTTCGTTTGGAAAATATTTTTTTATAAAAGAAATATTATATTCACCACTCTCTTCATCTAACATATGGATTGGTGCAATATCTGTATTCTTTTGTTTAATTGCTAATATTCCACCAAAGCTGCCTACATGAGTAGAACAAAGTTTTATAGAATCCCCTATTAAATCCATAACAATGTCATGACTTCCTATTGAAACTAAATTATCATCTATTTCTTTTAACGGTTTTAATAACTTTACTTTGACTCTTTCTCCTGCTTCAATACCTTCAATTGATTTAGGAATTTCTAAAATAGCATCTGCCTTAGATAAACTTGTTGTAATTCCAGCACCCCTAGCTAAAGGCATGATTATATAGTCATCTAAACTTTTATGTAGTGTAACTCTTATTAACTCTTTATGTTTTAAGGATGATACTATACTTTTCCCTAATTTTCCTTCTATAAAATTTTCTACATTAAAAATACTAGTTACTTTCTCCAAAAGAGGCTTTACAAAAATATCCATAGCTAAAAATGCTGAAACTGGATATCCTGGTATTCCTATGACAGGCTTATTATTAACTTTTCCCAATATTGTTGGTTTTCCAGGTTTTATTGCAACTCCATGAATAATAACTTCTCCTATTTCTTCAATTACACTCTTTGCATAATCTTTACTTCCTGCCGACGATCCTGCATTTATTATTACAATGTCGTAATTTTTAGAAAACTCACTTATTTTTTGTTTCATTTCATTGTAATCATCTTTTAATCTTTCTTGAATATATGGAACGCCACCCCATTCTTTTATTTGTGCAGAAAAAATATATGAATTACAATCTATTACTGATTTTTCTTTGAACTCTTCTTTAAATATATCAATAACTTCATCTCCAGTTGGAATAATTGCTACAGTTGGTTTTTTATAAACCTCTATTTCCTTTACTCCTCCAGTTATAAGGGCCCCTAAATCTTGAGGTAAAATTTTATGATTAGATTTCATTAACATTTCTCCAGCTATAATATCTTCACCTATCGGTCTTATATGTTGCCAAGGCTTAGCATTTTTTATAACTTTAAAGTTTCCATCAGATAAATTTATTAACTCCTCTATCATAACAACACAATCACCCAAAGATAAATCTAAAGGATTTCCTGTATTAACATATATAAAGTCGTTTTTAGTTAAATACACTGGATTGACTTCTGTAGCTTCCTTTATTTTCTGAGAAAATATAAAAATTCCATCCATTGCACTTGCTGCATATGTCGGTGAACAATAATTTGCATAAATAGCTTTAAATGTAACTCTTCCTACTGAATCTAAAACTGATATTTTTTCACTTTTTACTTTTAATGGTATCTCAGAAAAATATTTTTCTAAAGCTATATCTACATCAATATTATCTATATAAATATTTCTTTTAGTCATTTAATAAAACCTCCACTAATTCTCCCTTATAAAGTCCCTCTTTATAATCAGGTATCGATATATATCCATCACCATCTAAAAGTGGTCTTATCATCGAAGATTTACTCATTAATGGGTAAACCAATATTTTTTGGCTTTCTATTTTCAACTTTACATTTATAAAGCATGTTTTTCCAGGATCACCATAAATATTTTCCCCTAATTCTCCATATATTTTAATTCTTTTTCTATTCAAAAATATCGGTTCTACTAAGGCTTTAAAAACATTTATTCCAGACTGTGGATGTCCAGGCATTCCAAAAATAAATTTATTTTTATATTTTGCTACTATAGTAGGTTTTCCAGGTTTCAAAGAAAGTCCATGAATAAATATCTCTCCACCAATATCTTCAATTGCTCTTTCAGTGAAGTCTCTAACTCCCACTGAGCTTCCTCCAGATATTAGTACAACATTTGCATTTTTTACAGCTTTTTCTAACGTTAAGGATAGTGTATCTAAATTATCTTTAACCAAAAATGTAGTTGTCACTTCACCTAATCCTTCTTCTATTAGAGCTCTAAAAGCATTTGTATTTATATCATAAACTTCACCTATTTTTAAAGGTTTTCCTAGTTCTATAATTTCATCACCTGTTGAAATTATAGAAAATTTTATTTTTTTGTAAACTTTGACTTTCGATACACCAACAGATGATAAAACTCCTATGTGACTTGATGTTATTCTCTCTCCTACTTTAACCAGTAAATCCTCATATCTTACTTCTGATCCCTTTATGATTATGTTTGAAAATTCAGAAACACCTTTATTTATAAGTACCTCTTCTCCTAGATTTTCACAATCTTCTATCATAACCATTGCATCAGATCCGTTAGGCAACATTCCACCTGTTGGAATATACATACACTCTCCTAAATCTATTGAATTGGCATTCTCTTCTCCCATTTTGCCATCTCCAATATTTTTTAATAAAACTGGAGAAAATTCACTTGCTCCATGAACATCTTTTGCTTTAACCGCGTATCCATCTACAGTAGATCTATTAAATGATGGTAAATCTATATTTGAAGCTACTTCTTCTGCTATAACTCTATTTAAAGCCTTTTCTATTGATACCTCTTCTATTTCTAATTTTTTATCTAATTTTTCTTCTATCTTATCTATAGCTTCTTTTAAGCTTATAGTTTTAAAAAATTTCATTACTCCTCCTGATATTTATTTATTAACCAACAAACTCCTATACTCAACTGTAATAATAATATCATTGGAAATTCTTATATAATAACTAGAAATATTAATAATCTATTATTATCTACTTAACTTTCTAGATATAATATTATTTTATTCTCTCTTTATATGTATAAATTATTGGTTCATTTTTTCCAATTCTTCCGATTAAACAAACTCCTAACTTTTCAGCTAGCTCTATTGCTAAACTACTAGGAATACTTATTGTAGCAACAACAGGTATTTTAGTTGCAACAGCTTTAAGTACCATATCTAAAGATAATCTTCCTGTTGTTGTAATAACGGAATTTTTTAAATCAAACTCTTTATTTAAGGCTGCTCCAATTACCTTATCAACAGCATTGTGTCTTCCTATATCCTCTCTGACTACTATTTCCTCTTTTATATTTCCAATTGCTGCACAATGCATTCCACCACTATTTTTATACATAATTGCATTTTCTAACATTTCTCTAGCAACCTTTTTTATTCTTTCTAGTGATATTTGTTCTAGATATTCTATTTTTTCTTTTTCCATAATTTTTTCATCAAAAAGTGCTCCATTTCCACATCCACTTAAAACTACTTTTGGAATTGTAAATAAATCATCTTTTACTTCATTCGAAGTATAAGTTGCTATAAGTTTTGCATCTTTACAAGCGGCTACACTTTCTAATTCATTTTTTTCTTTTATTATCCCTCTTGTATAGAGATGTCCTAATGCTAAATCTTCTAAATCATAAGGTGAACACATAAAAGTTACTAATTTCTCCCTATTTACTAGAAGTTCTACCGGTGCTTCTTCACATACATTACTTTTTTTTAACATATTACTCCTTATACACAACTTTTATATTTAAACATTATCAAATTTATTTTAGAGATAATTTTCCTTCATCTACTTCATAAATACAATCACTTATTCTTACTGCTTGCTCATAGTCATGAGTTATTATAATTATTAATTTCCCTGCATCTCTCATATTTTTTAATATATTCTCTACTAAATAGCTACTTTTTTTATCCATACTTGCCGTTGGCTCATCAAATAACATTATCTTTTTATTATAAAGTATTGTTCTTATAAATTGAACTTTTGCTTTTTCTCCTCCAGATAAATTGTTAACTTTAGCCTCTTTTAAATTTGCTATTTGAAATATATCTAATAATTCTAAGATTTGTTCTAAATCTATTTTTTCATCAATTAATTTAAATGGTTCTGTTAAATTATAAATAACATTTCCTTTTAAAAAAAGTGGTTCTTGAGTACATAGAATTGTATTATCAACATTATATTCTAATTCTCCTTCATCAGAAGATAAAATACCACCTAAAATTTTTAGTAGTGTGCTCTTTCCAGCCCCATTTCTCCCTAATATTGAATAAATTTTTCTCTCTGAGAATTTTAGATTTTCTATTTCTAAAATTAATTTTTTATCATAATACTTTTTTAATTTTTTGATTTCTATCATTCTTTCACCCATTTTATTAAAAAATTTAGTAAAAAAGAGAGAGTAAATAATATCAACGCTATTGTTAATGAAGTATTATAATTTCCCATAGATGTAGAAAGTGCAATATAAGTTGTCATTACTCTTGTAGATCCTTTAATATTTCCTCCCACAAGCATAACTGACCCTACTTCAGAAATTCCTCTTGCAAAAGCTATCAAAAATATTCCTAAAAATCTTGATTTTAACTCTCTAAAAAAAACTTGATTTAATTTTTTTCTAGGTATATGTAATATTTTACAAGTTGTTAGAATTTTTATTCCTTCACTTTCTAAAAGCTCCGAACACAAGGTTACTACCAATGGTAATAGTAATAAAAATTGTGCTATTATTATAGCCGTTGGAGTAAATAATAAATTTAATGGTCCTAAAATACCTCTTCTTGAAAGAGCTAATAAAACTATTAATCCAAAAATTATAGTAGGAACTCCAGTTAATGCCCTAAAAAACTCTAATATTTTTTTAAATCCCTTACCTTTTTTAAAAAACAACCATAAACTTATAAAAAAACCAGCTACTGAGCTTAATATACTTGCGATTCCTGTAACAAATATAGAGAGTAAAACTATATCTATTATCTCCCTCTCCACATTATTTACCTACAAAAAATAATGGTGTTCCGAATTCATTTTTTCCATAACTCTTCATGATTTCTTCAGCTTCTTTAGATTGCATGAACTCTATAAATATTTTTATATCATCTTTTTTACTATCTTTAACATCTGAAAGCTCTAAAATTGAATATATATTTTTCAAAGGTTCTTTTTCATTTAATGGTACCTCTTGCAACTTAAAGTTTTCTTTAACTTTTAAAAATGTTCCACTATCAGATAAAGTAAATCCTTGTAATTCAGAAGTTAAATTTAAAGTTTTTGCCATTCCTAGTCCAGCTTCTTTATAATTCTTAAAATCCTTATCAACCTTAGCTTCTTTCCACATTGAAAGCTCTTTAGAGTGAGTTCCAGATTTATCTCCTCTTGATATAAACGTTAAATTTTCCTTAGAAATTTTATTTAATAATTCATTTAAATTTTTAGGATAGTTTGTTAAATCTTTCTCATTATCTGTTACAACAACAAAATAATTATACATTAAAGGGTACCTTCTTACTCCATAACCATCCTCTATAAACTTTTTTTCTCTCCCAGGGTCATGAGTAAAAAGAATATCTACATCTCCTCTTTTTCCCAACTCTAAAGCTTCACCAGTTCCTTTTGCTATCCACTTTAATTCGACACCTTTTTTTTCTTTTAATGTTTTTGAAATTTCAGTTAAAAATCCAGTGTCATCTAATGATGTTGTTGTTCCCATTAATATTTCACCTGCGTAAATATTTGCACATAACAATACTCCCGCTAAAAATATAGATTTTTTCATCTCAATCCCTCCTCATAAAATATGAACAATTATACTATTATACTAGTTTTTTTACAACTTTTTTTATTCCTTTTGTTTTATTTTACTTTTTTTTATACTAAAATAGGAAAAAATTAAAATAGGATAAATTTTAAAATTTATCCTACATTTTTTCCATTAATTTTAAATCTTCAAAAGTATTAATGTTGAAAAAACTGCTTGAAATTTTATTAAAATTTTCAAACTCATTAATATTTATCCAATTTATTTTTAAATTTTTAAAAATATTAGCTATTTTAAACTCTTTATTATTAATACAATTTATTATTTCATCCATACTACTTTTTTTATACAATGCACATAACGGTTCTCTAAAAGAGTTATGAATAGGTATAGAAATATCATAATCACCTTTGAATCTTCCTAAATATTCTAAAAACTCTTCTTCTAAAAATGGTGTATCACAAGATAAAATAAGACACTCTTCATTTGTGGCATTTTTTAATCCTGTTAAAATTCCTCCCAATGGACCTACATTTTTTATTTCATCCTTTATAACCTTTAAATTATAACCTAAATATTTTTCTGGGGAATTAGATATTATTATAATTTCTGAAAATTTGGAAAGTTTTTCAATAATAATTTCAACAAATGTTTTTCCATTAAATTTTAAAAAACTTTTATCAATATAATTTAATCTACTTCCTTTTCCACCTGCTAATAAAACTACACTTTTATCATACTTCATATTTTTTACTTTTTAGAGTATGTAGTATGTAAAATATGGTGGCTTTTATGACCACAAGGTTCTTTCAAGTAGTTTTTATAAAGGCTAGATACTTCTTCATTTTCATGTGATTTTCGTAAATTTGAAGTTGAATCAAATAGATACATTCCATTCATTCTAGATTTTCTTATTTCTAAATTATCTGGGATAGGTGCTCCACCGCCACTTATGCATCCACCATAACAAGCCATAACTTCTATAAAATCAAATGAAACCTCTTTATTTATTATTGCATCTAAAACTTTTTTTGCTGAACCTATTCCATTTATAACTGCAACTTTAATTATTTTTTCTCCTAAATCTATCTCTGCAGACTTTACATTTTCAAATCCTCTTAAGTTCTGAAACTCTATTTGATTTAATTGTCCATTTGTTAAAATATGACTTACTGTTCTTAGTGCCGCTTCCATTACACCACCAGAAGATCCAAATATCCTTCCAGCACTAGATCCTAATCCCATAAAAGAATCATAGGTTAAATTATTTGGCATTAAATTAAAATCTATGTTATTCATTTTTATTAACTTAGCAAACTCTCTTGTTGTTATTACTAAATCTACATCTTTAATTCCATTTTTTTGCATCTCAGCTCTTTCACTTTCACCTTTTTTTGCTGTACAAGGCATAATTGAAACAACGTATATATCCTCTTTAGGAATATTTAATGTGTCTGAGTAATATGATTTTGCTAATGCACCAAACATTTGCTGAGGCGATTTACAAGTTGATAAATTTTCTATAAAACTTGGATAAGATTGTTCCACATAATTTACCCATCCTGGACAACATGAAGTAAACATTGGTAATTTACCATCACCTTTTATTACTCTTTGAATTAATTCGCTTCCTTCTTCCATTATTGTTACATCTGCAGAAAAATCTGTACTAAAAACTTTGTCAAAGCCTAGTTTTTTTAAAGCTCCTACCATTTTAGATGTTACATCTATTCCTGGAGCAAGAAAAAACTCTTCTCCTATAGTATGCTTTATTGCAGGAGCCATCTGAACAACAATATGTTTTTCAGAGCTTTTTAATAACTTATTTAATTCTGTTACACTATTTTTCTCTGTCAAAGCCCCTACTGGACAGACTTTAACACATTGACCACAAGAAACACATTTACTTTCTTCCAATGTTTTTCCATCTTTTATAATTATCTCTTTGACTCCATTTAATTCAACAACTTCATAAATCTCAAGTCCTTGGACTTTTTTGCAAACAGCTACACACTTTTCACATAAAATACATTTATTCATATTTCTAGTTATTCCTGAGGAACCGCTATCTAGTGGGTATTTTTTTATATTCTCTAAATTCCTATTTATTATATTATATTCAAAAGATATATTTTGTAATTCACAATCCCCTTTTGATTTTTCACAAGTTAAACAATCATTAGGATGATTTTTCATAATATTTTTTAAAATTCTTTCTCTTTCTTTAATTATTTTTGGAGTTCTTGTTTTTATAACCATTTTATCTTTAGGATAAGTTTCACAAGATTTTAAAGTTTCTCCATCACATTCTACAATACATATTCCACAAACTTTTTGAGATCCTAAATCATCATGATGGCAAAGAGTTGGTATATTTATACCTAACTCTTTACATCTTTCTAGTATTGTTTGTGTAGATTTAATTTCTGTTAAAATCCCATCAATTTCTATTTGAAAATTCATAATTCCTCCACTAAATCAACTTTTCTATTTTTACTGCTGTAACTTTTAACTCTGGAATTCCGCATTTTTCATCTACACGATCAGCTCCAGTTAATACGTTACAAGCTCCTTCTGCAAAATGGAATGGCATAAAAAATAACTCTTCTAAAATTCCGTCATTTGAAGTTACTCTAGTTTTAATTTCACCTCTTCTGGATATAACTCTTATAATTTCATTCTCTACTATGCCTAATTTTTTCATTGTTTGTGGGTGTATTTCAATGTATGAATCTGGAGATTTTTCGTTTAATCCATCTACTTTACCTGTCATAGTTCTTGTATGATAGTGATATAGATTTCTACCATTTGTTAATAAATAAGGATATTGACTACACGGATTCTCTCCTAAAAGTTCTTGTTCTGATGGTACAAAAAGT
Organism: Cetobacterium sp. NK01; assembly: GCF_024506395.1. NCBI lineage: Bacteria > Fusobacteriati > Fusobacteriota > Fusobacteriia > Fusobacteriales > Fusobacteriaceae > Cetobacterium > Cetobacterium sp. NK01. The sequence continues at coordinate 251,876 of NZ_JANIBO010000002.1, forward strand.
CCTTTTCCTCTCATAGGATTATTTTTATGTAGAATAGATGTTCCTTCTCCTGATTCATTTATAGGCCAAGGAATTCCTATCTTATCTATCACTGTATAATTTAATCCTTTATATTGTGGAGTTACCTTTGCAATCTCTTTTGTTATTTCCTCTGCAGAATTATAAATCTCTTTATAACCTAAAACATTCATAATATTATTTATAATTTTCCAATCAGGCTCAACGCCCTCTCTTTCTACAACTTTTCTAACTCTTTGAATTCTTCTCTCTGTATTAGTAAATGTTCCATCTTTCTCAGCAAAAGATAAGGCTGGTAAAACAACATCTGCTAACTGAGCTGTTTCTGTCATAAATATATCTTGAACAATTAAAAATTCTAAAGATTCTAAAGCGTGTTTTATATGATTTATATCCGGATCTGAAACCATTGGATTCTCACCCATTATATATAAACATTTTAATTCATTATGTGAAGCTTTATGCATCATTTCTGGTATAGTGTACCCTACTTTATCATTTAATTTTACTTTCCATTCTTTTTCAAATTTAGATTTTACTTCAGGATTATATACTTTTTGATACCCTGGATATGAATCTGGTAATCCTCCCATATCACATGATCCTTGAACATTATTTTGCCCTCTTAAAGGATTAATCCCTCCAAATTTAACACCTATATTTCCACACAATAAAGCTAAATTTGATAAACTCATAACTCCATTTGTTCCGGCTTTATGTTGTGTTATTCCCATGGCATAAAAAATAGAGGCTACATCACTTGAATATATTCTTGCAGCTTTTTCTATTAATTCTTTAGGTACACCACAAATACTTTCTGCATATTCTGGTGTATATTTTTCGACTAATTTAACTAAGTGTTCAAAGTTTTCTGTATTTTTTTCTATATACTCTTTATTATATAATTTTTCTTTTATTATTACATGAATCATACCATTAATAAGAGAAATATTAGTTCCTAAATTTAATTGTAAAAATACATCTGCATCATCAGCTAAATCGATCATTCTAGGATCGGCAACAATCACTTTTGCGCCATTTAATTTAGCTGTTTTTATTTTAGCTCCAATAACAGGGTGGTTTTCTCGAGGATTTGACCCTATTATAAAGATAACTTTTGAGTCTACAACTTCTTCAATACTATTAGTCATAGCTCCACTTCCCAACGTAGTTGCTAACCCGGCAACTGTTGAACTGTGTCAAAGACGAGCGCAATGATCTACATTATTAGTTCCTATTACCGCTCTAAAAAGTTTTTGAAATATATAATTATCTTCGTTTGTACATCTTGCTGATGTTAATCCTCCAAAAGAATCTGATCCATAATTATCTTTTATTTCTCTCATTTTTTCTCCAATAAGAGTGTATGCTTCTTTCCAAGACGCAGGCTTTAGTTCACCATTTTTTCTTATATATGGAGTATTTATTCTATCGGGATGATTAACAAACTTATATCCAAATTTTCCTTTTACACATAATAATCCATCATTAGGAGCTATATTTGCTGGTTTAGCTTCTACTATTTTATTATTTTTTACTAAAAAATCTATTTGACATCCAACACCACAATATGAACATGTTGTTCTGACACTTTTTGTTTCCCAATGTCTAAATTTTTCTTTTTCTTTTGGAAGTAAGGCTCCTACAGGACAAATACTTACACAATTTCCACAAGACATGCATTTAGTATTATTAATTTTTTCTTCAAGTTTAGTACCTACATATTTTCTTCCATCTTTTTCTTTTAATTCTAATATATTACTTCCTTGAAGAGTTTTACAAATTTCTACACATTTTCCACAAGCTATACATTTATTAGGATTTATTGTATAAAAAGGGTTTGAATTATCTATTTTTAAATTTTCTTCGTAACCATTCTTGCTAGTATGAATTTCATATTCATAACAATAATCTTGTAATTTACATTCTCCAGATTTTTTACACCCTAAACAATCTAAAGCATGTTTATCAATTATTTTACCTAATATCTCTTTTCTCTTTTTAAGTACCAATTCACTGTGGGTTTTTATTATTGTGTTATCTTTTAGTTTAGCTTTACAAGCTTTTTCTAATTTACCATCTACTTCTACAACACATATTCCACACTCTTGTTCATTATGCTCTATTCTTTCATCATAACATAATGTTGGAATTGCTATATCTAAGTCACTTAAAAAGTCTAAAAGAGTTTTATTTTCTACAAAGTCATACTCTTTTTTATTGACTTTTATGCTCACTTATTTTCCTCCTTTATAAATATTTCTAACTTTAAAAAGTATAAGGTTTTTTCTTTTTATAAAAAATAGCTTTTATTCATTTTTTTTTAAACAAAACGTCATAATATTTTTTTATAAATTGGTTTTTTTCAAATTTTGTACATATTTTTTTTAAATTTATAAAAAAAATGTACTTTTTTTCACTTTTATTAAAATAAAAAGATTGTTTTTAAAAAAAATATAATATATTATAATAAATAAAATTTAGGATGTGAGTTAATGAATCAAAATATTATATATAAATTAGAAGACTTAATAAAAAATAATAATAAAACTCTTTTTTACGAGTATTTAAAAGTTCTCAATCTTTATAAATTTTTTATTGAAAGTGTTCAAGAATTTTTTTTAGAAGATCAACTAGAAATAATCACCTTTTTTCATGAAAAAGCTTTAAATAAAAATTTTAATATTTATGATATCTTAAATACCAAGGAATCTTTAATATTTATAACTAACAAGACAAAAGAAAAAAATTTCAAACTAGCATTAGAGTACTATAGAAATAGAACTATCTACAATTTAGACTCTTTTCAAAGTATTGAAAACATAAAAAAAGAGGGTAGATACACTTATTCTATAATAGATTTTTTAACTAAAAATATATCTTTAATCTCAAATGTATACGAATTCAATAAAGAGATGTTTCAAGAAAAACTTGAATATTTTTCTTCAGAAAAAGAATTTTATGAAATATACTCTGATAAATATTGCGACATTATTTTAATTAAAAAAAATTTTTTCCAAGAATTCAATCCCTCTTTATTTTCTAGTTTTGGCCTTACAATTCGATTTTGTGAACTTGGACAAATAGGCTTTAAAAAAGATACTATTATATTAAATGAAAACGAAGCTTTAATAACTAATGGTATATCTTTGGGACAATATAAGGTTTTAACAAATGATATTAATTATTTAACAATACATATTAAGGATAACTTTCTAAAAGATTTTAATATTAAAGAGATTAATTATTCTATGAAAAAACTTCCTTGGAAAATTGATAAGGTATCTTCTATTTTATTTGAAAATTTAAATAGTTTAAAAAACAATAGAATTCTTGTTTTAAACTTTTTAACTAAAATAATCTTAGAACTTTTAAATGAACAAAAAAATTTAAACTTTAAGGTTCTTTCAGAAGATAGCATTATTAAAATAACTAAATTTATCGACAATAATTTAGAAAATCCTACTTTATCAATAACTCAATTGCAAAATATATTTGGTTTTAATAAAAATACTTTAATTCAACTTTTTAAGAGAAATTATAACACTTGTCCTTCTAAATACATTATAAATAAAAAACTTGAGTATGCATCCATTCTTCTTATAGAAACAGAGCTATCTATAACTGAAATAGCTTATAAATTAAACTTTTCAAACTCTAGTAAATTTTCTTTGAATTTCAAGGGAAAATTTCTTTATACTCCATTACAATTTAGAAAAAAATATAAAGAACTTAAATAAGTTTATTATTTTTTTGATATTTTGCTTTTTTTTATATATAATTAGATAAAGATAAAGAATAATTGCGGAGGATACTTATGAAAAGTTTTTTAGAAGGCGTTATTAATAGAAATAAATATGTTTGCGAACTAGGAAAAGTTGCTGACTATATCCCAGGATTATCTAGTGCTAATAAAAATCATTTAGGTATTTGTATAACTGATACTTCTGGTGAAATTATTATAGCTGGTGATGCAGATATTAAATTTACTCTTCAGAGCATTTCAAAACCCTTAACTCTGATGTTAGCTTTGCTTGATAGAGGTGAAAAATATGTTTTTTCTAAGGTTGGAATGGAACCTAGTGGTGATGCTTTTAACTCTATTAGAAAATTAGAAACTGGTAGAATGAGGAAACCTTTTAATCCCATGATTAATGCTGGTGCTATTGAAGTTTGCTCTATGATAAAAGGTGAAAATAGTACAGAAAAATTTGAACGAGTTCTTAATTTCATCAAATTAATCTCAGGTAATAATAATTTAAAAGTTAATGAAGAAATATACCAAGGTGAAAAAGAGACTGGTAATAAAAATCGTTCAATGGCCTATTTCTTAAAAGGAGAAGGTTTAATCACTGGAGATGTTGAAGAAGTCTTAGATATTTATTTTAAACAATGTTCCATTGAAGTCACTGCTATAGATCTTGCTAAAATAGGTCTATTTCTTGCTAAAGGCGGTGTTTTAGAAAATGGTGAACGTATCGTTAGTGAGCATATTGCTACTATAGTTAAAACACTTATGGTTACTTGTGGTATGTACGATGGTTCTGGTGAATTCGCTATTAAAGTTGGAATTCCATCTAAGTCTGGTGTAGGAGGTGGAATTCTATCTGTTGTTCCTGGAAAAATGGGAATCGGTGTTTTTGGCCCTGCTCTAGATCTTAAAGGTAACTCCATTGGTGGAATTGCTGTTCTTGAGGAAATTGCGGAAAATTTCAAATTTAGTATTTTTAATTAAGGAGTTATTATGTTTAAATATTTTGATCATAAAGTTATAAAAACTGCTTTAGCTTCATTTTTAGCATATTATCTTGCTGATTATTTTGGCATAAAATATGGTCTCACAGCAAGTATTATCGCTATTATTTCTATACAAGCAACTAAAAGTGATAGTATTAAAATTACTATTGAGAGATTTTTTGCTGTTATTTTAGGGATGTCTCTTTTTATTTTATTATCTTCATTTTTAGGTTATCATTATATTACCTTAGGTCTTTTTATACTTCTTTTTATGCCTTTATGCATCAAATTTAGAATTGTACAAGGATTTTTAGTCACTACTGTTTTAGCTACACATATTCTAAGTGAAAAATCAATATCTATAGAATTTTTACTCAATGAATTTTATGTTTTAATTCTTGGTTTATTTATTGGAAATATTTTAAATCTTTACATGCCAACTAATGAAAAAACTATTGATTCTATTAAAATAAAGGTTGACTCTCTTCTTAAACAAATACTTTCAGATATTTCTGAAAGTCTAAAATGTAGTTGTGTTTCTGTAGATGAAGATAAAAATTTTAGAGCTTTAAAAGCAACTATTGAAGAAGGACGAAAATTTTCTTTATTAGATTATGATAACTCTCTTTTTGATAAATGTAACGAACATCTTAATTTCTTTTCAATGAGAAGAAGACAGTATCGAATTTTAACTAGAATGAGAACTTGTTTTAAAAGATTATATATCACCCATGAATATAGTATTATTATTGCAGACTTCATAAGTAAAGTATCTGAAAATGTTGAAGTTAATAAAAAAACAACCCCATTGATAAAAGAGCATAAAGATTTAAAAGAACTCTTTTCAAATTTTCCTCTTCCTAAAACTAGAGCTGAGTTTGAAAATCGAGCTACTCTTTTTCAACTTTTACAAGAAATGGAGGAGTTTTTAAATGCTAAAATTGAATTTAAAAAAGATTATGATAACTAAAATTCCAATCATTATATAAAGGAGATCCTATGTTAGATAAAAGTAAAAGACAAATTAACTATTTAAGATTATCTATTACAGATCATTGTAATCTAAGATGTCAATATTGTCTTCCTGAACAAGATACAAGCTTTTATAAAAATTGTGATTTATTAAATAGCGAAGAAATAGAGAGAATTGTTAAAGCTTTTTCTTTAATTGGTATAAAAAAAGTTAGGATAACTGGTGGCGAGCCCTTAATTAGAAAAGATTTTCAAGAAATTTTAAAAAAAATAAATAATATCCAAAAAATTGAAAAAATAGCAATTACCACTAATGGATTTAATCTTTTAGAAAATCTAGATACTTTTAAAAAAAATGGTTTGAGTAGAATCAATATAAGCTTAGATAGTCTAATTCCAGAAAAATATAACGAAATAACTCGTGGGGGAGATTTTTATAAAGTTTTTAATACTATAAAAGAAGCTTCTTTAAAAAATTTTGAAAAAGTTAGATTAAATGTCGTTATTATGAAAGGCATTAATGATAATGAAATTTTAGACTTTGTAAATTTAACTAAAAATTTAAATATAGGAGTACGTTTTATTGAAATTATGCCTATTGGAGAAGGTAAAAAATTTATTTCTGTAAAAAACTCAGAAATTCTATCCTTAATAAAAGATAATTATCCTTTAGAAAAAAGTTTAACTAATTCAACAGATGGTCCCGCTTTATATTATAAAGTTCCTGGATTTATAGGAGAAATTGGATTTATTAGTCCTCTTTCTAATAGATTTTGTGATACTTGTAATAGGGTTCGAGTTACATCTAATGGATTTTTAAAGCTATGCTTACATTATGATAAGGGAATTGATTTATTACCATATTTAAAAAATAATATATCCATAGAAGATCTGGCTTCTATTATAAAAGAAGCTATATATAATATAAAACCAAAAGAACATCGCATGGATAAAACTGATATAGTTGAAGATATTGAATCTAAAGGGATGAATAAAATAGGAGGATGATATGGGAAAGGTTATTGCAATTTGTATAAGTGAGAATAAGGGGACTGAAAAAACTGTTGTGGACAAAGGAGTTCTTATCGAAAATTTTGGTCTTGAAAAAGATGCTCATGGGGGAAACTGGCATAGACAAATAAGTCTGTTAGAAGTTGAAAAAATCGAGGATTTTAATAAAAAAGGTGGTAATGTTGATTTTGGTGCTTTTGGGGAAAATTTAATCATTCAAGGAATTGATTTAAAAAATCTTGCTGTGGGAAGTATTTTAAAAATTGGAGATTCTCTTCTTGAAATAACTCAAAAAGGTAAACAGTGTCATCATCATTGTAAAATATATCATCGAGTTGGAGATTGTATAATGCCTCGTGAGGGTGTTTTTGGAAAAGTTTTAAAAGGGGGAACTATTCTTCCTAATGATTCAATTGAAATAATTAAATCCCCTATAACTTTAGAAGCATGTGTAGGTTCGTATAGTGAAGCTCTTTTAGCTATTGAAAAAGGTGCTAATCGAATTGAACTTTGTGAAAATTTATATGAAGGAGGAACAACCCCTTCTTATGGAACAATCAAAAAAATTAGAGAATTAGCTATCCCAGCTTTTGTTATGATTAGACCTAGAGGAGGAGATTTCTGCTACTCTCAATCTGAAATCGAAATTATGAAAGAAGATATCAAAATTTGTAAAGAACTTGGAGTTCTAGGAGTTGTATTTGGAGTTTTAACAAAAGACAAAAAAATTGATTATACTCTTTTAAAAGAGTTAGTTACTCTTTCAAAACCAATGAGTATTACTTTCCATAAAGCTATTGATGAAATCGATAATCCAGAAGATGAAATTTTGAAACTAGCAGAACTTGGAGTCGATCGTATTTTAACATCTGGTAAAAAAGCTATTGCTTTTGAGGGAGCTGATCTTTTAAATAAATTCATTAATATCGCTCAAGATAAAATAAAAATTGTAGTTTGTGGTGGAGTGACATACGAAAATTTTGAAAAAGTTAACAAATTAATTCCTAACACTGAATATCATGGAAAAAAAATAGTTTAAACATAATAAAAAATGACGGAATTTGTACTTTCCGTCATTTTTTATTATATTTTTCTTGATTTTTATTCACTTTTATTTTAAACTATTACTATTGTATATTAGTATTATTATTCATATAAATCGAGGGAGGAATATATTTATGAAATTTTTTAATAAAAAGTATGTTAGCATTTTAGCTTCTTTACTTTTAACAACAACTTTAGTTCAAGGAAAAGAATTTATTTCGTCAGCTAAGGGATATAATGGGGATATCAAAGTTAAAGTGGATATTAATAATAACGAAATTAAAAATATTGAAATTTTAGAAGAAAAAGAAAGTGATTTTACAAGAGATGGAATGAAGTCTATAATTTCAGATATTATTGAAACTCAATCAACTAAAGTTGATAATGTAGCAGGTGCAACTTCTACTAGTGTAGGCTTAAAAAGAGCTGTTGATAGAGCTATCAAAGAATCAGGAGCTAAGCTAACTCCTAAAGAAAAAAAAGTTATAGTTTATAATGATGTTACTACAGATGTTGTTATTATAGGTGGAGGTGGAGCTGGTCTTACTGCTGCTATTGCCGCTAAAGATAATGGTTCTAATGTTATTTTAGTTGAAAAAGCCGCTATTCTAGGTGGTAATACTAATTATGCTACAGGTGGCCTTAACGCTGCTGAAACATCCGTTCAAAAGTCTAAAGGTGTCAATGACTCCGTTGATATTTTCATAGAAGATACTATGAAAGGGGGAAAAAATACTAATGATAAAACTTTAGTTACTAAAATGGCTGACTCTTCAGCTGAAATTGTAGATTGGTTAATGGATAAAGGCGCTGATTTATCTGATCTTGGAAGAATGGGTGGTCAAAGTGTTAATAGAACTCATCGACCTACTGGAGGTGCTCCTGTTGGTCCTAATGTTGTTGCCGCTCTTTCTGAAAGTGCTAAAAAATCTGGAGTTGATATTAGACTATCAACTTTTGCTGAATCTATCATCTATGATGGTAAAGCTGTTAAGGGAATAGTTGTTAAAGCTCCAACTGGTCAAAAATATACAATCAATTCTAAAGCTGTTATTATTGCTACAGGTGGTTTTGGAGCAAATTCAGAAATGATTGTTGAAAATGTATCATCTTTAAAAGGATTTGGAACTACAAACCATAAAGGTGCAACTGGAGATGGTATTACTATGGCTAAACCTCTTGATGTAGATTTAATTCATATGGATCAAATCCAAACTCATCCAACAGTTATTCCTACTAATAGCGTTATGATAACTGAAGCTGTTAGAGGGAATGGAGCAATTCTTGTTAATAGAGATGGAAAAAGATTTGTTAATGAACTAGATACTAGAGACGTTGTTTCTAAAGCTGAGCTTGCACAAAAAGGTGAAAGTGCCTATCTTATGTTTGACGAAACTGTTAAAAAAAGTTTAAAAGCTATCGATAGTTATGATAAAAAAGGTTACTTAACTAAAGGTGATACTCTTTCTGAACTTGCTAAAAAATTAAATATTCCAGCTACAGAATTAGAGAAAACTTTCTCAAAGTATAACGAAAGTGTTAAAGTAGGACAAGATCCTGAATTTGACAGACAAAATTTACCTACTGCTCTTACTGAAGGACCTTTTTATAGTGTTGAAGTAGCTCCAGCTGTTCATCATACTATGGGAGGAATTAAAATCAACGAGAAAGCTGAAGTTTTATCTAATAACACCCCTATAAATGGACTTTTTGCTGCTGGAGAAGTTACTGGTGGAATTCATGGTTCTAATAGATTAGGTGGAAACGCTGTTGTTGATATAACTGTTTTTGGGAAAATAGCTGGAGAAAACGCTAGTAACTTTTCTAAATAAGTTGTTTATTTTAAAAACTATAAGTTTATAAAACGCATTTATTGATTAATTAAATGCGTTTTTTATTTTCTTTTTTTTGAATTTTATATTGCTTTATGGAACAAATTATGTTAAAATCAGTTGAGTCTATACCACATAAATAGATTCGATATATTTCATAAATGGAAATTGTGAAAAAAATTTTTCAATTTTTACACATATTCCATTAATTCACTTTATTATTAGGGAGGAAAAAATGTCTACAAATTCTACAACAAAAAAAATGAGTTTTTTTGAGAAATTCTTAAACTTTGTAGAAGTTACAGGAAATAAGTTACCTCATCCAGTAGCCATGTTCTTTGGTTTCTTTGTGATAACTATTATATTTTCTATGATACTTTCTTACACTGGCGTTTCTGTAAACTATAAAGAAATCTCAAGAACTACTGGACAAGTTATTGAAAAAACAACTTATGTTCAAAATCTTTTAACAAGAAGCGGAATTAGAGGAATTTTCGGTTCAACAGTTAAAAACTTTACTGGCCATGCTGCATTAGGTTCAATTGTTGTTGCAATGCTTGGAGTTGGATTAGCTGAGGGAACTGGATTATTAAACTCTATTATTAAAAAAATTGTTATATCAACTCCTAAACAACTTGTTTCTGCTATAGTTGTTTTTGCTGGAGTTATGTCAAATATTGCATCTGATGCTGGATATGTTGTACTTATTCCACTTGGAGCTGTTATTTTCTTATCTTTCGGAAGACATCCACTTGCAGGTATCGCTGCTGCTTTCGCCGGAGTTTCTGGTGGATTTTCTGCGAACCTTTTAATTGGTACTACTGATCCGTTATTAGGAGGTATTACTACTTCTGCTGCACAGATTGTTTTACCTGGATACTCTGTTACACCTACAGCTAACTTCTTCTTTATGTTCGTTTCAACTTTCTTTATTACAGCTGTTGGTGCGTGGATAACTGATAGAGTTGTTGAACCTAGATTAGGTGAATATAAAGGGCCTAAGGTTGATATTAACTTAAATGATCAAATTAGCCCAGAAGAGAAAAAGGGTCTAAGAGCTGCTGGATTAGCTACCATTGGATTTATTATAGTTGTTTTATTTATGGTTATACCTGAAAATGCAATTTTTAGATTAACATCTGAAGAGATTTCTAAATTTGTTGCTGAAAACAACAGAGAACCTGGAACTATGGAAATTTTAAAGCCATTCTTTAGTGATTCAATTGTTTATATTCTTATGTTGGCATTCTTTATTCCTGGTCTTGCTTATGGAGTTGCTGCTAAAACTGTTAAGTCACATAAAGATGTTATAAAATCAATGACTAAAGCTATGGCATCTTGTGGACAAGTTTTAGTTATCATATTCGTTTCAGCACAATTCGTATATGTATTCTCTAAATCAAATATTGGAATTGTTATTGCAGTTAAACTTGCTGATGTTCTAAAAGATTTAGGTATTTCTGGAATTTGGGCTGCAGTTGGACTAATATTCTTAACAGCTTTTGTTAACTTATTTATTGGTGGAGCTTCATCTAAATGGCTAATGCTTTCTCCTGTATTCATCCCTATGTTTGTTGAATTAGGATTAACTCCTGAGTATACTCAGTTAGCATATAGAATTGGAGATTCTACAACTAATATAATTTCTCCACTTATGTCTTATTTCCCTATTATAGTTGGATTCGCTTCTAAATATGAGGAAAAAGAAGGGTCAATGGGAATTGGAACTATTATTGCAATGATGCTTCCATATTCATTAGTATTCTTAATTGGATGGACTATTATGTTTATTGCTTGGACTTATTTAGGGTTACCAATAGGACCTGGAGTTAGCATGTTTATGTAAAAACTAAAAGGATGAAGAAAATTCTTCATCCTTTTTTATATCTCTTTTTCTTCTCCTACTTCTATTAAATCAATATATTTTTTCAGCTCTTTTCTAGCGTTTTCTCCTTTAGGAAATATTGTTATAATCTCTTCTGGATTTAATGTTCTAATAAAACTATTTAACATTACTAAATCCATTGTTTTTTCTCCTGTGAAATAACTATTTTTTATATGGCCTATATTAGCTATTAAAATATTTATAGGATAATAAATTAATGTTTTTATAATATTTTCTTGATATATTGTATTTCCTGTTATATATATTCTTTTAATTTTCCCTTCTTTATCGATAATAGTTAATAAATATCCATTTGCTTTCCCTTGTACAGGATTTGATAAAAACCCACCACCTTTATATGTTGGTATTACCTCAACTATAATTCTATAACCTTTTATCTCTAACTCTTTCTTTTTAAACCAATCTAAATAATAGATATTTGCATTTTTTTTATCTCTTAGAAATTGTCCACATTCTTTTCTAGTTATAATTTTTGCATCATCTTCAATTATTTTAGCTCCCTCTGCATCAAAATTATTTTGACTACACTCTGTGATCAACCAAAGTTTAATATTTTTAAACGATTCATCCGTTGCCTGAATAAATTTAATATCACTTCCTTTTTTCTCATCAAAGGATGGATTTGATGCAATTTTAAACTTTTTATCTATGTCTATATACCAACAAGATTTTCCTAAAAATTTAAATTTTAATTCCATAAACTCCTCCTAGAAATTTCACTTAGTATTTTTTTCTAAAAATTTTATTCTATTCCTTTTAAAAAAAAAAGATATCCTTTCGAATATCTTATTTTTCAGTTTTTATAACCCCATCTGTATATTCAATTTTTATAACTTTATCTGTAAAAGGAACTTCTTGGGTTACAAAACCTGTAAATAATTTTCCTTTATAATATAATTTAGTGCCTTTTAATTCTAAATTTTCATCCCCAAACTTAACTTCTTTTTTCATACATCCAACTAAAGATAAAATTGCCACAAATAATAATATTTTTTTCATAATCAAGACTCCCAACTAGATTTTTAATTTTATTATATCACATTTTTTTATTTTGATTAAAAGGATTTTATTTTTTTAATAGTAACTATTTAATATTAAATAAATTTTATAGGTGGTATTATGAGTGCTGACTTCGCTATTTTAGCATTTTTTAGCTTAATGCTGACATATCTTCTAATTTGTGAGATATTTACTATTCTTTTTAGACTAACTGGTCTTACCGAGGAAACAGCTCGATTTCAAGTTATATCAATGCTTACCACTTGTGGTTTTACAACTGTAGAAAGTGAACTTATTACCTCTTCTAGAAAAAGAAGAAAATTGGCGTTTATAACTATTCTTTTTGGTTATATTTTTTCTGTCACAATCGTTTCTATGGTAATAAATTTTTTTATGCGGCTAAATGATGGGTATAGCTTTCAATTAATCTTAAAAGCAATCTTAGCAATTATAATTTTAATAATAATTTGGTATGCTCTTCTTAGGGTAAATTTTGTAAAAAATAATTTTGATAAATTTATCAGCAAAATAGGAATAAAAACTATGTTTAAAAACCAGCACAATCCAATTATGATTCTTGGAATTTTTAAATCTGAAGTTATTGCAGAAATTACTATAACTAATTTACCTGAAGAATTAATTAACATACAATTAAAAGATTCAAACATTAGAAGTAACTATAACCTACAAATACTAACCATTCTAAGAGATAATGATTCTACAATTATTGTAAACGGAGAATCAATATTAAAAACTGATGACAAGGTTATCATTTTTGGATCATTAAAAAATATAAAAAAGCTTTTTGTAAAAGAAAAAGATTTTCTATAAATTACTATTGATGTTTTTTCTTTTATGAGGTATGTTTATAATAACCCTAAATTATTTTTTGAAGGAGGCATTATGAAAAATATAGTATTTGATATTGGTAATGTTCTGCTAGATTTTCATCCACAAGATTTTTTAAAAGGATTAGGATTAGAAAAAAATATTGAAGAAAGGTTATACAAATTAATTTTTTTGAGCGAAGAGTGGAAAGAGCTTGATAGAGGTTCTATTGATTACCAAGTAGCTGAAAAAATTTTTAAAACAAAAGCTCCAGAATTGAAAAATGAAATTTCATTAGTTTTAGAAAAATGGCATGAAATGTTAACTCCTATAGAAGGAAATGTTAATCTCTTAAAAAGTCTAAAAGACTATGGATATAATATTTATTATCTTTCTAATTTTCAAAAAGATGTTTATGAAAAGATGTATAATAAGTATGATTTTTTAAGAATAGGTAATGGTGGAGTAATTTCATATCAAGTAAATACCTTAAAGCCTGATCATTCTATGTATACCATTTTACTTTCAAAATATAATTTAGACCCTAGTGAAACTCTATTTATAGATGATAGTTTTGATAATATTGAAGAAGCTAAAAAAATAGGTTTCCACAGCGTTTTATTTACCGATTGCGATGAACTCAAAAATACAATTAAACCATTACTTTAAATTTTATCAAATATAAAAGAACCCTTTTCACCAACTTGAAAAGAGTTCTTTTTTTATTCTATAAATTTTACAATAATTTGTATCAACACTGGATAAAAACTCACTATAGAAACTAATCTTACCAGTTGTATGATTGCAACTTTAGGAGTATCTGCTCCCATTTCACTAGCAATTATAGAAATATCTGAAACTCCACCTGGTGCTGCTGAAAAAAGTGAGGTTGCTATATTAAAATTACTTACTTTATATATAAACATTCCTATAATTATATTCATTATCAAAAAACCAATTATTACAATAATTACTAAATGCAAAAGTTCTTTCATTTCTAAAATATCCTTAATTGAAACTTTAATTCCTATTAAGGCTCCTCCAAACATTTGAATCAATTGCCTTAAGGGAATTGGCATAAATCCTTTATTTGAAATAATATTAAAAATCCCTACTCCTATCATAGAAAAACTTAAAGCTCCTGCAGGTATTTTTGATAAATATCCTATATATCCAATTGAAACTCCAACTAGCAAAGTTAAAAAAATATTTTCTAAACCATGTTTTATAATTTTTCCCTCTTCTTTCTTAGTATTTACTGGGAACTCTATTATTCCATTTTTTTTTATTATTTTTTTCAAAAAAATAGGAATTACTCCAATTACAGATATTAGCCTAACTAATTGAAAAATTACAACTTTAGCTGAATCTGCATTCAGTTCATGAGCTATTAAGCTCATATCCATCATTCCACCTGGTGCTGTAGAAAATAATGCTGTTGTTAAATCTAAAGATGAATTTTTATATAAAATATATCCTAAAATAAAATTCATTATTCCCATACAACTAACTACTATTATTGCTGGTTTAAAAATTTGTTTTAAACCTAAAATATCTTCTTTTTTTATTCTTGCTCCTATAAATGAACCTGTTGCTATTTGTGTTAAAATTTTATATTCTTGAGGCATTGTCGCTATTCCAAAAACCAGATTAAATACTGAAACCAAAATCATTGCCCCTATCATTGCTCCTGCTGGTATTTTCAACTTAATTGCAATTTTTCCTCCAATTACAGCAACAACTATTGTTAATAAAAACTCCATTTTCCCCCTCCAATTTTTATTGTCAATCTATCTTAACATATTTTTTTTCAAATATATATTTTTTCTTCTCAATTGCTATTGATAATCCAATATTTATGAGGTATACTCGCAATAATAGCAATTTTATCACCAATATTATTTTATGGAGGTATTTTTATGGAAACGTCATATAATGGTAAACTATTAAGAGTCAATTTGAACACAGGTGAAATAAATACTGAATCTTTAAATTTAGATTTAGCTAAAAAGTTTATTGGAGCAAGGGGATTAGGAAGTAAAATTTTATTAGATGAAATTGATCCATCTATCGATCCTTTATCTCCTGAAAATAAACTAGTTATTATGACTGGGCCCGTAACTGGAGCTTCTGTTCCTACAGGCGGAAGATATGTTGTTGTCACAAAATCTCCTTTAACCGGTATGATAGCTTGTTCAAATTCAGGAGGAGAATGGGGTGCAAAATTAAAATATGCTGGATTTGACGGAGTTATTATAGAGGGAAAAAGTACAACTCCTAAATACATATCTATTAATGATGATAAAGTAGAGCTTCTAGATGCTGAAAATATTTGGGGAAAAACAAGTAGTGAAACTAAAGATTTTTTTACAACACTTTATCCTCAAGCATCAACTTTAAATATTGGTCCTGGTGGAGAAAATCTTTCTCTTATGGCAGCTATCATTAATGATGGTGATCGTGCTGCTGGTAGATCAGGAGTCGGTGCCGTTATGGGGTCAAAAAATTTAAAAGCTATTGTTGTAAAAGCTTCTAAAAACTCTATACCTGTTAATAATCCTGACGCATTAAGAAAAGAATTAGTAATTGCTATGAAAAAAATAAAAGAAGATGGTGTAACAGGAAGCGGACTACCCACTTACGGAACTGCAGTTCTTGTTAATATTATAAATGAAACAGGAAGTTTTCCTACAAATAACTGGTTAGGGTCTTACTCTGAAAATGCTGAAAATATAAGCGGAGAAACTCTGACAGACAAATATTTAAAAAAGACATACAACTGCCATAGATGTCCTATTGGTTGTGGAAGAGTTGTTGAAAGAGAAGGAAAAGAAATTGGTGGTCCTGAATATGAAACTCTTTGGGCTTATGGTGGAAATTGTGGAGTTTATGATATTCCTAGTATAAACGAGGCCAATTTTTGGTGTAATGAACTTGGATTAGATTCAATATCTGTTCCTTGTACTATTGCTGCTGCTATGGAATTATATGATAAAAAAATTATTTCTGAAGATGAATGTGAAGGTATTCCTTTAAAGTTTGGGGATAAAAAAGCTATTGTAGAATGGACTAAAAGAATTGGATTTGCTAAAACTTCTCTTGGAAAGTTAATGTCTCTAGGCTCTCAAAGACTTTGTGAACACTATAATCATCCAGAGATGTCAATGTCTGTAAAAAAACAAGAGCTCCCTGCTTATGATGCTCGTGGAATCCAAGGAATTGGACTTAACTATGCTACTAGTAACAGAGGAGGATGTCATGTTAGAGGCTATATGATATCTCCTGAAATTTTAGCTCATCCAGAACTATTAGATCGAACTGTTAGTGATAATAAAGCAATGTGGACTAAAACTTTTCAAGATTTAACAGCTGTTATTGATTCTATGGGTATGTGTTTGTTTACCTCTTTTGCTTTAAATGCAGAAGATTATACAAATTTTTTAAACGCTGCTACTGGAACTAATCACACTGTTTCTACTCTTTTAGACGCTGGAGAAAGAATTTATAATTTAGAAAGAGTTTTTAATAAAAAAGCTGGCATGAAGCCTGAAGATGATACTCTTCCTAAACGTCTTTTAAACGATAGCATTACTAACGGTCCTTCAAAAGGTCATAAAAGCAAGCTTAATATAATGCTCCCTGAATATTATGAAGCTCGTGGTTGGGTTGATGCTTTTCCTACAAAAGAAACTCTTTATAAACTAGGACTTGAGGATTTATGTTAGAAATTCGCCTTTTTGCCTCTTTAAGAAAAGGACGATCTGCTATTATTAAAATACCTTTTGAACCTGGAATAACTGGTGAAAAGCTTCTTACATTATTTTCAATATTAAAAGAAGATGTTTCTATATTTCTAGTCAACGGATTCCATTCTTCACTTAATGTTGAAATTTCAGATGGAGATATAATCTCTATTTTTCCTCCTGTTGGAGGTGGATAATGGATTTAAGATACTTAAAAAATTTAAATTCATTTACTGAAGATGATCAATTTAAAATAAATACAACAACTGTTTTAATTATAGGTTTAGGGGGTCTCGGAGGGTTTGTCGTAGACTTTTTAAGCAGATTAGGGGTACAAAAAATAAAGTTACTCGATTTCGATACATTTGATACCTCTAATTTAAATAGACAACTTTTATCAACACAAAAAAATATTGGGTCTTTTAAAGCTATTGAAGCAAAAAAATATATAAATTCTGTGAATTCATGCATTGAAGTAGAAGTATTTTGTAATAAATTCGAAGAGTGTGATTTTAATTTTTTATTTAAAAATGTTAATGTGGTTTTTGATTGTTGTGATAATATTAAAACTAAGTTAAATATTGAAAACCAATGTCAGTTTTTTAAAATCCCATTAATTTACGGTGCTGTTGCTGGATACTTTGGTCAAGTTGCTTGTATCTTACCAGAATATCCTATTTTAAAAAAAATTTATCCCAAAGAACACAGCAGTGGTATTGAAAATAAATTAGGAAATCTCTGTTTTATTGTTTCTATAATAGCATCTTTACAAATTTCACTTTTTATAAATTTAATATTAAATATTAGCAATAATAATTTATATGGTTTTTATTACATCGATATTGAAAACTATGAAATCCAATGGATTTCTTTTAAAATTTAAAAGGAAATATACTATTTTCTCATAAAATAATTATAGAGATTATTAAATTTTGGGAGGTTTTTATGAAAAAAGCACTTGTTATTTTTAAAAGTGGAGATAATTTAGATTTAATTATTGAAAGTTGTTTATCATTAAAAAAGGAATTCGGATTTGAAATAACCCCTGTTTATGCATTAAATGTAAATCCATTTATCAACAACTCTGAAGATGAAGCTAATCTTCTTGAAGATTTTTCCGAATTGCAAGATGACTTTTTAGATAAAACAAAAGAAAAACTAATTGAACATAAATTAAATGCTCATCTTCTTACAATCGTTCAAGTTACAACAGAAAATTTAAAAAATCTTTTAAGATTAAATGATCTTCTTGTATATCAAGAGGGACTTTTTTTAGGAGATCTTTTCTTAGAAATTTTAAAAACTATATATAGACCTATTATTGTTTTAAGAGGAAAACCTCTTAGTTTTGAAAATATATGTATTACATCTGATGATGGAATTAAGGTTAATAAAAGTGTTTACAATTTTTTGAGTTTATTTTCTAGTATAAATTTAGAAAAAATAGATGTTTTTACATGGGACTATAAAAAACAAGAACATACTCTTTTAGAACTTATACACGATAAAGGAGTTTTACCTCATTTAAGAGGCTATTCTCCTTCTTTAGATAGCATTGAAGACTTTTACTTTGAACTTAATAAGTCCTCTCTTTTAATCATGGGAAATCTTAGTCACTCTTTCTTTTTAGAAAAAATAACTAATCGAATGGGATTAAATATTTTAGAGCATGTTAATACACCAATCTTCATTGCTTAATATAAATCAAAAAGAGACTTACCAGTCTCTTTTTTTTATGCTATAATCTAGCTCGATGTAAAATTTTAAAAGGAGTAGATAATGAAATTTCATTCAATTGATTTAGAAAAAGATTCTATTGGCAGGTTATTTTTTAATTTTTCCTTTCCTGCTGTTATGGGAATGTTAATATCAGCTTTTTATGTTATTGTAGATGGTATTTTTATTGGAAGAGGTATTGGAGGTGATGGATTAGCTGCTATTAATTTAGCTTACCCTATAATCACCTTAACTATTGCTTTAAGTTTAATGTTTGGCACTGGAGGGGCAACCGTTATCTCAATAAAGCAAGCCGAAGGGAATTTAAAAGAAGTTAATCGTTATTTCTCACATATGATTACTTTAAACATAATATCTTATATTATTATCTGCTCATTAACTCTCATATTTCAAAACAAAATAGTATATTTATTAGGAAGCAGTGATAAACTTTTTTATCTAACAAAATCTTATTTAATTCCTGGTGTTATTTTTAGTATATTTTTTATGCTTTCAATCTCTTTAAACGCTGTTGTAAGAAATAATAATAGTCCTAATTTCGCCATGGCATCTATGGGAATAGGTGCTATTGTTAATATTGTATTAGATGCTCTTTTTATAATAAAATTCAAATGGGGCATGTATGGTGCAGCTTATGCTACTGGAATAGCACAAATGGCATCTGCTTTATTTTTATTATCATATTTTTTAAAAAAGGACTGTAATATAAAATTTATAAAAGAAAGACTTAATTTTCAAATTTTAAAAAGAATTTGTTTAAATGGTTTTTCATCTTTTGTTTTAGAATTTGCAGTAGCTGTCATTACAATTTTATTTAATTCCACATTAATGGTTCTAACTGGAGAAATTGGAGTAGCAGCATTTAGTATAATCGCCTATATTTTTTATGTGTTTAGAATGATTTTTAATGGGTTAGCCCAAGGAATACAACCTATTATAAGTTATAATTTCGGTGCAAAACATCTTGAAAGAATAAAAGCTACTTTAATTTTAGGTCATAAAATTTCTCTTATTGTAGCATTATCTATTCTTTTTTTAGTTTACTTTGAAAGGAATTTTATTATTGAATTTTTCAATGGAGATTTAGAATTAGTTAAATTAGCTTCAAGAGGTCTTTTAATTTATTCATCTGCAGTTATATTTTTAGGTGCTAATTTTATTAATATCTCTTATTTACAATCCATGGAAAAAGCTACTTTCGCAAATTTTTTATCTTTTGGTAGAAGTTTTATTTTTATTACTATTGGAATTTTTACTCTTCCTACTTTTATAGGTGTTGACGGTGTTTGGCTTTCTCTACCTTTTGCAGATTTTATGACTTTTTTAACAGGAACAATAGTAGCTCTCAAAAAAAGAGTAAATAAAACACTATAATTTTTTTTAGCTAGAAAAAGAAATAAACTTTTATTTAGTATATATTTAACATAATACTTTTTATAAAAGGAGGGAAATCTTATGCTACATTTTGTACACGATTTTGAATTCTTAGGACTAGCTAAAAAGAATTTTACTGATGACTATGGTAATGAAATGTGCCAGCTATACTATATATATAAATGTAAAAAATGTCATAAAATTAGAATTAGAGAATTCATGGTATCTAAAGCTGATGAATCAGATGGAATTCCTACAGTGTTAAGTCTATACCGTAACGCCCTTGATTGCGATGTAATTAAAGCTATTGAGATTTCTTAATTAAGGAGGAATTAAAATGTTTTTAAAAGAGTTTAAAGAGTTTGCTATTAAAGGTAATGCAGTAGATTTAGCTGTTGGGGTTATAATCGGAGGAGCTTTTGGAAAAATTGTAAGTTCTATTGTCAACGATATCTTAATGCCTATTCTTGGAATAATTTTAGGCGGAATTAATTTTAGTAATCTAAAATTTGTTATAAAACCTGCCCAAGGAACAATTCCAGAATCTGCAATTAAATATGGTAATTTTATACAATCTGTTATTGATTTTACAATAATTGCATTTTGTATTTTTATTATGGTAAAAGCTATTAATAAACTTCGTAAAAAAGACGATGTGCCACCTGCTCCACCTGCTCCTACTAAGGAGGAGATTCTTTTAACAGAAATAAGGGATCTTTTAGCAAAAAAATAATTTTTTAATAAAAAGGATTACTCAAATTTGAGTAATCCTTTTTATTTTTTATTTTTCATCAAATTCTAATTTTATTCTATCAATTAATTTTTCATCTTTTAATAGTTTAATCCCTGTTAAAGTCAATGCTAACACCGCTTCTTCCATTCCCTTATACGCTCCGTCCTCTATAGTGCACATAGCTAACTCTCTACTGTGACTAATTACATCTTTATATAATGGCATATATGGATGAATAGTTGGACAAACATGACTTACATCCCCTGCATCTGTAGATCCACTATCTTCTGAATCTTCAATTTTTTTTATTCCAATATCTTTTAGACTCTCTTCATAAATACTCATTAATGTTTTATTAGTTATTAAATCTAAAAAACTTGTTTCATAATTTTCTATTTCTAATTTTGTTCCCGATGATATTGCAGCACCTTTTGCACAATTCTTAACTTTTTCTAAAAGAATATCTAGCTCTTTCTTATTTCTTGATCTAACATAAAAATTAGCTATAGCTAAATCTGGAATTATATTAGCAGCTTCTCCTCCATTTGTTATAATTCCATGAACTCTATCGCTTGGAAGAATCTGTTGTCTCAAAGCATTAATGGTATTAAATAAAGTTATTACTCCATCTAAGGCATTGACACCTAAATGAGGAGATCCAGCTGCATGAGATGTTTTCCCTTTAAATATAAACTTTAAAGCTTCCATAGCTTGACTTGAAGTACTTCTTAAGTGAATATTTCCACTAGTGGGATGTACCATCATAACTAAATCTACATTTTTAAAAGCTCCTGCTTTTACCATGGCAACTTTTGCACCATCTGTTTCTTCAGCTGGTGTCCCAATTACTAAAACCTCTCCACCGTAAATATTCACAAACTCTCTTAAAAGTATTCCTGCAGCGCTACTCGTGACTCCTAAAATATTATGTCCGCATCCATGACCTATTTCTGGTAAAGCATCATATTCAGCTAAATAAGCTATTCTTGGTCCTGGCTTTTCTCCTATGTAATTTGCTAAAAAGGCTGTTTCTATTCCACAATACCCTTTTTCTATAAAAAAACCATATTTTTGTAATAATTCACAATGTTTATCTCTAGCTTTAAACTCTTTTAAACCTAATTCTGGATTTTCAAACAAATACTTGTTTAAATCTTTTAATTCTTCAAAAATTTCTGCATATCTCTCTTTTAATTCCATTATAATTTTTTCCAAATTTATCCCTCCTAGTTTATTTTAAAACTTTTATTTAAAACAAAGTTATTTTTTCTCTCCTTTTTGTTTATAAACATAATTTTAGCTAGATAAATTGCACTAAATCCTGATACTAATTTAGCCACTATAAACGGCAATACATTATCTGGTGATACTCCTGCAACAAATCCCAATTGCCCTCCAAAGACATAAGATCCTGCAACTGCAAAAGCACTATTTATTATTTTACTATTATTATCCATTTTATTAAATATTCCAAACATAGGAATACTACTAACTAAAGAAGCCATAAATCCTGCTGTTCCACTTTCATCTATTCCTAATAATTTTCCCATTCTTCTTAAAGTATTTTTAAAATATTTTTCTATAAAATATAAAAATGGATATGCTCCACTTAACGTTAAAGCTACTCTAGTTACAACTTTCATACTTTCATCTATAGGATTTAAACCTTCAATAACTGAATATCCAAACATCGTCTCAATAATTGTTAATACTAGACCTAAAGTTATTACTATCGTCATTCCTTTTCCAAACCTATCAAATAATTTACATGTTTTTTCTGGAAAGAACCAAAGTCCTGCACATATTACTCCTGAAAAAATAACCACTGGAATTAAATTATGAATTATCAATACAAGTTCAAGTCCCATTATTATTCCAGCAACTAAACATCCTAAGGGAATAGTTGCAACCCCACTTAATATTCCTTTTGAAAAATTTTCCTTAGACATATCATCAATAATTCCAAAAGCTACAGGCATAGTAAAAATAACCACTGTTCCCAACATCGATCCTAATATAACTCCTGAAAAATCTATTAAATTTTTATTTATTGCTAAGTCTTTTGCTAAAAAATA
This sequence comes from Cetobacterium sp. NK01, assembly GCF_024506395.1. Taxonomy (NCBI): domain Bacteria; kingdom Fusobacteriati; phylum Fusobacteriota; class Fusobacteriia; order Fusobacteriales; family Fusobacteriaceae; genus Cetobacterium; species Cetobacterium sp. NK01. Next base: position 274,885 of record NZ_JANIBO010000002.1, read on the forward strand.
TCCTCCCATGTCTGTTGCTAAAATAGAATTTATATATATTGATGGATCAATTCCAGTCATAAGATAAAGTTTTTCAACAAAAGGCTTGGAAAATTTTGATATTAAAGGACTTATTGATAATATACCTAACATAGCTAGTATTAAAGGACCTGCCACACAAATACCCTCTTGGAACTTTTTTCCATATCCTAATTTATTACCAAAACTCCTATCTAATGCTCCTAAAACCGCAAAAAAAGTTAGAATAAAAAATATAACTTTCAACTATGATCCTCCTATTTCATTTTTATCAATTGATTATATCATGAATTAAAAAAAAATCTAGTATTTAGGTACTAGATTTTTTTACTATTTATTATTTTAATACTTTATCTCTAAATAAATCAAAAACCTCTTTTACTGATAAAATTTCATTTATTTTCCATGCATCTTTTCCTGCAAAGAAGATTCCTTCTAAAGAGTTTCCTTCATGACCTTTTATTAAACTATCTTTTACGCAAAACTTTCTACTACATTTTTTTAAACAGCTTGTACATTTCTTAGGTGTTAATTTTTCTTCGTTAATTACCCTTTTTACATATGGAGAAACAATTGCATTAGCAGGAAGACCTGCAGAACTCATAATTTGAACTACATCTCCCTCTTTTGAATTCACATATACCTCTTTAAATTCTTGACTCACTTCACATTCATTTGTTGCAATAAATCTACTTCCCATTTGAACTCCATCCACACCTAAGGACATCATTCTTTCTGCATCATGAGGAGTGATAACCCCCCCTGCTCCAAACACAGGAATAGAAACTCCATTTACAATTTCTTCTACTATATCCCATGAATCTTTTTCAGTTCCTAAGTGTCCTCCAGCATTTCCTCCTTCAACAACAATAGCATCTGCGCCTAATTTTTCAGCAATTTTAGCTAATTTTAAACTTGAAACTATTGGAACAATTTTTACTCCTGTTCCCTTTACTGTTTCAAAAATATCTCTTGAAAATCCTGCTCCACATATTATCATATCAACTTTTTCTTCTATTGAAACTTTAACAGCTTCTGCAAAATTCGATGCAGCAACCATAATATTAACTCCTAATGCTCCACCTTTTTCTATAATCATCTCTTTAGCTTTTCTAATTTCTTCTCTAAACTCGTCAGCTGGAATAGCTGTTCCCGATATAACTCCCACTCCTCCTTGGTTTGCAACAGCTGAAGCTAATCTTGACATTGATGCCCTAATTCCCATTCCTCCTTGAATTATTGGTACCTCTATATTTAAATCTCCTATTCTCACTAATTTCACCTCCAAGTATAATAACACATGTTATGATAACACATGTTATCAAAAAATGGAAACTTTTTTTATTAAATTTCACTATTGACTTTATATCTTACATAGAGTATAGTCATATTAATGTTAATAATATAACAGGATACATAGATAAGGAAATGAGGTTTGATTCCTCTACGGCCCCGCCACTGTAATTTGGACGAAAGTATTTTGTACCACTGGATTTTATCTGGGAAGGTTTACGAGTAGAATGAAAAGAGTCAGGATATTTGTCTTTGTATATTATCTTCGAGGGAGGAATTTATTATGATGAACTTTTTATATTTTTTTCCTTAAAGTCGCTATTTCATAACATCATTTTTTTGACTATAAGGAAAGCAAACTAAAAAACTTTTATAAAAAACAAACAAACTTTTAAAAGCTCTCTAATCTAGAAATGATTGTCTAGAATAGAGAGCTTTGCTTTATTAAATCATATTTTCAAAAAAAACTTTATATGTTCTATATGTTTCATAAACGTCAAGTTTTGATGAAACTTCAAATGGTGAGTGCATAGCTAAAAGAGCTGGACCTACATCTATAGTTTTTATCCCTACCTCAGCTAAAAGCATTGCAACAGTTCCTCCTCCACCTTCATCAACTTTTCCTAATTCTCCAATTTGCCAAGTTATCCCATGGGTATTCAATAAATTCCTTATACTCCAAACATATTCAGCATCTGCATCATTTGTTCCACTCTTTCCTCTAGCACCTGTAAACTTTGTTACAACTATACCATAGTTTAATTTTGCTGCATTCTGAGCTTCATGAACTCCTTTAAATATAGGATCCATTGCTGCATTCACATCTGATGAAAGAGCATTAGAATTCCAAAGAGTTTTTCTTAAATCTAAATCGCTATAATCACCTTTAACTTTACTTATTAGATCGCTTGTGAAATATTCTAAATAATTAGATTGTAATCCTGTAGATCCATGAGAGCCAGTCTCTTCTTTATCAGCTAAAAAACAAACTGCTGTTTTTTCTGGAACCTCTTTTAAATCCAATATCGCTCTTAAAGATGTGTAGCCACATACTCTATCATCTTGACCGTAACCACCAATAAGAGATCTATCTAAACCAATATCTTTTGCTTTAAACGCAGGAACTAGTTGAAACTCAGCTGATATAAAATCCTCTTCTATCATTCCGTAGGTAGTATTTAATTCCTCCAAGATATGATATTTTACTAGTTCTTTTATATCTGCATTTTTTATAGTTGTGGGAATAGATCCAACTATAATCTGCAACTCCTCTCCTTTAATAACTTCAGCTGTTTGTCTTTCTCCCTGATATTTAGCAGCTAAGTGTGGAAGTAAATCTGGTATTGTAAAAACAGGATCATCTTCCTTTTCTCCAATTATAATATCTTTTTTTTCACCATTTTCTAATATAACAACTCCATGTAATGATAATGGAATCGAAGCCCATTGATATTTTTTTATTCCACCATAATAATGGGTTTTCATATACCCTAACTCTAATTCTTCATATAATGGATTTTGTTTTAAATCAATTCTTGGTGAATCTATATGAGAAACAACAAAATTTATTCCCTTTGTTATCTCTTCCTTTCCTATAACTACTAAAACTAAATTTTTGTCTCTATTTACATAGAAAACTTTATCTCCACTCTTTAACTTTTTCTTTGTACTAGCACATACAAACCCATTTTGTTTTGCTAATTCTAAACCAAATTTAACATACTCTCTCTCTGTTTTCCCCAAATCCAAAGAGTTTTTATATCCTTGACAAAATTCAAAGATATCATTTTTGTTTAACTTTTCATTCTTCCATCCATTTTCTTTTTTTAATAACATTCTCTCCTCCTATTTTATATATTTATTCCTCATAAAAATTTTCTAAATTGTCTATTTGAGAATATACAACTGCAGCTAATTTATATGATAAATGTCTAACTCTTTTTTCTGAATCAATTTTTATTAAAGGTTCTTTTATAACTTTTACTCTCATTTTTTTTAATCTATTTATATCTAGTTCCACTGGAGTACTTCCTTCTTCTCTATACCTTATCACTATCTCCTCTGGTATTTCAACAGAATTTACAATAACTTTATCAATCATATCAAATCCTACATGCCTATTTATTGACTCTATATGATCTGCAACACTATAATTCTCTGTTTCGCCCATTTGTCCCATAGCATTGCAGATATAAATCTTTTGCGCTTTTGATTTTTTTAAAGCTTCTTGCATATTTTCTAAAAGTAAATTCGGAATAATACTTGTATAAAGACTTCCAATAGAAAAAACAATTAAATCAGCTTCTTCTATTGCTTTAATATTTTCCTTTGGGCTATTTACTTTTCCATCATAAAAAACTCGTTTTATTTTTTCTCCTAAAACTGGTATATCTGATTCACCAAATACAAATCCTCCACTTGTTTTTTCTGCTATTAATTCTATTTTTTCTAAAGTTGCAGGAAGTATTTTCCCATTAATATTAAAAAGTTTTCTAAGTCTTCTTAGCGCAACTTGTACATCTCCTGTTATTTCTGTCATGGCTGTTATCAATAGATTTCCTAATGGATGAGCTCCTATTGAAGAATCCTCTCTAAATCTATACTGAAAAACTTCCTCTATTAAAGGTTCTACATTGCTTAGCGCTATCATCACATTTCTTAAGTCCCCTGGAGCAGGTATATTAAATTCTTTTTTTAAAATTCCACTACTTCCACCACTATCAGCAACAGAAACTATAGCTGTTATATCTATCGGAAAATGCTTCAATCCTCTTAAAACAACAGATAAACCACTTCCCCCTCCTATTACTACTACTTTTGGATTTCTCATAATCTATTCCCCTTTTATTTTTATTATACCTATATTTTATAACATTCTTTTGCAAAAAAAAACTATATTTGTTAAAATAGTTATATATTTTAAATAATGGAGGGGTTTTATGAAAAGTAATCATGGAGCAAATCTTCATCAGCTATCTGAAGAACTTGGTATTAATGAAAATAAAATTATAGATTTTAGTTCAAATATAAATCCTTTTGGCCTTAGTCCTAAAGGGTTAGAGAACTTAAAGAATAATCTTAATTTAGCAACTATCTATCCTGATCCTAATTATACAGATTTAAAAGCTAGTATTTCTGAGTATTGTAAATGTAATCCAGAAAATATTATTTTAGGTAGTGGAGCAACTGAATTAATAACTTCTAGCATAAAAGTTATTAATCCCCAAAATACGTTACTATTAGCTCCTGCATATTCTGAATATGAAAAAGAACTTAAAAATATCAACTCTAAAATCACTAAATTTTTTTATAAAAAAGAGAATAATTTTCAAATAAATATTGATGATATTATAGCTCTTGTTCAGAAGTCTAATTTTGATATGATTATTATTTGTAATCCTAATAACCCCACAGGAACTTTAATTCCTCTTAAAGATATCGAAAAATTATATTTAAATTTTAAAAAACCTATTATGATCGATGAAACGTATATAGAATTCACAGACTTTTCAAAAACTTCTGCTATAAATTTAATTGATATATGTCAAGAAATAATAGTCATAAGGGGTACTTCAAAATTTTTTTCAACCCCAGGTATCAGATTAGGATATGCTATTATTTCAAAAGGAGTTATTTTAGATGCTATGAGTTCTATTCCAAATTTATGGAATATAAATATTTTTGCCGATATTATGGGAGAAGCTATGTTTAAAGACTATGACTTTATACGTATGTGTCATAAAAATTTTAAAGAAAACTTCACTTTACTTTATAATGGTTTAAATAAATTTAAAGACTTTAAAGTTTATAACTCTAATAGTAACTTTATTTTATGTGAAATTCTGAATTCAAAATATAATTCAAATGATCTTTATCATTTTTTATCTAAAAAAGGAATTATCATTAGAAAAGCTGAATCTTTTGATAATTTAAATAATAATTTTTTTAGAGTTTGTGTACTAACAAAAGAAAATATAGATTTTCTATTACAAGAAATTTATAAATTTATACAACAATATTAATCACGGAGGAAAAATGTTAAAAAAAATTTTACTTTTAGGCTCAATTGGTTTATCTACAATATCTTTTGCTAAATATGAGCCTTGGAATTTTACGGTTTTAGAAGCTAGTTTAATTAAGGGAAATGCTCTTCCCAATGGTTGGGGGACCTCACAAAAAGATGTTATTTTTGAAATACAAGGAACTACTCGATATAATCTTTTAGATTTATACTGGTTTGTTGACAGATCTAATATTTTTAAAAGCCGTAGTTTAAGTGACAAAAATGGGGTCGATGACAACTATACGTATGGTGAAATATCTCCTAGACTCTCTATAGATGGATTAATTAACAAAGATCTTTCTATTGGTCCAATATCTGAATGGTTTATTGCTACTCAATTTGATTTCGATAATGTTCATGGAAAGAGCAAATATAATCCTGAAAAAAATGAAGGGCTTCGAAAATATTACGTAGGTATTGGTAACTACATATCAATTCCAGAAATGAAATACTTAAAATTTGATTACTTTAAAACAAATTTATATGCTAGATATGTTGATAAAAATTATGGTAGAAATGAAGATCAATGGGATGGATATCTATTTAATATTGCCTATGGTGGTACTATTTATAAATTTGAAAATGGTATGAGATTTGGATTTAGTGGATGGTTAGATTATGATTTTGGTGCTAAAAATAGTTCTAAAGCAGACATTCAAACTCACGACTCTTTACAATGGCAAAACCAAATTAGATTTTATTTAAATAATAATCTTTCTCTAAGTTATACTTATCAAATAAATAATCATTTCTCTCAAGTTGACCAATACACTTCAAATAAAAATAATGAGTCTTTTGGAATTCATTATGCTATTATGTTCTAAATCTATAGGAGGAATTTATGTTAAAACAGGAACTTTCTTTAATTGGAAAAATTTTAACTTTGGAAGAGTTAAATAACTTTATGATTGAAAATAATTACTATAGTATACACAATGATTTAAGTGAAAAGGAAATTCAAGATTGTCTAAATGAAGGTGTTATCGCTTTTGAAAATAAAACTCAAGATAGCATTGAAGATATTTATACCTATATTGAGTTTGAACTTTCTGATAGAAATAAATTAAAAATAACAAATATATTTGAAATGTAATTTAATCCTCCTCTAACAAGGAGGATTTTTTATAAAATTTTTCAATAAAAAAACTCCTTTTGGGGTAAAAGGAGTTTTTTATAACACGGGGGAGTGTTAAAATAAAAAGATTTAAATAAATTTTTTGGGGGGTATTAAATTTACTTAATCATCGGTTTCAATTAATAATACTATATTCGTACTAAAATGTCAACCATGTTTTTAAATAGATTTATTTTTTTTATACGTTTACCACTACAGAACACAACTGTTCGTATAACAGCTGATTAATTGTTATTTTTTAAAATATCCTCTATTTCATAATAATATTTTGGCATTTTATCCCCTAATCTTCTGTTCCCATTTTCTGTTACTAAAAAATCCCCTTCATATCTCATACCACCAAAATTCAAGTATTTTTTTACTTCTTCATAACTTATATACTCTTTAAATTTTCCTTCTTTCTCCCATCTTTCAATTAATTCTGGAATAAAATAAATTCCTGGTTCAATTGTCAAAACATATCCTGGTTTTAATTCCTTACCCATTCTTAAAGATTTCAATCCAAATTTTGTCTCTCTTTTTGTTTTGTCATCGTAACCAACTCTATTTTCCCCAAAATTTTCCATGTCATGAACATCTAATCCAATCATATGTCCTAATCCATGAGGGAAAAATAAAGCATGGGCTCCTGATTCTACTATCTCCTCTACATTTCCTTTCATGATTCCTCTTTGAATCATACCTTTAGCTAAAACTTTACAAACCTCTAAATGAACATATTTATTTGTAACTCCAGGCTTTGTACATTCCTCTGCTTTATCAAACATTTCTATTAGAAGAGAATAAAAATCTTTTTGGATATCTGAGAACTCTCCTGAAACTGGAAACACCGTTGTCATATCTCCACAATAACCATTATCTAATCTTGCTCCACAATCTAATAAAACTATATCTCCCTCTTTAAAAATATTTTCATGAAAATGATTATGTAAAATTTGACCATTCGTTGTACAAATAGTATGAAAAGAAGTTGTAGCATTGTATTTTTTAGCTGCACACTCTAATAAAGCAACTAATTCATAACCTTTCATTCCTGGTTTTACATTTCTCATAGCTGTTAAATGCATTTCTCTTGTTATATTTGTAGCTTTTTCTAATTCTATAATTTCATAATCAGATTTTAAATTTCTCATTTCAATGATTGCTGCTAATAATTTTTCTGAGAACTCCTTATTTACATCCTCTAATTTTATTCCTAATAAATTAGAAAGTTTTAAAGTATTTTCTATACGATATTGATTTGTAAAATGAATCTTTTGATTGTTTATTTTTGCCTTTTCTAATAGTTTTTCTAATTCTTCATCTTCTAAAAAATTTTCAATTCCCACTTCTTTTGATCTTTCTTTAAATGTTTTTTGTTGTCCCATCCAAACTATATCATCTATTGTAAATTCTTTTCCAAATATATATTCTTTTTCATTATCTATATCTATTACTCCAATTAAATCTGGAGAATTTAATCCGAAGTAATATAAAAATGTAGAATCTTGCACAAAATTATAAGAATTATCCTTATAAGACATTGGTGATTCGGAATTTCCCATAACTATAATTACTCCCTCTTCTACTAACCCTTTTAATTTTTTTCTTCTTGAAACATAAATATCCTTACTAAACATATAAACCCCTCCCTTTATATTGGTATTTTAAAAATACTATATCATATTTTTTTAATCTTTTTTATATATTTTTAAAGTATATAATCTTTAAAATTAAAAAAACACAATATCTTGTGTCATTTTTTTAAAACAAACAATATATATTGTGTTTTTTATTTTTTTCTTTGAATTTTTTTTGCTCGATTTTTTTTTGTTTGATTATTTTTTTAACTTTATTTTACTTTAATAACTCTATCTTTTACTGTCAAATATTTTTTTTTAACCATTTTTTTACTCATTTTTACTTTTTTACAGATTTGTAGAATTAAATAAAAATGTGTATAATAGTTGAAGAAAAAATAAAAAATGGGGTGATTTTTTTGAAGGAAGTTATTAAAAGAGATGGGTCGACTGCAAATTTTGATAAAAATAGAATTGTTAGAGCAATTACTATGGCTTTTAATCAAAAAGAAAAATCAGTTAATATAGAACTTATTGAGAAAATAGCGTCTCAAATTGAAAATCTTGATATTCCTAAGATGCATGTTGAGGAGATTCAGGATATTGTTGTAAAAAAACTTATGGGTTCTTCTGAAAAAGATATTGCACTTTCTTATCAAGAGTACCGTACTATAAAAAATGAATTAAGAAAAAAAGAACAAGTTATATATAAAAAAATCGGTGAATTAATTGATGCTTCAAATGAAGATATGTTAAATGAAAATGCCAATAAAGATGGAAAAACAATCTCAGTTCAAAGAGATTTATTAGCTGGTATTTCATCAAAAGACTATTATTTAAATAGAATTCTTCCAAAACACTTAAAAGAAGCTCATGAAAGTGGAAGAATCCATATTCATGATTTAGACTATCTTCTTTTCAGAGAAACAAATTGTGAGCTAGTTAATATTGAACAAATGTTAAAAGGTGGATGCAATATCGGTAATGCTAAAATGTTAGAACCTAACTCTGTTGAAGTTGCAGTTGGACATATTGTACAAATTATCGCTTCTGTTTCTTCGAATACTTATGGTGGATGCTCTATTCCTTATCTTGATAGAGCTTTAGTTCCATACATTGTTAAAACATTTAAAAAGCATTTTGCTAAGGGATTAAAGTATATAGAAAGATTAACTCAAAATGAAATTGATTCAATTATTTCTGCAACTGATATCAACTACTCTAACGAATCTTTAAAAGCAAAATATCCAAACGCTTTTGATTATACTGTAGACATGACTGAGGAGTCTGTAAAACAGTCCATGCAAGGTTTAGAATATGAAATCAATAGTTTATCTACAGTTAATGGCCAAACTCCTTTTACTACTATAGGAATAGGAACTGAAACATCTTGGGAAGGTAAATTAGTTCAAAAATTTGTATTCAAAACTAGAATGGAAGGATTTGGAGCTAAAAAAGAAACTGCTATATTCCCTAAAATCGTTTATGCTATTTGTGATGGATTAAACTTCAATCCCGAAGATTCAAACTGGGATATATCTCAACTTGCTTTTGAATGTATGACAAAGTCTGTTTATCCCGATATCTTATTCGTTACACCAGAACAAGTTAAAAATGGCACTGTTGTTTATCCTATGGGATGTAGAGCTTTCTTATCTCCTTGGTGGGATGAAAATGGAAATGAAAAATACTCAGGTAGATTTAATATTGGAGCTACTACAATTAACTTACCAAAAATTGCTATAAAAAATAGAGGTAATGAAGCTGGATTCTATAAAGAATTAGATGAAATTTTAAATCTTTGTAAAGAAAACAGTATATTCAGAGCTAAATATTTAGAAAATACTCCTGCAGAAATTGCTCCAATTCTTTGGATGGCTGGTGCTCTTTCTGAGAAACAAGCTAAAGAAACAATCAAAAATTTAATTTGGGGCGGATATGCTACTGTATCTATCGGTTATATTGGTCTTAGCGAAGTTTCTGAACTTATATATGGTAAAAACTTTGCCTTAGATGAAGAATCATACGATAAAACATTTAAAATTTTAGAATATATTTCTAAAAAAGTTAAAGAATTTAAAGATGAAACAAAATTAGGATTTGCTCTTTATTCTACACCTTCTGAATCTCTTTGTGATAGATTTGCTCAAATAGATTTAAAAGAGTTTGGTCCAATTGAAGGAATCACTGATAAAGAGTATTACGATAACTCTTTCCATGTTTCTTCTAAAATCAAAATAAATCCTTTTGAAAAATTAAGATTAGAAGCTCCTGGACATACTTTAGCTGCTGGTGGACATATCAGTTATATTGAAACTGACTCTTTAAAGAAAAATTTAGAAGCTGTATATCAAGTTTTAAAATACGCTCAATCAATTGGAATCCACTACATGGGAATTAATCAACCAGTTGATAAATGTCATGTTTGTAACTTCAATGGAGAATTTTTAGCAACAGAAAGAGGATTTGAATGCCCACAATGTGGAAATCATGACTCTACTAAAATGAATGTTATAAGAAGAGTTTGTGGTTATTTAGCTCAACCTGACTCAAGACCTTTTAACAAAGGAAAGCAAAAAGAGGTTATAAACAGAGTTAAACATATGTAAAAACGATGGGAGATTGATTATGAATTATTCTGGTATTAAATATACAGATATGATAAATGGAGAAGGTATTAGAGTTAGTCTCTTTGTTAGTGGATGCTCTCACTATTGTAAAGATTGTTTTAACTCAGATACATGGGATCCAAACTATGGCTCTCCATTTACTGAAGAAATTGAAAGCGAAATTTTAAATCACTTTAAAAAATACGATAAAAGTATTAAAGGTTTATCATTATTAGGAGGAGATCCTACATACATTACTAATATTGAGCCTCTTATATCTTTTCTAAAAAAGTTTAAAGAAAACTTTCCAACAAAAGATATTTGGATTTGGTCTGGATTCACTTGGGAAACTATTGTTGCTAGTCCTAAACTTTTATCCCTTATTGAATTATGTGATGTCTTAATTGATGGACAATTTTGTATAGAAGAAAAGGATTTAAATTTAAAATGGCGTGGAAGTAAAAATCAAAGAGTTATTAATATAAAAAAAAGTTTAGAGTTAAAAGAAACCATCAAATATATAGATTAAAAAAGAATCTAGAGGCATGCTCCTCTAGATTCTTTTCATTATATCTATTTTTTCTTTACGTATTTTAATGTATCTAATGCAACTGCCATAACTATTATCAATCCTTTTATTATATATTGCCAATATGGATTTACTCCTATAAAAGTTAGTCCATAGTTTATTACAGTAAAAATTATAACCCCTATTAATACTCCTGGAACTGTTCCTACTCCTCCTGAAAACGAAACTCCTCCTACAACACAAGCTGCTATAGCATCCATCTCATACATATTTCCAAGGTTATTTGTAGCACTTCCTACTCTTCCAGCCTCTAACATTCCACCAAAAGCATAGAATATTCCAGATAATGTATAAACTAGCACTAATGTCTTTTTTACATTTACTCCTGATACCTTAGCCGCTTCAGGATTTCCTCCTACTGCAAACAAATTTTTTCCAAAAGTTGTTTTATTCCATAAAATCCATATAAACAATACTGCTAATGCTGCATAAATAATCAGATAGTTAAATCTAAATCCTGCTATTGTAAAATAGCCTTGAGCAAAATTAGTAAAACTCTTTGAGAATCCTGCTATTGGTGAAGCTCCAACATAATCATAATATAAAGAGTTTGCACCATAAATTATAATCATCGAACCTAGCGTTGCAACAAATGGAGTTACATTTAAGTATGCTACAACAAATCCATTTAAAAATCCAACAAATGCTCCTATAATTCCTATTATAACTATAACAGCTGGAATTGGTAATGTATCTAAATTAGGAAATACTTTATTTACATTAGTCATTGCCTGTAATAGTGTCGCCGAAATTACTGCTGATAATCCTACTTGTCTTCCTACAGATAAGTCTGTTCCTTGAGTAACTATTATTCCAGCTACTCCTAAAGCTAATATTGTTCTAACTGATGATTGAGTTAATATATTTCTCATATTTCTAAAACTTAGAAAAGATGGTTCTTTTATAATTATTCCTGCTATAAGTATCAACAATACTAAATATAACCCTCCATCCAATAGAAGTTTTTTTGTATCTTTACCTTTAAAAAATTCCATTTTGTCCTCCCCTAACTTATAAATATAATGATGCTAATTTTAAAATCTCTTCTTGACTTGTTTCATGAGTATTTACAATTCCAGCTACTCTTCCATTACTCATAACTAATATTCTATCTGTAACCCCTAAAAGCTCTGGCATTTCAGAAGAAATCATAATTATTCCTTTTCCTTTATTTGCCAAGTCTAGCATTAACTGATAAATTTCATATTTAGCCCCTACATCTATACCTCTTGTTGGTTCATCTAACATCAGTATATCCGGACTAGTTAAAAGCCATCTTCCTATTATTACTTTTTGTTGATTTCCACCTGATAAATTCCCAATAGGAGTTTTTTGGTTTGGCGTTTTTACTCTCATTGAATCAATAACCCATTTCGTATCTCCATACATTTTAGAAGAGTTCAAAATTTTATTTTTCCCTTCATAATTAGTCATATTAGATATTAAAGAATTAAATTCAATATTTAACTGAGGAAAAATACCTGTAGCTCTTCTCTCCTCTGTTACAAGTGCAAAACCATTTTTTATAGCTTCTAAACTAGTTTTATTTTCTATTTCTTTTCCATTTATTATTACTTTTCCACTTTCTCTTTCTCTAATTCCAAATATAGTTTCAACTATATCTGTTCTTTTAGATCCAACTAATCCTGCTACTCCAAGGATTTCTCCTTTTTTCAATTCAAATGTTATATCTTTTATAGATGGTTGATTTTTAGCTGTTAAGTTTTCTACTTGAAGTACCACTTCTTGAGGAATATTTGTTTTTTCAGGAAATCTTTGAGTTAAAGATCTTCCAACCATCATACTTATTATCTCATCAGTTGATAATCCTTCTAAACTAGTTGTAGTAACCCATTGTCCATCTCTTAGTATTGTTATATCATCACAAATCTCTTTTATTTCTTCCATTTTATGTGATATATATACAACACCACAACCTCTATCTGTAAGCTTTTTGATAATCTTAAAAAGATGTCCAACTTCCTTTTCTGTTAGAGAGGATGTAGGCTCATCCATTACTATTATTTTAGAATTATATGAAAAGGCCTTTGCTATCTCAACCATTTGCATCTGTGATACAGATAATGTTGAAACTTTCGCTTTTGGATCTACATCAATTTCCAACTCTTTAAATATTTTCTTTGTATCTTCATACATCTTTTTATGATCTACAAATATTCCTTTTAAAGGATACCTCCCTAACCAAACATTGTCCATTACAGTTCTTTGTAAAACTTGATTTAGTTCTTGGTGAACCATTGATACACCATTTTCTAAAGCATCTTTAGCTGAAATAAAATTAACTTCTTTTCCATCTAAGAAAACTTTCCCTTCATCTCTTGAATAAATTCCAAATAAACATTTCATTAAAGTTGACTTCCCAGCTCCATTTTCTCCCATTAAAGCATGAACTGTATGAGGTCTTATTTTTAAATTTACCTTATCTAGAGCTTTTACTCCGGGAAAAGACTTTGATACTTCTGTCATTTCTAGTAAATATTTTTCCATACCCACTCCTTAAAATCTAAATATTTTATAAAGAAAGGGAGGCTCATACCTCCCCTACACACTACTTTTTAAAATCTTTTAAATTGTCTTTATCTACTCCTACATAAGGTACTCTTAATATTTTATCTTTTAATTCCCACTTTGTTCCTTCCGTAGGTTTTTTTCCTTCAGCTAAATTTTTTGCAATTTCGTATGTTGCTTGACCTTGGTTCATTCCATCATTAAGTACTGTTCCTGCAACATCTCCATTTTCAACCATAACCAAAACTTCAGCTAAAGCGTCTACTCCAAATACAGGAGTTTTTGCTTTTCCATTAGCTTTTAATGCTTCAACAGCTCCCATTGCCATTCCATCATTATTTGCAATTACAACCTCTATTTTTTCGCCATTTGGACCTGATAACCATGCTTCCATCTTATCTTTTGCCATAGCAGCATCCCACATTCCAGTATCCATATGTAATTCTTGTGTTTTTATTCCTTTTTCATTTAAAGTTTGTGTTACATATGTTGTTCTAGCTTCTGCGTCTGGATGTCCAGGCTCTCCTTTTAAAAGAACGTATTGTAATACTCCATCTTTATTTAAGTCCCAAGCTGGATTTGCTGCCCAATGTTTAGCTATTACTTCCCCTTGAATAACTCCTGATTCTTTTGAATCTGTTCCTACATAGTAAGCTTTATCATAGCTTTCCATATCCGCTTTAGACGGTTCTTTATTATAAAATACAACTGGAATATCTTCAGCTTTAGCTTTTTGGATTATTGTTGAAGCTGCTGCTGGGTCAACTAAGTTAATTGCTAATGCATCTACCCCTTTAGCAATTAAAACGTCTACTTGGTCATTTTGCTTAGATTGGTCATTTTGTGAATCATTCATTAAAACTTCAACATTTTTATCGTTCTTTGCTACCTCTTCAATTCTTTGTCTAACTGTCGACATAAAATTATCATCATAACGATAAACTGTCACTCCAATTTTTGTTGGTGCTGCTGATGCCATTGTCGTAAGAGCTAATGCTCCTAATAAAACCGAAACTCTTTTCATAAAACCCCTCCAAAATTGTAATTATATGAAACATATTGTTAATTATACAGGATGATTAAAACTAATGTCAAGCACATAAAAAAACTAACACCATACTTTTTTTCCTAAGTAAAAAAAGTAAGTGTTAGTTTATTATTTTGGATTGACTTTTTTGTTTTTATATGTTACATTCAAAATACAAAGTGTATCTGTAGCTCAGTTGGATAGAGCAACTCCCTCCTAAGGAGTAGGTCATGAGTTCAACTCTCGTCAGGTACACCATTTTTATTTTCCAAAGATTCTATAACTCCCTTCAATCTTTTTATATGATTAAAATCAGTTCCACAACAACCACCAACAATGTCTACTATATTTTCATTTATTAATTTAGTTATATTTCCTAAAAATTTTTGGACATCGCCATCTGAATTTGGATGAAAAGATATTTTTAAATTTGTATCTCGCTTTAATTTTTTTAAAATTTTAAAAATATCTTGAGAAAACTCTGAACAATTAATTCCTAAAGACATTACATCTGTACTTAAAAACTTTTTATAAATATTTAAAATATTTTCACCAGAATAAATATTACCCTCTCCATTCACCGCAAATGACAACATTATAGGTTTATTAATTTTTTTTAAACATAATCTTCTTCTTAATAACCCAAGTGTTTCCAATCCTTTCTGCATATCATATATAGTTTCAATCATGATTATATCTACACCACTATCTATAATTCCATCTATTTGATCTATATCTCCAATGCAAAGAGTTCCTATACTTTTCTTTTTATATTTTTTAGAAATTTCTTTACAAAGCTTTCCTCCTAAAACTGCATATTTATATGCTTCTTTAGGATTTTCACCATAATTTTCCAAAGCTTTTCTAGAACAATTAAATGTATTTGCTTTTAAATAATCCGCTCCAACTTCACTATACTTTTTATGAATCTCTAGAATAATTTCTGGATTGGTCAAATTTACTTTTTCTTTACATTTTTCTTGATTTTTATATATATTAGATATAGTTGTTCCCATAGCTCCATCTAATAATTCAATTTTCATAATTCCTCCTTATACTTTTACTTTATTATATCTTAAGAAAATTCAAAAGTAAAAAGAGTATTTGGCTTACTTGTTAAAGTTTTTATTAAATTAATATCTGAATATGAACTTATAAAAGTTACTTTAGTTATATTTCTCATATTAAACATAGTATGATTTATTTTAATATTTCTTACATATACTCTTCTTTTCTCTAAAAAGGCAGCTTTCAATGTTGTTATAGTTCCACCTTTTTTTCCACTTTCCAAAACTAGTAATTCATTTGTCAGATAGGCTTGTAATCTATTTCTTCGAAGAAGAAATACGCCTTTAACTCCTAAGCTAGGTGGTATTTCAGATATTAAAACTCCTCCTTTCCTTACTATTTCTTGAGCTAAACCATAATTTTCTTTCGGGTAAATTTCAGTTCCTAACCCTTGGCCTAATACAGCTATATTTTTTATACCATATTCTAAAGTTATTTTATGACCAATAGTATCACATCCCAAAGCCAAGCCACTTATATTGTATTTTAATTCATTTTTTAAATCTTTTATTAACATTTCAGTAAATTGAACTACCCCTTCTTCTTGTGGATTTCTAGTCCCTACAATAGATATAGAGCTATTAAGTTCATGAATTTCTAATTTATTTCCTTTACAATACAATACAAACGGAGGATTTTTACATTCTCTTAATTTATTAGGATAGCCTGGACAAAAATATGTAATTACATCTATTTCATTTTCTACCATAACTTTTTTTTCATTTTCTATTTGATTTTTTAAATTTTTCATAAGTTTAAAATCTCCGAAAAAATTCTTTATTTTTTCTTTTTCTACTCCTTCTTTTAATACCTCTATTATTTCTAAAACTTTTTTATAATCTTCTTTAAAAACATTAATGCCCATCTCACTTGAATTTTTAAAAACTTTAAATAAAAAGTCAGGTGAAAAAGCTAAAATCTCAATTTTTCCAATATTTACAACCATCGAATTCATCATAGACCATAGCATCATATCTTCTTTTGAATACATAACTTCCTCGCCTCCATAATCTCTATTTTAATAGTAGATACTTTTATTTTATATAATTACCTTTATTTAAATTTATAAAAATAAAAAAACGGATTAATTAATCCGTTTTATACAAAACTTTTATTCATCCATTTTTTTGTTTTCCAACGCCATAACATAGCAAATCCTCTTATCCATTCATCTGTTCCATTAGCAATCCATATTCCTGCCAATGCCATTTCCAACCTTATACCTAACAACCAAGATAATGGTGCTGCTACTCCTAACATCACAAAACATCCCATTGCCATTGGAAATTTTATATCTCCTGCTGCATGCAAAGCATTTATAACAACAATATTAAAAGTTCTACCAGTCTCTATAAAAATCAACCAAGGGAATACCTTAGCAGTAGCCTTTACAACTTCCATATCTTTAGTAAATAATTCCATTATTTTAAATCTAAATATATAAACTAGAATCGATACTAGTGTTGCTGCCATAAAAGATAATGTTAGGCTCTTCATACATTGATTATAAGCCTTTTCTTTATCTCCTGCCCCTACAAGCTGTCCAACTTGAATAGCTGTTCCATGCCCTAATGCAATTGAAAAAATCATAATAAAGGACGACACTAATGCCAAATATGTTCTTGCCGTTATCTCTATTGTTCCCATAGTATTAACCATAGCCAATATTATAACTTGTGTTAAACTCCAAGTTAAGTGTTCTCCTGCTGTAGGTATTCCAATAGATAAAATTTTCTTTACTTTTTCTAAAGTAAATTTATTTAAATCTTCCATTTTAAATTTACAATAATTTGTCATAACTATCAAGGATATTATTGCACCTATAAATCTTGAAAAAACTGTTGATAAGCCAACTCCAGTGACTCCTAGAATAGGAGCTCCCAACCATCCAAAAATAAACATTCCATTACCTAATATGTTCAATAAATTAACTCCAACATTTATAAATAACATCGGTTTAGTATTTCCATAACTTTTTAAAATTGCACCATTAGTTAAAGATATCGCTTGAAAAACACAAAGACCTCCAACTAATTTAAAATAATCCATTCCTATTTCTCGTAAATTTAATGGTAATTTTATTTTTATTAAAATCCATTCCCATCCAATAAAATATATAAATCCTAAAACAATCCCTATAAAAAGATTCATCAATAAAGACGCTGCTATTACCTCTTTTGTGGATTTATGATTTTTTGCACCTATAAATTGTGCCATAAGTATTGTCGTTCCTAAACATATAAAACTAAGAATGGTATTTTGAATTAACAAAACTTGACTCATTCCACCAACCGATCCAACTGCCTTATCGCTAAATCTTCCAAGCATAATTGTATCAACATTTCCTACAACAGTAACCAATAATAATTCTAAAAATATTGGAATAGTTATAGAAAACAATGATTTTTTTTGTTCTAACATCTTTGTCCTCTCCTGCTTTTATTTTATTATTTATATCGTTTTATTATACTACACCTTTTGTATTGTGTAAATTTTTTATTGATTTTTAACATATCTTAATGTATAATCTAACGTATATAAAAAATATAACTATTGATAAAGGAGAAGTTATGGTAAAAAAATTTGTTATTAGTATGCTAATTTTTTTCCTTTATTCATCTTTTACATTCTCTATTAATGTGGATTTTCATATTCCTCATGAAATTAAATACGAAACTATAGAAGTTAAAACATTGAGAGATTTAGAGAATAAACCTACTGAAAATCACGTTTACTCTTTAGATGGATTAGACTTAAAAAAATTAAGTATACGTAATCGAAAAGAAGTTTTTATTTCAATGCTCCTGCCTAGTATTGAAATAGTTAATAAGGAAATTGATAGAGATATATCTATTATAAATGCCTTATCTAGAAAAAATTCTCATACTTCTGAGGAAAAAAAAGAATTAGATAGAATTTTTAAAGCTTATAAAGTTTCAGCATATAATTGGTCTGAACTAAAAAAAAGAATGATAAAATATCCTACTTCACTTATTCTTTCGCAAGCTGCAATTGAAAGTGGTTGGGGAACATCAAAAGTTTTTAGAGAGAAAAATAATCTTTTTGGTATGAATGCCTATAAACATACAAACCGTACTTATAAAGAGTATGATTCTATTAAAGACTCTGTTAAAGATTTTGTTCTAACTCTTTCTAGAGTTAATGCATATAAGTCTCTTAGAACTAAGGTTCATGCTGGTGAACCACCTGAAAAAATCGCATCCGGATTAACTAATTATTCAGAGTTGAAAGGTGCTTATATAAAAAAAGTTCAAACAATGTTAAGACATAATAATTTTGAAAAATATGACGATGTATAAAAAAACCTACTTTTAATTAAGTAGGTTTTTTTAATCCAATAAACAATCTAAATGAATTGTTATACTTTTAACTAATGGAAAATCCTCTTTTATAGAATTTTCTAAATCGTCAGATATTTTATGAGCTTTATAAACACTCATATCTTTTGGAACTCTAATATGGAACTCTAAAAATATTTTATCACCTGATTTTCTCATCATTATATCATGAACATTTTTTATATCTGTATTTTCGTAAATATATTTTTTTATATCTGTCACAAATTCTACATCTTGTTTATCTAAAATTGTATCTGTAGTTTCTAAAATTACACTAACCCCTTCTTTAAATATTAAAATAGCAACTAATATACTTATCAACAAATCAAATATCGGATTTATATATATAGATAACAAAATTCCAAGTACAACACCTAAAGAAGCAAAAATATCATTTCTGCTATCTTTAGCATCTGCTATCAATGCACTATTTTCTGTTTCTAATCCTACCCTTATTTTTTGCCTATACATAAAGTATTTAACTACTGATGAAAATAAAGCAAAATATACCGTTAGCATTTCTGGAACTTCTCTTTTTTCTCCTGAAAATAGAATTTCAACGCCTCCTTTTCCAAGTTCAAAAGCAGTAAGAATCATAAAAATTCCCATTATAACTCCTATTACACTTTCTATTTTCTCATGTCCAAAAGGATGATCTTCATCTTCTGGAATATTACTAAAATGAATTCCTAGTAAAATTCCACTTGAAGTTACTACATCTGACAACGAGTTAAATCCATCTGCTAATAAAGCTCTAGATTTTCCTATATATCCAAAACTAATTTTAGTTGTAGCTAAAACTATATTCCAGAATATTGAAGCTATTACAGTTTTTTGCCCTTCTTTTTTTCTTAAATTTTTATTTTCTACATCTTCAATTATAAACTCGCCATTTTCCATTTTTTTAAATCCTGTTTTCAATAAAAATCCAGAAAGAAAATCTTTATTTTCTACAATCAAGCTTCCCTTTTTTATTTTCTTGTTAATTATAAAAGATAATAATTTTCTACCATATGATTTAAATCTCTCATCTTTTTTTACGAAAATTCTTTTTAATCTGTAGCTATTCAAATTTTTTTCTAATACAGCATAAGCAACAATCTCATTCTTAATTTCTAATGTTACATAAATCCCATTTTCATATAAAAAAAACTCTTTATCCAACTGCTCAACTTCATTTATTTTACTCTTTATTTCTTCAAAAGAATAACTCTTATACATCTTCTCCTCCACAAAATAGTAATTAGAATATTATATAAAAAAAACTCTCCTTTTACAAGTAAGGAGAGTTTTTTATTTTAATTTTGTTTTTGTAAAGCTTTATCTTTTTTAAAGATTCCATTTAGTATCAATGCTAACGCTCCATCTCCAACAACATTACATGCAGTTCCAAAACTATCCTGCAAAGCAAATATTGTAAGCATCAATGCAATTCCAGTATCATCAAAACCTAAAACAGATGATATTATTCCAAGAGAAGCCATAACTGTTCCACCAGGAACTCCAGGTGCTCCTATCGCAAATATTCCTAATAAAACTACAAATAAAACCATTGTTCCTACCGAAGGCAGAGTTCCATATAAAACTTGAGATACTGTCATTACGAAAAATACCTCTGTTAACACAGAACCACATAAATGAACAGTTGCTCCTAAAGGAATTGCAAAATTAGCAATATCTTCATCTAGTGCTTGAGATTTTTTAGCACAAGAAAGAGCCACTGGTAAAGTTGCTGCTGAAGACATAGTCCCAACTGCAGTTAAATACGCTGGACCATAAGCTTTTAAAAGAGTTAATGGATTTTGCTTAGAAACTGCACCTCCTATACTATAAAGTATAGACAACCAAATAAAGTGTCCTACTAAAACAATTATAACAACTTTTAAGAAAACAGGTAATTGTTTTGTTATACTACCTTCATAAGCTAATGTTGCAAAAGTTGATGTTATAAAAAATGGTAGTATTGGTATTATTATTCTATATACAATTGATAAAATTACATTATTAAACTCATCTAATGCTGCCTCTAATTTTTTTGAGTTTGTCCAAACAATAGCTAATCCTAAAAACAATGCTAACACTAAAGCTGACATTACTGATAAAACAGGTGGAATATTTAATTTAAATAACATTGGCGGCAATGTTTTTAAACCATGAGCTACCGTTAAAATATTAAGCATAGGAATTATCATATATCCTGAAAGCATTGAAAATATCGCAGCACCCAAAGATGACAAATACGCTAATATTAGCATTGCTATAAGCATTTTACTTGCATTTGATTTCATTTTTGTTATAGCTGGTGCTATAAAACCTAAAATAATAAGTGGTACTGTAAAAGAAATTATTTGTCCTAGTATAAACTTTATAGTCTGTATTATACCTATTACAGACTCACTAGAAAATAAACCAATAATTAAACCTGCGATAACTCCAAATATCAATTTTAATATTAAGTTATCTTTTTTTTCATTTGACATTTTTTGTCCCCCTTTGAATTAATTTGTTAAGTTTCATTACTTCCTAAGTTTATTCCTGTTTAACATTTTTGTCAAATATTTTTATTTGTTCTTTTAAAGGAAATTAAATTTCTTTCAGTAAGTTTTCAGTAGAAAATGTTTTTTTGGGAGGATACACAAATTATGATAAACTATAAAACTTTTTTCACAAAATTAATAAATTACCTTAAAACCTTTAAAAATATCAAGAGTTTAAATGATTTAAAAAAAGAGCAAATAAGAACTTTCTCTTTAATACTTTCTATTTTATTTACAGCATGGGAACTTTATACTTCAAATACAATAAATAGCTCTAGACAATTTATTGTTAGTAGTTTTATTATGGTTATTTCAATGTTTTTTATTATTTATCCTTTTGCTTATTTTTTCAGATCTAAATTTAAAAAATTTTTAAGTAATCATGCTATTTTCTCTATCTTCTTAATTTTGTATTTTATACTATTAATTCCAATTTTAGGAGGAATAGATTATATTTTTCTAAACATTTTTTTAGGAAGCTTTATTATAAAGTTTCTACATATTATATCAATATTAGTTTCTATGTCATTAATAATGATTATAGTTTCAAAACAATTTATTATGTTAATAAATAAAAAACGACAAATAAAAGGTTTAGATATATTAACTACTTTTTTAACTTATATTACCTTAGGTTTAGCTTTTGGATCATTTTATTATATTTTAAATTTAATGGCTCAAAACAATCTTTTTATAGGAGTAGATAAACCTTCTATTTTTAACTTAGAAAATTTTTTAAATTACTTATATATAAGTCTTGGTAGTTTAACTACTGTTGGATCAGGTAGCATATCACCATTAAATGCTTACATTAGATTACTTTGTGTTTTAGAAACTATATTAGGAATATTTTTAACTAGTTTTTCTTTAGGTTTTATTTTCTCGGCTCTTGGAGCTACTTTACCTTCTCCTCAAGATGATAGTTTAGAAAGTAATAGTACAGAAGTAAATGTTCCTACTAAAAATTTTCCTTTATTTTGGGGAACTATTAATTTTATAAAAAAAATTAAAGCTGATTTAAACGAAGTTGAAAATCCTTCTAAACTTTAGATATTACAGTGTAAAATAAAAATTCAGTCTAATAAAATAGACTGAATTTTTATTTATAATATTTTTTATTTTTTTAGTATCACATTGATATACTCATTTTTATTTTCTACCTCTAAAATATCAAAATCAGTAAATCCTACTAAATCAACAAGTTCTTTCTCTGTGAAACATGTATGCCATTTTCCTTCTTTAAAAAAATCTTGCTCTCCAAACCTAAAAGAAAGATATATTAATCCTTTTTCAACTAAAACTTGATAAAATCTATTCAAAACATAATATAAATCTAAACGATCTAAATGTAAAAGTGTATCCAAAGCCCAAATTCCTATAAACCGCTCTTTTTCTCTTAAACTTTTCATGAGTTTTATTACACTATCTTTTGCAA
Source organism: Cetobacterium sp. NK01 (assembly GCF_024506395.1). Classification (NCBI taxonomy): domain Bacteria; kingdom Fusobacteriati; phylum Fusobacteriota; class Fusobacteriia; order Fusobacteriales; family Fusobacteriaceae; genus Cetobacterium; species Cetobacterium sp. NK01. Next base: position 298,106 of record NZ_JANIBO010000002.1, read on the forward strand.
TAATATCAAAATTTTCATCATCATTTTTATATTCTATTTTTAAATGCTCTATATTATGGCCTTTTTCTAAAAAAAACTTATTTATTATCTCTTCCTTAGGTTTTAATGACAGTATTTTTCCATGTTTTAACAGTTTTTTTTCAAAATTTTTTACATCCTCTAATCTAATATTCGTCCCATCATACAAACAACCTCCTTATCTTTAACTCTCCCTATTTTTATATACAAATTTATTGTGGTCTTTCCTTGATTTATATGATAAAATCCCTATAAAGTTTTAAGGAGGACTGTATGATTATATTCCAAAATATTAGTATTAAGTTTAATAATAAAATTATTTTAGAAAATTTTAATTTAAATATAAAAAAAGGCGAAAAAATTCTTATTTCTGGTGCTTCTGGTAAAGGAAAAACCACGCTTCTAAAAACACTACTAGGTTTTACTCTTCCTAACTCTGGAAATATCTTCGTTGATAATATAAAATTAAACGAAAAAAATATTAATAATATTAGAAGCAAAATTGCTTATATGCCTCAATCTACACCTTTTTTAAATACAAAGGTTGAAAAATTAATAAATACTATTTTTAATTATAAACAAAATTTAAATATCAATTTTGAAATGGTTAAACTCATTAAAATTTTAAAGGAATTTGATCTAGATTCAAGTATTTTATCTAAAGATATAACTCAGCTTTCTGGAGGTGAAAAACAACGTTTGGCTTTTGTTATTCTTATTTTATTAGATAGAAAAATATGGATCTTAGATGAAATCACTTCTTCTCTAGATCAAGATATGAAACAAAAAGTTACTAACTATATATTAAAAACTGATAAAACGGTTCTCCTGGTTTCTCATGATAAAACAGAATCTTTAAATAATTTTAGGACGGTGATTCTTTAATGGCACAAGATATATTTCTACCTAATCTACTTTATTTTGCTATTTTTTTAATCCCTATCTTCTTTATTATGAGTTATCTTGAAATAAATATGATTTCTAATGTTATAAAATCTATTCTTAGAATGTTTATCCAACTTATGTTAGTCGGTGTTTATCTACATTATATTTTAACACTCAATAATTCATGGATTAATTTAGTGTATTTGGCTCTTATGACTTTCGCATGTACTTTTACAATTGTGAGAGACGTTAAAATAAGAGATGGTAAATTTTATATAATTGTTGCTGTATCTACTATTATTCCTTTAATCCTTAATATGTTTATATTTTCAGAGCTTTTACTACATTTAAAAAATCCTCTTGATGCATTATATTTAATACCAATCTCTGGTATGATTTTAGGAAATACCTTAAATGGAATGATTGTAACTATAAATGACTTTTTAAATAATTTAAAACTTAACGAAGAAAGATATCTTCTATCTTTATCATTTGGAGCTACTAAATTTGAAGCACTAAAGCCTTTTATAGCAAATGCCATAACTTTAGCTTTTAAACCTTCTGTTGCTACTATGGCAAATGTTGGATTAGTTTCTCTTCCTGGTATGATGACTGGTCAAATTTTAGGGGGATCCCTACCTATTATTGCTATAAAATATCAAATTGCTATAATGATTGCTCTTTTTGTATGCAGATTTTTATCTTCTTTTATTTTACTTTATTTTTGTTCATTATATTTTTTTAATAAATACTCAATATTTACATTAAAAATTAAAGAATAGGTGATATTTATGGCTGAGAAAAAAGAGTTCGGTTTATTTGGACTTATTGGTGTTGTAATTGGCTCTGTTATTGGTGGTGGAATTTTTAATATCTCAAAAGAAATTGCAAAAACATCTTCTATTGGTGCAGCTTTAATTGGTTGGACTATATCTGCATTAGGTGTATTTTTCATAATAAAAATCTACCAAAGACTTCTTTTAAAAAAATCGGATTTAAATAATGGAATATATGAATATGCTCGTATTGGCTTCGGACCTTTAGCTGGATTTTTTTCCGCTTGGGGATATTGGTTAGCTTGCGTTGTTAGTAATGCTAGTTACCCTGTTCTTATAGTACAAACATTAAGCTATTTTTTTCCATCTATTGTAGGAGTGAAAACACCCCAAGGATTTATTTTAGGTACATTTCTTCTTTGGCTAATTTCATATATTATTATGAAAGGAATTAAAACTTATAATTTTTTTAATTTTTTAGCTACTTTCGGAAAAATTTCAGCAATTATTATGTCTATTTGCTTTATGTTTATTTTTTTTAAGTATAAAATATTTTCTTTTGATTTTTTGGGAACTTTAAATTATAAAGGTGATCTTTTCACACAAATTAAAGGTTGTATGCTTCAAACCTTATGGGCTTTAATAGGAGTTGAAGGTGCGGTCGTTATCTCAGGAAGAGCAAAAAATAAAAATGATGTTAGTCAAGCTACTTTTATTGGTTACTTTATAGCACTTTTTTTATATATTTTTATAGTTGTGCTTAGCTATGGAATACTTCCTGCAGAGAAACTCCAAAATTTAAAAGATCCTGCTTTAGCCTATATTTTAGAAGCCATTATTGGCAAATGGGGTGCAATTTTTATTAATATTTCTGTTTTAATTTCTATATTCGGAGCTTGGATTACATGGACTATTATAGCTGCTGAAATTCCATATAATATATCTATGGATAATCTATTTCCAAGTTTTTTAAAAAAATTAAATGTTAATGGTGCCGCTAGTAATGCCCTAATTTTCAATGCTTTCATTAAGCAGCTTGCTTTTATGGTGTCTCTTTTTTCAAGCAATGTATATCTTATAATTACAAATTCTGCTGCTGCACTAATGCTTTTACCTTATATTTTTTCTATCTTATTTTTATTAAAAATTTCATCATTTAAAAGTGAGAAAAAATATATTCTATATGGAACTTTAGCTATATTTTATTGTTTTTGGATGGTGTATGCTGCTGGAGAAAAATATATTATTCAAACACTTCTTATCTACTTAACAGGTTTACCACTTTATTTATATAAAAAGTATGAATCCTCTACTAAATAGTAGAGGATATTTTTTCATTTTTTCTTATTATCTCCTCAGTTAGATTAGATATATTATCCATTATATTAACTTTTAAACTTCCTGTTCCTATAAAGTTTTTTTCTGCTAATTCTCCAGCTATTCCCATTGATAATACTCCACCTACTGCACTAACTAATGAGTTATTTTTTCCACCTAAAAATGCTCCTATTAAAGATGAAATCATACACCCTGTTCCTGTAACCAGTTCCATTTTTTTATGACCATTCATTACTTTAAAAACTATTTCTTGATTTCCAATATAATCAATTTCTCCAGTTATAGCTATAACTGAATTAAATTTTTTAGCTGCAAGCTTTACTAACTTTTCTCCACTGTCATCCTTTTCTAAAGAATCTACTCCCCTACTTAAAGAGTCTATATTTAAAATTGACTTTATTTCAGCCATATTTCCTTTTATTACTGTAAATTTTATCTCTTTTAATAATGCATTTACAAGATTTTTTCTGGCCTTTGTGGCTCCTACCCCCACTGGGTCTAAAATAATTGGTTTTTTTAACTTATTAGCAATTTTTCCAACCTCCACTGCCATTGTCTCCATACTTTTATCCATAGTTCCTATATTTAAAACTATACTTGATGAAAATTCAATTATTTCTTCAATCTCTTCTATGCAAAACGACATTAATGGTGAACCTCCAATAGCTAAGGTTATATTAGCACAATCATTTATAGTTACTGTATTAGTTAAATGATAAACCAATGGTGTTTTCTCCTTAATATTTTTTAAAGCTAATACAACCTCATCAACTAACTCCTCTTTCATGATATTCTTATTCAAAATCAACACCAGCCTTTTTATAAATATCTACAAAATGTCCTACTGGTCCTACTCCCTCTCCTATAGAAAAAGAGTTTTTTATTGCATCTGTTATGTATCTTTTTCCTATTTTTACTGATTTCTCGATAGAATAACCCTTTCCTATATAAGAAGCTATCGTTGAAGATAATGTACACCCTGTACCATGGGTATTTTTTGTTTCAAACCTCTCACCCAAAAGTTTAATAATCTCATTCTCTTCTGTTAAAAGTATATCTGTACAGTTATCCTCTCTATGTCCACCTTTTATCAAAACATTTTTAGTACCTAATTTTTTTATTTTTTTAGCCGCTAAAATCATCTCTTCTTCAGATTCTATTTTCATATTTGCTAAAATTTCTGCTTCTGGAATATTTGGTGTTACTAGAGTTCCAATTTTTAAAAATTCTTTTAACGCTTCTATTGCTTCCTCTTTTAAAAGATAGTAACCACTTTTAGAAACCATAACTGGATCTATAACTATATTTTTTCCATTGACATTTTTTAAAGTTTCATAAACAACTTTTATAATTTCACTACTAGATAACATTCCTATTTTAACTGAACTTATCTCTATATCTTCATATAAAACTTCTATCTGTTTTTTTATAATATTCAAGTCCACCTCTTGAACTGCAAAAACTCCCATACTATTTTGTGCTGTAATTGCAGTTATGACACTCATTCCATATACACCTTGAGCACTCATAGCTTTTAAATCTGCCTGAATTCCTGCACCACCACACGAATCAGATCCTGCTATAGTTAAAACTTTTTTCATTTTTTACCTCCTAGAATTTTTGCATAAAAAAAGCTATCCCTAAAATAGGGATAGCCAAATTATAAATTATAGTCGTATTCTTAACTAAAAAATATTGTATTTTGCTACTTCCCTACGCTAGAATTAACTAGATCAGGTTCGAAGGGTCAGTTTTTTAACTTCTCAGCCTTTTGGCTCCCCTAGTAAACTTTTTTTATTCTTTTAAACACAATATACTATATTCTATTATTAATGTCAACCATAGCCATCTCTTTTAACTTAGTTCTATAAGATAGAATTCTTTTCTCCCAACCCTTTCCATATAGCTCCCAACTAGTTAAACTTTTATAATAATTTATTCTTTCTTCTGTTATAAGATCTATAAACTTTTCATGATCTTGAACTGAATTTATAACAGCTATTGTTTTACTTCCTAAAACTCCATCTACAACTATATTTTCTGAAGGTTTATATCTTTTTAAAGCTCTTTGAGTTATAACAGCTCCTGCATTATATCCACCATTAAAAAATATATCAAATATCATCATTTGTGAATACGAGTGCTTAACCTCATTCAATCGATACTCTGTTAAAAGATGCTCAGCTATTTCTCTAGCTTGCTCCTCTGTAAGAGATTTTATTTCATAATCTTTATTAAATTTTTTATTGTACTCAATTAATAAAAAATTTCTTATTCCATATTTAGAAAGTTCCTTTTGTGTTTTTACAAGTTTATCCCCCTCGTGAGACAACACTTCACTTATTATAATCTCTCTAATTTTTGTATCCTCATATCCAAAAGTGACTGTAGAATACAATAACGTAATTATAATTACAAATTTTTCTAGCATACTCTGATTAGTTTCCTCCCTGTATATTTAAATAGTTTAATAACTTTTTAAAAACAGGATATATTATATCATAATTTTGACTAATTTTATAGAGTTTCTGCAACTTTTTGAACTTTTTCCTTAAAATCAGTTATATCTTTTATTACTTTTTTAGAATCTACAGTTTTAATTTGCTTATCTTCTACTATTAGCTTTCCATTTACTATAACAGTATCTACATTGCTAGCATTAGCTGAATAAACTAAAGCTGAATATGGATCATATATTGGATTCATATTTACTGACTTTGTTTCCACTATTACTATATCAGCTAATTTACCAACTTCTAAACTTCCTAATTCATTTTCTCTATGTATAGCTCTTGCTCCACCTATCGTTGCCATTTCAACAGCCTTTTTTGGCGGCAATGCTGATCTATCTTTTGTATCTAATTTGTGTAACTTAGCAACATACCCCATTTGACCAATTATATCTAAAGTGTTTCCACTCATAGGACCATCTGTTCCTAGACCTACTCTCATCCCTTTATCATGCATTTTTAAAGCTGGTGAGATTCCTTTTGCTGATTTAATATTAGCAACCATATTATGAGCTATTCCGACATCTCTTTTTTTCATTAATTCTATATCACTATCTGTTATAAATATATTATGAGCTGCAATAAATCTTTCATTTAATAAACCAACTGAATCTAAGTACTCAACAGGTGTCATTTTATATTCTTTTTTGATTCTATCAAATTCTCCATCAGTTTCTGCTACGTGCATTGAAACAGGCACGTTATATTTTTTTGAAAGCTCTTTGATTTTTAATAACTCCTCTTTTGTTACTGTATGAGGTCCATGAGGTCCGAACCCTGGAGTTATTAATTCATCATTTTTATATTTTTCTACAAAAGCAACAGCTCTATTTAATGTTTCTCCTTTTTCTTTTCCATCTGCTGTTGGATATTTAATTATATTTTGTGTCATAATTCCTCTTAATCCAACCTCTTTAACAGCTTGAGCAGCACTCTCTTCAAATAAATACATATCTACCATCGTAGTTACTCCCCCTAAAGCCATCTCCATAGCTCCATGCTTTGCTCCTATATATGACATCTCTGGGCTTACCATTTGATTCTCTAAAGGAAAAATATATCTATTTAGTCTATCAGGAACATCGTCTGCTAAAGATCTAAATACTGTCATTGATACATGAGTATGAGTATTTATCATTCCAGGCATTATAATTCCATCGTCTGCATCTATAACCTTAGTAGCACTATATTTTTTTAATAAATCTTCATTTCCTACAGAGATTATTTTATTATTTTTTATAACTATAACTCCATTTTCTATAATCTCTCTTTTTTCATTCATTGTTAAAAGAGTTCCATTTTTTATTATCATATTAGCTTGTTCTTTTTTCTCAACTAAAGAACTACACCCAACTATAAATAAACTTCCTAGTAATAATGCACTTTTTAAATAATTTTTCATTAAATAATCCTCCCAAATAAAAAAATCCCAGCAAGCAAAAGCTTCCTGGGTTAACTGACTCCCAATTTACTTTTACTTATAGTACCAAATTTAAGGTTTGGTGTAGAAACTTTTGGCCATATTCCAAATATATATAAGCTTTAAATAAATATTTCACGAAATAATTTTAGCATATTTGAATCTAAAATCAAAGTTTTTTTATTTTATTGATTTTATATATGGAATTCTACACATTAATAGTATATAATTAAAATATCACATAATTTGCAGGAGGTAGTTTAATGTTAAAATTTTTAAAAGATACAGATATTGATGTTTACAATGCTATTGAAAAAGAGTTAGATAGACAAGAAAATGGTTTAGAACTTATTGCCTCGGAAAATTTTGTTTCAAAAAGTGTAATGGAAGCTGTTGGTTCAGCTATGACAAATAAATATGCCGAAGGGTATCCTAATAAACGTTATTATGGAGGGTGTGAATTTGTAGATATAGTTGAAACTTTAGCTATTGAAAGAGCAAAAGAACTTTTTGGCGCAAAATTTGCTAATGTCCAAGCACACTCTGGTTCTCAAGCTAATATGGCAGCTTATAGAAGTTTGATAGATTTAGGTGACTGCATTTTAGGAATGAGACTAGATCACGGTGGACATTTAACTCATGGTAAAAATGTTAATTTTTCTGGAAATGATTATAAAGTTATATCATACAGTGTAAAAAAAGATGATGAAAGAATTGACTATGATGAAATTAGAAAATTAGCTTTAGAAAATCAACCTAAACTTATTATCGCTGGAGCAAGCGCTTATCCTAGAACTATTGACTTTAAAAAATTTAGAGAAATAGCTGATGAAGTTGGTGCTTACTTAGTTGTCGATATGGCTCATATTGCTGGACTTGTTGCAACTGGATTACATCCATCTCCGATTCCATATGCTCATATTACTACTAGCACAACACATAAGACTCTTAGAGGACCAAGAGGTGGGCTTATTTTAACTAATGATGAAGAGATTGCTAAAAAAATCGACAAGATTATATTTCCTGGTATTCAAGGTGGGCCTTTAATGCATATTATAGCAGGTAAAGCTGTAGCCTTTAAAGAGGCTCTTTCACCCAAATTTAAAAAATATCAAGAACAAGTTATAAAAAATGCTAAAGTTTTAGCAGACACATTAACTCAAAACGGAGTTAGAGTTGTCAGTGGAGGTACTGATAACCATCTTATTCTTGTTGATCTTACAAATTTAGATATAACTGGAAAAGATGCTGAAAAAATATTAGAAAAAGTAAATATAACAGTTAATAAAAATGGAATTCCTTATGATACTAAAAGTCCTTTTGTTACAAGTGGAATCAGACTTGGTACTCCTGCTTTAACAACAAGAGGTATGAAAGAGAATGAGATGATTTTAATTGGAAATTTAATTGTTACAGCTTTACAAAATAGTGATAATGATGAAATTCTTAAAAATATTATTGAAGAGATTAAAACTCTTTGTAAAAAATTTCCTTTATATAAGGATTAAAAGTTAAATAATACCAATAAAATTTTGTTTTCTTGAATTTTTTTCAAATTTGTTTTATAATATAAGTAATTATTTATAGAATGGAGAAAAATATTATGACAAAATTACCAAATTGTCCTAAGTGTAATTCAGAGTACACTTACGAGGATGGAAATCTATTTGTTTGCCCAGAGTGTGCTTATGAATGGTCAATGGAAGCTACTGAGGATGACTCAGACGACGCTCTTATTGTAAAGGATGCTAATGGAACTCTTTTAGCTGATGGTGATACAATCACTGTTATTAAAGATTTAAAAATCAAAGGAAGTTCTTCTGTTGTTAAAATTGGAACAAAAGTAAAAAACATAAGATTAGTTGAAGGAGATCATAACATCGATTGTAGAATTGATGGTATTGGAGCTATGAAACTTAAATCTGAATTTGTAAAAAAAATCTAAGGTCGTATTTCTACGACCTTATTTTTTTATAAAAATATTATATTCTTTATTTGAGTATATTGATTCTAACTTTTCTTTTGGAATAATTTTCTCATATTTTTTCTAACTATCAACAACTCTCCTTCTTTCATTATATCTAGTTTATCCAAAGAAAGATTTTGAATATTATTTTTATTTATTTCATTAGAGATATTCTTTATATCTTCAAATCTATAATTATAAACCTTTTCACTGTTCTCTTTTAAAATATCTATACTATCTTTAAGAGTATAATTTTTTGTTATAGTAAGGTAATGCAATAAAACAAATACTAAATATAACACAATTTATATATAAAAGAGTTTTATATATCTTCTCTTTAGTTCCACTCCATTTTTTTTCAACTACTCTTAAAGTCATTATAACAATTCCGTAATAAAGTGGTAATAAATATATATCTAACTTTCCACTTATTAAGCTAAAAAATATTAAATTTGGGATAAGCAAACTAAATGCAATCTTATCAATATTTTTCCATTTATTTCTGTTTTTCAAATTTTTCAAATTTTTATAAAGTCCAAATAAAAAAAATGGAGCTATAGGTAATGTAGTTAAAGGTAGTAGTTTCAAATAATAATATATAGGCCTTGTATGTGTCTTAGCTTTAACAACTCTTCCCAAAGTTTCTTGTCCTAAAAGTAGTCCTATATAATCTTTTCCCTCTGGAAAACTCAACATCATTAAAAACCATAGGCCTAATATTACCAATATTATTGCTAGGCCCAGTATTGGTCTCAATTTTTTTATATAACTTAAGTCTTTATTTAAATATAAATAAAATATAATTGTTAATAATGGAATAACTAAGGCTGCTCCACCTTTAACTAATATACCTATTGCAATAAAAATATACATATATATAATTCTATTAAATGATTTTTCCTTCTTATTTAAATAAAATGAAAAAAACATATAAAGAGAACTCATTATAAACATTGTCATCAAAGTATCCATTCGAAGAACCAAACTTACTCCAAATATATATGGTAATGTTATAAATATAGCTGTGGAAATATAAGCCATTTTTTCATTCCAACATAATTTAGACAATTTAAATCCTAAATAAGCTGTTACTCCAGCTGGAATTATCCCTCCAATTATTAGAGAAATAGGATAAAAACTTTCCTTACTAAAGCCTCTTATCAGACCCAATAACCAAAAATATACTGGGGGTTTATCTGGATATAGCTCATTAAAATATTTAAGTATCATAAAATTTTTACTATAAACCATTTGGTCTGTAATGATAAAATATTTTAATTCATTTCTTACATCTGGAAACCTTAAAAAAGCTATTCCTATTAACAATGCAAAATAACCTATGAAAAATAGTTTGTATCTCTCTTTATACGTATCCTCCTTAAATCTCATAAACTCTCCTTTTTAATTTTGTCCTACAGGGAAGTATTTAAATAAAGATCTTACTTTACAATGTTTCGCATGTACATTTCTAAGATCAAAGTAAAAATCACCCTTCATCCTTTCTTTCAACTCTTCTAGGTTAATTCCTCTAAATTGATTCCACTCTGTGACCAAAACTACAGCATCAGAATCTGTACTTGCTTCCTCTTCATCTTTGCAATACATTATATGATCTTTATAGTTTTCTAATCTCCACTTAGTTTCTTCAATTCCCTTAGGACAATACGCTTTAATAAACGCGCCTTTTTCAATCAACCCTTTTATAATATCTAGACTAGGTGCATCTCTTACATCATCTGTATCTGGCTTAAAAGATAATCCTAATATGCATATTGTTTTATTCTCCACACCATCCATTTTTTCTATTATTTTTTCAATCATTTTTTTCTTTTGCTTTTCATTAGCAGAGATAGCTGAAGCAACAACACTCATTTCCTCTTCATACTCTTTTCCAATTTCTACAATAGCCTTAGTATCTTTTGGAAAGCAAGACCCACCATAACCTGGTCCACAATGTAAAAATTTAGGCGATATTCTACCATCCATTCCCATAGCTTGAGCAATCTCTTGGGTATTAGCTCCTACCTTTTCAGCTAATAAAGCCATTTCATTTATAAAAGATATTTTGACAGCTAAAAAGGCATTAGATGCATACTTTATCATTTCTGAAGTTCTTCTATTAGTAAAAACAAAAGGAGTTTTATTTATATATAAAACATCATATATTTTTTTCATTACTTCTAAAGCTTTTTTACTTTCAGTTCCAATAACAACTCTATCTGGTCTTAAACAATCATTTACAGCCTTTCCCTCTCTTAAAAACTCTGGATTTGAAACAACATCAAACTCTATTTCAACTCCTCTATCTTTCAGCTCTTCTTTTATAGCTTTTTCTACAAAATCTCCTGTACCAACTGGAACTGTTGATTTATTAACAACTACTGCATAATTTTTTATATTTTTACCAATATCTTTTGCACATTGTAATACATAAGTTAAATCTGCAGAACCGTCTTCAGCAGGTGGAGTTCCAACAGCTATAAATATAACTTCAGAATTTTGTAAAGCGTACTCTTTATCAGTAGTGAACTTTAACCTTCCCTCTAAAACATTTCTATCTAGAATATCTTTTAGCCCTGGCTCATAAATAGGAAGAATTCCATTATTTAAATTATTTATTTTTTTTTCATCTATATCTAAGCAAATAACTTTATGACCAAACTCACTTAAAATAACTCCTTGAACTAGCCCAACATATCCTGTACCAATTACAGTTATTTTCATTTTACTTTCCTCCTAAGTACCATTTTATAAACTTTTCTATTCCATCATCAAACTTTGTAGTTGGTTTATATCCTAATAGTTCTTTAGCTTTATCTATATTTGCATACGTTCTTTTTACATCTCCTGGTTGCATAGGCAATCTATTTATAATAGCTTTTTTATCTAAATGCTTTTCAATTGTTTCCACCATTTTATTTAAAGAAATCGCATCAGATTCACCTAAATTAATAATCTCGTATACATTGTCATATTTTTCAAGATATTTGACACCTTTAATAACACCATCAATAATATCATCTATATAAGTGTAATCTCTATATGTTTCTCCATCTCCAAAAAATGGAATACTTTCATTTTTAAGAATTTTATCAACAAATTTATGAATAGCTAAGTCTGGTCTTTGTCTTGGACCATAAACTGTAAAAAATCTAAATTGTAATGTATCTATATTATATAATTTAAAATACACATGACCCAGAACCTCACCAGATTTTTTTGTAGCAGCATAAGGAGATATCGCAAAATCAACAACATCAGTCTCTTTAAAAGGAACTATTTTGTTATTACCGTAAACAGAGCTAGAAGATGCTTGAATAAACTTTTTTACTCCATATTTTTTAGAGCACTCTAAAAGATTTAAATATCCCCCTATATTAACTCTTTCATATTCAAGTGGATTTTCTAGAGATGGTCTAACTCCTGCTAATCCAGCAAGATTAATAACCATATCAATTTTATTTTCATTAAATATCTTATCTAAACTTTCAAGATCCTTTAGATCACAATATTTTAAAGAATATACCGATGAATTTACTTTTTCTAAAAGAAATTCAATTTTTTTATTCTTTTCACCTTTTGATAAAATTTCATTAAGATATTCAATGCTATCTACACTTTCTAAAACATTCTTAATTTTTATGTCTTCAGAGTAAAACTCATGAAAATTATCAATTCCTATAACGCTATGCCCTAATTTTAATAAGTTTTCAACTAAATGTGATCCTATAAATCCTGCTACTCCTGTTACAACAATTTTCATTAACAATCAGCTCCTCTTTTTTTTATTAAGTATATATTTCTTGAGTATATTAATACATTTGGGGCTTGTCCTAATATGAATACTGGATCCTTCTTATATATGGCATATATTAGTAAAAGTACACTCCCTCCTAAACTAAAAGTCCAAAATGAAAATGGTATCACACTCTTTTTAGCTTTTTCGCTAGCTAACCATTGTATTATAAATCTCATAGAAAAAAGTCCCTGTCCAACGAATCCTATAATTAAAAAAATATTTAAATTTTCTAAATCTATCATTATTTTTATTCCTCTTTTCTATTTTATTCTTCAATTTTCCAGTTAAGAATTCTATTTTTCATCCATCTAACAGCAAAAACATCTTTAAACGCTTTAATTCCCCTACCAAAAACTCTATATTTAGACTCTCCATGTAATCTATCATAATGCCTTACTGGAACTTCGGTTACTTTATAACCCATATATTTAGCTAATGTTGGTAAAAATCTATGCATTCCATTAAAAAGTTTATATGATTTTACTACTTCTTTTTTAAAAAGTTTTAAAGGGCACCCTGTATCTTGAATATTATCTCCTGTTACAAAATTTCTAAACCCATTTCCTACTTTAGAAGCTAATTTTCTTTTAAATCCATCTTCTCTCGTAGCTCTTCTTCCATTAACTACATCATACTCTGGAATATATTCTAATAGCTTATATACATCTTCAGGATCTGTTTGTAAATCACCATCCATCATTAAAATAAGATCTCCTTCTGCTTTCTGAAACCCCGCATCAATCGCTGCACTTTGTCCACTATTTTTAGCTAGATTATACACCTTTACATTTTTATTCTTATTCTTTAAATTATTTAAAATCTCATAACTACCATCATTACTTCCATCATTTATAAATATAATTTCGTAGCTTGCAAATCCTTTTTTAAAAGCTTCTTCAACTTTTTCCGCCATAGGTATTATATTATCTTTTTCATTATAAACTGGTATTACTGCTGATATCTCCATTGCTGCCTCCCTTATTTTTCTTTTATTATAATTTCAAAAAGTAAATTTTTAGTAAATTTTTCTTAAATAAAAGAAATTACTATATATTATATACTTTATAATTTTTAATTTAACAAGTTTTTAAAAATTTTTTTTACCATTTTTTTACTTTTTAGGTTTATAATGAGTCTATAATATATAAAGATTTGTATAAAAGGAGTGACAATGCAAAAAAAGTATATACTTATTATAGAAGACGACCCAAAAATAAGAAGATATTTAGAGTTAGAACTTGTTCATGAGGGGTATAAAGTTGACCTTGCTGAAGATGGAAAAAAAGGATTAGAGCTTTTTAGAGAAAATAATTATTCTTTAATTCTTTTGGATTTAATGTTACCTCAAACAAGTGGTGAAGACGTTTGTAAATCTATTCGAACAGAATCCAATATTCCTATTATTATTTTAACTGCTAAAGATGAGATTTTTAGTAAAATTACACTTTTGGATTTGGGCGCTGATGATTACATAACAAAACCATTTGTTATAGATGAACTTCTAGCAAGAATGCGAGTTATTTTTAGAAATAAACAAGCTTTTGTAGATAAAAAAATTATAAAATTTGAGAATATTTCTCTTAATTTAAATACTAAAGAGGTACTATTAGATTCTATCCCTGTTATATTAACTAAAACAGAATATAATTTGTTGCATTATTTGATGGTTAATAAAAATTTAGTTTTAACAAGAGAAAATATTTTAGAAAATGTTTGGGGTTATGATTATTTTGGAGATGGAAAAATAATTGATATGTATATTAAATCTCTTAGAAAAAAATTAGATCCAGATAGCAAGTATATTAAAACTATCCGTGGATTTGGTTACTCTTTAAAAAAGGAGGACTAATTTGAAAACTCTTTCAGGTACACTAAAAAAAAGTTACTTTCAACTTATCTGTTTATTTACTATTGTCCTGACAATATCTCTTTCTATTACAGGAAAATATCTTATTAACTCTTCTAAGCACTCTTTAAGAAATGCTATGGGGTTTTTAAGATATGAAATTTTAGAAGAAGTAAGCTCTGAATCAATGGAAATTTTTACAGACGATTTAGTTAATAAACTTTTTAGAGTTGAAAACCCATCTCTTGACGAACTTGAGATTACAATCAAATATAAAAATCATGTATATTCCGAAAATAAGCATAGGCCTCTTTTAGATGCTGCTATTGAGGATAAAGTTACCAATATCCATTGGTATGATTACATGGTTTTAAAAAATGAACTTATAAATAAAGATGGTGATATTTACACTGTTATTCTAGTTAAAAATTTGTATGAAGAAAAAAAGTTTTTTTTTGATATCATATATATTTTTTTAGCTGGGCTTACTATTTGTGTACTTATTTCCATTGTCGCTTTTAATAGGCTTTTAAAAAAAATAAAAAAACAACTTTCTTTATTAGAAAATTTAAACTCTAATATTACTTTAGAAAATTTAAAACTTATAAAGCCTATAAATTACTTTAAAGAATTTGATAATATCTTAGATTCATACGAAGATATGTTATTAAGGCTTGATACACAAAATAAAAAGCAAATAGAATTTGTACATAATTCATCTCACGAACTTAAAACTCCACTATTTATAATAGGTGGATATATTGATATGATTAAACGATGGGGAAAAAAAGATCCTGAAATTTTCAATGAAGCTTTAAATTCTATTGAAGATGAGACTAAAAATATGAACATTCTTATTGAAAAACTTTTATTTATTGCTAAAGAATCTGAAATCAAAACTGAAAAAGTCGAAACCGAATTATCTGAAATAATTATTGGATGCATATCTAATCTGAAACGTCAATATCCAAAATCTGATATTACTTTTATTCCTGAATATACTATTGTTAAGTCTGATGAAAGTTTAATAAAACTTCTTATTAAAAATCTTTTAGAAAACGCTATTAAATATGGAAAAAACAATCCAATCACTGTAACTTTATCAAGTGATGATAAAATTAATCAAGCTATTTTAACTATTGAGGATCATGGAATTGGTATGACTACTAGCGAATTACATCATATTTACGATAGGTTTTTTAGAGCTAATAAATCTAGAAGCAAAGAGATTTATGGGCATGGTCTTGGAATGTCTATTGTTAAAAGAATCGTAACACTTTTAAATCTAGATATAAAGATTTCTAGTACACCGGATATTGGAACAACTGTAAAAATATTTTTTAACCTACAAAATACATTTTAAGGAGGAGTTTATGTTTAAAGATAAAAAACTTTTATCAGTTTTAGGTTTAAGTTTTATTTCTTTTTTTAGCACCATTTGGATTAGAAAAGCCGATTTAATGGAATCTAGAAATTTTATAACTGCTAGAGAAATTGTTTTTAATAATGAATGGTTTGTTACTACTTTAAATGGACAGTATAGATTTGAAAAACCACCTTTACCAACTTGGTTAACAGCCATAGTTATGAAGCTTTTTAATAATTTTTCTGATGAATGGATTTTAAGAATTCCAGTTGCTTTAGTTTCAGTTTTATTAATTTTTTTCATATATCGCTTTGTTCAAGAATTGACCATTAATAAAAATCTTCCATTCTTAGTAAGTTTTGTTGCTACAACAACATTTATGCTTACAAAAGTGGGATCAGAAAATGCTTGGGATGCATACCCTTATATTTTTATGTTTGGTTCTATAACGTATCTTTTAAAAAGTTTAAACTCTAAAAAAAACTGGGAGTTATTTATTGCATCACTATTATTAGCATCCTCTTTATTAAGCAAAGGTCCTGTGGCTATCTATGGAATGCTTCTTCCTTTTATAATCTCTTACATTATAATTTATAAATTTGAAGTTATTAAAAATAATAAAGTAAGAATCGCTACATATTTATTTATTGGACTTATAATTGCTTCTATATGGCCTTTAACTATGATATTAGAAAATAAAGAACTATTTTTTTCTGTTATGAATAAAGAAAAAAATACCTGGTCTAATAAACATGTAAAAAGTTTTTTCTTTTACTTAAATTACTTTTTGTTTATGGGAACTTGGATTTTTTTCTCACTTGTTAGTTTTTTTAAAAAATGGAAATTTAATGATAGTAGCGAAAATAAGTTATTTAATCTAGGAATAATTTGGACTATTTTAACATTTTTATTACTTTCTTTTATAAAAATGAAAAAAGAACGATATGGTTTCCCAATGTATATAGTTTCTTCTATTCCTATTGGAATTATTTTAAATTATTACCTCAATAATAGTTGGGATGTCTTTAAGAAATCAGATAAAATTTTATTTTATGTACAATCTATTTTTATTTCTATAGTATGCATTGGAAGTATTGGAGTTATTTTATGGAAAAAGCCTAATCTTTTTTATTTGATTACTCCATTTTTAGGAATTTTAATCTATCTTTTTAATGATAAATTAATTGATAAAAATAATTTTAAAAAAAGAGTTGTATATTTGAGCGGTTTTTTATTATTAGTTGTCAATTGTAATTTAACTTGGATTATTGAGAGAGATATCAGAGGTAAAAATAATAGTAAATTTTCTCCTCTTGAAACTTTGCAAAAAAATCAAAAAAAATTCCATATATACTCTAATGATTTTACAATTGAAGATGTTTGGAGTGTTGGTCAAGATATTCATTTTCTTGAAGAAAATGAAATTCTTCCTGAAGATTTCTATATCCTTTCTAAAAATTCTAATTTAGAAAATAACTTTAATATAGAATATAAAGAAACTTATAACAGATTTAAGGATGATAACGATCTGATCTATATTTACAAAATTAATAATAAATAAAAAAATCAAGGAGATTAAGCTTTATAATCTCCTTGATTTTTTTATTTTTCAGCAATTATTAATTTTATAACATCACCAAACATAATATTTTTACTACTAACTTTTGAAAACCCAGCTTCTTTAATTGTTTTTTCTGTCTCTCTTAAAAGAGATGTTCCCAAGATTAATTTTGTAAAAATATTAAAAAAAGCTAAAACGATATTAATCAAAAAATATTTACTTTTCATATGTTCTATAAAAACAGCTTTTCCTCCAACTTTTAATACTCTGTAAACTTCATTTATACCTTTTTTAGGATTAGGTATTGTGCAGAATACACAAGATGAAAAAATAGAATCAAAATCCTCATTTTTAAAGCTCATATTTTCTATATCCATTTCTAAAAGCTTTATATTTTTAAGATCTAAATTAATTGATTTTTCTTTAGCTAAATTTAACATTCCAATAGAAAAATCTATTCCTGTAAGATCTGAATCTTTTTTATAATATTTTAAGCATGCTCCACTTCCAATTCCAATTTCTAAGATTTTTCCTGTTAACATCCCTACAGCCTCTTTTTTTATCCCATTCATTGGCATTTTTTCTTCAATTTTATCAAAAATTTTAGCAATTCTACTGTATTTATCTTTTGTTTTCATTTTCCTCTAACTCCTTTTTCCTTTTATAGTAAAAGGAATTTCTTTTCTCAATAGTATATATTATTTAAATACTATGTGCAAGGAGGACATATGGAAAATCTTTTAAAAAGAAAATTACATCTTGGTATTGCCGCCTGTCAATTTGGAGCTAAAGTTAGATATAATGGTAAAGGTATTGATCTTACTCAATGTTTAGGTAGAGACCGAGGACAATTTATTTGGACTCCTGTTTGTCCTGAAATTATGAGTGGAATGGGAGTTCCTAGGCCAAGCATTAAACTTTCAGGAGGTAATGGCTTTGATTTTTGGGCTGGAAAAGCTAATATAAAAAATAAAGAAGGTGAAAACCGAAATGAAATGGTAAAAAAAGGGGCCATAGCTTGCTTTGAAACTCTAGAAAGAGCAAACATTGATGCCTATGTTTTTATGGAGGGAAGTCCATCTTGTGGAGTATATAGAACTAGTTTAAAAAATCAACGTCTTGGAAATCCTCCTGGAGTTTTTGGTGCTCTGCTTTTAGAAAAAGGTATATTTTTAATAAGTTCAATAGATCTACAAAGTCCTATTCGTTGGTGGGACTGGAAAAGAAGACTTGTTGCCTTCGTTTGGATTAAAGAACAAAATGTTGATTCTAAAGAAGTTTTAAAAGATATTTGGGATAAGGTTAAATATGTTTTATATGAATTACATGAAGAAGAGGCCCAAACATTGAGAGATCGAATACGAATTATTTTAAACTCTTCAGATCAACCTTCAAAAGAAATATATGACTTTATTAAAACATCTATTTTAAATCTACTTAGAAAACCTGCAGAATTAGAAAACATAAAAAAATGTTTATGGGCTAATTATGTTGATTTAAAACAAAAAGAAAATATTGAAGTAAAAGAAATTTTTGAACCTCATATTTTGAGAAATATGACCCATATAGCACAAGAACTATTAGGAATAGAGATCGAAGCAAGAAAGAAAAATATGTTATTTAGAAGTTCTCCTATTAATTATAAACCTGATAGATAATTTTTTACAAAAAAAGAGAAAAGACCGTGTCCACTCAGTCTTTTCTCTTTTTTCACTTTATTATCCACACTTTATCTAAAATAGTTTATCTCATTTTATTTATAACAAAATTAACATTTTTTCCACTCACATCTGCAAGTTCTTCTTCATCAATAGGCATAACTTTTGAGACATTATTTTCATAATTAAATATCTCCTGTGTCTTAGTGATTACAGAATTTTTCAAAGAAAATTGGTTATTCTCAGTTTCCTTACTTTTTAAACCTCTTGCATATATATTCATTGCTAATAACAATCCTACTATAATATATACAATTTTCTTACTCATTTTAATCTGCCTCCATATATTTCATATAATGTAAATATACAGCTTTTCATATAAAATGTCAATGTTATTATATAAATATTGAATGATAAATGTATTGATAAAATAAATGATTCTTATATTTTAAATTTATGTTTTGTTAAATCACATTTAATTTAATTTCAGTACTCTTTTACTATTTCTTCAACATCTTCATATTTAACTTTTCCCTTTAACAAAATCTCTTCCATTTTACCTTCTTTCAATTTATATGAGCTTTTACATGTACTACAAGTTATAATATGTTTCTTTTTCAATGTTATTATCGGTATAAAAAAAACTTCTAAAACCTGTCTAAATGCATATAATTCCATTTTTTCAGAAAGACATCCTGTACATTCAAAATCAACACTTCGTAATCTCTCTTCTTTATTTTTTAATCCAAAAATACCTATTAATATCACTTTATTTCCCCCCTTTAATATTTAAATAATATATTGTATTAATTCTTTTATAGTAGAAAATACTACTGGATATTCTATTGATGGTCTTGATAACATTATAGAAGTAGCCCTAACTTCTTTTGCACTATCAATTTTTTCTCTTTCACCTCCAGTATCTCCCCCTTTTTTACTTACAATATATTTTATATTAAGTTGCCTCATCATTGCAACATTTAATTCTTTAGAAAATGGTCCCTGCATAGCTATAATATTTTTAGGTAAAACCCCTAAATCTTCAGCTTTTTTTATCATCTCCCATTTAGGAAGTATTCTAAAATATATATTTGATTTATTTTTTATATTTTCAAATTTATGAAGATTGTTGCTTCCTAACGTTACTAAAATATTTCCTTCTAACTCCTCTAAATATTTTATCATAATATCTAACTCAGAAAATTCTATAACTCCATCTTCAGAAACTAAATTCTCTCTTTCAAATCTTATGTAATCAATCTCTTTTACTCTTGAACATTCAATGGCATTTCTAGAAACTTCTTCTGCATATGGATGGGATAAATCAATAATTTTATTGATACTATTTTCCTCTATAAATTTATTCATTTCTTCTAAATCTAACCTTTTACAAAACACCTTTATATCTTCTATATTTTCAAGTAATTTTCCACCATACTCTGTTGCTGTTGTTACAACTAGTTTTTCTTTAAAAGGAAAGGACTCTATAAAATCTCTAGAGTCCTTTGTTCCACCTATAACCCAAATCATATATGATATCCTCTTGGAGTTATCATTCTATCATTAGAAACATACGTCTTTGAGTTTCCTATTATAACAACTGTAAACATATCTATTTCATGATTTAAGAAGTCCTGTAAGTTTGTTAACGTATAATTCTCATCTTCTCTTCCAACATGTCTTAATAGCGCAACTGGAGTCTCTGGTGCTTTATGCTTTAACATTAACTCTCTTGCTTCAACTATTTGAGTTGTTCTTCCTTTACTTTTTGGATTATAAAGAGATATAATAAAGTCTCCCTCTGCAGCTTTATCAATTCTTTTTGTTATTACATCCCAATCAGTTAATAAATCACTTAAGCTTATTGTAGCATGGTCATGCATTAGCGGTGCTCCTACAACTGCAGCTCCAGCTACTGATGATGTTACTCCAGGAACAACCTCAACTTCATATCCCTCTTTCTGAGCGATTTCTATCATGATTCCAGCCATTCCATAAATTCCTGCATCTCCACTACTGATTAGCGCTACATCTTTTCCAGACTTAGCAATCTCTAATACTTGCTCACATCTAGCAACCTCTTTTTTCATTCCTGATACATAAAACTCTTTTTCCGCGAACTCATCTTTCACCAAGTCTGTATAAGTTATATATCCTGCAATTACATCTACATTTTTTAAAACTCTATACGCTCTTACTGTTATATCATCCATATTTCCAGGACCAATTCCTACAACATATATTTTACCTTTTTTCATAAATAAATCTCTCCTCATAAATGGAAATTGTCATTCCATCTTTTTTTGCTTTTATCTCTATAAATTTCCCATCTTTACTTGATGTTAAATATGCACATGGCTCTGAAACGGCTTTTACACCTATCTCTTTTTTCACAAATTCAGATCCATGAAACATATCTTCTACTGTTAATATCTCTTCTCTACTAACAATTTTCAACTCTTTTCCAAGTTCTCTAGCAGTTTCAACAATTCCTTTTTCATCTGCTTTTAAATCTACTGTTGCAAAATGCTTTATACTTTTAAGTGAAAGATTATGTTTTTTCAATGTTTCTATTAAAAATTCATAAACTTTTTGTTTTTCAACTCCTCTTCTTGAACCTATTCCTATAACTAAATTTTCAGGATATAAATGTACAATTTCTAAATTTTCTTTATTAGAAATAACCATAACACCTTCTGGATTTTCATTGCATATATTTTTAGGAAGACTTAATTCAACATTTTTTCCATCCACTATCAATGATGTAACCTTTTTAGCAGCTTCTAATGATTTTAAATTACACTTTAACTTCTGCGACAAAGTATCCACTGCAATTTTTCCCGTCACATCTGAACTAGTTGTTATGATTGGAACTAATCCAAATATCTCATGAAGATTTTGAGTCAAATCATTTGCTCCTCCTAGATGTCCAGAGAGAAGAGAAATTACAAAATTCATTCCTTCGTCTATTACAACTACTGCTGGATCAACATCTTTAGATTTTATTAAAGATGCAATTTTACGAATAACAATTCCTGTTGCCATTATAAAAATATGTCCATCGTATTTATTGAAAGCTTCGTTTAATTCTTCAGTAAAATTTTCTATCTGAATGCTATTATCTATTTTAAATTTTGAAAGAGTAAATACATCTATCCCTTCAATTTTATTTTTAATCTCCACTCCATTTAGACCTGCTCCTCTTGTTACAGTCCAAACTGCTAATTTCATTACTTCTCAATTCCTTTTCTAAATTCATGTGTAAAATGCTTATCATATAATAAAGATTTTTCATATTTATCCCCTAAAAAATCTCCAACTAAAATTTGAGCTGTTTTAGTTATATTTGCTTCTTTTACTTTTTCTTCAATTGTTTCTAATGTTCCTAAAACAATCTTTTGATCCTCCCAACTAGCTCTTTGAACAATTGCTATTGGAGTTGTCATCGGATAATGCGTAGCTAATCTTTTTACAACATCACCAATCATATGTACCGATAAGAAAATTGCCATTGAAGCTCTATGAGAAGCTAAAGATTCTAAGCTTTCTTTTTCTGGAACAGGCGTTCTTCCTTCTAATCTTGTACAAATTACAGTTTGAGAAATACTTGGTAATGTGAACTCTTTTTTTACTGCTGCAGCAGATGCTAAAAATGAACTTACTCCCGGAATTACTTCATACTCTATTCCATGCTCATCTAACATATCCATCTGTTCTCTATGTGCTCCAAATATTGCTGGATCTCCTGTATGAACCCTAGCAACTTTTTTTCCTGCTTTTATCGCTTTAACAGTTACATCTATAACTTCTTCTAAAGTCATTGAAGCTGAATTATGAATCTCTGCTCCCTCTTTATGACACTCTATAACTTGTCTTGGAACTAAAGAACCTGCATAAATTATTACATCTGCTTCTTTTACTAATCTTTGCCCTTTTACTGTAATTAACTCTGGATCCCCTGGTCCTGCCCCTATGAAATAAACTTTTTCCATTGATTGATACCACCTTTTTTTAGTATTAATGTTGTAAAGTAAGGAATATCTTCCTCTTCCATTTTTGTTAAATCAAAATTTATCTCCTGTGTTTCTTTTCCACAGTTTGAAACCATTATTATATTTTCTAGATTTCCTGTAGCTTCTAATCCAGCTCTAAGTTTATCAAAATTTCTAGATACTTTCATAAATACGATATTATCTGCTGAGTTAATTTCACCGACAATATCAGTTTCTCCATTTAATGATACAACTTTCAAAGATTCTTCTCCCATAACTAAAGGTAGGTTAAATCTCGAAGACATATCTGAAAACGATGATATTCCAGGAATTGTCTCTACAGGTATCACACCATCCAAGTACTCAAGAATATAAACATATGTACTATATGTCATTGGATCTCCAATTGTTAAAAATCCAACTTTTTTTCCTGCTTTTAGATGCTCAACTATCATATCCGCATTTCTTTTTCTAAATTCTTTTCTAGCTTCTACACTTTTTAACATTGGAAACTCAACAAACAAAGTTTCTGCTCCCTCTTTTAAATACTCTCTAGCTATTTCATATGCTGTACTTCCTTCAGCTTTTTTAGCCTCTGGTAAAACTACTACATCTAGCTCTTTAAAAGCTCTTATAGCCTTTAGCGTTAACATTTCAGGATCTCCTACTCCTACTCCTATTCCATAAAACTTTGCTGTTGACATTACTTTGTTTCCTCCTTATCTGCTGTTATTATATATATTGGATTTTCTCCATACATCATTGTGTATGGACCTATACTCTTTCCTCTAGATACAACAACATTTACAACTTCTATATTTTTAAAATTTAACTCTTTTAAAAGCTTTGTAGCATCTGCTAAAGTTTCTAAAGTTATCGCATTTATGACTACTCTAGAATTATCTTTTGAATATTTAATAAAATGTTCAAGTATATTTCTCATTGAACCTGTTGATCCACCTATAAACATTCTATCATATTGAATAGTTGGTATTGCTTCAGGAGCTCTTCCCACAATTACTTCTATATTATCTAATTTAAATCTATTTATATTTTCTTTTAAGGTCTCTATTCCCTTTTCTTCCTTTTCAATAGCAAAAACATTACCATTTCTTAAATATGTCGCTGCTTCTATTCCTATGCTTCCAGTTCCAGCACCAACATCTACTAAAATAGAATCATCTTGCAATTGTAATTTCGCTATAGAAATTGCTCTAATCTCTTGTTTTGTCATAGGTAGTTCTTTTTGAACGAACTCTTTATCATAAATATGTCCCATTATTTTCAAACCTTTCTTATAATTGTTACATTCATTTCATATTTTTTATTATACTTTTTATAATCACATACTAAAAATCTTGTAATAACTTCATTTTTATAAGAGAGTCTCTCTCCAATAATTATTTCAGCATTTAAAATATTATTTTTAACAAGTGTTTTACTTATTTCAATTGGATTATTTTTTTCATCAGTTAGAAGTACTACTCCACTTTCACTATTTTTAAATATTTCTACATAATCATTTTCTCTTCCATGGACACTACAAAGTTGATAATGTTCCCAAGTCATCTCTATCCTAGAAAATAGATATTGAAAAGAAGATATCCCTGGAATAACATTAAATTTTTGTTCAGGAAAACTCTTTTTTAAATATGTAAGCAAACTATAATAACCTGTATCTCCTGAAACAATAAATACTATATTTTTATCTAAATTTCTTAAAACAAACTCTTTCATTTCATCTAATTTTTTCATAATATAGATATATTGATTATTTAAAAGAGAGTCAATCTCTTCTAACTGTCTCTCTCCACCTATAACAATTTCAGAATTTTTTATTTTATCTATTCCTGCCTTTGTCATATAATCTAGATTTCCTGGTCCAAGTCCTACCACTGATATCTCTTTACTCACTTTTTAACTCCTCTATCATCTCATAAAATCCATCACTATATCCTAATATATCTCCACTATAATTAAAAAGAATTGATTGAAATTCTATGTTATCTCTTGAAAATTCAGCTGATCTTTTAGCTACTTTATTAGCAATTAAATTAAATAAACTTTCTTTTTTTAATATATATTCTGTAGCTTCTTCAGCTGTATTTGCTTCTAAAACCTTCAAAATATTTTCCCTAGGTTCATCTATTAAAATAGCATTTGCTGCAATTATTTCCAAACGAGCATCAGCAACTCTGCTGTGAGTGTTAAAAATTCCACCTGCCACTTTTATAGCTTTTCCTATGTGTCCAATTAATACTATTTTTTTAAATCCTAAT
Organism: Cetobacterium sp. NK01; assembly: GCF_024506395.1. Classification (NCBI taxonomy): domain Bacteria; kingdom Fusobacteriati; phylum Fusobacteriota; class Fusobacteriia; order Fusobacteriales; family Fusobacteriaceae; genus Cetobacterium; species Cetobacterium sp. NK01. The sequence continues at coordinate 323,520 of NZ_JANIBO010000002.1, forward strand.
TTTACTGCGCTATCAATCATAAATCCAATATAATTACTTGTTACAACCATCTGCTCAACATCTATATTATTATCTATACAAAATTGTTTCCCATGATTTCCAAAAGCAAATACTACCCATTCTCTAGTGCTATTCTCTTTTAAAACTTTTAATTCAGCAAACATAGATTTAGTAAGTGCATCCTCACTCATAGGTTTAACTATTCCCGTAGACCCCAAAATAGATATCCCTCCTAGTACTCCCAACTTCCCATTAAAAGTTTTCAAAGCTTTCTCTCTTCCCTTTGGAACATATATAGTTACTATCACTTTTAATCCATACTCTTCCAGAAGTGGATTTAAAGTTTTTACTATCATCTCTTGTGGTCCTGGGTTTATAGCTGATTTTCCAGGTGTTACTTTAAGTCCTTTTTTTGTTACTAATCCTACACCTCTTCCACCTACTATCAGCATATTATCAAATTTATGAGCTTTCTCTATTCTTGGTAACTCTTCAACAATTTTTACTTTAGCACAAATCTCTATTCCATTTGTAACATCAGGATCATCTCCTGCATCTTTTAAAACAACACCTCTAGCCCAATTGATTCCTCTTTTTTTTGAGTGTATTGGTATATCTAAAGTTACTCCATTTAATGTGTTTATCTCAACTTTTTCTCCCAAATCTTTTTCTATCAAAAGATTTAATGCAACAAATGCCGCTACACACGCACATGTTCCAGTTGTATATCCCGATCTTAATTCTTTATCCATTAAAATCCTTCTCTCTTATGTAACTGATATAAAATTCCATGAAGTATTGAAACAGCTACAGGACTTCCTCCTTTTCTGCCTTTTACAATAATATATGGTATTCCACTTCCAGGTAGAATCTCTTTTGATTCAGCCGCTCCTACAAATCCTACAGGAACTCCAACTATTAAAGCGGGCTTTTGAACCTCACCAGAATCAATAAGTTCTTTCAATCTAAATAGTGCTGTCGGTGCGTTTCCAATTAGATATATATCTGTATTAGGATCTTTTGCTGCATGTTCTATTCCTACTATTGATCTAGTCACTCCTCTTTCTTTAGCTTCATCTGCTACATCTTTATCTGAAACTAAAGAATAAGCTGAGTATCCATATTTATCTAAAGTAATTTTACTTAAACCATTAGCTATCATGTTAGTATCACAATATATTTTACCACCTTTTTTTAAGGCTTCTAAACATGACTCAACTGCTCCTTCTGAAATCTCTAATAGGTCTGCATATTCAAAATCAGCTGTTGTATGTATAACTCTTTTTACTATTGGTAAATGAGTTGAAGAAAACTCTTTTGCCTTTTCCCCCATCTCTTCCTCTATTATTTCAAAACTTCTTATTTCAATATCTTGTGGTCTTTTTATATATGACATTTCTTTGCTCCTTCTAACATCTGCTTTAATATATTTAAGTTTTTAAAAAAATGTAAATGTGGATATCCTGCTATAAGATTTTTGTTTTTATAACCACATAACCACTCTCTACCATCACTTTTTCTAAGTTTAAACACTCTTTCATTACTACCTATTTCATCTATAGTCGAATAATGAAATTCATGAGCTCTTCCATTTAACTCTCCAAAAGCTACATCTACGTATCCAAATCTACTGATAAAAAGTCTTCCAGTCATCTTTACACTACAGTCAATTAATTGTGCCATAGAATAACTTTTTTGCTCCAAGGTTTTTATTCCTTGGCTAAGATACATAAATCCTCCACACTCTCCATAAATATGTCCTCCAGACTCATGAAACTCTTTTAAAGAGTTTAAAAAATCCTCATTATTTGATAAATCTTCTAAATAATTTTCTGGATATCCTCCACCAAAATATAATAAATCAACCTCAGGTATTTTTTTATCTTTTATAGGTGAAAACTCTATAAGTTCTATTCCCATTCTTTGTAAAAGCTCTAAATTATCCTCGTAGTAAAATGAAAATGCTTTATCTTTAGCTACTCCTACTTTTAATCCTACATATAGATTCTCTATATTTTTAAAAATATCTATATTTTTTTCTGATTTTTCTAGATTAGCTATTTCTTCTATCTTTTTTAAATCGATAGTTTTTTTTATCTCTTCCTTTAAAATCGCTTTTTTTTCTTTTAAATCCTCAACTTCATCTGCTTGAAGTAATCCTAAATGCCTACTACTGATTCCTAAGTTTTCATCTTTTTTTAAATATCCTAGACACGGTATTCCTGTATAGTTTTCTATAGCATCTTTTAACATTTCATAGAGTTTTTCACTATTTACTTTATTTATTATAACTCCAGCTATATTAACTCTTGAATCTAAATTTTTATATCCTAAAACTTCTGCTGCGATACTTGTACTTTTTCCTGCCGCATCTACTACTAATATAACTGGTAAGTTTAAAACTCTAGATAAATGAGCTGTACTATAATTATCTAAAGAATTTCCTAATCCATCATAAAGACCCATAACACCTTCAACAATAGATATTTCTTTACTATGCTTTTCAAAACTATACTTTACTCCCTCTTCTCCCATTAAAAACAGATCTAAATTATAACTTTTATTTCCCGTTATAAATTTATGAAAACTAGGATCTATATAATCAGGTCCTACTTTAAATGGAGCCACATCTTCAAAAGTAGCCATTAGTCCCATAGATACTGTAGTTTTTCCTATTCCGCTTCTTGTTCCTGCTAAAACAAATCCTTTCATTATTTCAGCACTCTCCTTAAAGCCTCTAAAACTTGCTCATTTTTCTTTCTATCTTTTATTGCTAATCTTATATAACTTTCATCTAAAAACATAAAGTTTGAAGCATCTCTTACTAAAACGCCATTCTCTATCATTTTTTTTCTGAAACTTTTAGCATTATCGTTTAATAACTTTACTAATATAAAGTTAGTTTCTGTTGGAGTTACTTCTATATTATCTATTTTACATAACTCTTCATAAAACCATAACTTTTCTTTTTTTATCCAATTTTCTGTTTCATGTATATACAAAGTATCTAAAAGCATAGTTTTACCTGCTATTTCAGCTACTCCATTAACACTCCAAGGTTCTCTAATATTTTTTATTTCATCTAATATTGATTCGTCATAAGTTAATCCATATCCTAACCTAACCCCTGGAAGTGCAAAAAACTTAGTTAAAGCTCTTAAAATGAATATATTTTTATGTTTTAACAAAAACGCAGTTTTATCTTTCCAATCATCAACAAACTCTATAAAAGCTTCATCTATAAATAATTTTTTATTTTTTCTTTCTAAAAAATCAGCTATTTTTTTTATTTTTTCAAGATTTTGAAACTTTCCTGTTGGGTTATTTGGATTACACATAACAACAACATCTTCATCTGTTATAAATTCTAATAACATATTTTCGTTTAAAGAAAAATCTTTGCTCAACGGAAAAAATTTAACATCTCTTCCTGCAGCCCTAGCAGCTCTTTCATACTCTGCAAAGGTTGGCGCAATTATTAAGACCTTTTTAGCTTTTACTGCCTTCATATATAGAAATAGAACCTCTGTAGCGCCATTTCCTACAACTACATTGTCTATATGACAATTATTGTAATCTCCAATAGCTGTCCTTAACTCTACATAGTCTATATCTGGATATTTTTCTAAAGTTTCAAAATTTTCTATAACTGCTTTTTTAAAACTATTTGGAACTCCTAAGGGATTTATATTAGAACTATAATCTAAAACTTCTATCCCGTTATCTCTTTTTAGTTTATATATATTTCCACCATGCAAATCCATATTACTTCACTTCCCATTGTCTTATACTAGTTTAATAAATGTTGTAAACAAAACTATCCCTACAAAAGATGTCATAAACATTATCTTATAACATTTCTTTATATCTTCACATTGAAACTCTTTTAATTTATCTCCTATTGTAGGTTTTTCAAAATATTTTCCAAAATATTTTGTTTTACCACCAAATTGAACACCTATAGCTCCTGCAAAAACTGCCTCTGGATGACCTGAATTTGGACTTGAATGATTTTTTCTATCTCTAAAAAATATTTTTAATGGCTTTTTTATTCCCATTCCTAATAAAAATGTTGCAATTGGAATTATTATTAGGCCAGATAATCTCGCTGGAATAAAATTAAAGAAATCATCTACTTTTGCTGAAACCATACCAAAATCTATATATTTATCATTTTTATATCCAACCATTGAATCAAGAGTATTTACTGCTTTATATCCCATTGCTAAAGGCAACGCCATCGAAACTCCATCAATTACTATAAAACTTCCTAAAAATGCATAAAACATAGGCGCTATAATTCCATCAACACTATTTTCAGCTATAGTCTCCATTGTACTTCTTACAACTTGTATTTCGTCCATCTCACCCGTATCTCTACTAACCAAATAAGAAAGCTCTTTTTGTGCCTTTTGTAAATCTCCACTTTTTAAAATTTTATAAACTTTAATCCCTTCAGCACCTAAACTTTTCGTTGCCAAAGTTGTGTATAGAAAGAAAATTTCTAAAAATTCAGATATCCTAGCTAAGTAATATGACAATACTACTGTTGAAAATATTACTGTAAAAGCTAATACTCCTCCCCATACTTTTTTATTTTTTAATGAATAGATTTTATTTTCAATAAAAGTTATATATTTTCCTATAAATCTAACTGGATGTGGAAACCAATATGGATCCCCTAAAATTAAATCTAACAAATAAGCTATCCATATTTTTAAAATGATGCTCATTAGTTCTCCTCCAAAATCTTATAAATAGCTTTCATGTCCACATTTTCTCTGAATATTTTTTCTAACTTATCCAACTCTTGAAGTCTATATTCATCAAATGTCATTGTGCTATTTTTCTTTTCCAGTCCTTTCTTCTCTCTTATATTATTTAAAATAAAATCAGTAAACTCTCTATTATCAAAAATTCCATGTAAGTATGTTCCGAAAATATTGTCCTTTACTGTGGCTACTAATCTATTATCTAAAGTTATAGATTTTTCTTTCCCCTCTGTTACTCCTTGGTGAATCTCATAACCTTTAACTTGAATATCTCCTAATCCTTTTAATAACCCAGTTTCTCCTTTTAATAATCCTGTATACTGTGTTGTTACCTTCTCTTTTTCCATTGTAGTTTCTATGTCTAAAAGTCCTAGTCCTGGAAGTTCTTTTATATCTCCCTCTATTCCATAAGGATCTAACACTTTTTCTCCTAAAATTTGAAATCCTCCACATATCCCAATAATAGGAGTTCCTTTTCTAGACATTTTTATAATCTCTTGTGCGATTCCTTTCTCTTTTATATCTTTTAAATCATCTATTGTATTTTTAGATCCAGGTATAACTATCATGTCTTCATTTCCTAGTTCATGAAATGATGTCACATAATTAACATTTACATCTTTATTTGCTAGTAAAGCATCAATATCTGTAAAATTCGATATATGTTTTAATTTTATAACCGAAACTGTTATATCTGCAGTTTTTGATTTAATCTTATTAAATTTTTCTGTTACCCCATCCTCATCCTCTATGTCTAGTTCAAAGTATGGCATAACTCCTAAAATTGGAACTCCTGTCAGTTCCTCTATTTTTTCTAATCCTGGTTTTAATATATCAACATTTCCTCTAAACTTATTTATAATTACACCTTTTACTCTAGCTCTCTCTTCTGGTTCCATAAGAGATATTGTTCCATAAATTGATGCAAAAACTCCACCTCTATCAATATCTGCAACTAAAATAACAGGAGCATCAACCATTTCAGCTAATCCCATGTTTACTATATCATCTTGCTTTATATTTAATTCTACAGGGCTTCCTGCTCCCTCTATAACACATATTTGATTTTCATCTTTAATCGTATTATAAGCTTGAATTATATCTTTTTTTAACTTTGATTTATAATCTCCGTATTCAAGTCCTCCCATATTTCCGATAGACTTTCCGTTGACAATCACTTGAATCCTTCTATCCCCTGTGGGTTTTAATAAAATAGGATTCATTGTATAGTGAGCTTCTATCTCACATGCCATCGCCTGAAGAGCTTGTGCTCGCCCCATCTCATGTCCATCTTTTGTTATATAAGAGTTCAGTGCCATATTTTGAGATTTAAAAGGTGAAACTGTGTATCCATCTTTAAAAAATGCTCTACATAAGCCTGTAACTGTTATACTCTTCCCTGCTCCTGAAGACGTCCCAACAACCATTATGTTCTTATGTTTCATAATATCATTTCTCCTAAATTTGTGAAGTTTAGCGGAAATATAAAAAATGCGAAAATGAATAGAATATTGCTAATTAGAATTGAAATTGACAGTTCTAAATACAAATCTGTTCACCGCAGATTTTATATTTTCTTTTATATTCATGGCAGATATCCTGACTCAGATTCATCCTACTCTTAGGCCTTCCCATAAAAACTACAGTGGCTTAGTCTAATTTCGTCCTCCTTACAGTGGCGGGACCGTGCGAGATTTTCACTCAACTTTCCTTTTAATCAAATTATTGAACCATAAATATTATACATATTTATCATAATTATACATAATGATTATGCACAAGTCAACCTTTTTTAAAAGTTTATGTTTAAAAATTAAACTTAATTTTACGTATATATTTTCATATAAAAACTTTCAAGAAATAAAAAAGAAAAACAAAATTTATTCGTAAATTAAATGTGACAATATTAAATTTTATAAGGGAGTGATTAAATATGAATGATGTAAAAACAAATAAACAACCTCTTATTATTGAGGATAAAATTATTAATGTACCTCCTATGTTTGTAGAACTTTTTGCTTTAAACCCAAGAAATTTAAAAAAATGGTTAGTAGGAGCAAAAAATTCAAATAAATCATATGAAGATCTTAAAGTTAAAGATATTTTAAATACAAAAGTTAATGCTGCTGTAAATGATGAGGCTTTTTTGTTAGATGTTACCTTTGGTAACAAAACACATAAGTTATATTTAAAAAAACCAGAGGTAAACAAAGGATTAGATTTTATACTAACAGAGGGAGATAAATTTAAAATAGAAACTAATCTTCATTTAAATGAAATAAATGAAAATAAATGTAACATTCACCTAGAGACTATTTTATTAGAAAGTAAACATAGTTTTCACCCTATAGTGTCTTTTGAGCTAAAATATTTTTTCAAAAAAAGTTTGTCAAATTTTATTGAAGAGTGTGAAAAAAGCTATAGCACTTTACAAAGCGAAGAAAAAACTGTAGAAGCTGAAGTCCTAAACTTCTACCAAAACAACCTTAAATCTTTTAACGAATTAATCGAACCTATAAAAGCTGATTTAGGAGAAGAATCTTTCCAAGATATTCAAAGAAAAATAAAAACTTTAGGTATGGATACATCTGATAAAGCAACTAAACTTTTCACTAATTTAATAGCTATAGTTCCCGCTGAAGATCTTTCATTAGTTAATGATAAAGTTATACAGTTTATTAAAGAACATATTTTTGTTTTAAAAGGTATTTCTAAAAAAAGTAATGCTGAAAATTTAAAAGATATTAATACTATCACTAAACTACAACTTGATAATATTAATTTTATTGTGCCTCAAATTTTAAAAGATATCGATTCTGATAAGATTGTTGAAGTTGAAAATCAATTAAATGATCTTTTAGCAACTGTTATTAAAGAAATAGAAGCTATTATCGAAGAAATTAAAAATAAAGTTCCACCACAACACTTTAAAGATTTAGAAGTTGGCTTTGTTAATACTTTAAAAAATGATTTAGATTCCGCTCAGTCTCTTTTAAAGAAAATAAACCTAGGAAATACAAGTTTTTCTGAAAAAGAAACTAAAATTTTAAATAATTTAAAAGAATCTATTACTAAAATAGAAACTACAGTTAACAATCGTGATAATCAAGCTTATATATCAGTTCTTAATATGGTTGAAAAATCTTTAAAGCAACTTGAACAAGATATGAAAAATCTTAGTTCTAATATAACTGCTGAAAAAATAGAATCTACTAAATCTTTAATCAAATCTACAACAGATAGTTCATATAAATCTTTAACAACATTTTTATCTAATATGACTCCTGAAAATCTTGAAAATAATAAAGAAATTGTTAATCAAAAAATAGAAGAAATTTTAGATAGATATGTAAAAGCAATTAAAATAATATCTCCAGCTATATCTGATGATAAGTTAACTAATATGAGAGAAAAAGTAAAAATAATTCTTTCTAAAGAATACGAATCATTTTGTGCATCTAAAAAATAGAATTTAAATAAAAAAGGATAGTTTAAAAACTATCCTTTTTTATTTTTGAAAAAGTTCTCTATACTCCTTAGGGCAGACTCTTTCATATTTCTTAAATACTTTTGTAAAATAGCTGCTATCTTCTATCCCAATTTCATTAGAAATTTCTGATAAAGATTTATTAGTTATCTCTAAAAAGTATTTAGCTTTTTCTATTTTTTTTACAAGGATATATTCTTTAAATGTTTTTCCTGTTTCTTTTTTAAAAACTCTACTAAATTGAGATATACTTAAATTACATAGTAATGCCACATCTTCTAAATGAATATTTTCTTTTATTTTTTCATTTATATAAGTTATTGCTGCTGATATCTGAGAATGACTATATTCTACTCTTTCCTCTTTTATATTATTTTCTATAATATGATTGTACCATCTTTTACTTTTTATACATTCACTAATATAAACTGATGTATAATGTAATATACTTGCAATACTTTGTAATTCACTATATTTAACTTTTTTCAAAAATCCATAGTTCTCAGCTATTTTTTTTATATTAAACTCTTTCCCTACATTTTCTATTAGAATATCTTCTAATTCAAAAGTCTCTTCATCTTCTAAAAGTATTTGTCCTACCAAAAATGCTCCTACTAATTCACCTTGATAAGCAATTGGTATTACCATATCTACCAAGCCTGCATGACATCTATAAATATATGGCTTTAATGATAAAAATGCTTTGCTTAAAGCTTTTACATCACATTTTTCACAAAAAGAACTAAGCTCTTTATTTTTTCTAAAAATTTTACAAAACTCTGAATAGTTACTTTTTTCTGTCAAATAGTTTCCTTCGTCATCTACAATAACTACAGCCATTTTAGTCATATCAACTATTTCTTCTTGAATTTTTATTAATTCTTTTTTATATTTATGAAGCATCCTATACACCTTTCATTTTTTATTTTTTTAAAGGTAGTCCTTTCAATATTCTAGCAGCATTTTGGCCAAAAACTCTTAATTTTTTTTTAGGACTCTTTATATTTTCTTTTAAAATAAAATCTTTTGAATATTTTTTTTGGTTTAATATAATTTCTCCAAAGCAATCTATACCTATTCCTATTTCAAATCTACCCTCTGTATATAGCTCTTTACTAATTTTATCCTTATCCAAGAATTTTAAAATATATGGAATCTCTTCCTCTTCTATTCCGAAAAAAATTTCTTCTATATCATTTTTTTCTATTTTATTTGAACATACAATTTCTATCCCAGTTTTTTTCACACTGTATCACCCAAGACTAATCCTGTTGCAACTGCATTTCTTGGTCCTTCTACTCCTCTTATATTACCACATCCTGCAACCACTCCATATTTAGATAAAGCCTCTGTTATCATCTCTGGAACTTCAAAATCAAGAGCTGAACCACCAACTATAATTACAAACTCAAAATCTCTTATATTTCTTGTAAGAGATATCTTCTTTAAAGCCCTCTTTGAATTTACTACAAATACTTTCCGCTTACTTTCTCTTCTAACAGTTCTAATTTTTTCTAGAGTACTTTCTATCTCTATTGGAATTAATTTTCCATCTTTAATTAAAACATTTTTAGCATAAATATTTGGTGATAATGGTTCATCAAAAAACTCAACACTTCCATCTTCGTATCTAATATGAAAGAATGATTCTACTTTTGCTAGAGGATATTTTTTAATGTCTTCAGCTAAATCAAAATTTTCTATTCCAAGCTCTTTTTGTATTAATAGAGTCACCATATTTCCAGCTCCAGCTAGATGAGTGTGAGCTTTTCTTCCAAATTTATCTATACTACAAGCATCTGTAGAGCCTGCACCAATATCTATTATAGCTAATGGTTTCCCTGTTCCAGGAGTTGTTAAAGCTCCTTTTATTGCCATATCAGCCTCTACTCCTCCAACTTCCACATCTACATTTAAATCCTTTTTTATTATTTCAGCTAAATGATTCATTTGATTTTTCTCAGTACCAACCATTACTGCTAATCCTACTGCGTTTTCTAGCATAAATTCACCTGCTAATCCACCTTTTATTCTTTGAGGAACGAAAGTGTCTACAGCTAGTAAGTCCTTTATTTTTATATCGTCTATACATTCTCCAGTAAATTTACTCATAGTGCTTTTTACATTTTTTAACATTCCGCCTACATTAGTACCATCTTCGCCAAAGATATCTTGTACATTTAAAAAAGATATCTTTTCCATTATTTTTTCTGCACCCTCTTGAATCCCAACTTCTTCGGTAGTTTTATTACCTTTTATATATAAATTTCCAGCTGGAATAACTTTTTCTTTTACATCTCCTTGAGGAGTTTTTATTACAACTCCAGATCTATTTCCTATTAAAGCTTTTGATAGAGGAACTACTTTTTTTGTCTCTTCGGAATTTAGATTAAAAATTGTCGCAATTCCATAAGGATTTGATATCTTTTCAATGACTCTCCCTTTTAATGCAACTTCAATACAACATTTTACACCCTTTGGTATTTTTTCTACCAATTGAACTTCGTCAACTATTGGTATTTTTGTTCTCAATCTATTGCTAACAAGAACACCATCGTCTCTTTGAAGAATAGCACCTTTAATCTTTACTCCTCTATCTGTTTGACAATTTAAAGTTTTTGCTATTTCTAAAAAATTTCTCTCTCCATTAGCTATAACTATATAATCTTCTTCCAATAATTCTTCTTTTATATTTTCTAATTCGTTTAGCTCAACTGTTATCCCTATTCCTATACCACATCCACCTGGAGTATCTGGATTATGCCCTATCATAGTTGATTCTGTTATAATAGTCTCTGTTATTGTTTCCATAGATACATCACCTATTACAGGAGTAGCTTCATTTATACGAATTAAATCTAAATCTTCTATTTTTAATTTTACTTTTTCTAATAATGAAAAAATAGCCTTTTTCACTCCCTCTACATTATCTTCAGTTCCTTTTAATCCTGTAGTTTTATTAAGTGAGCTTCCTAAAAATTCTATTTTAGTTCCATTTAGTTTAGCCAGAGCAACCTCTGTTGTTGCATTACCTATATCTACACCTGCAATAATTTTCATAATTAAATTACCTCTAATCTTTTCTTAGCTTCCCTCTTTTTTCATAAATTTCAGCTGCTTCTCTCACAAAATTTGCATTTACTATAGCACCATATTTATCCTCAAGCTCATTTGCTATTGTCAAAAGCTCCTCTTTTGTAGATCTATTAGGTCTTAAAGCATTATATATTTCTAATATTCTTTCATCTGATATTTTAACTAATTCACTGGCTCTTTGAAAATTTCTTTTTATAGTTGGTTGTCCTGCTGTTTCAGCAACTTCCCCTTGAAGATTAAGAGTTTCTGAGGAGATTCTAATGTCTTGTGCTTTAATGTTTTCATTTAAAACATTTTCTAAAGTAATCTCATCTAATGTTTTTCCAGTTGGAGTTTTTAACCACTCTTTTCTTTTTTCTCCTAAAGGATAATCCAATTCAATATTAATTTTTTTGTTCATTTTCCATCTCCTTATTCAAAAGTGTATTCTAACTCTTCAGGCTTTTCATTTTCTTTTACATGTTTTGTTTCTTTTATATGTAACAGGGCAGCTTTAGCTTGGTATTTAGGTCTCACCATTTGATCACTTATAACAGGAACTGGATTTGGTGATTCTCCTTTTGCATACTTAGCCGCATTTTTACCAATTAATCTATAAATTTCCGGAGTCAAAAGAGGTGCTTGTGGAAATAATTCTAAGTTATTTAAAGGAAGTAAATCTTTTTGATGTATTACAGTTGTTCCTTTTGATTGTATTCCTATCCCTATTCCTGATCCACTTAGTTTAGCAGCATCATTAGCTATAAAACAAACGTCTGATGTTCTATTTACTCTTACAACTCTTGCTATTAATCCCTCTTCCTCTATTCCTGCAATTAGCTCCATCAAAACTATATCATGAGGAATGTCTGTTATAGTTTTGTTTTGATATTTTTTAAAAGCTGGAGCTAAACCTATAACTACCTCCTCTATTCTATCACCTTTTTTTGCAATTCCAACCTCTTTTATTTTTATTTCCATTTTTTTCCTCCTATTCAATACTTTCTGGCTTTATTGCTGTTGGAATATTAGAAATTTCATTCCATCTATCTTCACTTATTCTATAACCGCTTCCTGGTCCCATATAATCATTTTTATCATTTATTGCACTTATAATTTTAAAATCTTTATTTAAAATTGCTGAAGTTTGAAGATAATCTCCTGAAACTCTTTGTTTTAACATATTTAGTACATTTTCTGCTACATCTTTAAATCCACCTCTACTCAAGGCTTTCACTAAATCTAATCCTGTTATTCCTCTTTTTAAAAGCTCTTCAGCGCCCTTTAAATCTTGAACAACATCTCTTGCTGGCATATCTTTACTACCATGAGCATAAGTTGCTGCATAAACTTCATCGTCTGTTATTTCAGGTAAATCTAACTCCTTAAATAATCCTTGAATAGCTTTTGCTGCTTTATTTCTTATTTTTATTACCTCATCTTCAGATACAGGTCTTAATCCACCATCAACTTTTAAGTCTCTTTGTAAAATATTGTAGTCATCAAAATCTTCAGCATCAAAATTTGACCCTGCAAACATATTATCATAATTTGGTACCGCACTGTATCCAGAGAAAATAAAATCTGTTCCTGGTAACATCTGCATTAAAGTTCTAGCCGTTCTTCTTATATCTGAGTGAGAAAAAGTTTGATCATTTGCTGATGCGCATTCTAAGTCTAAAAGCATAGCTATTAAGTTCTCACCTAAAACTGCTCTTATTCCTCCTGGAAGAGCACCTGGCATTCCTATACAACTTACAGCTCCATTTTGTAATCCTTGAACTCCTGCCCCTCTAGTTATATATATACATCTAGTTTCTAAGTACAGCATTGATTTTCCTTCTGAATATCCCATTAATGCCTCTGAACCTGTTCCAGAAGTAAATCTCATTTTTAATCCTCTTGATGCATAAGCAGATGCTAAAAATGCCTTTGACCAAGGTGTATCATCTCCATCTGTAAAAACTTGCTCTGTTCCATAAACAGAAACAGTCTCAGCATAACTTGTAAATCCTCTCATTCCAAGTTCTAGTTCTGTAGCCTCTTCAACTGAACATTGAGTTAAAACTCCTCCTCTTCCAACTTGCGATCCTACAAATATAGCAATAGCATTAAATGGAGCATATCTTACAATTCCTACTGTTGTTTCCTGTTCATCAAATCCTCTTATAGCAGCTTCTGCTGCATCTGCCGCAATTTGAACTGGGTTATCTCTTAAATTTGTTACATGACATTGATTTGACGGAGTTTTTCTAGCTCTCATCTTTTGAACAGCCATCATCATTTCAACAACATTCAAATGACTTATTACTTCTACCATCTTTGCAGGTGTTATACCTGTTGTTATCTTTAAAATATCCTCTTTTTTTACATTTATATCAACTAATTTTTTTGCAATTTCTAAAGTTGATAATTTCATAGCTTCTTCAGCATATCTTAAATCAATAGCATAATCAGCTATAAAAAGATCTATTGTATCAAACTCTTCTCTTTTTTTACCATCTAACTCTATTATTTTTCCATCTTTAATTAATAAACTTGGTTTAGGGTCTAATGGACTATCCATTGCAATTAGTCCTTCTTCTTTCCATTCACCTATAAATCCATCTTTATTTACTGCACGCTCACTTAATACTTCAAAACGTTTCGATCTCATCGTTCCTCCTCTAAACTTATAAAGACTTTAATGCTGCTTTAGCTATTTCCATATCCTCTTCTACTGTTCCTCCACTTACACCAACAGCTCCTACAATTTCACCTTCTATGACAATAGGAAATCCTCCACCAAAAGTTATTATTCTTGAGTTATTTGTCAAATTAAGACCGTATAAGCTTTCTCCTGGAAGAACAACTTCACTTAGTTCATTAGTTCCTTTTTTTAATGCCCAAGCTGTAAAAGCTTTATTTACAGAAATATCAACACTTGTTACAAAAGCTTCATCCATTCTTTCTAAATATAACAAATTTCCTCCATTGTCAACTACTGAAAATACTACAGGAACTTTTATTTCTTTTGCCTTTTTTAGCGCTGCTTCGCCCATTTTTTTTGAAGCATTTAAAGTAATTTGATTAAAACTTTTTGTAATCATAACTCTTTCCTCCTATTATCAACCATTTTTTATGTTCATATATCGAATATTAACAACTTTTTCTATATACTTCAAGGTAGTTATCTTTCTTAAATTGGTATTATTTTGTCATTTTTATAAAAAATGATCTTTTTTTACCATTTTTAAGTTGTTTTTTACCTTGTTTAGATATATTTTTTTTGTTACTCTTAAATTGAAACAACAATTACTTTATTTTGGGAGGAAATTATAATGAGATTTTATGATTATTTAATGCCTAGTGTTAACTTTTTTGGACCAGGATGCCTTAGTGTAGTTGGGGATAGAGCTCAAATACTTAATGGAAAAAAAGCTTTAATTGTTACTGATAAATTCTTACACTCTTTAAGAGATGGAGCTGTTGAAAAAACTATACAGTATTTAAATGAAGCCGGTGTTGAAAGTGTTGTATTTGATAATGTTGAGCCTAATCCTAAAGACACAAATGTATATGAAGGTGCAGACATGTATAAAAAAGAGGGTTGTGATATGATTATCACTGTAGGTGGAGGATCACCTCATGACTGTGGTAAGGGAATTGGGATAGCTGTTACACATCCAGGAGATATTTGTGACTATGCTGGAATTGAAACTTTAATAAATCCACTTCCTCCAATTATTGCTATCAATACTACAGCTGGAACTGCTTCTGAAGTTACAAGACACGCTGTTATAACTAATACTAAAACTAAAGTTAAGTTTGTTATTGTTAGTTGGAGAAATTTACCACAAGTTTCTATTAACGATCCTTTACTTATGCTTGGAAAACCTGCTGGTTTAACTGCTGCTACTGGTATGGATGCGCTTACTCATGCTATTGAAGCTTACGTTTCTAAAGATGCTAATCCAGTTACAGACGCTGCTGCTATTCAAGCTATTAAATTAATTTCACAAAATTTAAGACAAGCTGTTGCAAATGGAGAGAATTTAAAAGCTAGAGAAAATATGGCCTATGGTCCACTTTTAGCTGGAATGGCATTTAATAATGGAAACCTAGGTTATGTTCATGCTATGGCGCACCAATTAGGAGGACTTTATGATATGCCACATGGTGTTGCAAACGCTATGTTACTTCCTCATGTTTGTCGTTATAATATGATTGCTAATCCTGAAAAGTTCGCTGATATTGCTGGATTTATGGGAGAAAAAGTAGATGGATTATCTACAATTGAAGCTGCTGAAAAATCTATTGAAGCTATTTTCAGACTTTCTGGAGATGTAGGAATTCCTAAAAGTTTAAAAGAAGCTGGTGTTAAAGAGGAAGATATTGAACTTATGTCTATTAACGCTTTAAAAGATGGAAATGCATTTAGTAACCCTAGAAAGGGAAATGAAAAAGACGTTGCTAATATATTCAGAAGTGCTATGTAAAAAAACCTCCAATTGGAGGTTTTTTTAATATGATGAATTATACGGTTGGCTATAGTATGGTCTATCGTATTGTTGATTATACTGATTATTGTATTGAGGCTGATTATATTGAGGTTGACCTCCATACTGCGGTTGATTATTATAATAAGGTTGTTGATTTGTATCTTTTATTGCTTGAGTTTGATCTTGAACAGATCCTACTAAAGCTCCTGCTGCCGCTCCTATTCCTGCACCTAAAAGAGTCGCACCAGTGTCTCCTCCAATCGCTTGCCCTAAAAGTGCTCCTGCTCCTGCCCCTACTGTTGTAGATCCTATAGTATTAGAACCAACATTAGAACATCCTGATAAAAGCATTATAGACAAAACTGATAATACAAGATATTTTTTCATAATTTAACTCCTTTCACTCTTTCAAAATTTATTTATTTTCTTCTACACCTATTATCATTGGAAAAAATGGAATTTTTAGCACTTTAAAAATTCTATAGTTTTTATGTTTAGGTACACTTCTATCTATATAAACATTCACATTTTTATAAACTATTTTTTCTCCACATTTTTGTTTCTTATCTCCTGTTATAAGATCAACCTGAACATCAAATATAACCGGACATCATTTACTTCCTTTAGTATCTTCTAAATATAATTTGATATCTTTGACATCTTTTTCTCTTAAATAGTTTAAAACTTCTTCATCAATATTTATATCCATTATTATTCCTCTACAATTATAGTTCTATTTATCATAAACTTTATAAGAGAAAATAAAAAGAATGGAGACGCTAATCCAAATGTTATTACAACTAAAACTGTCCATCCCAATAGAAATAATAAACTATCTGCAAAACCTACATCACATCTTAATCTTCTAGACATTTTCTTCACCTCTTTATTATTTTTATTCTATAATAATATATTTTTTCTTTTAATTTTACAAGATTTTTTCTAAACAATCTATTTCAACTTCTAGACATTAAATAATTAATATTGTATAATAAAGAGATAAAATTAAAGAAAAGTGAGGAGTTTATAGAATGACTAAAGAACTATTTAAAGGAAGTGTAGTTTTAAATCCAGTTCCAGCTGTAGTTATAACATCACAAAACAAAGATGGTATAAATAATGCGTTTACAGTAGCATGGACAGGGACTATTTGTACAAATCCTCCTATGCTTTCTATCTCAATTAGACCTGAAAGATTATCATATGAATATATTAAAGAATCCATGGAGTTCACAGTTAATCTACCAAATACTTTTCAAGTTAGAGAAACTGATTATTGCGGTGTTATTTCAGGAAGAGATGTAGATAAAATAAAACATCTTGGATTAACAGCTAAACCTGGACATCACGTTAACTCTCCATATTTAGAAGAATTTCCTATAAATATCGAGTGTAAAGTTAAGCAGATTATTCCATTAGGAACTCATGATTTATTTTTAGCAGAAGTTGTTGGGTCACATATCAATAAAAATATAATCGATGAAAAAGGAAAAATACATTTCGAATGGGCTAATCTAATCAACTATTGTCATGGAGAATATTTTCCAATGTCTAAAAAACCTATTGGGCAATTTGGGTTTTCAGTTGCTAAAAATCCGATATTAGTTGAAAAATATCAGCATATTAAATCTTACTTAGAATATAGAGATGAGAAAAATAATAAAAAACCTAGAAAAAAGGTTAAAAATAAAGTAAAAAAGAAAAAATAAAATACAATAAAAAAGAGCAGATGGGCAGCTTATAACCCATCTGCTCTTTAATTTACAAAAGGAGTGTTACATGTTTCAAAAATTTAAATTCGAAAAAAGTTTTATCAAAATGTTAATGGCTTTAGCCATCCCTATTATCTTGCAAAGTTTAATTACAGCCTCTTTAAACCTTTTAGATAATATTATGGTTGGTAAATTGGGAGAAAGTGAGATCGCTGCAGTTGGTTTATCTAACCAATTTTATATGATTTTCTTTTATTCAGTAGCTGGAGTAGGAATGGGAGCTTCTATTTTTATGTCTCAACTTTGGGGTAAAAAAGATGTAAAAAAAATTCATGAATTTTTAGATCTTTCCCTTTTAATATCTCTTGGTGTTTCTATATTTTTTGCTGCTATTGCACTAATTTTTCCAGCAAATATAATTCATATTTTTTTAAATGACCCTGTTGTTACTTCCTTAGGAGTTAGTTATTTAAGGATTGTTTCTGTCAGTTATATCTTATCCTCTATAACATTGGCCTACTCTATGGCTCTTAGAAGTACTGCTCAAACTAAATTACCTATGTACGGAAGTATTGTTGGAATTCTTTTCAATGGACTTTTAAACTATATATTTATTTTTGGTAAATTTGGAGCACCTAAAATGGGAGTAGCTGGTGCAGCCTTGGGAACAACTGTTTCAAGAACTATGGAGCTTGCTTTTCTTTTATTTATGATTTATAACTATAATAATGTTATTGCTACAAAATTTCATGGACTAAAAGAACTCTCTATAAAAAAATTAAAAGAATTCTTTAAAATCGCATCTCCAGTTATCTTTAATGATATTATGTGGATTTTAGGAATTTCTACTTATTCTATTGCTTATGCTAAACTTGGAGTTAATGCCACTGCAACTATGCAGATTGCAATAACTGTTAATAACATGTTCAATATTTTTGGTATTGGTATTGGTGCAGCTTCAGCTATTATAATAGGAAATAAAATTGGTGCCGGATTAAAAGAAGAAGCTTATTCTCTATCTATTAAAATCTCGCAATTTGGAGTTTTTCTTGGGATTATTATAGGAATAATATTCTATTTTATTTCTCCACTTTTCGTTGGCGTATTCAAAATAACTCCAGAAACTGCTAAAAATGTAATTACAGTTTTAAAAATAATGGCATTCTTTATTCCTGCAAGATTTTATGCTATTATACAAGTAATAGGTACTTTAAGAGGTGGTGGAGATGTTGTTTACGCAATAACTACTGAGATGATTGGAATTTGGATTATTGGAATTCCAATGGCTTTTGCTGCTATTCACTTTATCCCTGGACTATCTATAACAACACTATACTTTATAATCTGTTTAGAGGAGCTTGTTAAATGTGCTATAACTTATCCTCGTGTTACGTCTTATAAATGGATTAGAAGTTTAGTTTAATTTAGGAGGATTTATGCTATCTTTAATTATTTTACTTATTGGAGTTTTATTTTTAGTCTTTGGAGCTAATTTTCTTGTTGATGGAGCATCAGTAATAGCAAAAAGATTTAATATTCCTAATATTGTCATCGGACTTACTATAGTAGCTTTTGGTACCTCTGCTCCTGAGCTTGTGGTAAATGTCATTTCTGCACTTAATGGCAAATCTGCTATTACTTTAGGAAATGTTATTGGAAGTAATGTTATAAATGTTCTTGTTATTTTAGGAATCACATCTATTATTTATCCTTTGACAGTAGCTAGAAATACAGTAAGATTTGAGATTCCTATAGCTCTTTTTGCATCAGTTTTAACATATGTCTTATCTAAGAATGGAGTTTTAACTCGAGTTGATGGCTTTATATTACTTGGTTTTTTCCTTTTATTCCTTATGTATAACACATATTTAACAGTTACAAATAGAGAAGAAAGTGAACTTGAAGTTAAAAATTATACTTTACCTATTGCTATCGGTGTTACTGTTCTTGGTTTCATTCTCCTTGTATTTGGAGGAAAATTTATTGTTGATTCTGCTGTTAATTTAGCAAGAAATTTTGGAATTTCTGAAAGAGTCATCTCAGTTACAGTCGTTTCTCTAGGAACATCTTTACCTGAACTGGCAACTTCAGTTGTTGCCGCTTTTAAGAAAAATACGGATATTGCAATTGGTAACGTTGTTGGTTCTAATATTTTTAATACATTCTTTATTCTGGGAATATCTGCTGTTATTACTCCGATAGATGTTCCTAATAACGCATTTATAGATTTAATTTTAAATATGGTTTCTTCTATACTTCTTTTAGCCTTTGTCTTAAGAAACTATAGATTAAATAGAGTTCATGGACTTTTATTTTTAAGTGTTTACTCTACATATTTATACTCTCTTTTTAAATAAAATAAAAAGGAGGAGATTAAAATTAAAATAATATATGAGAATGAAGATTCACCTATTGGAATAGTTCAAATTATACATGGTATGAGCGAGTATTCTGATCGATACCTTGAGTTTGCAGTTTTTTTAAATATAAATAGATATATTGTTGTTTTATCTGATCATAGAGGTCATGGTCAAGAAGCTTTAGAAAATAAAACTTTGGGAATGTTTAGTGATTCTTTTGACATTTTAGTTTTTGATCAAGTTAATATAAGTAAAGCTATAAAAGAGCAATTCCCAAAACTACCTATTTTTATTTTAGGCCATAGTATGGGATCTTTTATAGCACAAAAACATATGAAAGTATATTCTAAGGAACAATTCAATTATATTTTCATGGGGAGTTGTTACGAAAGAAAACTTATGACTTTTATTGGAAAAGCTCTTTTTAAATCAATATCTCTTTTAACAGATAATCCTAAAAAAATTTTTAATAAAATCATTTTTTTAGGAGCTAACTCAAAAATTAATGACAAAAATAAGAATAGTTCATCTTGGTTAAGTAGAGATCCTAAAGTCGTAGAAAATTTTTTAAAAGATCCTCATTGTGGGTTTAGTTATACTCCTAAATTTTATTATAATTTTTTAGATTTTTTATCTAAACTTTATGAAGAAAATAGCTTTAATTTCGTGAATAGAAATACTCCTATTTTAATTATCTCTGGAGAATCTGATCCTATTGGTCTTTATGGAGTTGGTGTAAAATCTCTTTATCATTTTTATTTTAACTTAGGTTTTAAAAACATTTCATTAAAACTTTACAAAAACTGTAGGCATGAAATTTTAAATGAATTAAATAAACATGATGTATATAAAGATATATTATTTTGGTTAAACAAAAAAGGAAGAAATTAATCTTCCTTTTTTTTATTTTAATACTTTTCTTTTTAAAATTTTAAATTCTGATATTATACTTCGATGCTCTAATTTTTTTATATCCTGACTATTTATCTTAAAAAAATATTGAATTAATGGTCCAACACATAATGAAGATATAACTGTTCCAATACCTATTGTTCCTCCTAAAATATATCCAAAACTTAGAACAACTATCTCAATACATGTCTTAATTTTCCATAATGGATATTTTGATTTTTTTGTTAAAATAACCATTAAACCATCTCTTGGTCCACATCCCAACCCTGTGGATATATAAACATAACAACCATAGCTAAATATTAATATTCCCACTATCAAGATTATTATTTTTTTTAATAGTAAATCTCCTTTAGGAATTATATCTAAATAAATATACATATCTATGAAGACTCCAACTAACAAAAAATTTATTATAGTTCCGCTTCCAATTGGTTGCTTTAAAAAAATACTAAATAAAACAACAAATGCTCCAACTAATAAATTAGCCTCTCCTAAAGTTATTCCTATTGTTTTGTTTAATCCTTGATTTAAAACATCCCATGGTGATAATCCTAAATTTGAATTTAAAATAGTTACCACACCTAGTGCACATAGTAACAACCCTATCATCAACTTTAAATATTTTAATAATTCATGCTTCATTGTTTTTTTCCTTTCGTAATTTTTCTTGAAATATTATATCACTTTTAAAGAAAAAAGAAAATTTTATTTGATTTTTTTTTAATTTGATGTACAATAACCTTGCTAGGGGTGCCTTTTAGGCTGAGAGACTTTTATGAAAAAGTTAACCCTTCGAACCTGATTTGGTTAAAACCAACGTAGGGAAGCTATTTTATTTAGTTATTCAATTAACTTTTTAAGAAAGCTATACTCTTACGGGTATGGCTTTTTTTTATAAAATAGCCACCTTAAAATTTATAGGGAGGTCGTTTAATTTGAATTTTAAATTTAATGGAGAGTTACAAAAACTTAATTCCAAAAGTACAATTAAAGAGTTTTTACATTCTTTAAATTTAGATACTAAGGGAGTTATTATTTTGCTTAATGATAACATTTTAAAGAAAGAAGAGTTAGATATATCTATTGAAGAGGGATGTTCTATTGAAGTTTTAAATTTTGTGTGTGGAGGTTAAATATGGATAAATTGTTTATTGGTGGGGTAGAATTCAGTAACCGTCTTATAACTGGAAGTGGTAAATTTTCAAACTATTCTTTAATTAATGAAATGTTAGAGAAATGTGGTAGTGAAATGATAACAGTTGCTTTAAGAAGAGTTGATTTAACTGGAAAAAGTGAAAATATATTAAAATATATTCCTCAAAATATAAAGCTTCTTCCAAATACAAGTGGAGCTAGAACTGCTGATGAAGCTATTAAAATAGCTAGAATTGCAAAAGCTGCTGGATGTGGAAATTTTATTAAAATTGAAATTATTAGTGATATGAAGTATTTAATGCCTGATAACGAAGAAACTATTAAAGCTACAGAGGTGTTGTCTAAAGAGGGATTTATTGTTATGCCATATATTAATCCAGATTTAGTTGTAGCTAAAAAATTAGAGCTTGCTGGAGCTGCAGCTATAATGCCTCTTGGAGCACCAATAGGTTCAAACAGAGGTCTTTTAACAAAACCTATGATTGGAATTCTTGTTGAAAATTGTAAGTTACCTATCATTGTTGATGCTGGAATTGGTAAACCATCTCATGCTTGTGAAGCCATGGAAATGGGATGCAGTGCTGTTCTTGTTGATACTGCTATTGCTACTAGTGGTGATCCTGTTAAAATGGCTATAGCTTTTAATAAAGCTGTTCAAGCTGGTCGAGAAGCATATTTAGCCAAATGTGGAAAAATAAGCAATAATGCTATTGCTTCATCACCATTAACTGGATTTTTAAGGGATTAGTGAAGAAATATGAAAGATATTTTAAAATGTTACGAATCTTTTGATTATAATAATTTTTTTAATAATTTAACTATTTCTGATATAGCATCTATTATTGAAAAAAGTGGTGATAAAATTTTAGATGATTTTGAATTTTTAGCCTTATTGTCTCCAAAAGCTTCTCAATTACTAGAGGATATGGCAATAAAAGCTAACTCTATAACCGAACAATATTTTGGTAGAGAAATACATATATATGCGCCCTTATATATATCAAATATTTGTGATAATGAATGTAGTTATTGTGGTTTTAAACATTCTAACCCAATTAAACGACGACACCTAACTTTTGATGAAATCGAAAAAGAAGCTTTATTTATTTCTAAAACCCTTGGAATTCACAGTATTATTTTATTAACTGGAGAAAGTTCTATTAATTCTGTAAACTATTTAAAAAAAGCCATTAAAATTTTAAAAAAATATTTTTCTACAGTTATAATTGAAGTTCAACCTCTATCCCAAAAAGAATATAAAATTTTATTTGAAACGGGACTTGATGGTGTCACAGTTTATCAAGAGTGCTATAATAAGGAAACTTATTCAAAATATCATTTAAAAGGAAATAAAACAGACTTTTTTTATCGACTAGAAACTCCTGAAAGAGCCGCTATGGCAAATTTAAGATCAATCAATATAGGTACTTTATTCGGTTTAGGAACTCCCATTGAAGAAGCCTTTTTATCAGGAGTTCATTTAAAATATTTAATAAATAAATTCTTAGGCTCTCAGTTTTCGATCTCTCTTCCTCGAATTAAAGAAGCTTATAGAAATATAAAACCTGAAAATATAGTTAATGATAGAGAATTTGTTCAATTTCTTTTAGCTTATCGGCTAACTTTTCCCACGGTAAGTATTAATATTTCTACCAGAGAAAGTAAAGAGTTTAGAGACAATCTACTACCTTTAGGTGTAACTAAATATTCAGCTGGATCTGTCACAGAAGTTGGAGGTTATTCTCTTTCTAATAGTTCTGAACCTCAATTTGAAACAGACGATCATAGAACAGTTAATGAAATTGTAAATATGTTAAAATTAAAAGGATATCAACCTATTTTTAAAGATTGGGAAGGTAGTTTATGATTAAAATTGGGATTGCCGGATGTGGTGGTATTGGATCAAATGTAGCTATGAATCTTGTTAGGGCTGGTCTTGAAAATTTTATTTTAGTCGACTTTGACAAAGTTGAAGAATCAAATTTAAATAGACAATTCTTTTTTAAAAAACAAATAGGCTCCTATAAAGCTTTAGTTTTGGAGGAAAATTTAAAAAATATCAATCCAAATTTAAATATAGATTCTTTTGTAGAAAAAATTTATGAAGGAAATATTTCAAATTTTTTTACAAATTGTGATATTATAGTTGAAGCCTTTGATAAAAAAGAGTTTAAGACTCTCTTAATTGAAAATTATTCAAATAAATATATTGTTTCTGCAAATGGAATCGGCGGAAGAGAACTGGAAAGTGTTAAAACATTAACACTAAAAAAATTAAATATAGTAGGAGATTTTTATAGTGATATCTCAAACTACAAAACTTATTCAACAAAAGTTATGTTTATAGCTTGTATTATGGCAAATAAAATTTTAGATATACTAGGAGGATTTCCAAATGAAAAATTTTAAACTCCCTATTGGAGTCTACGCAATAACAGATTCTAAATCTGGAAAAAATAAGGATTTTTTAGAATATTGTGAAGAGCTTTTAAAAGGTGGCGCTAAAATTATACAGTATAGAGAGAAAAGTAGAGATTTAAAAAAACTTTTAAAGGAAGCAAAATCTTTAAGAATACTTACAAAAAAATATAACGCTATTTTTATTGTTAATGATCATCTTGATATAGCTCTTTTATCTGAAGCTGATGGAATACATATTGGCCAAGATGATCTTCCTATTAAAGATATTAGAAATCTTTTAGGAGACGATAAAATTATCGGAATATCCACTCATAATCCAGCTGAAGCACGACAAGCTTTACTTGATGGAGCTGATTATATTGGAGTGGGGCCTATTTTTTATACTGAAACTAAAGAAGATGTTTGTGCTCCTGTAACTCTAGAATATCTAGAGTTTGTCAATAAAAATATAGATTTACCCTATGTTGCTATTGGTGGGATAAAAGAAAGTAATATTCAACAAGTTCTTTTTAAAGGAGCTAAGTCTATTTGTCTAGTTTCTGAACTAGTTGGAGCTGTTAATACTTTAGAAACTACTAAAAAAATCAATAATATTATTATTGATTGGCACACTAAATAAAAAATAGAGAATCTCGAAGATTTGAGATTCTCTATTTTTTATTATTTTTATATTCCTAAAACCATTTTATTTCTCATAAGATTACATTTATCCTCAAGCTCTTTTAGTTTAGACTTACTTGTATAAATAAACTCTTTATTTTTAAAAATAATTATCTCTTCTTTAAAATCTAAAACTTCTATTAAATTCAGATTTATAATAGTTCCTCGATCTAATTTGTAAAAAATATTTGTATGAGTTATTTTTTCTTCAACTTCAGAGAAATTTTTCTTTATATCAAAGATTTCTGAATTTACAAGATGAAATTCTGTTCTTCTAGAAATACTTGAATACGTTATATAATTTATCTCAGAGAAATTATATATTCCTCTTTTAAAACTATCAAAAAGGTAAAATGCTGTTATTTTAATATCTTTTTTTTCTAGTTGCTGTATATATTCTTCCAATTCAAAGATATCTTTTCTTACAATACAATCATCAACTAAATTGCTCAAAAATAATCTTCTCATCTCTCTAGTATCATTTTCTCCTACTAATGCAATTATTTTCAAGTCTCTTTTTTTATACTCAATTAACTTTTCTTCTAACGCTTCAGTTTTAGAATCAATTATAATTACATCTATACTTTCTAATTCTTTTACTTCTTTCCTTAAATCAATATATTTATATGAAATTATTTCAGTTAGTATTATTTTTAAGTTATTATCTACATCTATGCCTAGTATCATTTAAATCAACTCCTCATATAAAGAGTCTAAACGCACTTTGCTAACAATACTTGAAATTTTATCCGAGAGGTCTATCAAAAAGTTTTGTTCCTCTATTGTTAAAGGCATATCTCCCTCTTTAACAAATATAAGTGCGATATATTTATTCTCATTAAAACTAACTCTATATGCATAATCATAATCTTTTAGCTTTAAGTTTTCTTTAGAAATTACTGTTGAACCATCCTCCTTTTGATCAATATATTCTTTATATTCTTCTGGATCAAACAATATTTTTGCTTTCACATCTACTAAACTTACATTTTTTATTACTTCTTTTTGTAAAATCTTCTCAAAAACTTTAACATCTCTAACTAAGCATAATCGATTATATATTTTATCTACAGCTTCATTTTTATATTTCATAATATTTTCTATAATATTTGTATAAAAATCTAAAATAATTATAGTACTTATTATCATTGCTGGTTCTGTTAAAGTTTTAAAGTAAAATAAAGATATATAACTAAGCGTAGCTCCTATTGAGTATCTAATAGCTCTCATTACATTTTCTGTATAAATCTTAAAAATATAAAAAACAAGATACCAATAAATATAACATATTTCCATTAACTCTATAAAATAATATAAGTTTCTTTCCTTTGGAAAAAGTTCTCTAAAAAATTCTAAAATAAAATAAGTGATTCCAATTGCAATCCAACTAAAAGATATCTTTTTTCTTACCTTTACTCTTTGAACAAAAAATTGGAAAATTGCAATTATGAATATAATTCTTGTTAAATCAATTATTCTTCTAGCTAATCTAATACCATCTAAAAATTTAGGGGATTCTTCTAAAAGATAGACATATAGCTGTGGTGAATATAAAATTAAAATTGTAACGATATTATAGAAATAAACTATTCCTAAACAACCCCAAATAAAAATTCTAAATTTTTTAAATCTCTTAGATAAAATATTATCTAAAAGGTAAAATATTAACATAAATAGTAATATTCTAGTCGTTATAAATTCTACAAGAATTAAATATTCACTTTGAAATCCTATTCTTAGACTAAATAACATCTTTCCTATTAAAAGAAAAAAAATAATTCTTAAAGTATTTTTTTTAGGTATCCTTTCTCTACTATTTATGTAAATAAAAATATTAAAACCAATTAAGCAAGCTGTTAAAAAATTTAAAAATATCTCTTGAATTTTGGAAAATTTTATTCCTTCTAAATTCAAATATATTTTTTCCCAATTTTTTTCTTTCTTAAAAGTATATTCATCTGAATCATTTTTATATTGTCCCTTTAATATATATTCTCCATTTGGAACATTATAAAATAAACTCCCATTTAAAAAATTTCTTTGCTCTATTTTTTCATCTAAAATATTTTTATCAATAGGTGAAAGAGTATACTTCCCAATATTTCTTTCAAGTACTTCAAAATTTTTTATTTTAGGAACTACATATATAAAATCTTTTTTTGTCTTTGATATCTTTAATAATTTAAATGAAAACAAAGCTGTTATTATTAAGATAAAAACAATATATCTCTTTTTCATTTTCTCTCCTTTTTATTCAATTTTTTTTATTATACATCCCTTTTAAAAAAATATACAAGAAAAATATACCCCAAGCTATTTTCTTATATTAGAAAATTAGTTGGGGTATTTTTAGTTCTTTAAAAAATATTTGATATAGCGTTTATAAGTTCTACTTCTAGCAATGGTGTTGCTTCTTCGAATTTTAAATTAACCTTATTCGCTGTACTAACTACACGTGTTTGATACTTATTCATATTTCCTGAATTTACAGATGTTGTTGCAGCAATTCCTCTAGTTCCTTGCTTTATTAAGTTTACATTATCTATTATAACTTTTTTATTTGTTTTTTCACTAATTACTATATCTGTCACCATTGCATAATAGACATCCTCAACTAAAGCATCTGCAGCTGTAGCTACAACTCCTCCTACTAGCCCTAATCCTATTGCGCTATTTACTGATCCTGTATTATATGCACCTAAGGCTCCTCCTACTCCAGCACCCACTAATCCTGCTTCTGCTGGGTTATTATTTCTAAGGTCTTCCTTATTCAATTTCAAAATATTGACTTGTAACCAATAATTTGCCTTTTTAGGATCATTTGTTATTTTATACCCTTTTGATATTAATAGTGTTTTTATCTTTTGTTCTATAGTTAACTTTTTTGGAGTTGTATTCTTTATTTGAACAAATATAGTCTTATCTCCTATAAACTCAGGATTTAACCAAATTGTTTCTGACATTTGAGTCTGAACCTCTAAATTTCTCTTTTTTACTATTGTGTTTACACTACTACAACCTGTTAAAAAAATAACAATTGATACAATTAATAATAATAATTTTTTCATGTATTCCTCCTAAAATTTTATATTACTATATAAGTATATATAAATAATTTATTTCTAGATAATAAACTACATGAATTACTATATTTTTCTACATAAAAATTTTATTTTAATGTTTAAATCTTAACTTTCAACGTACATTTTATTTTAATTTATGTATATTTTTACTAATATCCTTATTTGTATATTAAAATTATATTAACATTAATTAAGGCGGTGAAATATTTTGTATATAACATTAAGAAAAAATAAAAAATTAAAATTAGAAATTTTAGGAGATGGAGAACCTATAATTTTTGTTCACTCTTATCTTTGGGATAAAAATATGTGGAATCCTCAAATTAAAGAATTATCTAAAAAATTTAAATGTATTTGTATTGATTTATGGGGACATGGTGAATCTGATTTTTTAGATGCTAATGATTCTTTTTCCCTTAATGATCTTGCAGCTGACATCATAAATATAGCAGATAAATTGAATATAAATACGTTTAATTATATTGGCTTATCAGTTGGAGCTATGCTGGGAACATATTTGGCTCTAAATTATAACTCTAGAGTTAAAAAACTGATTTTAATGGATGGATATTCTGGAAGTGAATCTAGTGAAACTTTAAAGCAATATTTAGCTTTATTAGATTCAATTGAACAATTAAAATTTATTCCTGAAAGTTTGGCAGATATAATTACACCTATGTTTTTTACTAAAAATGAATCTCTAATAAAAGGCAACCTTTATAAAAATTTTAAAAAAGATTTAATGAATAAAAAAGAAATCAATATTGATACTATTGTAAAATTAGGAAGAGCAATTTTTAAACGAGAAAATCTTTTAGAGAAAATGACGGAAATTAAATCTCCAGTTTTATTTATGGTTGGAGAAGAGGATACTCCTAGACCAGTTAATGAAAGTTTTGAGATGCATACTCTTGTTAAAAACTCCAAATTTGTAACTATTCCTAATGCTGGTCATATTTCTAATTTAGAAAATCCAAATTTTGTAAATCTCCAAATTTTTAATTTTTTAGCTGAATAGTACAATAAAAAAAGCACAGATTAATCTGTGCTTAAAATTCTAAATGGTGCCTAGAAAAGGATTCGAACCTTCGACCGCCCGGGTATGAACCGGGTGCTCTAGCCAACTGAGCTATCTAGGCAAATGGCTGGGGTGGCTGGATTCGAACCAACGCATGACGGAGTCAAAGTCCGTTGCCTTACCGCTTGGCGACACCCCAAATAGTGGTGCGTCATACTGGGCTCGAACCAGTGACAACACGATTAAAAGTCGTGTGCTCTACCATCTGAGCTAATGACGCATTTTTTATGGAGCGGGAGACGAGGGTCGAACTCGCGACATTCAGCTTGGAAGGCTGACGCTCTACCAACTGAGCTACTCCCGCATTTTTAAAACTTTTATGGGGTGACCGACGGGATTCGAACCCGCGACAACCAGTGCCACAAACTGGCGCTCTACCAACTGAACTACGGCCACCATAAAATGGTGCCTGGGGCCGGAATCGAACCGGCACGCTATCAGATAGCTCAGGATTTTAAGTCCTGTGCGTCTACCTATTCCGCCACCCAGGCGTTGATTTCTCGCTTTCGCTTTCAACAAAATAATAGTACCATTTTTTTCAGTAAAAGTCAACAAGTTTTTTATTTTTTTATAAAAAAAATTTTATTGCAACTTTTTTCAACTTATGATACCATTGAATGACTCTATATTTAGGAGAATTAAAAAGAAACTAAGCGCCAGAACTTTTTTAAGTTGACGAGGACTGGAATCATCGAACATTCGGCGGGTATTCCAGAGGTGACTACAACCTTAGACCTTCTACAAATCTAAAAGGTGACTTTTAGGACAAAGGAAAGTAAGTAGTAATTCTTCTTAAATATAAAGAACATTGAAAATTAAATATTTTAAGGAGGATTTTTTATGTGTGGAATTGTTGGTTACATAGGAAAGGGAGATGCTAAGAGTGTTGTTTTACAAGGGTTAGAGAAACTTGAGTACAGGGGATACGATTCAGCTGGTATCGCAATTATAAAGGATTCTAAAATTATAGTTGAAAAGAAAAAAGGTAAACTAAAAAATTTAGAAACTCACTTAGAAGGAATGGATTTAGACTCTCATATTGGAATCGGTCATACAAGATGGGCTACTCATGGTGAGCCATCTGACAGAAATTCTCATCCTCACTTTAGTGAAGATATGTCTATTGCAGTAGTTCATAATGGAATTATTGAAAACTATTCAATATTAAAAAATGAACTTATTCAAAAAGGGTATAAATTCAATTCTGACACAGATACTGAAGTAGTTGCACATCTTATTCATTCTCTTTATAAGGGAGATCTTTTTAATGCTGTTACAGAAGCTATAAAACAACTTAGAGGAAGTTATGCTCTTGGAATTCTTCATAAAGATTTTCCAGATGAAATTATCTGTGCAAGGAAAGATAGTCCACTTGTAATTGGAGTTGGTGAAAATGAAAACATTATCGCATCTGATGTTCCTGCACTTCTAAAATATACTAAGAACGTGTATTTTTTAGAAGATGGAGATATTGCCAGATTAACTGCTGATTCTATTAAAATCTTTGATAAAACTTTAAATTCTGTAAGAAGAGAAATTAAAGTTATTGAATGGGATTATGAACAGGCTACTAAAAGTGGTTTCCCTCATTTTATGATCAAAGAGATTTTCGAACAACCAAAATCTATTGAAGAAACTTTGAATAGAAGAGTTCACAATGGAATCATTGACTTCTCTGATGTTTTATCTGATGATGAAATCAATAAATTTGATATGATTCATATTGTCGCTTGTGGAACCGCATATCATGCTGGATTACAAGGGCAATATGCTTTAAGAGAAATTTCTAGAATTAATTCTTTAGTTGAAATTGCATCTGAATATAGATATATGGATCCTTTTGTCAACGAAAATACCTTAGCTATTTTCGTAAGCCAATCTGGTGAAACTTTAGATACTCTTGCAGCTTTAAAAGAAGCAAAATCTAGAGGTGCAAAAACATTAGCTATTACTAACGTTGTTGGTTCAACTATTTCAAGAGAAGCTCATAATACAATTTATACTATGGCTGGACCTGAAATTGCAGTTGCCTCTACTAAAGCTTATACAACACAAGTAACTATTTTTCAATTATTAGCTATATATTTAGCCGAGAAAAAAGGAAGATTATCTAAAGAAAAAGTAGAAAAGTTAATATCTTCTTTATATAGTATTCCAGAAAAAATCAAAACTACTTTAGATAATACTGAAATTATTAAAAATGTTGCAAACTTTATGAAAGATAAGCATAATGGTTTTTATATTGGAAGAGGCGTAGATTTTGCTACAGCTCTAGAAGGTTCATTAAAAATGAAAGAGATTACATATATTCATACTGAAGCCTTTCCTGCTGGGGAGTTAAAGCATGGTTCAATAGCTTTAATAGAACCGGGAACACCCGTTGTAGTTATCGGAATGCAATCAAATCTTTTAGAAAAAACAATATCAAATATAAAAGAACTTAAAGCTAGAGGAGCACATATTATAACTGTTGCAAGAAAATCTTGTGAAGAAGCTATTAACGTTTCTGATGAATTTATCGGCGTAGAAGATATTGAAGATGTTTTCTCTGTTCTATTAGCTATTATTCCATTACAGCTTTTATCATACTTTACATCAGTAGATAAAGGCATCGATGTGGATAAACCTAGAAATCTAGCAAAATCAGTAACTGTTGAGTAATTTAAAAAGAGCCTATCGGCTCTTTTTTTTATGCTTATTAAATAGAATTTAACATTTTTTCATGTTATAATATTTTTACTTTAGGAGGTTATATATGAACGATAAATTAAAAGGTACAATTTGGATGTGTATCTCTGCTTTAGGAATGGCACTTATGGGAGCTACAGTTAAGTTTATTGGTAGCGATATCTCAACTTTTGAAAAACTTTTTTTTAGAAATCTTATTGGTGTAGTTATGCTACTTTTTACAATGAGAGGACAAAATATAAATATTTGGGGAAGTAGTAACAAAAGTAGATTGTTTATGGTTTACAGATGTACTATGGGATTAACTGGTGCAGTTTTATATTTTTATTGTATAAATAAACTGTATTTAGCTGATTCAGCTTTATTAAATAAACTTTCACCATTCTTTGTTACTATTTTTGCAACATTATTCTTGAAAGAAAAACTCGAAAGACACCAAATCCCTATTTTAGTTATTGTATTATTTGGAGCTCTTCTTGTTATTAAACCTAAATTTAGTTTTGAAATGCTTCCTGCTCTAGCTGGATTCTTATCAGCTGTTTTTGCTGGTGGTGCCTATACTTTAGTTAGATATCTTAGAACTATGGAAGAACCATCAACTTTAGTTTTATGGTTTTCAGCTTTTTCTATGATAGGAATGATTCCCCCTATGTTAATCCAGGGTTTTGTTATTCCTAATGGTATTCAATTATTTTATCTTATTTTAACTGGTATTTTTGCAACCGTTGGGCAAATTGGTTTAGCATACGCTTATAAATATGCTTTAGCTAGCGAAGTTTCTATATATCAGTACTTAAGTATTATATTTTCAGCTATAATCGGATTTATATTTTGGAAAGAAATACCGGATTTTCTAAGTATAATAGGTGGTTTAATAATTATTGGAGCAGCTGTTTTTAACTATAGATTATCAAAAAAGTGATTGCTTAAGCAATCACTTTTTTATTTCAATTATCACAGTACTTAATTTTATGCTTTGCTTATTTTTATACTCTTGATACTCTAGTATTAATTTATCATCTATAAAATAATATTTTTTTTCATTTATTTCATAACTCTTTAAAGGATACTCCTCTTTCACAACATCTTTTTTTTCTATCTTTATAACAGTAGAACCCTCTTTTTTACAAGGATTTAGAGGCGAACATGTTTTAAAACAATCCTCTTTTTCATAAATTTTATATGATATATATCTACAGCAGATAGGTCTTAAATTAAAAATTAAACATTTCCCTAATTTTTTATCATGAAAGTAACAAACCTTTTCTTCTAATTTATTTTTTAATATTTTTTGTTTTATTTCATCATTTTTATTTAAAAATTCTATTATCTCTTTTTTTTCCTCCAAAGAAATTAGCGAATAATCTCCATTACAACAACCACATAAGTTAGAAGTTTGATTACAAATCCTCTTTCCATTTAATTCTATTATTTTATCCTTTGCATCTTCTAGTATTTTTCTTAATATTTTCATTTTTTATCCTTTAAAATTTATATAAGGCACCTAAAGTAAAAGTTCTTCCAGGAGCTGGTAAATGTTGCTGAATAACATATGTAGAATCTCCAGAAAAATCTCCCCAAGCTCCAACGTATCTATCATATTTTTTATCAAACAAATTGTCTACTCTAGCAGTTAAAGTAAGCCCATTTTCAAATTGATAACTAGTAGATAAATCTACTGTTATATATGAGTCTACTTTCTCATCATATTTTTCAAGTGAACTTTCATCTCCACTCTCTGGTAATGTTCCAACCTTATATTTTAGTGCATCCAAAACAGTATAAGAACCATGATAAAGAGCATCTACACTAGCTGAAAATTTAGGCGTAAAGTTATAAGTTGTTCCTGCAGTAACCTTCCAATTAGGAACGCTTGGAATCGGTTCACCTTTTGTAGGTCCATCTTTTAATTCATGGTGAATATATGAAACTCCTGTTCTAAGAGTAAGATTTCCTATGTAATGCTCTGCAACTATATCCGTACCGTATTTATCAACTTTACCTAAATTTCCAGTTATACTCTTATCCCAATCTTCAATATTTGTAGGGATTTTAGAATACATATAATTGTCAATTTTATTATAATATACAGATGCTGAAAGATAAGTGTTTCCAACAAAATCTTTTATACCTATTTCTATATTATCACTTGTTTGTGATTTTCTATTATATTCATAAACTCCTTGCAAAATAGGCTCATAGCTTCCCATTTCAGTAGCGCTTGGCGTTCTAAATCCTCTTGTATAATTTATATATGTTGATCCTGTATCTGAATATAAATAGTTTATTGCAAATTCTAATCCTGTGTTATTAAATTTTTTACTTTCCATGTCATAATATTTAGAAGGGTCATTAACATCCTTTAACTTTTGTAAATAATAATCATAATCAGTATATTCTTTTCTTATTCCTTGAATAAATTGAAATTTATTGTATTCTATTTTATTCATTAAAAAGATTCCGTAAGCTTCTTTTTTAGCTTCTCTTCCATCTTTATAAGTTTTTAAATTCACCATAGAATCCTTTTCTCTATGATGTGAGTAGTCCGCTCCAAAAATAAGATAATTATTTTCTAAATATTTGTATTTTAATTGAGATTTTACATATTCTTTTCTTTCTTTATATCTATTAGTGTTATAAAAACCTCCTGAATAAGGAGAATAATCGTTATGTAAATAATTAATATAAGTTACAGATTCTAAACTATCTGAAACTTCTGCCCTATATTTTAAGTAAAAATCATTTAATTCATATTTACTTTTTGAAAATTTTGATGCATATTTAATATTTTCATCAAATATATATTGAGGTATTGTTCCTCCTAAGTGAGTCTCAGATTTTGCATGACTATATTTAAACTCTATATCACCATTATCTAAAAGATATTTTCCTGTATAATCAAAAGAGTATTTATCAACTTTTTCTTTAGTTCCATCAGATAATTTTCTTCCTGATCCATGAGAATTATACTTACTAAATGAAATCTCATTTAGAAAATTATTACCAATTTTAGTTCCGTAAGTTATATTTTCTGAAAATAACCCGTGACTTCCAGCATTAAAATTTATAGAACCGTAGTTTTGTCTATCCTCAACTGTTTTTGTAGTAATATTAATGATACCTCCAACAGAACCATCACCATATAAAACTGCTCCACCACTTGGAATAACTTCAATTCTTTCAATTCTTTCAACAGGAATTTGAGAAAGATTATAGCTATCAGAACTTCCTAAACCTGTTCTATTTATAGGAACACCATCTATTGTAACAATAATATTTTTATTAGCGTACATTGGGTTTTGTCCTCTTAAATCAAATCTTATTTCACCACCCGCATATTCTCTAGCAAATAACCCTGGTACATCTCTTAAAACTTGAACTAAATTTGTTGAACCACTTTTTTCAATTTCCTCTGCTGTTATAATAGAAATATTTGTGGGAGTATCTCTAACTGTTGTTTCAAAGTTTTGGGTAGTAATAACCGTATCCTCTAATTTTACAAAATTTTTATTTTCATTTCCTCTTGTTGCATTTGTCACAACAAGTAAAGACAGTAACAATAATTTTTTGTTCATGTTTTCCTCCAATTGCTCTTTTAAAATAAAAAAATCTAATAAAAAACCAAAGACTTCTTAAACTTTAGCTTTTATTAGAAATTAGGAGTTTTTATTTAATTACAAAAAATCATGTCATAAAATATACTCTTATTTCTTATTTTTCCCCCACGAAAAACAAAAAACTAAATTTTAAATAAGTCTCCTGACTCAGCTTCATCCTACTTCTAATCCTTCCCAGATTTTTTCCAGTGGTTTATTAGTTTCGTCTGCAATACAGTAGCTTGGGGCTGTGTGGGATTCTCACCCATCTTCCTCTATTAAGCCTTTTGGCATTTAAAATACTTTTACAATATAATACTTTAATTTCAATTTGTCAATTATTTGAATATAGTATTTATTTTTTGAATAATTTCTAAAATTTTTGCTATTTTTTGTAATATAAAAAGGGAGTCTTTAACCCTCCCTTTTTAATTTTATTACTATAATATTTTTCTAACTTGCCAAAAGTGATCATCCCAATAACCATCTACCTCTGAAATTATAACCCCTTTAGAAGTAGATGCATGTAAAAATCTATTATCTCCTAAATATACTCCAACATGATGAGTTTTTCTCCAACCAATTTTAAAAAACACTAAATCTCCAACTTCCCAGTAATTACGTTTTTTTACTTTATCGCCCTCTTGAGATAAATTTTTCGTTGTTCTTGGCAAATCCAATGCAAATTTCTCTTTATATAAATGCTGCATTAGGGCTGAACAATCCACGCCACTTTTTGATGTTCCTCCCATTTTATATCTAGTACCTTTCCATTCTTTATAAAAAGATGTTATTTTAGCAATTCTTTCATTTCTTTCTCTTTCACTAATTCTAGCTGATGAACATCCTGTAAAAAAAATCAAAACTAACAAAAGCAGAGTTTTAAAAAAAGAACTATTTTTTAACAAAGTTTAATTTTTCTCCCGCTGATGTAATTATTATAAATCCATCTTTTGTAATTTCTACCTCTTTTGATTCTTTAAGATTTTTCAAATATTCCTGCTCTTGTACCATTAAATTTTCAGGCCCCATCATTCTTGTAGATCCAGGATCTTTAATAGATATCTTATTGCCATCTAACACATAGTTTGCAAAATATCTGTTAACTCCAGAAGTTCCAGTTACTTTATCTTTGTCAAAATTAATATCTATCTCACTCTCTGGAATTACTCCTTGAAGAACATAGGTATTACCTAAAAGTTTTGCACCAATATCTTCTTTTTTTCCAAAACATCCTACAAATAATGTCATAGCAATTATAAATAGTACTATTTTTTTCATTTTTTTCACCTCTCCACGATAGTTATTATACTTTATTCTAGCATGTTATTTTCTAATTCTCTAGATAAAATTTTAAATTTACCCTATCTATAACTTCATCATTATTATTTAAAATATCATAATTTATTTCAAATCCCTGCTCAAGAATATTTAAATCAATTATAGATAACCAGACCATTCCATTTTCAACTTTTATTTTTATATTATCTAAAGAGATTAATTTTGAAATTCCATCTTTATCTATTTCCTCCTCTTTTTCACCAATTTTTATTTTTAAATTTTTATACGCTTTTTGAACCTTTCCGATTGATTCTGTCTCATAATATCTTTGATTTTCATTTAAATTATTTATAAGAATCTTTTCATTTTCTTTATACCAATTTGTTAGTACTATAACTTTACTAACTTTATTCATTCCATTTGTAAGAATAATTTTATCTATTAAAGTTTTTTTTGTTTTACCATACTCTATTTCTAAAATATCTCCAAAAATTTTATAATTAGAGTTATATTTTATATTTTTAGGTAATTCTAATCCTATAAAAATCTCTTTAGAACTCTTAAAAATATCATTATTATCTAATTCTTCCACAAAAACATTTGGATATTTTTCTATTAGAGGAACTACTCTTATTTCATTCCTATCCTCTCTAATCTCTTCTTTTGTATTTTGTTCCTCTACATTTGCAAATTTACCCAATATTAATTTTAAGCCATCTTTTTTTGCATTATTTTTAGTTATTTCTAAATCATATTCATTTAAAGATATTTTTTTTACAATAAGATACTTTTTACCATATTCTTGTCTTTTTAAAATTGGCAATTTATAATCAAAATTCAAATATATATCTGGATTAAATTCAGGCATATTTATATTTAAATTTTGAATTTCTTTTTTATTAGAATATATATACTCAATTTGTAACTCATAGCTTTTCTTCTCTAAATTCCAATTTGAAACCATTAACTCCATTTTTTGTCGATTTAAACTTCTCCACTTTAAATTAATAGTTATTCCATCCAAGTCCAATTCTTCTATTTCAAAACTATACTGCTTCCACTCTACTTCTTTTTCTTTAATAATTTCTTCACCTTTTTTTATTATAACCTTCTTTAAATCCTTTTCAATTTTTAAATTTTTTCCTACAATCTCTACGTTGGAAAAATAACCTGTTGTATTTGAATATGTAGGAATCGGTATATCTGAAATAGTTAAATAGTGTCCTTTTCCTAGTAAAGGTTCATTGTACTTATAATTTATAGATACAACGTTACTAGTCTCTCCTATAGCTTTAATACTGACTAAAAATAATATTATAAATATTTTTATCATATTCCCCCCTGTATACTTTTTATCCTCATATAAAATTATACAATATTTTTTCTAATCTAGAAAGTTTTGTTACAAAAAATAAAAAAAACTCTCTTTACGAGAGTTTACATTCATCTATGGTGCCGCTTATCGGAGTCGAACCAATCACCTACTGATTACAAGTCAGTTGCTCTACCAGATGAGCTAAAGCGGCTTATAAAAATGGTGGTGAGAGAAGGATTCGAACCTTCGAAGGCAGAGCCGTCAGATTTACAGTCTGATCCCTTTGGCCGCTCGGGAACCTCACCACTTGTATGGTGCCTGGGGCCGGAATCGAACCGGCACGCTATCAGATAGCTCAGGATTTTAAGTCCTGTGCGTCTACCTATTCCGCCACCCAGGCGTGATTGCTTTCGCTTTCAACAAATTAATAATACCATAATTTAAACTTTATGTCAACAACTTTTTTATTTTTTTTCAAAATGTCTCTGTTGCTTTTTCTAAACTTTAATGCTACTATTAGATGTGTTTTAAATTTTTATAATTATAGGAGATTTTATGCCAAAAAAACAACTAATTACCGAACACCATGTTCTTCAACTAGCGACTTTCGCCGGAAAAATTGTTCTTACAAGTGGTGGAGAGGTTTATAGAGTCGAAGATATTATTGCCCGTATTGGACAACATTTTAATTTAAAAATTGATTGTTTTGCAACATTGACATGTATAATTGTTTCTGGAAAGAATATTAACGATGAAGTTGTCTCTCTAGTTGAAAGAATAAATTCTCGTTCGACTAATTTAGATAAAATTCATCAAGTACACAAGTTAATTAGTGATATTGAAAATTATTCTTTTTCTGAATTAAAAAAAGCTTTAGAAGCAATTAATAAAATTCCTTCTTATGGTTTTGGTATGAATTTTATTGCTTCTGCTTTAGGAGCGGCAAGTTTTGTAGTTTCATTTAAAGGAGGTCCTAACGATTTTGCAGCTGCTTTTGTTGCTGGATGTGGAGTAGCTCTTTTTTCATATATTGTTTCTGGATTACAACTAAACAGTTTTTTTATAAATTTAATATCTGGAGCCATTTGTGCTTTTGTTTCAAATATGTTTTATATTGGAGGAGTTATTACAAATCCATCTATTAGTATTATTTCTGCTCTAATGCTTTTAGTTCCTGGAGTAGCATTTATAAACTCTATCAGAGATATTATTGCTGGAGATTTAGTTTCCGGTACTTCGAGAGCCATGGAAGTTCTTATGATTGGTGGTGCTATAGCTATAGGAGCTGGACTTGTTACTAAATTATTTTTTAATTTTGGAGGATTTTAATGCTTTTACTAGAAGTTATTTTTGCTTTTTTTATTACTATTAGTTTTGCTATTCTTTTTAATGTTAGAGGAAAATTAATCATCTACTCTGGAATTGGTGGTGCTATTAGTTGGTTATTTTATCTACTTTTCACTAGAGAAGGATATTCTTACTCAACTTGTTATCTTTTAGCTACAGCTATAACTGCATTTTATTCTGAAATTATGGCAAAAAAATTACAAACAACTGTTCCTACTTTGCTTATAGCTGCACTTATTCCTATGGCGCCTGGAGGAGGAGTTTATTATACAATGTTATATTTAATTCAAAATAAATATCAAGAGTCAATGTTAAAAGGAATGGAAACATCTATTATCGCAGGTTCTATGGCATTAGGTATAATTTTAATAACTACTTTTTTTAGAATTTTCCATCATACAAAAAAATAACATTTTTTCTAATATCTCCAATCCAATCTTTATCTCTTCTAGGGTTGGAGATATAAAGCTTAATCTTATTTTACAGACATCTCTTTTATCCTTATAAAAAAGAGTTCCTGGTAATAAGGCTACTCCTTCACTTTTACATTTTAAATAAAATTTTTCTCCATCAATTTCATCAGATAATTTTATCCAAATAAAAAATCCTCCTGTTGGCTTATGCATAACTTGTAAGTTTTTCATTTTTTCTAAAAGTGTTAGACATAATTTTTGTTTTTTGCCAAATTCATATCTTAATTTCTCAAGGTGATGAGACAATTTATTAGTTATTATAAATTTTTCTAAAATTTTTTGATTTATTCCAGAAGTCGTTGTATCTAATCCATATTTTATTAACAAAACTCTCTGAATAAGATTTTCAGGAATAGCCATTACAGCTAATCCTATTCCTGGCATAAGTATTTTAGAATATGTTTTTATATAAATAACTTTTTCTTTACCTATCTTATCTAAACTTTTTAAAGATTTCGGTTTTTCTCCATAATAATAAAAATCTGAAAAGCTATCATCTTCTACTATGTAAAAATTATATTTTTCAGAAAGTTTTAAAAGTTTTTTTCTTTTCTCTAAAGACCACATAACTCCTGTAGGATTTTGGAAGTTTATACACTCATAGATAAAATCTATCTTTTCCTCTTTTAGTATTTCTTCAAATTCGTCTAAATCCCAACCATCCTTTTTTATATCTAAAGTTTTTATATTACACCATCCCTTAAATATATTAAGAGCATTTGGATAAGTTGGGTCTGATAAAGCCACTGTAGGTTTTGTTTCTTTAGAAAAAAGTTTTATTATTATGTCCAATGCTTGTTGAGTTCCTGAGGTTATTTGAAGATTTTCTTTTTTCACAAAAATATCTTCTTTTTCAAATTCTTCTGAAAGTAAATACCTTAAACTATCTACTCCTTGAACACTTTGATATTCGAAAATTTCTCCTCCGTACTCCTTTATAATATCATTAAAAAAAATTTGATATTCTTTTATAGGGAAGTATTCTGAGCAAGGAGTCCCATTTGAAAAATTTATTTTTTCACTTTTTAAAAATTGTCCATATTTAAAACTTTCTATTAATGGTATTTCCTTTTCTTCTATTTTAAACTCACAAAACTCTTGAACAAAGCAACCTTTTCCAGAAATTTTCTTTATTAATCCCTTTTCTTCTAAAAGGTTATAGCTTTGAATTACTGTATTTTGATTTATATTTAATTTTATAGCTACTTGTCTAATAGATGGTAGTTTCATTCCTACTTTTATATCTCCTGACAAAATTTGCTTCTTTAAACAGTTATATATTTGAAAATATAATTTTTCTTTTGAATTTTTATCTATATAAATATTTATTTTCAACATAAACATCCCCTTTATACAACACTTTAATTAATATATAATACAACTATTCTACCTATATTCCAATCAATTATTTATATAGTAAACAAAATTGATTTTCTTAATTATTTGAGCTATAATTAGAACTATACTATATTTTAATAAACTGGGGGAATGAATGAAAGAAAAACACAAAGAAATGGGAGAGCAGCCCATCGGTCAACTGCTTTTAAAATTTTCACTTCCTGCGATGATTGGAATGTTTGTAAACGCTCTATACAACATAGTTGATAGAATCTATATTGGTAATATTCCAGAGATTGGACCTATTGCTATCGCAGGAGTTGGAGTTGTTTTTCCAATTATGATAATCTCTCTCGGATTTTGTCTTTTAATTGGATTAGGAGGTGCCACTAATATCTCTATCTCATTAGGAAGAAAGAGAAAAGATTTAGCTGAAAAGTTTTTAGGCAATGCTACTTGCCTAGCTATTATTTTTGGTATTATTTTAACCATTATTATAATCCTTACAATGGACTTATACATTGGCAAATTAGGGACAAGTCCTATCACAGAACCTTTTGCTAGAGATTATTTAACTATAGTAGCTTTAGGTTTTCCTTTTTTAATGGTTGGATATGCTACTAATGCTGCTGTTCGTTCCGATGGAAACCCTAAAATTTCTATGATTACACTTTTATTAGGAGCAATAACTAATATTATATTAGATCCAATTTTTATATTTGGATTAAATTTAGGTGTAAAGGGTGCCGCCCTTGCTACAATTATCTCACAAATTGTTTCAGCTATTTGGACTGTTGGATATTTCACTTCTAAATTTAGTGGTATTAAGCTACATTTAAAAAACTTAATATTAGACTGGGAAAAAGTAAAAGAGATTTTTATAATTGGGGCTGGTCCTTTCGTTTTACAACTGGGTTCAAGTGCTGTAAACTTTATTTTAAATAGTAGTCTTATGAAATATGGTGGTGATATTGCAGTTGGTGCTATGACTATTGTTAATGCTGTAAATACCTTTATTTTTATGCCAATTTTTGGTATTAACCAAGGTGTTCAACCTATTTTAGGATTTAACTATGGTGCTAGATTTTACCATAGAGTTAAAGAAGCTTTTGTTTTAGCTGTAAAGGGTGCTGTTACAATATCAACAATTGGATTTTTAGCTATACAATTTTTATCTAAATATTTTATTGTTATTTTCACTAGTAATCCAGAACTTTTAGATGCAGCATCAAAAGGACTTAGAATCTTTACTTTAATGTTTCCTTTTATAGGATTTCAAATTATAGCTGCAGTTTATTTTCAAGCTATTGGAAAACCTAAGACAACTATGTTTTTAAGCTTATCAAGACAAGTTTTATTCCTAATTCCTATTGTTATTATATTCTCTAGAATTTGGGGAGTGAGCGGTGTTTGGATGGCTGTTCCGTCTGCAGATATATTATCTGTAATTGTTACTTTTATTATGACCAAAAAAGAGATGAAAAATCTTAAACTTTTAGAAAAAGAAGAGGACTTGAGAAAAAATGTCAATGAAAATCAATCAACTAGAGAATCAACCGATAAATAAATTATTTTATAAATTTGCTATTCCAGCTTCAATAGGAATGTTAGTTAACTCCTTATACGTTGTTGCAGATGGTGTATTCATCTCAAGAGGTATTGGAAGTATTGGAATTGCGGCTGTAAATATCGGATACCCCATAATTAATTTAACTGCTGCTTTAAGTCTAATGTTTGGAGCAGGTGGAGCCACACTAATATCACTTAAAAGTGATGATCAAGATTTTAAAAATAAAAGTTTTACATATACTATATTTTTAAATCTAATTTTTTATATTTTAATTGCATCTGTAGTTTTTATGTTTCCAAATCGAATTATGAAATCTTTAGGTGCTACAGAACTTTTACTTCCAATGGTTAAGGATTATATGTATCCATGTATTGTAGCAACCTTCTTTTTAATGTTATCAATATCATTGAATGCTATTGTAAGAAATGATAATGCTCCTCGAAAAGCTATGAATTCTCTTTTCATTGGAGCTATTACAAATATTGTTCTAGATTATATTTTTATCTTTATTTTAAAAATGGGAATTGAAGGTGGAGCCTACGCCACTGCAATTGGACAAGTTTTATCAGCTGTCTATCTCTGTATGCATTTTCCAAAATCAACTTTCAGATTATCTTTCGATATAAGAGATATCCAATGGAAATTGATGGGGAAAATTTGTTCTTTAGGTTTTTCATCTTTTATCTTAGAATTTGCTGTTATGGTTATAACAATTCTTTTAAATATAACTCTTTCAAGAACTGAAGGACAAATAGGAGTTGCTGCATATGGTATTATATCTTACTCTTTTGTTATTTATAGAATGTTATTTACTGGTTTAGCTCAGGGAATCCAACCTCTTGTTAGTTTTAATTATGGTCGTCGAAATTATAGAAGAGTCTTAGCAATCTTTAGATACGCTCATAAATTTTGTTTTATTTCTACTACTATAGCATTAATTTTAATAAAATTCTTTGCTTTAGATGTAGTTAAAGTTTTTACACATGAATCACATCTTTTTGAATATACCGCTAAAGGATTATTTCTATACTCTAGTGCTATTATATTTGTAGGAGCTAATTTTATGAATATATCATATTTACAAGCTATGGATAAAGCTTTTTTAGCTAATATTATTTCTGTTTGTAGAGGGGTGGTTTTCATGGGAATTGGAATAATTATTCTTCCTAAACTCCTTGGAGTTGATGGAATTTGGTTAACACTTCCTTTTGCAGATGTTCTTACTTTTATTTTAACTTTAATAATTTTTAAGATTCTCAAAATTAATAAAAATTTGAAAACATCAAGTATATAGAAAAACTCAGAGGAATTACCTCTGAGTTTTTTATCTTATAAAATGTGTATATTTTTTATTTTCTTTTTCTGGTGGATTAATTTTATCTTTTGTATAATCAACCATTTTTAAAAGCCAAGCCATATTTTTACCTAAAATTCTCATTATCTGTTTTCCTTCTTCATCTTGCTCAACTTCACCAGGTCTTAGCCCATGTATTACACTCCAATAATTAGTTGTAGGCATTAACATCTCTGAATAATTTAAATAGTTATTTAATTGATCAAATGTTGGGACTCCTCCAGAACGTCTTACTGCAACAACTGAAGCTCCTACTTTATGTCTAAAAAGTCCTCCATTTACTGATGCTACATAAAATGCTCTATCTAAAAATGCTTTCATTGTAGCTCCTAACGATGCAAAGTGAACTGGTGAACCCAATAAAATACCATCAGCTTCCTTCATCTTTTGAACCCATTCATTTACATAATTATCGTCTTTCATTACACATTTTTCATCTCTATTTTTAGCGCATCCATTACAACCAATA
The DNA here is from genome assembly GCF_024506395.1 of Cetobacterium sp. NK01. Lineage (NCBI taxonomy): Bacteria > Fusobacteriati > Fusobacteriota > Fusobacteriia > Fusobacteriales > Fusobacteriaceae > Cetobacterium > Cetobacterium sp. NK01. The sequence continues at coordinate 368,150 of NZ_JANIBO010000002.1, forward strand.
CACCCTCTTATAGCTTTATTTCCAACATGTATTACCTCAAACTCGATCCCTTCTTTTTCAAGTTCATCTCCTACCATCTTTAAAGCAAAATAAGTATTTCCTTTTTCTCTAGGACTTCCATTAAATGCGATAACTTTCATTAGAACCTCCTTTTAATTTTATTAATAATAATTATTATATAACAATTTCTATTTTTTTTCAGCTTAAAATAGTATAATATATAAAAAAGATTCTAATTTCTTTATTTAAGGAGGATACATAATGAAAAATATTTTAATTGGAGTTACAGGAGGAATTGCTGCTTACAAATCAGCTAATATAATATCTATATTAAGAAAAAAAGGATATAATGTTAAAGTTATAATGACTGAAAGTGCAACTAAAATAATTACTCCTCAAACATTAGAAACTCTTTCTAGAAATAGAGTTGTCACAGATATGTGGGAAAGAAATCATCAAATTGAAGTTGAACATATCTCTTTAGCAGAATGGGCAGATGTTTTTTTAGTCGCTCCAGCAACTTTTAATATTGTAGGAAAAGTAGCTAATGGTATTGCAGATGACATGTTATCTACTGTTATTTCAGCTTGTAAAAAACCCATATATTTTGCATTAGCTATGAATGTAAATATGTATGAAAATCCCATTTTAAAAGATAATGTCAACAAATTAGAAAAATTAGGTTATAACTTTATTGAAGCTGACGAAGGATTTTTAGCTTGTAATGTAAATGCTAAGGGAAGGCTAAAAAATGAAGAGGATATTGTTGAGATTATTGAACAAGAGTTTATCTTACCCACTCCTAAACTTTTAAAAGGGAAAAAAGTTTTAATAACTGCAGGTAGAACAGAGGAACCTTTAGATCCTATAAGATACTTTTCTAATAGATCTAGCGGTCAAATGGGATACTCTTTAGCTAAAGCTGCAATTGATTTAGGAGCTGATGTAACTTTAATATCTGGTCCAACAAATCTTGAAATACCTCATGGTTTAAAAGAATTTGTTAGAGTTAGAAGTGCTGTTAACATGTTTGAAGCAGTTATGGAAAGATTTGACTCCCAAGATATAGGAATAGCTTGTGCTGCTGTAGCTGATTATAGACCTAAAAACTACTCTACCGAAAAAATAAAGAAAGCTGATGGTGATTTAATCATCACTCTTGAAAGAAACCCCGATATTCTATTTAATATGGGAGAAAAAAAGAAAAATCAAATTTTAATAGGATTTGCTGCCGAAACTGAAAATATTGTTGAAAATGCTAAGAAAAAACTAATTAAAAAGAACTTAGATTTTATCGTTGCTAACAATGCCGAAAATATGCAAAAAACTACTAATAGTATTCAAATTATCAAGAAAAATGGAGAAAGTATTAACTATAAAGAACAGCCTAAAAGTGAAATTGCCAAGTGTATTTTTAATGAAATATTAAAAGAAATATAATATAATTATAAAACAGGTAAAAACCTGTTTTTTTATTAAAAAATTTTGCAGGATTTTTTTAACTTATCAAGAACAATAAAAAAGAGTATTATTATCTAATACAATATAAATTAATAAAATCCTACTAAATTAATTTTTATTTTTAATTAAAGGATATTATTAGGAGTGAGGGATTATGAAATTTTATATTTTTTTTATTACTTTTTCTTTTTTACTAACAGGTTGTATCACACCTAAAGTCAATGAAACTCCTGTTAAAACTATAGTTACAGAAAATAAGCCGCAGAATACTGAGACTTTTTTTCAATCATATCAATGGTGGGAAAATTCTAAAGATCAATATTTAACTTCTCTTATTAACGAAGTTTTAAAAACAAATAGTGAACTTAAAATTGCTAAACTAAATATCGAGAAAGCTATTTATACTTTAAATTCTACTGAAAATTCAAATCTATCGACTATTGCTTTAGGTGGAAGTTGGAATAGAAACCACGTATTAAATTCCCACGTGAAAACTGATTTACCTATAAAGGATATTAAAAATAGTGACACTATTGATATGGGAACTCTTGCTATTCAAGGAGAATATATTTTTGATATTTGGGGAAAATTTGATGCCTTGAGAAATCAAGCTCAATACTCTAAAATAGCAACTCAACTTCAAAGCGAATGGAGTACTCTCACTTTATCAACTACTGTTGCAAATCTTTATGGAAAATATATATTATTAACAAAAGAAAATAAAGTCTTCGAAAAAAAATTAGCTATTTCTAAAGAAGTTTTAAATTTTCAAAATATTCTTTATAATACTGGATTAGGAACTAAAGAAAGCATTTTGAATGCTAACAACAATGTTAACTCTTTGAATCAAAAAATTTCTGAAATTAATAACCAAAAAACTATTTTGAAAAATGGTTTTTATGCTTTAGTTGGAAATGTAAAATCCAAAAATATTGATAACATCTTATTACAAATAGATTTTAACACTCCAGATTTTGATTATTTTTTGGATATTCCTGAATATATTGACTCTGATATAGTTGTTAATCGACCTGACGTAAAATATTATTTAGCATTAATTAATTCTCAAAGAGAAAACTTAAAATCTTTAAAAGCTGATTTTTATCCTAGATTTTCTATTACAGGAAAATACGAATACCAAAATATCAATATTCAAAATTTATTAAAAGCTCATAGTACATTATGGGAACTTGGTCCTAGTTTATACCTACCTTTATTTAATAGAAATACTCTTATTCAAAACTATAATATTGCTGGTGTTGATTTAAATATTTTTGTTGAAAACTACAATAACAACCTTATAAAAGCTTATCAAGATATCAATAATAATCTTAATACCTTGAAAACATCAAAAATTAGCAATCAATTAGAAAATAAAAATTATAGCAATGTTAAGTCTACTTACAATGATAATACTACCCTTTACAATATTGGTAGCATATCTAAACTTGAACTTTTAAACTATCAAAATACTTTACTTGACACTGAATTAAGTTATATTGAAAATAGTTTTTCTTTATATACAGGTCAAATTAACTTAATTGGATCCCTTGGTGGTTACTATAAAAATGAGGTGAAATAAATTGGAAAATCAAAACTTAAATCAAAATTTAGCAACTGATGAAACAAAAAATAAAAATAGAAAAGAAGCTAAGAAAAAGATGGGGGTATTTCTTCTAATTATACTTGTTCTTGGAATTTTATATTTACTTTATTATTTTTTATTTTTAAAAGGTTATGAAGAAACAGAAAATGCTTATATTCATGGAAATCAAGTTTCAATAACAACTCAAGTTAATGGTGTTATAAACGAAATTAATGTAGAGGATACTCAACTAATAACTATTGGTAGTCCTGTTATACAACTAGATACTGTTGATTATGAAATAGCCTTAATAAATGCTGAAACAAAATTAGCTGACGCTGTAAGAAAGTACTATACTTTACAAAATAGTGTAAAACTTAATCAAGATAGTGTTACAATTGCTAAAGCTAATTTAGTTCTTGCTGATAAAACACTAAAAAGACAAACAATCTCTAGTAGTACAGGAATAACTAGCAAAGAAAATTTTGATGCAACTAACTTTAAATACATCAATAGTAAAAATAGTTATGAGCAGAGTTTAACTAACTTAGAAAATAGTAAGATCCAAGCTTTTAGCAATGATGTATACTCTCATCCTCTTGTTGTAGCTGCCATAGAAAATTTAAAAAATGCATACTATAATTTAGAAAAAACAAAAATTTTCTCTCCTATTTCAGGAGTAATTGCCCAAAAGCAAGTAGAACTAGGTCAGCAAGTTAGAGCTGGTCAAACTCTTTTTACTGTTGTTGATTTAAATAAAACTTGGGTTAATGCAAACTTCAAAGAAACTCAACTCGGGGATATTAAACCTGGTAACTCTGTTGAAATTATTAGCGATTTAAATGGAAAAACTTATAAAGGTGTGGTTTCAGGTATATCGGCTGGATCAGGTAGTGCTTTTGCTTTAATTCCAACACAAAATGCTACTGGTAACTGGATCAAAATTGTTCAAAGAGTTCCTGTTCGTATAGATTTTGATCAAGAAAGCCTAAAGAAAAATGGAATCTTACCAATTGGAACTAGTTTAACTGTAAAAGTTAATACAAAAGAAAATGTAAATATTCCAAATCAATTTAAAGAACAAAAATCAGAACTTTATAAAATAGATGAGAATAAATTAAATTTATTAATTGAAAAAATAGTTAAAGATAATAGCTTGTAAGGAGGTTCTATATTATGAACTCATCAATTATTTTTGCCACAATCGCTCTAGCTATTGGTTCTTTTATGAATGTTCTTGATATGACTATTGTCAATGTTTCTTTAAGTCATATTGCAGGAGATTTTGCTGTGGCACCTGATCAGGGTACATGGGTTATAACTTCTTATGCTGTAGCAGAAGCAATATTTTTACCACTTATTGGGTGGTTAACAAAACGTTTAGGTATTATCAAACAATATTTAGGTGCAACTTTATTATTTACTTTAGCTAGTATGCTTTGCGGTATAAGTCCCTCTTATAGTTTTCTATTGACTATGAGAATTTTGCAAGGAGTTGTTGGAGCTAGTATGATTCCTCTATCACAAACACTTATGCTTCAACTATACCCAAAAGAAAAAAAAGGTATTGCCCTTGGTATTTGGTCTATGACAATAGTTATAGCTCCTGTTGTTGGTCCTGTTTTAGGAGGATGGGTTACTGATACAGCTTCTTGGAGATGGTGCTTTTATATAAATCTACCTTTTGGTATTATATCTAGTTTAATTGTTTATTACATCTTTAGAAAAGATATTGCAAAAGAAAAAACCGTTAAAGAGCCTGTTGATATAGTTGGATTTATTTTTTTAGCTATCGGTGTTGGTTCTTTACAACTTATGTTAGACAAAGGAAATGACTTAGATTGGTTTTCTAATAAAACTATTATTGCATTAAGTATATCTGCTTTTATTTTTTTAGTCCTCTTAGTCATTTGGGAATGGTACCATGAATCCCCTGTAGTTAATGTCCGTTTATTTTTAGATCGAAATTTTTGTGTCGGATCATTTTCACTTATGTTTTCAGTACTTGCATATTTTAGTGGGGTCGTCGCCATTCCTCTTTGGTTACAAAATTATATGGGATACACAGCTTTCATCAGTGGAAAATCAACCTGCACTTTAGGTTTAGCTATTTTAATGGTTGCTCCTATACTTGGTAAAAAAATAGATCATTTAGATTCTAGAAAAGTTGCTGCTCTTGGGTTCTTTTTACTTGGAATATCCACGTTTTTAACTTCTAACTATTCTCCTCAGATAACTCCAGGTTATATTGGTCTAACTAGATTTTTTAACGGTTTTGGTGTTGGTATATTTTTCATAGCTCTAAATACATTAACGCTTTCAAATATTAGCAATGAGAATTTAGCAAGTGCATCTGGAATTTATAATTTTATGAGAAATATAGGCAGCAGTTTAGGGACCTCTCTTGTTATCCCAGCATGGAATCACACAATGGCTTTTCATCATAATATGATGGCATCTACAATAACAACAGCAAACCCAAATATTAATAGTACTATTAGCTCATCAGTTCAATCTTTAGCATTAATAAATCAACAAGTTATTGTTCAATCCTCTATTATGGGAATTAATGATGTTTTAATTGGAAGTGGAGTCATCTCTCTTTTATTAATACCATTTTTATTTTTAGCAAAATCAACCAAACCAGAATTAAGCTAAATAATTAAAAAGTGTTTACTATTTAAGTAAACACTTTTTTAATTTTTATTCTTTTTTTAACTGAAAATTTAGTTCTTTTCTTATGCTTCCTAAAATAATTGGTATATTTTCTTTATTTAAATTATTACATATTTTTATTCCTGCATTAAGTTTTTTCCAATCCTCTATACCATTAATGAAAAGATATTTTTCTATTTTTTTACAGTCCTTATCTATCATATTTCTAAAAAAATTTCCAGTTTTTATATATTTTACAATAAAATTAGAAGTTATTTTCTTTTCTTGTTTGTTTTCTTTATTAATAATACTCTCATATCTGTAAACAGAATCTTTTACCTTTGTATTTAATACATTTAAGTTTATTACTCCTATTATTTTATTAGAATATTTTGAAATTACAGGTTCATTTTCTCTCCAAACTTTTAATGATTTCCCCTTAGATCCATCACTTTCTATTAAAATAAAATCATAATTCTTTAATACTTTTTCTAATGTTTTATCGTTTACTCCAATAATCTTTTTATTTTTGTAATCAATCTCTTCTGCTAAATAATCTATATTTTTACATGTTCCTTGTTTTTCTATCGTATTTTTATTTTCTGTTTTTCTTTCTAAAATAAAATTTTCATATTCTTCAATTTTAGGAAGATATATTTTTGTTGTTGTTGTTATCAATACTCTATAATTTTGTGACAATTCCTTTGCCAGCTTAGATATTAAAGAAGTCTTTCCTCCTCCTCCAGTAACTGATATTATGTCTCCTACTTCCAAATCAAATGCTTCTGCAAAATTAAATTTTTTCTTCAAATTTTATCCTCCTTAAACTAGGGTAAAATCCTCAAGGATTGTCCTGAAAGATTATTTTTTATTTTCAGAATTTCAGAAATTATAGAAACTCCAATCTCTTTAGGGCTTCCTGAGGAAATATCAAGTCCTATTGGAGAATAAACTTTTTCTAATTCCACTACAGATATTCCCTCTTTTTCAAGTTCATTAAAAGTTTTTTTCACTTTACTTCTACTCCCAATCATTCCTATATATTTAGCACCTCTTCCTAAAACACCTTTTAAAGCTACCTTATCTCCTAAATGTCCCCTTGAGACTATAACCACAAAAGAATACTCATCTAGCTTTAAATTTTTCGTTATTTCCTCTAGATTTCCAACTATATTTTTTGCATTTGGATACTTTTCTGAATTACAAAATTCTTCTCGATCATCAATCATTACTATTTCAAATCCTAAGTAATCTCCTAATTTATATAATTCAGATCCTATATGACCTCCACCAATAACTATCAATTTTTCTTTTTTTTCGAAGACTTTTATAAAAGCCTTAACTTTTCCTCCACACGCCATATGTAGAGCAGCTTCCTCTATAAGATCGAACTCTAAACTTTTAGACTTATTTTCTTCTATTGCTTTTAATGCCTCTTTAATTAATTTAAACTCTAAGTTTCCGCCTCCTACTGTTCCACAAATTTCTCCAGTTTGAAAAACTCCCATAAGGTTCCCCTTTCTTCCAGGGCTTGAACCATCAATTTCAATTAAAGTTACAAGGGCTACTCCCATACCATTTTCTAGCTTCTTTGATATATTAAAAATAATATCTTTATCCATATTTTCTCCTTTAAAGTTATCATTTCATTCTAATAACGAGGTATAAATTTACCTATTTTATTTAATTTTACTTCTTCTAAATTGTGGCTATAAACTAACTCTCCTCTTAAAAAAACCTTATCTATATCTGCTAATAACTTAAAGCCATCAAAACAACTATAGTTAGCTTTAGAAAAAAGCATCTTTGAATTTAGAACTAATTTTTTTTCTTTAAATATTACTAAATCAGCATCTTTTCCTATTTCTATACTTCCCTTTCTAGAACTCATTCCAAAAATTTCAGCTGGTTTTGTTGATGTTAAATTTAAATATTTTTCAACACTTAACTTTCCTTTTAAAAATTCACTAAATAGTAATAAAACTCTTTCTTGAACACCAGGAATTCCATTTGGACATTTCCAAAATTCATTTATTCCATCTCTTTTTTGTTCTAAACTAAAGGAGCAATGATCTGTTGCTATAATATCTATATAATTTTTATCTATACCTTTCCATAAAGCTTTTATATCTTCTTCTTTTCTAAGAGGAGGTGAAAGAATATATTTTTCACCACCATCTTCTAGATAATTTAACTCATTTAAATAAAGATATTGAGTACATGTTTCTACCCAAAACTTTCTTCCTCTTAATTTTGCCCGAATAATTTCATCTAAAGATTCTTTTGATGAGATATGGACAAAATATAATTTTTCAAACTCTACTGTTTCTGCCAATCTTATTAATCTTGAAACTGCTTCCGCCTCTGAGTAACTTGGGCGAGAATAAGCGTGATATATTGGCTTTCCTTTTCTTTCTTCCGTATATTTATTTTTTAAAAAACTTATAATAGCATCATTTTCTGCATGAACTGCTACAACCATATCAAGGTTTTTAGCATATTGAAAAATTTTAATTATAGCTTCATCTTCTTGTTTAAAAGAGTATGTTAAATATATTTTAAAACTATTTATTCCTCTTTTTTTTAGTTTTTCGAGTTCTTTAAAACTATTTTTATCTACCTCTTGAAAAACACCATGAAAAGAGTAATCACAAAATGAATTCTCCGCATAATCCATATATTTATCTATCATATACTCTAAATTACACCCTTTTGGCCCAAATCCTGGATGATCTATTATTGTAGTAGTTCCCCCTGCTAGAGCTGCCATAGAACCACTTTGAAAATCATCAACTGATATAACCCCTACATCTATATTAAAATGAGTATGAACATCTATTCCTCCAGGAACTACATAAGCTCCTTTTAAATCTATAAAACTTCCATCTTCTTTTAAATTCTCTCCAATTTCTATTATTTTTTCTTTTTCTATTTTTATATCTACCTGTTCAATTTTATCTTTTATCAAAACTTTCCCATTTTTTAAAAGCATATTAGGTCTCCTCCTAAGTATTGTTATTAAAAATCTTATAAAAAAAAGTAAATCTAGTTACTACTTCTTATAATTTTTTTAATTTTTTTAAAATAGAGAGGAGAATTCTCCTCCCTATTTTTATATACCTTCTGTTTCTATTTCTATATTATCTTTTTCTACATCACTTTGCTTTTCAACTCCATTAAATAACAAATTCATAGTAACTCCAACTAAAGTTCCAGTTGTTATTCCTGAAGATAAAATAGTAGATATAAAAGTAGGTAGGTTTTGTAATAATTGCGGTCTCAATGTTACCGCTAATCCAGCACTTATAGATATTCCAACTATAAGCATGTTTCCATTATTAAATTCCACCTCTTGAAAAATTCCTATTCCTACAGCTGCTATTGTTCCAAACATAACTATTGCTGCTCCTCCTAAAACTGGCTGTGGCATTACAGAAACTAAAGCTCCTATTTTGGGAATAAGCCCCATTACTATTAACAATGCTCCTGATCCCATAACAACATATCTACTTGCTACTCCTGTTATAGAAACTACTCCTGTATTTTGGCTAAATGTTGTCGTTGGTGTTGCATTAAACAATGCTCCAACAAAACTCCCAACTCCTCCTAATAAAATTGATCCTGATAATCTTTTGTTATCTTTCATATCAACTTCCGATACTTTCGCACATGCCAAAGTATCTCCAGTTGCCTCTACCATGGCAACTAAATATGCAATGGCAAAAGGAAGAACATACTCAATTTTGAACGTCATTCCATATTTTAAGGGAGTTGGAAAATATATGCTTTGGGTTTGGGTAAGAATTGAAAGATCTAATTTTCCCATAAAAAAAGCTAATAAATATCCTACAACTATTCCAAAAAAAATTGATCCTGAAGATAAAATTCCTTTTCCATATTGATTAAGACCAATTGTTATAAACATAACTGTTAATCCCAAAACTATATTTGTAATACTACCATAATCTTCTGCTCCATGGCCTCCTGCAAACCAATCTACAGCTACTCCTAAAATCGTAAGACCTATTAAAGATACTACTATTCCTTGAACTATTGGAGGAAATATTCTTCTAATTTTACCTGTAAATCCTCCTAAAAAAATTTGTACTAGCGATCCCAGCATTGACGCACCTAATATTGCAGCATAACCAGCTTCTGGCGATCCCCCAGCTATAGCAGATGCTGCTAATCCAATAGAAAGCCCCGGTCCAATAAATGTAAAATTTGATCCCATAACTTGAGGTAACCGACTTCCTAAAAATCCCACTCCTTTACTTTGAAAAATAGTAACTATTCCAGATACAATAAGTATATCTGCTATCATTTCTCCCGTCTGAATTTTGTCAAATCCTAATGCCGATGCAAAAATAATTGGCACTGTAACAATTCCACTAAATGAAGCAAATATATGTTGAAAGGAGAGCAATAGCCACTCTCCTATACTTTTAGGTTTTTCATCTACTCTCAATACTAAAGCCATTACTCCTCCTATTAAAATTTAAGTTTTTACGTAAGTATTTTGAGTATCAATATAAATTAAATTTTTCCAAGTTCTTTTAATATTTTTTCTGGAGTGAATGGCCATTCTCTTATCCATACTCCTACCGCATCATGAATTGCAGTTGCTATAGCTGGAGATGCCCCATTTATCGATAACTCTCCAACTGATTTTCTAGGTCCATATTCCTCTTTATCTTCATAAGTTTCTACAAATTCTACTCTGAAATCTTTTGGTATATCCTTTATTTTAGCTACCTTATAATCCATAAAGTTTGCATTTAACATATGGCCATCTTTATCAAAAATCATCTCTTCATATAACGAATGACCAATTGACTGAATAACAGCTCCAAATATTTGTCCCTTTGCTAAAACTGGATTCATAGGCACTCCACAATCATGAATTGCATAATATTTAGTTACATTAACCTCTCCAGTATTTGTATTAACTTCTACTTCACAAATATGAGTAGCATATGGAAATGCATGTAAATGTGTTGTAAAGTTTGCATTTGCTATTAATTGCCCACAACCTTTACCACTCTGTGTTTTAAAAGCTAAATCAGCATAACTCATCTCACTATTTTTTCCAACTATTTTCATTGGATAAACAAGTTTTAAATCTTCTTTTGGTTCATTCATATAGAACGAAGCTGACTCTAACATCTTACTTTCCATTTCTTTGCTAGCATTTAAAACTGCTCCTATAGAAAAGTGTGTTCCTGATGATGCATATGCCCCCACATCAAAAGGAGTATTATCTGTATCTGCAGCTATTATATGTATTTTATCCATGTCTAATTTCAGATGCTCTGACACAGCCTGCACAGCTATTGTATTCATCCCTGTTCCTAAATCTGTACCTCCCATATGCACTATAAATGTTCCATCGTTTAATTGCTTTATAATGGCATTTCCAGTATCAACATTTGGAATTCCTGACTTTTGTTGAACTATAGCAACTCCTTGCCCTACTTTTATATGAGGTTTTTCACTTTCTTTTTTATTTCTCCAATCTATCATTTTTGCAGCTTTCTCAATAGTATCTATCAATCCACAACTCTCAATAATTTCAGCACTTCCTTTTCCAACTTCAGCCATTTGAGCTAAAAGTTCCATTGCATCCCCTGATCTAACAGTATTTTTTCTTAGGATATCTAAATAATCTACACCAATCTCTTTCGCTAACTCAGCTATACATGTCATTAATGCATAGGTTCCTTGTGGTGCTCCATAACCTCTATAAGCTCCAGCATTAGGAAGGTTAGAGTAGAATATATCTATATCAAATTTTATATTTTCTACGTTAAATAAAGGCAGTGGTACTGCACAACTATTTTTTGATACAGTCATACAATGATTTCCAAAAGCTCCTGTATTAGAGTAAACATTCATTTGAATAGCATTTAGCTTTCCATCCTTATTAGCTCCTAATTTAACTTTTATTTTCATATCATGTCTCGAAGTTGCTGCTATAAATTCCTCTTCTCTTGAGTATCTATAGTAGATAGATTTTCCTGTTATCCAAGTTAAATATGAAGCTAAATCTTCCATCAATACGTCTTGTTTAACTCCAAACCCTCCTCCAACAGCCTCTTTTATAACTCTTATCTTATTTTCTGAAATTCCTAAAATACTTGAGATTATTCTTCTAGCATGTCCTGGAACTTGTGTTGAAGCATGAACAACTAATCTTCCATCTACAATCTCTGTATAACATACATGTGGCTCTGAAGGACAACAATGAACTTTTTTTGTTCTATATTCTCGCTCTATTATTGCATCAGATTTTGAAAACGCTAATTCTACATCTCCCATTTTTCCGCCAGTTTTAGCTACCATGTTTGTTCTTTGATCTCCACCTATTGGAAAATTCCAAAATATTGGTGTTTCTCTTGGATCAGCTTTTGCATTATGCTCTTCGTATCCTCTTAAATTTCCATCTTTAAAATATACAGGTCCACCATGAACTAAAATCTCTCCACTCATAGCATCTTCTAATGTTACTACTGGTTTTAAAACTTCATATTCTACCTCTATAAGTTCTATAGCTTTTTCTGCTATTTCTAGACTCTCAGCAACCACTGCTGCTACCCTGTCTCCTTCATGATAAACTTTTTGTCCTATCAATCTTCTATCATAAGGCGATGGCTCTGGATAACTCTGTCCTGATCTTCCATAAACAGTTTTCGGAGAGTTTTCATGTGTTAATATATAAACTACTCCAGGTAATTTTTCTGCTTTTGATACATCAATTTTTGTTACATAAGCACTTGCATGAGGTGATCCTAAAACTTTTAAAAAACAAGCATCTGAAGCTACAAAATCTTCAACAAAAGCTTTTTCTCCTTTTACAAGCTTTGGAGAATCAATTTTACAAACAGATTTTCCTATTACTCTCATCTCTTTTTCAGAATTTGCTCTCTCTATTTTTTCTCCAGCTAAAAGTTTTTTATAAATATCAATTACATCATACATCTGCTCATAACCTGTACATCGACATAAAATTGATGATAATGCATCTGAAATATCTTCCCTTGTCGGTTTCTCAACATTATCTAAAAGTGTTTTTAGTGCAAGATAAATTGATGGAGAACAGTATCCACATTGAATAACTCCTGCTAAAATCATTGCTTCTTGAAGTGTATCTATTTTCTTTTTATCAGAAAAAAATTCTACAGTATATATCTCTCTTCCTTCAATTTGTCCAACTAATAATAGACATGAATTAACAGTTTTTCCATCTAATATTATATTGCATAAACCACAGTTTCCATCTCCATCGCATCCTTCTCTCATTGAAAGAATTCCTTGATTTCTCAAAAATACCTTTGCTGATTGACATTTATCTCCAAAAAACTCTTTTTCTACACCATTTAATTTAAATTTTATTTTATCCATCTTTTATCTATATGATAAATGTTGAAAATATTTACCATACATCCTCCTTTCAATTTTTTCTAAGCAATTTCAAAACATTCAGCTACTAACTCTCCAGCTAAATAAGCTTTAAACTCTTTTGAACCACGAAAATCTGTTAATGGTTCTACATAATTTCTAATTAGGTGTGTCAACAATTGTTTTTCTAATATCGTTCCTTCTAACTCTTTTTCTATATCTTTTAATCTTATAACTGTTGAAGCTACGCCACCTACGGCTATTCTTATATCTTTTATTTTTTCTTGATCTTTATTATAAGTAACAGCTGCTCCAATTAATGATAAATCATCAGAAGTTCTTGAATGAGCTCTTACTCCATAAAGTTTTTCAAGATTCTTCTCTTCGATTATTATTTTTTCAATAAATCTCTCATCTTTTCCTAATATATACTCTTCAACTAAAACCAATTTTTCTTCTCCATAAACTTTAACCATTGCTTCTAAAACAATTAAAGTTGGAATAAGGTCTCCTACCGTTTTTCCACCTACAATGTTTCCACCAATTGTAGCTATATTTCTTATATTTCTATTTTCCATTAACATCGCTGCTTTTTTTAGTTGTTCAGGTATAATCTCACTACTTATTAATTTTTGAAATGTCACACATGCTCCAATTTCTAAGTTTCCTTTTTCATTTTTCTTTATTTCATCTAAATTTAATTTTCTAAGATCTATATATACTTCATATTTTTTTTTATTAAATGAAAGATTTAATATTGTTCCACCTGCAAGATATTTTCCAATTTCTTTATATTGATTCTTTAATGAAATGGCTTCTTCTATTGTCTCTGGTATAAAATATTTTTTTATCATTTTTCCTCCATATATTTATAAAATAAGTTTAAAGAGATTAATCTCTTTAAACTTATTTTTTAATTTTCTAGTATCTTATAATGTCTAAAACATTTTTAGGACATTGAGAGGTACATACACCACATCCAAAACAAAGTTCTTTATTAAATATAGGTTTTTTATCTTCTAATTTTATCGCATGATAAGGACAAACTTTAACACAAATTCCACAGCCTATACATCCATCTTTTAATTCTGGAATATTAGTTTCATAATTTGCTTTTACTCTCTCTTTTGTCTTTTTAATAGTTAAACCTTTTATTTGATCTAAATTCTCATATCCATGAGAATCCATCCATTCATTTAACTCTTTTACTATTCTTCCGTAAGCTTTTGGTCCCTCTATAATTCCTTGAGTACAAACCTGAACTGCTGATGCTCCTGCCATAAATGCTTCAACAACATCTTTTCCTGTTGAAATACCACCAACTGCAAATACCGGTATATTTTTTACTCCTTTTGCAAGCTCAAAGACATGTCTTAACATAATTGGCTTTATTGCAGGTCCAGATAGCCATCCATACCCTGTATTAGAACCCATATATGGCATACCTGTTTCTATATCTATCGATAAACATGGTCCATAAGAATTCATCGCTACCAATCCATCTGCTCCATGCTCTTCCAAGATTCTAGCTGTTTCTGAAATATCAGGAATACCTGGTGAAATTTTCATAAATACAGGTTTTTTAGTATGTTTTTTTGCTGCCGCTAAAGTTTCTAACATTGGTGTAATATCTCTTCCTACATAATGAGCAGAAATTTCATATGCATCTGCAAATTCATCTACCAAAGGTACTACTTTTTCAATATCAGCTGCTACATAACCCATTCCAATTATTAAAGGCTCATCTTTAAATTTACATTTTTTATACTCTTTTTCTACCCAATACTCAACTGAATGCTCTGACCATAATTCTGTATTTAGGAAATATTTTCCTTTAAAATCCTGCATACATGGCTTTGGTACTTTTGCTGGTTCTGATGAAACAGTTTTTGCTACTACTCCTGCTGCTCCATTTTCTACTGCTTCTCTACATATATCAGCATCTTTTGATGTTGGTCCTGCTCCTACTATAACTGGATTTGCATATTTTAATCCTGCTAATGTTACTCTTAAATCTGCCATTCTTATCCTCCATAATTAATTAAAATTTGGTTTATCCAATTTATTTCCTGATACATATCTCTCTACTATATTTCTATCATCACCTACATAGATATATCTTTCTACTCTCTCCATTACATCTCTTGGGTTTATATCAGCTATATTAGAGTCATCTATAATCAGAGCATCAAATTCATTTCCTTTTTCAAAAGAACCTATATTATCTCCAAAGAATTGTCCTCCTCCTTTAGTAGCTATATAAAACCATTCAGAAGTAGATAACGGCTTATTACTATCATCTAAATAAACCCATCTTAATTTTGCAACTTGTGAAGCACTTACAATTGCCTTGGCTATAGATACATCGTGTCCTCCTGATATATCAGATGCTAATCCTACCGGTATTCCCATATCAACTAGTTTTCTTATTGGAGCTATTCCTGATGATAAATTATTATTTGAATGTGGCGAATGAGCTACCATTATTTTCTTTTCTTTCATTAGCTCAAGTTCTTCTTTGGTATTCCAAATGCAGTGAGCTTGAATAGTTGGTTGATCACCAAATAATCCATGAGTATTGTATACATCTGCATAATGTTTTGCTGTTGGTTCTAATTCTGATACCCAAGCAATTTCTCCTTTATTTTCAGATAAATGAGATTGGATTTTAACATTAAACTCTTTAGCCATAGCTCCTAATCCTGATAATAATTCTGGTGTACACGTTGGTACAAATCTTGGAGTTATAATTGGTTTAACTCTCTCATATCTATCTTTTGTATTTTCTAACCATTTTCTAGTTTCATTTAAAGATTCTTGGGTTGTTTCATGATAAAATTCTGGTGCATTTCTATCCATATTAACTTTTCCTACCATAGCCCCTAATCCTGATTTATCTAACATCTCCATTAAAAGCTCCGTGGCTTCTCTATGAATTGTTCCAAATAAAACTGATCTTGTAGTTCCTTGTCTCCATAATTCTGTTATTACTTTTTCATATGCTTTTTTAGCATATTTTATATTTTCGTATTTAGCTTCTTCTGGAAAAGTGTATGTTTCTAACCAAGGAAGTAATTCTTTATCTAATCCCAAACCTCTATTTGTAAATTGTGGTGCATGAAAGTGAGTATCTATAAATCCAGGTATTATTAATTTTCCACTATGATCAATTAATTCAGCCATATTATGTTCCTTTGGAACTTCTTTATAAACTCCTAATACTTGACCATTTTTTACTGCAATATATCCATTTTCAATGATTTCATGTTTCCCAAATTCTGGTGTGTGATATATATCTCCTTTAAATAACTTTAACACTTCTCTCATCCTCCCTTATATTAACTAAATAAACATAATTTTTACTACAAACAGAATTGCCAAAACAGCCATTACCTTTGTTACATCTTTAAATTTTCCAGTTAAAACTTTTAAAGCCACATATGATAAAATTCCAATAACAATTCCATCTGCTATACTATATGTTAATGGCATTAAAATAATTGTTAAAAATGCTGGTATTCCCTCTGTTATATCATCAAAATTTATCGCTTTTATAGCTGTTACCATTAAAAGTCCTACTATAATCAATACTGGTGCTGTAGCTGATGCCGGTATCATAATAAATAATGGTGATAAAAATAATGCTATTACAAAAAGTATTGATGTTGTTAATGCTGTTAACCCCGTCTTTCCACCTTCTGCTATTCCTGAAGCTGATTCAACAAATGTTCCAACAAGAGATGTTCCTAAAAATCCTGCCATTATAGTTCCAATCGAGTCACAAAGACAAGCTTTTGTTACTCCTGGTAGGTTATCATTTTCATCCAATAAATTTGCCTTTCCTCCAAGTCCTATAAGAGTTCCAACTGTATCAAATATTGCAACGAAAAGAAATGTAAATACTACTAAAGCCATATTTGGTGTTAAAATTTCATTCATTCCTACAAATTGAAAAACTGTAGATTTCAAATCTGGAATCACTTGCCAACTTGTAGGTAATTTTGTTACTCCCATAAAAAATCCTATTATAGCAGTTCCAATTATTCCCCAAAACATTGAACCTTTTATATTTTTATACATTAATGATCCTGTTAAAAAAACTCCAACAAGTGTTAATACTGCTCTTGGGTCCTTTAAGTTTCCAAGAGTTACAACAGTTCCTTGTCCCGCTACAACTATTCCACCACTTACAAGACCTATTAAAGCTATAAATAATCCAATTCCTGCAATCATTGCCATTTTAATATTAAATGGAATTACATCAAATAGTTTTTCTCTAACTCTTGTTACAGTTAATATCAATAAGCAAACTCCAGATATTGCAACTGCTGTTAAAGCATACTGCCAACTATGTCCTTGACCTAAAACAACTGAAAATACAAAGAACGCATTCATACCTAAAGATGGTCCTAATCCAAATGGAAAATTAAACAACGCAGCTAAAGACGTTGCTATTGCCGATGATAATGCTGTCGCTGCAAATGCTCCTGAAAATGGTATTCCAGTTTTTGAAAGTGTTCCTGGTATAACTGCCAAAATATAAGCCATTGTCATAAATGTCGTTAACCCTGCAAATAATTCTGTCTTTACATCAGATCCCCTTTCACTAATTTTAAAATATCGATCCAATTTTGATTTACTTCCTAACCCCTCATCTCTTACCAATTCTAAATCTTCTTCCATAACAACCCTCCTATATTTATTTTTTATTTTTCTACACTTTTCCACATTTGTTTCGAAATTGTTCTAGCTTTCTCTAAAATTGATTTCTCATCTGCATTAATAAGCTTTCTTTTTTTCATAAGAATTTTTCCATTACAAATAGTAGTAGTAGCTCCTCTTCCTGAAATTCCAAATATTATGTGACTATTATAGTTATTTTCATTAAGCTCAGTATGAGGTATATAGTCAAATATTGCTATGTCTGCCTTTGCTCCCTTTTTTAAAATCCCCGTATTACATCCAAATTGTTTTTTTATTATTTCTCGATTGTTTCTAAAAAGCATTAAAGGAGCTTCTTTCCATCCTACTGTTGGATCCTTTAATTCATGTTTATGTAAAATATTAGCTACTTTTAGAGATTCAATCATATCTGCTGTATACCCATCTGTTCCAAGACCTACAATTAATCCTTCTTCTAACATTTTTATCGCCGGAGAACAACCGACTGCATTTCCCATATTTGATTCTGGATTATGGATAACATTACATCCTGAATTTTTTAAAATATCTAATTCATAATCATTAATATGTATACAATGAACTGCTATTGTATTTTCTTTAAATATTCCATACTCATTAAGCCTTTCTACAACTCTTTTCCCATATTTTTCTTGAGCGTCATTTAAATCTGTTATTCCTTCAGCAACATGAATATGATATCCAACATCTATATTTTCCATAGCCTTCTTACATTTTTCTAAAGTTTCGTTTGATACTGTAAAAGAAGCATGAATTCCAAACATTCCTTTTATCATATCTGAATTTTTTCTATCAGCATATTTTATAAACTCTATATTTTCTCTTATTCCCTCTTCTGCTTTCTCAATTCCATCCCTATCAGAAACTTCATAACATAAAGAAGTTCTTATTCCTAAATGATCTGCAACTTTAGCAATTCTCTCTAGACTTCCCGTTATTGCCATCGGTGAAGCATGATGATCTATTACTGTTGTTACTCCATTTTTTATACTTTCCATATATGTTGCATATGCTGAATATTCAATATCATCTAGAGATAAACTTTTATCTACTTTCCACCAAAGATTTTTAAGAATTTCATCAAAATTTCTTGTACTTCCCTTTATGTTCATTCCTCTTGCAAAGCTTGAATATATATGCATATGAGTATTTATGAGACCTGGCATTATTATTCCATCATCTGCATCTATAATTTCAGCATCACTATACTTCTTTCTTAAATCACTAAAATTTCCAACTTCTATTATTTCGTCTTCTTTTATTACTACAGCTCCATTTTCTATATATGGGTTTTTATCATCTTGAGTTATAACTCTTCCATTTCCAACAATATACATAGTTACCTCCTCTTATTTTCTTCTAATAACCTTTCCTGGTGATACTTTTTTAAAAATACCATCATCTATAATTGGAGTTCCATTTACAATAACATATTGTATTCCTTCTGGAAATTGAGCTGGATTTATATAATCACCTTTATCTATTATTGTTTTAGGATCAAAAATTGTTATATCAGCAAACATTCCAGGTTTTAACTCTCCTCTTTCAGAAATTCCTATTGCTTCTGCTGCTTTTTTAGTCATCTTATAAATTGCCTCTTGGAGTTTCAAAACTTGTTTTTCTCTCACATATCTTCCTAAAACTCTTGGAAATGATCCATATGCTCTTGGATGAGGTTTTCCTTTAGCTAAAAGAGCATCTGTACAGACATTTTGTTCAGGTCTTTTTAAAAACTTTATAATATGTTCTTCAAGTCCATAAAAATCAACCATTCCAACTGCATTTTCTTCCTCTAAAAGTAAATCAAATGTAGCATTATATGGGTCTTTTTTTCTTATTTCTCCCACTTCAATTAAATTTTTTCCAACTAAATCTTGGTTTTTCTTGCTAACAACTGAAGTTATAAATATTTGATCAAATCCAGCAAATTCAATGAAGTTATCCCAACCAGGAATTCCATTTTCAATGTCAAATTTCATTTTTTTTCTGTCTTCTTCATTTTTTAATCTTTCCATCAGTTTATCAGTTCCTCCTGCATGTGCCCAAGGTGGAAGAACTACTCCTAACATAGTAGATCCAGCAGCATAAGGATACTGATCATAACTAATTTTTACGCCTTCTTTTTCGCCTTTTTCCAAAAGGTTTACAACTTCATCAATATATTTCCAATTTTGTTTTCCACAAACTTTAAAATGAGAAAAATGTACTTTTACTCCAGATTCTTTTCCGATTCTTATAACCTCTTCCATTGATTCAAGTATTGTTCCTGCCTCTGATCTTTGATGTATAACTAATTCTCCATTAAACTCTGCTACAACTTTACACATTTCTATTAACTCTTTTGTTTCTGAATAAGTGCAAGGAATATAGATTAAACCTGTTGATAAACCAAAAGCTCCTGCTTCCATTTCTCGTCGAGTTATTTCACACATTTTTTTAATTTCTTCTTCTGTGGCTGCTCTTCCTTCTAACCCCATAGCTTCCATACGTATATTTCCATGAGGAACAAGATATGCATAATTAAGTCCAACTTTACTTTTCTCCATCTGTTTTAAATATCCATCAGTTGTTTCATATGTCCAATTAATGCTTTCTGAAGTTCCATCTAAACCAGCTAGATTTTTTTTCCAAGAAGATATAAACTCTATAGGCAAAGGCGCCATCGAAATTCCATCTTGTCCTAAAATCTCTGTAGTTATTCCTTGTCTAGCCTTTACCTCATTGTAAGGGCTTTCTAAAATTACTAAATCAGAGTGAGAATGCGTATCTATAAATCCTGGAGCTACAACAAGATCTTTAGCATCAATTATTCTATCTATATCTTTACAATCAATACTTTTTTCAATAGCCACTATTTTCTCTTTTTCTATGAGAATATCACCAATATATGGTTGATCTCCACTACCATCTACTATGAGACCATTTTTTATTAAAGTTTTCATTGTATTTTCTCCTTAATTTTATTTATCATAAATCGACTTTAAAATTCCATAATATCCTTTTATACCTTTAAATAATTGATCTAATTCTATATACTCATCGATTGTATGAGCTAAATTTTCTTTAGATGGCCCAAATCCTATTGTTTTTATTTTTGCTTCTCCTGCATAGTGAGATCCATTTGTACAAAATGAATATTGTGTAATTTCAGGCTCAAGCCCTACATCTTTTAATCCTCTATATGCTTTTTGTACAAATTCATCATCTTCACTATATAGCCAACCTGGAAAAAATCTTTCTCCTTCTATTATCTCTCCTGTATAACAAGTTTCTTTTCCTATTGCAAAGGAAACTTTAGCTTTTAACTCTGGATCTTCTTTCATTAGTTTATTTAAAACATCCTCTATTGGAGCTAGAACTTCCTCCTTAGTCTCACCTACTAGTAATCTTCTATCATAAGTTGCTCTGCAATAATCAGGAACTACAGAAGCTCCAGGATAAGGTGAAGATTTTATATCTGTTAACTCTAAAATTCCTTTTCCTAATTCCGTTTCTGGAGGAACTATTTTTCTAATCTCTTCAATTATTTTACCCATTTTATATACTGCATTAATTCCTTTATCTGGGTTTGCTGAATGAGCAGGTTTTCCAAATGTCTCTAAAACTATTTCTCCTCGTCCTCTCTGACCAATTTTTAGATTCAATTCCGATGATTCTCCAATAACTACGTAATCTGGTTTTACATATTTTGATATTTCTCTAGCTGCAATTCCTTCGAAAATTTCTTCATGTACAACTCCAGCTACATAAATTTCTCCTGCAAAATCTTTTTTACAATCCTCTGCAAAATAAGCACTTGCAACCATAAAAGCAGCGGTTTGCCCCTTCATATCTGAAGTTCCTCTTCCGTAAAGCTTTCCATCAGAAATTGTACCACCATATGGATCATGCTTCCATTTTTCTCTTCCTTGAACTGGAACAGTGTCAATATGCCCATCAAATAAAATCTTTTTTCCTGGTTTATTTCCTTTTATACATCCAATAACATTTCCAAATTTATCAATATGCACTGAATCATATCCCATATCTAACAAATTTTTCCTTATAACCTCTACAACTCCTGATTCTTTTCCTGAATTAGATGGTTGTTGAATCATTTCTTGAAGAAATTTTATTACAAACTCTTCTCTTTTTTTTGTTAGTATAGTTTTTGTATGTAACATTTTTACCTCCTTACTACTTTTTTATTTTTAATTTTAATAAAATATTTAATCTCTTAAGTATCCACCCTTCCAAACTATTTCTCTATATTTATTAGGATCTGTATCTCCTTCTGTTGAAAAAACAAGAACTATTGAATTTTCATCTAACTCTAAATTATTTTTTAAATCCTGGTATTGGGGATTTGTCATAATTTCATAAACAAGCCCTGTTGTAACTGCTCCTGACTCTCCTGAAATAACTCTTTGATCTCCTTTCAATGGATTTCCTAAAATTCTCATTCCTTCTGCAGCTATCCAGTCTGGACACGAAATAAATGTATCAGAATATGTTTTCAAAATTTCCCAAGATATAATATTTGCTTCTCCACAAGCTAGTCCGGCCATTATTGTTTGCATATCTCCACCAACGCTATATGCTTCTCCATCTCCTATTACTGATGACTTATATAAACAATCTGCTAAGTTTGCTTCCACTACTATAGTTTTTACATCTAATCCAAAACTATTAACAACTACCCCTTGGACTGCACCAGCTAAAGATCCTACGCCAGCTTGTACAAAAACATGAGTAGGTTTATTTATGCCATCTTTTTTTAGTTGTTCTATTGCTTCTAAAGTCATTGTTCCATATCCTTGCATTATCCATGTAGGAATCTCCTCATATCCTTCCCATGCTGTATCTTGAATTATAACTCCATTACTATTTTTAGCATTTTTTGCTGCAAGCCTTACTGCATCATCATAATTCATATCTGTTATCGAAGCTTCTGCTCCCTCATTTTTAATTGCTTGTAATCTAAATTCAGAAGATCCTTTAGGCATATATACAACTGATTTTTGTCCAAGTCTATTTGCTGTCCAAGCAACTCCTCTTCCATGATTTCCATCTGTTGCTGTATAGAAAGTTATTTCTCCTAACTTTTCTTTTGCTTCTTTACTTATAAAATCTTCATATTTTAGTTCAGATATATCTTTTCCTAATTTTTGTGCTATATATTTTCCCATAGAATATGATCCACCTAAAACTTTAAATGCATTAAGTCCAAATCTATAAGATTCATCTTTTAGATAAAAACTTTTAATACCTATTTTTTGAGCAAAGTTTTCTAATTTTACAAGTGGAGTTACTTCGTACTCTGGAAAACTTTTATGAAATTCTTTCGCTTTTTTTACTTCTTTTAAAGACAAAATCTGTTCACAATTTTCTATTTTTGATTTTGGCAAATTATTTTTTTGCCATTTAATTTTTTTATCCATAATTCCTCCATATCAATATTTACTTCTTTTAATCTCTTAACACTTTTATACTATATACATTTTAATTATCAAATGTTTTTTTTAAGGTTTTTTAGTTCGTTTTTAGGATGTTGTGCAATAAAAAAAAGGTATATGTATACCTTTTTTTCATTTTGATATTTTTTTATTTTTTTTAAAATTCCCATTTTATGGGTATTTTCAATTTAAATTAAACTTTTTTTATCAATTTGATATTTTTCTATCTTTCTATATAAAGTTGCTACTCCAATTCCTAATTTTTTCGCTACAATTTGTTTAGCATCAGTATCAGTACCAAATTGTGATAAAGCAGCTATAATCTCTTCTTTTTCAACTTCAGCTATTTTTCTTATTTTTCTAAATTTCATATCTTTTGTTATATGTAACTCTTTTATTCTTTCAGGAATATTTTCAATGCCAATTTCATTATCATCTGGTGTTAATTCCACTATAACTTTTAAAGCATTATCTAACTCTTTCCAATTTCCTTTCCACTCACTTTCTATTAAAAGTTTTTTAGCTTTTTCATTTATTCCATCTATTTTTTTATTTTGAATCTTAGAATGTTTTTCTATTAGATACTCTACAATTTCATCCATATCATCTTTTCTATATTTTAACCCAGGCATCTCTATCTTTACAGAATCAATTGCATAAAATAAATTTTCTATAAATTTATTTTGTCTTACTTTTTCCAATAAGTCAATTCTTGTTGAAACTATGATTCTCACATCTGATATAATCTGTTTCTCACTATTTTCTGGTATAATCATAGATGTTCTTAAATAGTAAAGTAATTTTTTTTGTATATGAATTGGCATACATTCAATTTCCTCTATAAATAATGTTCCACCATCTAAATTTTCTAAAAGTCCAATTTTTAAATTTTTATTAAAATCATTTCCAAAAATTTTTTCCTCTAAATGTTCTTCATCTTCATCTCTACAATTTATTGAAACATATTTTTTATTTCTTCTTTCTGAAAGATTATGTATTAATTTCCCTATAATTTCCTCATCCGAACCTACTTCACCTTTTATCATAACTGGAATTTTTGAATTTGAAACCATTTTTATTTTCCGATTTAGTTCTAATATAGCTTTAGATTTTCCTATCAGCAGCTGATCAAAATTATCTTCAAAAACAAATTTATTTGATTTTTTAAAAATAATAAAACTTCTTTTATTTTCAAAAGATTTTATTTCTGCTTTAACTTCTAGCGAAACATTTCCAATAGATAGCACATAATTATTGTCTTCTTTAAAATTTATTATTACTTTTTTGCCCCTAAGTTCTTTAAACATACTAAAATATGAATTTGCACTTCTGTTATAATCAATAACTTGTCCATTTTCATTTAATATAAAAACCGCTTTTTTCATTTTTAAAAAAATTTCATGATATAACTCTGAATAATTTTCTATAAAAAAACTGTCTGTTATTTGTCTAGAAATCTTTTCTAAAATATCTGTATATAGAGTTATTTTTTCTAAAATCTCATCTCTTTTAGAAAAAGAAAAACTAAAAATTGATATAGCTCCTAATACTTGTTCTTTATATATAAGCGGTGTGGCTAGTATAATTTTTTTTAAACAACGATTATTAAAACAAGTTTTACACTCTTTATTATTTTTTGGACTTTCTATCAAAATAGTTTTTTTCCCACTTATTACTTTTTCATATAAACATTCATCTGAAATTTCTCCTATTCGCTCTTTATAAACTCCACTTGAAAATACTCGTACTCTATCTGTATTAACAACTTCAATTTCAATAGTATTTATTTCTGACAAAGCTATTAAGAACTCCTTTAAATTAGAATTCATATTTCCCCCCATAAATATATATGTTTATTTTATCATTAATTAAATATATAATAATTTCATTAATATATAATTATATTTATAATTATATATTAATATGAAAATTTTTTCTATAAAAAAATACCAAATTATATTTGGTATTTTCAATGTTTTCTTCTACTTTCTATTACTGAACCATGACACTTTAAATATTCTAGCTCTTCTCCTATAATAACTATGTCAGAATATTGTTTTTTATCACTATTATCTGATATAAGTCTTATTTCATTTTTATTAATTTTTACTCTTTTTATATATGTCTGATCATGATAACTTAAAACACAAACTTTCCCATCAATATTTTGCATATGTTTTTTTAGTGGATTAATTATTACTAAATCACCATCAGATAGTGTTGGAAACATTGAATCTCCTGTAACTTCAACCATAAAAGCATCCCTTGGAACCTCTGTTGCTGGAATAGATGCTAATACTTCCATCCTTGTATTATCTTCAAAATTTACATGACCTAGTCCAGCTGCTGCCTTTCCTAAAACAGGTAACTTTATTATTTCAGCTTTTTTCTGATCATTTGTATTTAAATTTGCATCAAGTTTTCGCTTAATCAAATCAGGAGTTCTATCATAAGCAACTATATATCTTATTTCATCTGCTTCTTTATCTGTTTTTATAAATTTTTCTATAAATCTTTCTACAAAATCATCTTTTGGAATTCTAATCCCTTTACGATAGTGCCCTACTACAGATAGAGAAGATTCTGTTTGTTTTGCTATATACTCTAAAGTATAATTATTTTTGATCATTAACTTTTCTAAATAACTACCAAACTTTGTTTTCACATTTTCCTCCCTTCCTATTTTTATTTTATTATACTATTTTTCTACAAAAATGTAAAAAAATATTTGATTTTTTTTCTACATTAAAGTATAATTCTATCATAATAGATTTAAATTTTTTTATTTTTTTGTTATACATTTATGTAGAATAAACCAAGGAGGAGTTTTAATGAGATTTAAAAGAGTTTCTAATCATTTTTGGAGAGTTGAATCTAATGGTTTTATTATTGTTGGAACTTGGGAGCAATGTCAAAAAGAATTGCTTAATCTTTCTTTAAAAAAATATCTTTTAAAAAATTAATCTCTTTTTATCTAGAGATTAAATAAAGTTTATTATATAATATAGAGTAAATTAAATTTAATCTTGGAGGTTTTTATGATTTTTGGTGAAAAAATTAAAATAAATTTTGAAAATATAGAAAATGGTATAAAATTAACAGTTATTAATTTTCCTAAAAATATAGATATTACTGCTTTAGATTTTGGAAAAGATTTAGCCAGAAGAACTATGGAAGGGTATTCTCCTAATCCGAACGAAGAAATAGATATCATTTCTGGAATTGTAGAAGAAAAAACTACTGGAGATAATATTGTCTTTTTATATACTTTTGGAGATTTATCTTCTGCTATGATTTTAGTTGGAGCTTTGTGTAAAAAACTTTTATCTCAGCTTCCTACTGTGACACCTCTTGAAATTGGAGGAATTTTTCATGGAGATAAAAATGAAGCTTATATAAGAGTAGCTATACAAAAGATGATTATGACTAAAGATGCTTTAGGTAGTTCTCTTGAGATAACTCTACCACAAAATACAGATATGAATAAATTTAAAAGTATTTTTTCTAATATATCCTTCTCTTTGATTCCTGAAACTCAAAGTATACAATTTGGCTTAGGATCTGCTGTATCTAAAAAAGCAAACTCAACCTTAGGAATTATGCCTAAAAGAGTAGAGATTTCTTTAGCTCCTAAAATAGGAAATCACATTCCGGCCCTAGCTCTTGTATATGATATAGTATTTCAAAGTATTGCGATATTTTCTTTGGTTAATATCTAATATTTTCATGGGTAGTGCAGCACACTACCCTTTTTATATTTTTTGAGAAATTAAATTCATTTTATGAATATATTATATTTATTTTTTCTATATTTATTTTTTCTGTTTTTTTAATATTATTTTCACATATTTTTGAACAAATTCATTTTTTAATTTTATTACAAATATCTTTATAAGTCTTTATTTTAAAAGGTTTTTTTTAATAATATTAAAATTTATATAATTAAAAAATCAGAAATTAATTTCACATTGAAACAATATATTTTACTTTAGTTGTATATAAAAAGTATTATAAATATATACAAAGTTTACTAATAGTACTTTTAGGAGGTAAAAAATGCAAGAATTATTAAAAGAATTAGTTGAAAAGCATCGAAAAACAACTGAACTAGGAAAAGTGGCAAGCTATATTCCAGAGCTAGAAAAAACAAATCCTAGAAACCTTGGTATCTATATTTTAGATAACGAAGGTAATGAATATTTTGCAGGAGATTATAATAATAAATTTACAGTACAAAGTATCTCTAAAGTAGTTGCTCTTATGTTGGCTATTTTGGATAATGGTGAAGAATATGTCTTTTCCAAGGTTGGAATGGATCCTAGTGGTGATCCTTTTAACTCTATTAGAAAATTAGAGACTTCTAGTAGAAGAAAGCCTTATAATCCTATGATAAATGCTGGAGCTATAGTTGTATCATCAATGATTAAAGGAGATGACGCAAGAGATAAATTCAATAGACTTCTTGAATTTTTTAAAAAAATAACAGAAGACCCTTCTCTTGAATTAAATCCTAAGGTTTATTTAAGTGAATCAGAAACAGGAAATAAAAATAGAGCTATGGGATATTACCTAAAATCAGAAGGAATCATAACAGGAAATGTTGAAGAAGCTTTAGAAGTTTATTTTAAACAATGTTCAATTGATGTAACTGCTAAAACTATTGCAAAACTTGGTCTATTTTTGGCCAATGAGGGGCAAACTAGTAATGGAGAACAAATTGTTTCTAATAGAGTTAGTCGAATTGTAAAAACACTTATGGTTACATGTGGGATGTATGATAATTCAGGTGAATTTGCCGTTAGAGTTGGATTACCTTCAAAAAGTGGAGTTGGTGGAGGTATTGTTTCTGTTGTACCACACAAAATGGGAATTGGTATTTATTCACCTGCTTTAGATCAAAAAGGAAATCCTATAGCTGGAGTATGCCTTTTAGAAGATCTATGCAACGAATTAAAATGTAGAATTTTTTAAACACACACACAATTTATTATATGTTATATAGGAGGAACAATGAACATTATCAACACACTTAACAACATTTTATGGTCTTATATTTTAATCGCAGTTCTTATTATTTCAGGATTATATTTTACTTTTAAACTAAAGTTTGCAAATATAACTGAAATTAAAGAAATGTTCAAGGTTATGTTAGAAAAAGGAAATGGAAAAGGGGTTTCACCTTTCCAAGCATTCTGTATAAGTGCTGGTTCTAAAGTTGGAACTGGTAGTTTAGCGGGAGTTGCTCTTGCTATATCTGTTGGTGGTCCTGGATCTATATTTTGGATGTGGATTTTAGCCTTAGTTGCTGGTAGTTTAAGCTTAGTTGAAAACACACTAGCTCAAATTTATAAGAAAAAAGAGGATGGAATCTTTGTTGGTGGTCCAGCTTACTATATGGAACTAGGAATGAATAAAAAATACCTTGGTGTTGCATTCTCAATTCTTATTACAATAACTTATGGTTTTATATTTAATGCTGTTCAAGCTAATACAATTACTGTTGCTTTTCAACATGCATATGGAATAAATCAACTTTATGGAGCTATTATCTTAACTATTTTAACTGCTATTATAATCTTAGGAGGAGCTCATAGAATTGCAAAAGTTTCAGAAATTATTGTTCCTATTATGGGTGTATTTTATTTAGTTGTAGCTATTTTTATAGTTTTAAAAAATATAGCTGCCCTTCCTGGAGTATTTTCTTTAATTATGACAAATGCTTTTGATCCTGCTGCTGCTGGTGGTGGAGCTCTTGGGGTTATTGTTATGGAAGGAATTAAAAGAGGATTATTTTCTAATGAAGCTGGTATGGGATCTACTCCAAATGCTGGTGCAAGTGCTTCCACTGATCACCCTTTTAAACAAGGATTGGTTCAAACTTTGGGAGTATATGTTACAACATTAGCTATTTGTTCTGCAACTGCTTTTATCATTCTTTTTTCTGGAGTTTTAGGAAACACGACTCACAAAGGTATTGAACTAACTCAAACTGCTATGATACATGAACTTGGGGTTTTCGGAAGAATTTTCTTAATGGCTTGTATTTTCCTATTCGCTTTTTCATCAGTTATTGGAAATTATTTTTATGGAATCGTTAATATTGCTTATACAGAAAAAAAATGGCTTGAAAACCCATTCAAAGTAATTGCTCTTGCAATGGTTTTCTGGGGATCTATTAAAGATGCTCCATCTGTTTGGGCAATGGCTGACTTATTTATGGCATTTATGGCTCTTTTTAATATTTATGCTATCACAAAGCTTAGAGTCCCTGCTATTGAATGTATTCATCATTATTTAAAAGAGAGAAAAGCAAAAAGAAATCCGGTTTTTACTAAAAATGTTCTTTCTAACCCTAATGGTATAGAGTGTTGGGATGATAAAGGCGAAGTATCTCTTTAATAAAAAAATAAAAACCTCTCCTTATTTGGAGAGGTTTTTATTTTAAGGAATTATTTTTTTACCATTTTCTTCTGGCTCTTTTCTCGCTAAATGTATACATTTATTTACAGCCATTTCTGAATATTTATCTAGTATTGCAGGTAAATCTGAAATTTCAACTAATTCTATATAAATTGGATCTGTTTTTATTTTAGAAGAAACTTTATAATGCTTTTCACCTTTAACGTCTATTTCAAAATCTCCATCAAACTCACCATAAGTAGGGTTTAATTTCGGCTCAATTTCTTTTACCATATCTGCTACAACCATCGAAAAAATTTTTTTTACATCTTCCACACCTTGAGCTTTAGACATTCTAGCTTTATAATCTCCCCAATACTTGTTTTCTACCTCTGAAAATGATTTTTTGTATGCCATTTTTTTACCTCCTCAACTCTAGTTTATACAGGTTCATATGTTTGTTATTTACGCTAATATATTAATTATTCCTTTTTTCTTTTAACTTTTTGTATATAATACCAAGGTATACTAAAAAGAAAAAACCAGCACTCCAATTTATCAATAAGATTCCTATCCAAATTCCACTAATATCTTGATAAATTTCTACTAATTTAGGAAAACAAATAACTGGCATTAAAAATTGACGATAAATTCCAATTAATACAGAAAACTTAGGGTATTTTAATCCTCTTAAAACTGCATCAGATATATTTATAAGAATATATGAATTAAAAGTAAGTCTCTCGATCGAAAAATAACTCACTCCATAATTTATAACTTCAGAATCTTTTGTAAATAATCCAAATAAATACGGCACCAAAAAATTTATACTAATCATCCCTATACTCATAATGATTATTCCATATAACATCGTTTTAAAAAAAACTAATTTTATTCTTTCAAAATTTTTTGCCCCAAGACTTTGACCAGTTATACTTAGAGCAGCACTATTTAGTCCAATAGCTGGTAATAAAATCAGTTGTTCTATACGAGTAGAAATTCCGTAAGAAGCAATTGCTGAACTACCTCCAACTTTTTGAATATAATGATTTATAACAAAAACACCGATAGCGATAGTCATCATATTAAAACTAGCTGGTAATCCTTGATTTAAGATTGCTTTTATATTTGTAAAACTTGGAATTTTTATTTTATAGTTCTTTCCTTCAATCAGTGGTGATTTTTTTACTTTAAAATATAGGTATATATTTCCTACCATCTGAATTAAAATTGTTGCTATTGCTACTCCGTCTGTAGTTGTATTTAAAACAAAAATAAAAAATGGATCTAAAATTATATTAGCTATAAATCCTATTATTAGAAAATTTCTGTATACTACAGTGTTCCCTTGAGCTACTAATATTCCGTTAAATATTGAATTAATGCAAAAAAATATTGCACCTATAAATATCCATTTTGTATATCTCATTCCTAATAATAACTCTTCTTCACCTGCTCCCATTAATAAAAAAAGTTCTTTATTATACCTAAGTCCTATTATAGTTATAAAAATACCTATTAAAATGCCTAAAAAAAGTCCATCTTCTGCAAGTTCTATTCCTTTCTCTCTATCTTTTTCACCAATAGAATTAGATATTAATGCATTTAATCCCATTCCCATACCTGAACCCAAAGAGATTAAAATAAAAAAAACAGGAAAAGATAAAGATAACCCAGCTAAAGCTTTTACACTTATAAATCCTGTAAAATATGTATCCGTTACATTAAATAATGTATTGAATAAAAATCCTATACTCGATGGAATCGCAATTTTCTTTATACACATATTTAAATTATCATTTACTAAATCCATTATATCTCCTTATTATCTTTTTATTTTTCTACTACTTTTCTTATTTTTTCCTTTTATTTTAAAAGATATCAAGATTTTTATAGTAAAAATGTTTTAAGATTTATTTTAAGGAGGTTTAATATGAAAACTTTACATGATGAAAGTAATCTAAAATTTTATATACTTAATAACAAGGATTTAGAAATAGGAGAGCTTTTATACTCTATTAATCGTGAAGAAAAAACAATTAAGCTCAATTCTACCTGGGTTGAAGAGGAGTACCGTAACCAAAATTTAGCTACAACTTTAACTGAAGCCTTGATTGAATTTGCTAAATTAAATGATCTAAAAATTATTCCAGTTTGCTCTTTTGGAAAAGCTTATTTTAAAAGATATGGTCATAAACATAGTGATATTATATTTTTTAAATAAATTTAACTTGTTTTTATTAAATTATTTTTCTATAATAATTACATAACGGATAAAATATTTTTGGAGGCTTGGTATGGGAATAAAAGTTGTCATTTCTTTCAGCGGAGGAAAAGATAGTATGTTATCTTTACATAAAGCAATTTCACAAGGGTATGAACCAATTGCTCTTATGACAACAATTAATAAAAATAAAGGTGACTCTTGGTTTCATGATATATCTTCTGATCTTTTAAAACAAGTTTCATCAGCTACAAATATTCCTCTACTTTTAGTAGAGTGTGATGGAGAAAATTATGAAAAAACATTTGAGGCAGCTTTAAAAAATATGAAAAATTTAGGAGCTGAGGCATGTGTTTTTGGAGATATTGATATCGACCATCACAAACAATGGGGAGAAAATAGATGTAAAAATGTTGGGATTAAAGCTATTTTTCCACTTTGGCAGAATGAAAGAGAATTATTAGTTAAACAATTTATTGATTTAGGATATAAAGCTATTATTAAAAAAGTTAATTTACAAAATATGGATTCTAATTTTTTAGGAAAAACTTTGACTCATGATCTTTTAAATGATATAAAAAAAACTGGTTCTGATGTTTGTGGAGAAAATGGAGAATATCATACTTTCGTTTACGATGGTCCTATTTTTTCTAAAAAAATAAAACTTTTAGAAAATCGAGAAATTATAAATGAAAATACTCTTGTGTTGAGACTTCATTAAAGATTTATATATAAAATAAATGGTTTATACATATAATAAATGATTGATATACAGTATGAATATACTGTATATTTTTTTTATATTTGTATAATTTATATACTATGTGTACAATTAATATTATAAAAGTAAGTAAATTAATCATTTTTACAGGAGGTAAGTATGTTTACACACACATTTAATATGGCAGAAACTTTAGCTATAGCAGTTTGTTTACTATTAATTGGAAGATGGATTAAAAATAAAGTTTATTTTTTTGAAAAATTCTTTATACCTGCTCCAGTTATAGGAGGAGTTATCTTTTCTATTATTTCTCTAATTGGTTATAATATGCAACTTTTTGTGTTTGATTTTGATGGCTCTTTAAAAAATCTTTTAATGGTTGCTTTTTTCACTACAATTGGTTTTTTAGCTAGTTTAAAAATGCTAAAAAAAGGTGGCGTTCAAGTTTTTACCTTTCTATTAGTTGCTGTAATTCTTGTTATTATTCAAAATGTTGTTGGAGTTTCATTAGCAAAAGTTTTTAGTTTAAATCCATTAATTGGAATTGCTGCTGGATCTGTTCCTCTTACAGGTGGTCATGGAACATCTGGTGCTTTTGGACCTGTTCTTGAAGCTGCTGGAGCTACTGGAGCTATGTCTGTCGCTATTGCATCTGCGACTTTTGGATTAGTTGCTGGTTGCTTAATAGGAGGTCCTGTTGGTAAGAGACTTATGGCTAAACATAATTTAAATTCTCCTAGAGAGGTTGAGATGTTCTTGGATGGTAATGAAAACCCTTCTGAAACAAAACTTCTTTTAAATGAAGATCTTTTATTTAAAGGTATTGTTTATATTGTTTTAGCTATGGGAATTGGAGGTTTTATAACTCCTCTAGCTAAAAATTTAGGTATAGTTCTTCCTATATATATTGGTCCTATGATTGTAGCTGCTATTATAAGAAACATAGCAGATGGAACTAAAATGGAAATTCCATTAAATGCTATTAATGTTGTTGGAAATATTGCATTACAACTATTCCTTGCTATGGCACTTATGTCTATGAGACTTTGGGAACTAGCTGCTCTTGCTGTTCCTCTTGTGGCTATTCTTTTAGCTCAAAAAATAGTTATGGCATTATATGCATATTTTGTTACTTTTAGAGTGATGGGAAAAGACTACGATGCTGCTGTTATGGCAGTTGGACATTGTGGATTTGGAATGGGGGCGACTCCTAATGCAATGGCTAATATGGAGTCATTTACAGCTGCTAATGGTCCTTCACCTACAGCATTCTTTGCTCTTCCTCTTGTAGGATCACTTTTTATAGATTTTGTCAATGCATCTATTATAACAGTATTTGTCAATATGTTTTCTTAATAAAAAAGGAGAGATTTAACCTCTCCTTTTTTATTATTTTTTATTGATTTACAATTATTCTTGTTCCATCTGCCATTTCTAAAATTTGACTTCTTTGGTCTGAATATATTACTCTAGCTCCAGGTCTTCTATTATTATAACCTTGGTTATTATTATACCTTGGAGCCTCATAGTAATTTGACGGCAATCCCATATTTCCATATTTTCGATTTGCATTTTCTATTACAGCTTGTCTTTCATATCCTCTACGTATCTGAGTATCTAATCTTCTTAAATCTTGTTGATGTCTATATTCACTTTGATTGTATTGCGATCCAAGAAGTAAAGCAGATCCAGTTACTATAGCTGCTCTTGTTCCTCCATCTAATCCTCCCCACCAACTTGCATAACTTAGAGAAGAAAATAGAAATAGCAATGATAGTATTCCCTTTTTCATTATATATATCACTCCTTAAATATTTATAAGATATTATAAAGCGTTTTACAACAAAAAGCAACTTTTGTATATTTTTTGCTTATTTTACTTATTTATCTATGATATAATTATTCATAATATAATTTGATATTTAGTTTTCACAGCACTAACGGCAAAATATTAAATTACAATTTTGGCCACTTATACTGTATATAATATCTAATACTTTGTATTTACTTAATTAAATTAGTTTTATAATGTATTTTTACAGCATTAATGGACAATATTTAAATTATAATCTCGTGGAAAGGGGGATATAAAATGGCTATTAAAAAAACTAATGCAATGAGAGAACTAGATAAAGCCAATATAAAATATGATATTGTTGAATATGACGTTGATGAAAATTATCTAGGTGCTATAAGTGTTGCATCTAAAACTGGAGCTGATATAACCAAAGTTTTTAAAACCCTTGCATTAACAAATGATAAAGATGAACTTTTTATTGCCTGTATTCCAGGAAGTGACGAACTTAATTTGAAAAAAGTTGCTTCTATAGTTCATTCTAAAAAAGTTGAAATGTTAGAGTTAAATAAATTAAAAGAAAAAACAGGTTATATAAGAGGAGGATGCTCTCCTATTGGAATAAAAAAAAGACATCTTTCTTTAATTCATGAAAGTTGTCTACAAAAAGATTTTATTTTTATAAGTGCTGGACAAAGAGGTTTACAAATAAAAATTAATCCTTACGATTTAATTGATTTTCTTAATATGAAAGTCGATAACCTTATTATTGAATAATTTTCTAGGAGTGTAATCAATGAATACAACTAATACTATTATTTCTGTATTATCTGATAAAAACATTATTGGTGTTATGTCATCTTCAATATCTATTATGATTTTAGGTTTTTATTTAGGTAAAACTAACAAACTAAGCAGTTCTTTTTCTGTGCCTCTAGGAGAGATTATTCTATCTATATCTATTCCGGCTTTATCTTTCAACGCCTTTATGAAAGATTTCGATAAAAGCACCTTTATTAACGGTATGAATATTTTAATTTGGAGTTTTTTAATCCACTTATTTTTAATGGGAATTGGTAATATTTTTTACAAAAACTTAGATTTGGATAAACAGCTAACACTAAAAATAATGTCTATTTTTGGTGGAGTAACCGTCTTTGGTATTCCCATTGCACAAGCACTTTATAGTGATTTAGGAGTTATTTACTCATCTATTTTTTCTATTCCATATAGAGTTCTTCTTTATTCTTATGGTTTTATTAAAATGTCTAGTATTAAAATGGATAAAAAAAATATAAAATCTATGTTTTTAAATCCTGTTATTTTGGCTACATTTACTGGTCTTTTTATTTGGATATTTCAAGAGTATCTTCCTCAAGTAAACATAAGTGGCCAAAATTATGCTTTTTTAAGAATTGATAAAACTGCTTTTTGGATATATAAACCATTAGCTTTTCTTGCTGGCTTATGTTCACCATTAGCTTGGTTAGCTGCTGGATTAAAACTTTCTGAATTGTCTATTAAAGATTCTTTAAAAAATTCAATAGCATGGCAATTTTCTTTTATAAAAACAATTTTTATTCCACTTTTAACTTTAGCTATTATTTTTGGAGTTAATCATTTCGGTATTCTCCAACTCTCTACTATTAGCTTAGGTGTTATTACGATAATGATGGCAACACCAACGGCCTCTGTTGTTATAGCTTATTCTTTAAAATATAATAAAGAGCCTCTCATAACTTCTAGTTGCTCTTTCTTATCTACTGTTTTTAGTTTAGTTACAATCCCTATTTTGATAGCTTTTTTACAAAGTTTTAATTAAACTGAGAAATATCTCAGTTTTTTTATTTTTAAAGTCATTACTATTAGAGGAAGTAGAAATAAATAATACGAATATGGTAAAATTTCTCCAACTTGAGTATTTAACATTAAAGCTGGAACTGTTATTCCAATATTCCATGGAATCAATGGACTTAATATTACGCTACTATTTTCTATATCTATAGCTAATTTCTCTTTTGAATAATTACTTCTTTCATAAGTTTTCTTCATTATTTGTGATGTTAGCAGTATTGAAGTTGATTGACTTGAACTTATTCCTGCTGTAAAAATTGCCACTAGTATTGTATATAAATATATTTTCCACTCTTTTTTTAAAATTCCTATTTTTTCAGATAACCATTTTAAAAAGCCTAGGCTCTCAATTATATTAACCAGACTACAAGATAGTAATGCCATAATCATTGCTGTTGCCATAGACAATACTCCTCCTCCTCTAATAATATCATATAATTCATTTTCCAAAGGTAATCTAAATCCAGAAATTAAGAAATTTAAATACTCTTCTTTATTATAACTTTGTAGTATTGCAGCAATAATTAAACTTAAAATTATGCTCATTACCATTGTATATCTTATATTTTTCTTTAATATACACATTACAATAAGATAAACCAATGGTATTAAAACTATTAGATTTAAATTAAATTCTTGATTTAAAAGATTTAAAATATTACTTTCTATTACCTTTATTTCTATATTTTTACCATTATAAAAATATAATAAAAAACTTAATATATATGGTATTATAGAACTTTTAAACATTCTTTTTACATTATTATACAAATTTGTTTCTGTTAAAATAGAAACAAAATTTGCACTTGAAGACATTGGAGAACCTCTATCTCCAAAATAAGCTCCAGATATTATAGTTCCTGCGACTATTGAAGTATTTATATCCATTCCTTTTGCCAAAGATATCATTACTATTCCAATTGTTCCAACTGTTCCAAATGAACTTCCTATCAAAAACGAAAATACCGATGTTATTATAAAAGAACATATATAGAAGTATTTTGGGTTTATTATCTTTATTCCGTAATAAATTAGTGCTGGTATTGTTCCTGATATAAACCAACTAGCTGAAAGAGCTCCTAATAAGGCGAATATAATAACCAATAAATACGATTTTTTAGCTCCTATTGTAATTATTTCTAAAACTTTTCCTAAATTTTTAAACTTTTTTATAGCTATAAAAGTCATTAATATAAATAAGGTTGACAATATTGTTAGTAATGTTGATTTTATATTAAAAGAATAAATTAGAGTTAATATAATAATTAAAATATGCACCAATTGATTTCTCCTTTTATTTTAGTTATTAGCTTATAATATTCTAAAAGTCAATATCATTTTTATTTTGTCCACTTATGTTGTAAAAAATAAAAAAATAGTGATAAAATATATTAAATTTTACTTTAAATTAAAAGGAGTTTATCTATGATTTATAAAATTATTTTCAATTTAATGGTTTTAACTTTAATTATTTTTTATAAAAAAATTTTTCCATCCTCATTTTTTATTAATATTATTTCAATCTTATATTTTGGAGGAGTTTTATATTATTTTTTTAGGTCTAAAATTAATAAAAAAATTACAATTTTGATTGAAGTAATCTCTTTTTTTATTGTAAGTTTTTTTATACTTTCATTAGGAAGTATATTGTTTGATATATTTCAAAATAAATCTACACCAGAGATTAAAAGTGATTATATTATAATTTTAGGAGCTGGTTTAAAGGGAGATAAACCAAAAAAGGTTTTAAAATACAGGCTAGATAAAGCTATAGAATATTATAAAAAATACCCAAATACTATTTTTATAGTATCTGGTGGACAAGGAAAAGACGAAATTATATCTGAAAGTGAAGCTATGAAAAATTATTTAACTTCTTTTGGAATTCCTAAAAAACATATTATACAAGAAAATAGATCTAAAACTACATTAGAAAATTTAAAATTTTCTCAAAAATTAATTCCTTTTACCAATAAAAAAGTTGGAGTTATAAGCAATGATTTCCACATGTATCGTGTTAAATTTTTTGCTAATTCGTTAAATTTAAATATAACTCCTATTTATGCTCACACACCATTTAAAAGTAAAATTAGCCTTTTTATGAGAGAAGCCTTAGCTATTATGTATTATCAACTTAAAAGTTTAATAATTCAAAAGGAGCTTAACACTAAGTTAAGCTCCTTTCAAATTAGCACTTTTTATAAGAATTAAAATCTTAGAATAAAGATTTTAATATTATAAACTTTTTAAATGTTGTTTTCATTGCAATCGTTGCCATCTCCAATTAGATGCTGAATTTTGATTCACCTTATCCCAATTTCTATATTCTGCTCCTATTCCAGCAGTTGTTACAAAGTTATCTGTTATTCTATAATCAGCTGATACAGCAATTTGTCCATATAATTCATATGTATCTTTAGATTTTTTCATTGAGTATATTTTTTTACTTTCATCATATCCATATCTATCATATTGTCTAAATACATATGGGTCATACCCTCCCTCAAAATCTAAATTTAATATATAGTTATTCGTTGTATATAACTCAAAATGTCTACGCAAATAAAGTTCCCATTCTATAACTAACTCTTTATCTTCTCTATCTTCTACACTAGGTCCTGTAATGATATCTCGATTATAAAAATAATAATCTAACCATCCCAAGTTATTTCCAAAGGTAGATTTCCTGTATATTCTAAATCCGCACCAATAGCATTTATATAATTACCTCCATTTGAACTTGGAAATAAATGATAATATTTAGGTGCTAAAACCAAATTTTCTAAAAAAGATCCCTTATTTTTATAAATATTCATCCTTATTTGATACTCTAATTCTTGATCATCATTTTCTTGATTATAATACTCTACTCTAGATGTAAGCCATTCATTATGAGAATAATTAAATCTTATTCTTCCTTCTAAAAGAGTGTTTTTAGTTGCCTTGAACTCCAAAAGTTGTCTGTAATCTAGAATAGTTATTTGCTCCTCTATTCCATTCATCTTGAGCTATGCTTGGATCTAATGAGTTATCTAAATTATTATTTCTTATACTTCTAGTTTCGGATAAATAATTTTCTCTTTTCCTTGGGTTAATGTTGCCACTATAAAAAATGCACTAAAAAAAAAACAAATTTTTTTTCATAATTTCCCTCCACTTATATTTTTTAATCCACCTAGTATGTATCTTAATTCTTTTTAATAAAAAAAATAGTTAGAAAAGATAATTGTGAAGAGTTCAACCTTTTATTTTTCTCTAAAATAGTTTATTATAATAGATATAAATTTACTATAAGGGGATATTACGAGAAAACAAGAAGGTGCTATTTACTTAATTTCTTCAATTAATAAAGAGATTGATTTTTTATTTAATTATCTATTATCAAATTTAGAAGATAAAGGATTAATTGAAAAAAAAGCTTGATTCAAGAAAAAAAAGTCTTTATCTTTTAAAAGACGGTTTATTCGCTATTAATTATATTGATTCTTTTTTACCTAATATACAAGATAAATTTAAAGATTTATTTCCTCAAGAAGAAATAACTTTATTTTTAAATACATTAAAGAAATTTAAAACATAATTAGAAATTATAAATACAAAAGGATATATAAAAAGAGCTTAGATTTTAAATCTAAGCTCTTTTTATATTAATACTTTATTTTATATATTTTAATGTGGCGCCCCCAACAGGGATCGAACCCATAACCCTCTGATCCGAAGTCAGATGCTCTATCCAATTGAGCTATGGAGGCCCTACCACTGAGATTTTACAGCATTTTTAAAATTAAGTCAATAATTTTTTATTAATCCCAACACTCTACTCTTTCTCCATAAGGCATATCTATATCATTTTTATTAAAACTTGGATCTATACCATTCTCTTTTTGAGTACTATAATCTTTTAATGCTTCAAATGCAACTTTACCAAGTAAGAATATTGCTATTAGGTTTAATACTGCCATTAATCCCATAAATAAATCAGCCATATTCCACACTAAAGCTAATTCTCCTATTGAACCAAACATTACCATTCCTACTACCCCAGCTCTATAAAGATTTAACCAAGCTTTATTTGGAGTCAAAAACTCTATGTTTGTTTCTCCATAATAGTAGTTTCCAATTATTGAACTAAAAGCAAATAATAATATACATATAGCAATAAAGACATTTCCCCATCCACCAACTTGTGAACTTAATGCATTTTGAGTTAACTGAATTCCAGTTAATCCTTCTGTTTTATGCGCACCTGATATTAACACCATAAAAGCTGTACACGAGCAAATTAAAATTGTATCAGTAAATACTCCTAATGTTTGTACAAAACCTTGTTTCACTGGATGAGATGTTTCTGCTGCTGCTGCTGCATTTGGTGCTGATCCCATACCAGCTTCATTAGAAAATAATCCTCTTTTTACTCCAGTCATTATAGCTGCTCCAATTCCACCACCCACAGCTTGTCTAATTCCAAAAGCATTTTCAATTATATCACTAAATATTTCAGGTACCATACTTATATTACTTATTATAACGTACAGTGAAACCATTATATATAAAGTAGCCATAACTGGAACTACAGCTGCACTAAAATTAGCAATTCTTTGAACTCCACCAAATATAATTGCTCCTGTTGCCACTGCTAATATAATTCCTATTATTGATCTATCTAATTTAAAAGCTTCATGAAATGCTAGTGATATTGTATTTGATTGAACTGAATTAAATATCAAACCAAAAGTAATTGAAATCAATATTGAAAAGGCAACTCCCATCCATCTTTTATTTAAAGCCTTTTCCATATAATAAGCTGGTCCTCCTCTAAAAGCTTCTCCATCTTTAACTTTATATATTTGAGCCAAAGTACTTTCAACAAAACTAGATGCTCCACCAATAATAGCTATTAGCCACATCCAAAATATAGCACCTGGTCCTCCTGAAGCTATAGCTATTGCAACTCCAGCTAAATTTCCAGTTCCAACTCTAGAAGCAGTACTTATACAAAACGCTTTAAATGATGAAACTCCACCTTTATGACCAACACTATCACCTAGGATTTTTATCATTTGAATAAAATATCTAATTTGTACGAATTTTGTCTTCAAAGTAAAGTATGTTCCCACAAATAATAACATTACTATTAGAACATACCCCCATAAAATATCATTCAAAAAATTTACTATAAGATTTAAAAATTCCATTTATCCCCCTTATTTAATTTTATATGAAATAATATTATCATATTAAAAGGTAAATGAAAAATATATTTTTTAAATTACAATTATTTTCATAAAAAAAAAGGAGCTATTTAAGCTCCTGATAAATTACTTTGCAACTACGATGTTTGTAGCTTGAGGTCCTTTAGCTCCCTCAGTTACATCAAAAGTAACTTCTTCTCCCTCGTTAAGAGTTTTGAATCCATCTTTTTGGATTTGAGAGAAGTGTGCGAAAACGTCCTTTCCATCCTCACCAGTGATAAATCCAAATCCTTTCTCTTGGTTAAACCATTTAACTGTACCTTTCATTTGATACCTCCATAAAAATTTTTGATTTCATGTAATAAATCTCCATTCAATCCAACTAATATAAGGTACCTATGTAAAGACCTTTAAATATTAAATACTAGAATTTCTTTCAATTTATACATCATTTAAACACAGTATACACTATTTAGATGTTCATGTCAAATTTTTTCTGTTATTCTAATTCATTTTAGCTTACAAAAAATAAAAAAATGGCGCTTCTTGCTGGGCTCGAACCAGCGACAACACGATTAACAGTCGTGCGCTCTACCAACTGAGCTAAAGAAGCACTTTTTTAAGATTGGCAACTTCCTATCCTCCCAGGGGGCTGCCCCCCAAGTACTTTCAGCGTTTATGGGCTTAACTTCCAGGTTCGAAATGTTACTGGGTGTACCTCCATAGCTATCGTTGCCAATCAATATTTATTTGTGTTCTTGAACACTTGAAACTATATAGTAGTATATTAAGGTTAAAACTTCGATATATTAGTATTGGTCAGCTAAAAGTCTCACAACTCTTACACCCCCAACCTATCAACCTCCTAGTCTCGAAGGTATCTTAAAGAGTACTTATCTTGAAGTCAGTTTCCCGCTTAGATGCTTTCAGCGGTTATCTGTTCCAAACGTGACTACCCAGCTGTGCCACTGGCGTGACAACTGGTACATCAGAGGTTTGTCCATCCCGGTCCTCTCGTACTAAGGACAGATCTTCTCAATACTCTAACGCCTACAGTGGATAGGGACCGAACTGTCTCACGACGTTCTGAACCCAGCTCACGTACCGCTTTAATGGGCGAACAGCCCAACCCTTGGGACCTTCTCCAGCCCCAGGATGCGATGAGCCGACATCGAGGTGCCAAACTCTACCGTCGATATGGACTCTCGGGTAGAATCAGCCTGTTATCCCCAGGGTAGCTTTTATCCGTTGAGCGACGACCCTTCCATTCGGAATCGCCGGATCACTATGTCCTGCTTTCGCACCTGCTCGACCCGTCAGTCTCGCAGTTAAGCTCTCTTATGCCATTGCACTCTACGGTTGATTTCCATCCAACCTGAGAGAACCTTTGAACGCCTCCGTTACTCTTTCGGAGGCGACCGCCCCAGTCAAACTGCCCACCTAGCACTGTCTTCGAGGGTACAAACCTCAAATTAGAATTCCGACATAGTATGGTTGGTATTCCACCAGTGACTCCGCGTAATCTAGCGACCACACATCTTAGTCTCCCAACTATCCTATACATACGATGCCAAAACCCAATACCAAGCTACAGTAAAGCTCCATGGGGTCTTTCCGTCCTACTGCAGGTAACCGGTATCTTCACCGGTAATACAATTTCACCAGGCCTCCCGTCAAGACAGCTCTCAGATCGTTACACCATTCGTGCAGGTCGGAACTTACCCGACAAGGAATTTCGCTACCTTAGGACCGTTATAGTTACGGCCGCCGTTCACCGGGGCTTCAATTCGGAGCTCTCACTCCTCCTCTTAACCTTCCGGCACTGGGCAGGTGTCAGCCCATATACGTCGCCTTACAGCTTAGCATAGACCTGTGTTTTTGTTAAACAGTCGCCTGAGACTCTTCACTGCGGCCTCTCATAGCTTTGCGTCGCGTGTACGCTCACCATAAAAGGCACCCCTTCTCCCGAAGTTACGGGGCTATTTTGCAGAGTTCCTTAACGAGAGTTAGCCTGTCCGCCTTAGATTTCTCATCCTGACCACCTGTGTCGGTTTGGGGTACGGGCACTAATATCTTTATAACGCTTAGAAGCTTTTCTCGGCAGTGTGGTATTTGCACCTTCCATCTTACGACTCCTCATCACACCTCACGTTTAGTCTAGCGGATTTTCCTACTAGACCACGCTACATGCTTGAACTGGCACTTCCGTTCGCCAGCGTGCATAACCTCCTGCGTCCCTCCATCACTTGATATCAGTGGCACAGAAATATTAATCTGTTTTCCATTCGCCTACGCAATCTAGCCTCGGCTTAGGACCCGGCTTACCCAGGC
This sequence comes from Cetobacterium sp. NK01, assembly GCF_024506395.1. Taxonomy (NCBI): domain Bacteria; kingdom Fusobacteriati; phylum Fusobacteriota; class Fusobacteriia; order Fusobacteriales; family Fusobacteriaceae; genus Cetobacterium; species Cetobacterium sp. NK01. The sequence goes on from NZ_JANIBO010000002.1 coordinate 411,901, forward strand.
GGCGACAAACTTTACCCTGGAACCCTTGGTCTTCCGGCGTGGGGGATTCTCGCCCCCATTCTCGCTACTTATTCCTGCATTCTCACTTCTGATACCTCCAGAGTCTCTTGTCGATTCTCCTTCAACGGCCTACAGAACGCTCTCCTACCAGTCGCTTACGCAACTCCACAGCTTCGGTTTATAACTTAGCCCCGTTACATTGTCGGCGCAGAGACTCTCGACCAGTGAGCTATTACGCACTCTTTAAAGGTATGGCTGCTTCTAAGCCAACCTCCTGGTTGTTTGTGAATCTCCACCTCCTTTCCCACTTAGTTATAATTAGGGACCTTAGCTGGTGGTCTGGGTTGTTTCCCTTTTGACCATGGAAGTTAATTCCCATAGTCTCACTCCTGAGCTCTAGAATTATGGTATTCGGAGTTTGATTGACTTCGGTAAGCAGTATGCCCCCTAGGTCATTCAGTGCTCTACCCCCATAATTGAACACTCAAGGCTGCACCTAAATGCATTTCGGAGAGAACGAGCTATCTCCTGGTTCGATTGGCTTTTCACCCCTAAACCTACCTCATCTCCCAACTTTTCAACGGCGGTGAGTTCGGGCCTCCACTGTGTCTTACCACAGCTTCACCCTGGACAGGCTTAGATCACCAGGTTTCGCGTCTACGCCCAGCGACTATGTCGCCCTATTCAGACTCGGTTTCCCTTCGGCTCCGTTAAACTTAACCTTGCCACTGAACGTAACTCGCAGGATCATTCTCCAAAAGGCACGCCATCACCCCAAAGGGCTCTGACCGCTTGTAAGCACACGATTTCAGGTTCTATTTCACTCCCCTCCCGGGGTTCTTTTCACCTTTCCCTCACGGTACTATGCGCTATCGGTAAGTAAGAGTATTTAGCCTTACGAGATATGGTCCTCGCAGATTCACACAGAATTCCTCGTGTTCCGTGCTACTTGGGAGAGATCATACATTTGATACGGTTTACCTGTACGAGGCTTTCACTCTCTACGGCAGGCCTTTCCAGACCTTTCCAGTTCGGCGTATCATAATGTCGAATACCTTGCAGTTCTTCAGACGATCTTCCCGCTACCCCGTAGATGCAACGGCTGCATCCTTGGCACATCTACGGTTTGGGCTCACCCCCGTTCGCTCGCCGCTACTTAGGGGATCGTTTTTACTTTCTTTTCCTCGGGTTACTTAGATGTTTCAGTTCACCCGGTTCCCTCTTTCGTGCTAAGACTCCATCTTAGCAGATTTCTCCATTCGGAAATCTTGGCATCACAGTTCGATTGCAACTCCACCAAGCTTATCGCAGCTTACCACGTCCTTCATCGGCTCTTACTTCCTAGGCATCCTTCGTGTGCCCTTAATATTTTAACCTTGTAATATAATTCATATTATTTAGACAGACTAACTACTCAATTTAAGATTGACTTAAAAATGAATTGTTAGTTAATTTAGAATATTTTCTCAATATCTACTATATAGTTTCCAATGTCCAAGTTTGATAATGTTTTGGTGGAGATAAGCGGAGTCGAACCGCTGACCTACGCAGTGCAAGTGCGTCGCTCTCCCAACTGAGCTATATCCCCATACTTACAAAGAACAGTATCAATCGAATAGAGAAAAAGTTAGTCTCCTTAGAAAGGAGGTGATCCATCCGCACGTTCCCGTACGGATACCTTGTTACGACTTCACCCCAATCGCTAATCACACCTTAGGAACATCCCTCCTTACGGTTAGGCCTGCTACTTCAGGTGCAACCAACTCTCGTGGTGTGACGGGCGGTGTGTACAAGACCCGAGAACGTATTCACCGCAACATGCTGATTTGCGATTACTAGCGATTCCAACTTCATGTACTCGAGTTGCAGAGTACAATCCGAACTAAGAACAGCTTTAAGAGATTAGCTCACCCTCGCGGGTTGGCAACTCTCTGTACTGCCCATTGTAGCACGTGTGTAGCCCAGCGTATAAGGGGCATGATGACTTGACGTCATCCCCACCTTCCTCCTGCTCATCGCAGGCAGTATCGCATGAGTGCTCAACTTAATGGTAGCAACATACAATAGGGGTTGCGCTCGTTGCGGGACTTAACCCAACATCTCACGACACGAGCTGACGACAGCCATGCACCACCTGTCACTAAGTTCCGGCAAGCCGGCACGAATCTATCTCTAGAAACTTCTTAGGATGTCAAACGCTGGTAAGGTTTCTCGCGTTGCGTCGAATTAAACCACATGCTCCACCGCTTGTGCGGGTCCCCGTCAATTCCTTTGAGTTTCACACTTGCGTGCGTACTCCCCAGGCGGATCACTTATCGCGTTAGCTTGGGCGCTGAGGTTCGACCCCCAACACCTAGTGATCATCGTTTACGGCGTGGACTACCAGGGTATCTAATCCTGTTTGCTCCCCACGCTTTCGCGCTTCAGCGTCAGTATCTGTCCAGTGAGCTGACTTCTCCATCGGCATTCCTACAAATATCTACGAATTTCACCTCTACACTTGTAGTTCCGCCCACCTCTCCAGTACTCTAGAAAAACAGTTTCCAACGCAATACGGAGTTGAGCCCCGCATTTTAACATCAGACTTATTTTTCCGCCTAGACGCGCTTTACGCCCAATAAATCCGGATAACGCTTGCGACATACGTATTACCGCGGCTGCTGGCACGTATTTAGCCGTCGCTTCTTCTGTTGGTACCGTCACTTTCTTCTTCCCAACTGAAAGCACTTTACAATCCGAAGACCTTCATCGTGCACACAGAATTGCTGGATCAGGCTTGTGGCCCATTGTCCAATATTCCCCACTGCTGCCTCCCGTAGGAGTAAGGGCCGTGTCTCAGTCCCCTTGTGGCCGTTCACCCTCTCAGGCCGGCTATCCATCGTCGCCTTGGTGGGCCGTTACCCCACCAACTAGCTAATGGAACGCAAGGCTCTCTCTTGGCGCATATAGCTTTCATAAATTTCCCATGCGAGAATCTCATAATATCCGGTATTAGCTGTCGTTTCCAACAGTTGTCCCAGACCAAGAGGCAAGTTCCTTACGCGTTACTCACCCGTCCGCCATCCTCGTTACCCGAAGGTAACTTGAATCGACTTGCATGTGTTAAGCATTCTGTCAGCGTTCATCCTGAGCCAGGATCAAACTCTTCATTCAAATATATTTAAAGTCCTAAGACTTACGTTTACACCATTTATTGGTTTGCCATTTCTGGCATTTGTTATTTTCATAACTTCTGACTATTTTCTCTATTCGGTTGTTAATGTCCTTTTCTGTTGTAAAAATTTGGTGCGAGAGGAGGGACTTGAACCCTCACGTCGAAACGCCAGATCCTAAGTCTGGTGCGTCTGCCAATTCCGCCACCCTCGCAGGTGATACATTAGTATAAATTTGTAATGGTGCCGCTTATCGGAGTCGAACCAATTACCTACTGATTACAAGTCAGTTGCTCTACCAGGTGAGCTAAAGCGGCTTATATGGTGGTGAGAGAAGGATTCGAACCTTCGAAGGCAGAGCCGTCAGATTTACAGTCTGATCCCTTTGGCCGCTCGGGAACCTCACCATTTGGTACCCCGTAGGGGAATCGAACCCCTGTTTATAGAGTGAAAATCTATTGTCCTTACCACTGAACGAACGGGGCAAAACTTTTTGGCTGGGGTGGCTGGATTCGAACCAACGCATGACGGAGTCAAAGTCCGTTGCCTTACCGCTTGGCGACACCCCATTAATGGTCGGAATAGCAAGATTCGAACTTGCGGCCCCCTGCTCCCAAGGCAGGTGCGCTACCGGACTGCGCTATATTCCGACTTATTTGTTTTGCATCAACATTTCCTGCTGACAAAAATTATAGTACCACAACTTTTAAATAATGTCAACAAACTTTTTTATTTTTTTATATAATTTTTATTTATTTGAAATACATTATAAGGTAATGTTTTTAAAATTCTTAATGTTGTAGATTTTATTTTTATTTTACATTATTGAAAAATATTTTTTTAAGAGTAAATTTTTTTTAAATAAGCTTATTAGTTTTAATGACTTTATATTTTTTTAAAGATAAGTTCATATTAAATATAAGAAATTTTTTTATTTTAAATATATTTAATTAAAATGATTTATTGTTTTAGTTACTAAATTTAATTTTTAATTTAAAGAACTCATAGATAATAAAATATTTTATTTTTTATATAAAGAATTTGGTTAATTTTTTTAAAAAATATTTTATTACTAGAAAAGTTTGTTATAGTTGTTTTTTTTGTTTATAGTTGTTTATATTGTTGTAAAAATAAAAAATATAAAAAATGTCTATGAGAAGATAGATAAATTAAGACATTAAAAGAAATAAGTATAAAAAAATACTGACCGTAGATGTTGTATATCTATAGACGTTACTGTTGTATATGAATATCCATACATGTTGTATATTAAAGACATTAGTGTTGTATTTTATAAGACGTTACTGTTGCATATTAGATAAAATAAAAAAAATGTCCACTAATGTAGACTAACTAATAGATAAAAATATTAAATAAAAAAAATATTAAAAATTATACAACACTAGAGGTAAAAATTGTTGAAAAAATAAAAATTTTATAGTAAAATATACAGCATAAAAGGATATAAATATAAAATATACAACATTAAAGGACTGGTGAAAATGAAAAAAGTAAAAAAATTTGATATTCCTATGAATCAAGTTATTGATACAGGTCCAAGTGAAATAGTAGAGAAATTTTTAGATGTTTCTGAAATTGAAAACGAAAAAAGTCATAGTTTAGTTAGAATTGATATAAATATGATAGAATATCCACTATTTACTAAAAGCACAAGTAAAAAGAAAAATCAAATAATAAGATATTTTTTTAATAGATCAAAAGAAGCTTATATTCAAGTAAATCCAACCTCAGGAGATTATATTCCAGGTGAATTAGAAGAGAGAGTATTTATTGCATTGTTAAAGATAATGAGAGATAAACGTTATCATAATACCTTTTATACAACAATAAGTGAGATTTTAACAAGCATGGGTATTGCTCAAGAATCATTTAAAGGATTTTATGGAAGAATTTCAAAAGCCTTAGTAAGACTATCACAAACAAGTTATACATTTAAAAATTCTCTATATTCTAATAAAATAAAGGGAATAATAGAGGAGCAAATTAATACAAATATTATGAATATTCATATGATTTCTTTAAAACAGGCTCAAGAATCAGAAAAAGAATTATTTACTGATCGTAGAATTAAAGAAGTTATAAAAGTATCTATTTCAGAGCATTTTTATGATAATATAATAAGAAAAGGCTATTTAGTATATGATTCACAATTACTTTTAAGTATGGATAATCCAATTACAAGAGCACTTTATATGCTTATTAATAAATTAAGATTTAATAGAATGTATATAAAAGTTTTATCGATAAATTTAATAAAAAGAATTCCATTAAGTGAAAATATTCAGAAAATAGGAAGAACTATAAAAGTTATTGAAAAAAGTTGTCAAGAATTGAAGAAAATGAATTTAATTGCAGATTATTCAGTTATAAAAAATAGTAAATGGATAGAATCTGAATTTGAATTTTATTTTAATGAATCTCACAATGAGTTAAAACAATCATATTTTTATGATGATAAAAACCATTTTGATAATTTACTAATAACTCACACAGATAGTGGAGTTGACTTACCAAATGATGGAAATAAGCACTTCGAAGCTGTAAAAGCGGAAACTATAGATAGAATACCTACAAATGAAAAATTACAAGAAATTTTAAATATATTACCATCTAAAGCGAAAGAATTAAAAACATTACCAAAAGTTATAAAAGATGGAATAAGACAATATGGATTTGAGCATTTAAAATTGGTGTCAGAGTACATAAAAGTTCAAAAAGTAAGTAATATAAGAAGTTATATGATTCAAGCTTTGTCCAAAGGATGGGCAGAAGATTTTATATTACAAAAGAAAAAAAATACAACAGATAAGTCCAAAATCGAGAATTTAAAGTTAATGAATTTTACAGAAGAAGCAGTAGTGTCAACTGAAGATTCAAAAATAAATTTAGAAATAGAGGAGTTATTAAACAAAATCAGTTTAGAAGAAAAGGAAAAAATAGAAAAAGATGCATATATAGATTATATCAAAATGTGTGGAGTAGAAGGGAAAATACAAAAGATGGCCTTTACTGCAGCAAAAGATAAAATAATTAAAGATTATTTAGAAAAAAATATAACTAAATATACAGCAGATACGGCTAAGAGTACATTAAATATTTCTAAAATAGAAAAAATAGAAATAGAACCAAATTTAAATACAACACAAATGGATAATAATTATATCCAAGAAATTGAGATAATAGACTCGAATTTAAATACAGCACATGCGGCCAAGGATAAAAGTGAAAATAATCAACTAGAAATAAATACAACACAAATGTCTAAAAATTTAGAAATAAGAAAAATATATAAGAATATGTCAATGTTTCAATTAGATATTTTAGATATATTAGAAGGAGAAAATATAAAAGAAGTAAACAAAATTATTCGTTTGTTAGGAATAACTAAATTTTTTGAGGGTGAACTTGGAAGCTTGCATATCATTTTAGAGTATAATGAAAATGAAGAAAGTTACATAAAAATAAAACCTTTAAAATAAGGACATTAGTGCTGTATAAAATAATGAAAAATTTAAAATAGCTTAATCTCTTAAAATATAGAGATTAGGCTATTTTATTTCAATAAAAAAGTGACCATTAAAAAAGGTCACTAATTTTAGATAATATTTATTTTATTATTCAGTAACTGATAAAATATAAGATATTCTTTCTGGCGAGAGAACATATTTATAATTTTTTTCTTCTCCTGTTGGAGTTTTTATTGTTATATCAAAGTTACCTTCTGAAATTTCAGAAATTTTTAAAATATCAAAATTTTCAATATCTAATTCTTCTGAAATATTATTTAAGAATTCATCCTCAATTTCAAACTCAAAGTATTCATTATTATGCTCAATAATATAATAAAAATCTGCAAAATCAAATAATTTCATTTTATTACTCCTTTTTATTTTTAATTTAATTTTTCAATTTCAATAAGTAGACTCTTAATTTCTTTATTTAAAAGTTCTATTTTTTCATAAACAGTCTTTGCTCTATTTGAATCTAAAATAGAAGATTCTACTTTATTTTCAATTAAAGTAGATATGTTAGAATTTAATTTGTTAAATAATTTTTCAATTGAATCAAATTCAGAAGTTTTTGGTGTTTCATTTTTTAAAGTATTTTTTAAACTAATGTACTCTTTTCTTGTTTTTATCTGTTTATTTAAAACTGCATTTATTAGTTCTTGATTAGCATTAGGTGAAGAAATTTCATAACTTAAAGATAGAGGAAGTGTTTCAAAGTATAATTGATCTTCTGTTGTTAAACAATTATTTTTAATAAATCTAAAACGATTAATTAATCTTTCAGCACTTTTTTTACCAATTTTCATATGCTCAAGCCAAATGTTAAAAGTTCCATTTTTATGGTTAGCATATTTTTCATTAGCTTCAGATAAAATTTCTCCAGCTTTTGTATGATAATTACTTTTTGCTAAATTTAAAAGAGACTCATATCTCATTAAATCTTTTTTTAATTCTAGATCATGAATATCATCATAATTAAATATAATTTCACTCTCAGGTAAAAAATCTTTTTCAATAACGGTTATTTCAAATTCTTTTGCTTCAACAATTTGTTTTTTTTCAGAAGAATCCTTTTTCTTAAAAGAGTCTTGTTTTAATCTATCTAAAACATTAATTTTTTTATTGCTCATTGATAATTCCTCCGATAATCTCACCATATAAATTTTGTAATTCTTCAGCTTTTTTAGCTTGTGTTTCCCAAATTGTTTTTCCTTTTTCTGAAAGTTGCTCTTCAATAACACTTTCAGGGATAGGATTTGTTAAGATAACACCAGTATCATTAAAAAAATCGGATAAATTTTTAAAATATTCTCTTGATATTTTAGTATTTCTATATAAATTAGGAACTATTTGAGTTATTTTACTTCCCTCTGCTTTTTCAATTAATCTTGTTATACCAGCTGTACTTAATTTATCTAATTTTATTGGAACAATGATTTCATCTGTTATTTCTAAAATAATATCATTTAAAACATTAAAAACAGGAGCACAGTCCACAATTATGAAGTCGTAATTTTCTTTTAATAAATCAAAAGTAATTTTTATTTTATTTTTTAAATTTATTCCAAAAATATCAGTTTCAACAGGAAAATAGTCCAAATTTTCTCTAATTTTAATTTTTATTTCTTCGCCAGTTTGAACAAAAGATTTAAAACCCTTTCCACCTTCAAACCATCCTCCTAAAAGAATTAGGCTATCATTTTGTGCATCTGAAGTTATTAATGCAGTTTTAAAATCTAACATAGCAAGACCATGTGCAATATTTTTAGATAAAGTTGATTTTCCAACTCCACCTTTGTTATTTTTTATAGTTATTATTTTCCCCATGATTAACGTCACTAAAAAAAGTAACGCTTTTCACCTCCTTTTTTAATAATTATAGTATAATTTAAAAATGGAAAATAATCAATTTTTTTATCCATAATTTATGGATAAAAAAATTAAAACACGACAAATTGTCGCAATAAAATTAAAACACGACAAATTGTCGCAATAAAATTAAAACACGACAAATTGTCGCAATAAAATTAAAACACGACAAATTGTCGCAATAAAATTAAAACACGACAAATTGTCGCAATAAAATTAAAACACGACAAATTGTCGCAATAAAATTAAAACACGACAAATTGTCGCAATAAAATTAAAACACGACAAATTGTCGCAATAAAATTAAAACACGACAAATTGTCGCAATAAAATTAAACATATGATATAATAGAAATAAAAAAGAGGTAAATGAAATGAAATTTAATGTAACTGATAAAAGTGAATTAATGCAATTTTTAATAAACAATTTATCAAAACAAAGCAAAAATAATATAAAAACATTATTGGTAAAAGAACAAGTTCAAGTAAATGGAAAAATAGAAAGACAATTTAACTTACTATTGTCTCCTGGAGATGAAGTTGTGATAAATTGGAATAAAAATAGAAATGATAAAACTCCAAAAGGAATAAAAATTCTGTTTGAAGATAATGATATAATTGTAATAGAAAAAGAAGCGGGTTTACTATCTATTTCAACTGATAAAAAAAGTAATGAAAGAACAGCGTATAAACTATTAATGGATTATATGAAATCTAAAGATAAAAAAGAAAGAATTTTTATAGTTCATAGGTTAGATAAAGATACTTCAGGAGTAATGATTTTTGCAAAATCAGAAAAAATTAAAAATCAATTACAAGATAATTGGGATACACTTGTTTTAGAAAGAGAATACGCAGTTATAGTTGAAGGAGTTATAAAAGAGAAAAAAGGTCAAATAAAATCATATTTAAAAGATAATAAAGCTTTTGTAACATATTCTGTAAAAGATGATAAAACTGGTGGGAAATTAGCAATAACAAATTATAAAGTCGAAAAAACAAAAGGAAAATACACATATTTAAAAGCTTCTTTAGAAACAGGAAGAAAAAATCAAATCAGAGTTCATATGAGTGATATAGGTCATCCAGTTGTTGGAGATAAGAAATATGGAGCTCAAACAAATATTCTAAAAAGATTAGGACTACATGCTTACACTTTAAAAATAAAACATCCAGTGACTTCTAAAGAAATGAGTTTTATTTCACCAACTCCAAAAGAGTTTGCTAGAATTATAGGAGAGTAAATATGAAAATAAATGATTTGAAATTTTTAAAAGTAAAAATTGAAAAACATCCAACAAGAGATATTCAATTAGAATTTTTAGAAAAGCCAAATGCTGTGGCAGCATTAATTTTAAATTATAACGAAGATAAAGTTTTGTTAGTGAAACAGTATAGACCAGGAGTTTCTGCAGAACTCCTTGAAATTCCAGCTGGAATAATTGAAAACGATGAAAATCCATTAGACACCTTAGCAAGAGAAATAAGAGAAGAAACAGGATATAAATTTGAAAGTTTAAAAGTTTTATATTCGCCAATTAAACCTTTAATTTTATCTCCAGGTTATACATCAGAAGAATTATATGTATTCATATTAAAATTAAAAACAAATAAGGAATTAAATTATGAAAAGCAACTAGATGAAGGTGAAGATTTAGAAGAAGTATGGGAAAAAATTGAAAATATAGAAGAGGCAACAAATGATTTTAAAACACATTATGCAATGTCTTTATATAAAAATTTAATAAAAAAATAAAAAAAAGAGGGTGACTCGAAGTATAGAAATTATAAACGATGTCAAACCCTCTTTTTTATATATCTAAATTTTCAAAAAATTCAATAGTTTCTTTTAAAAGAGATATACCTAATACAATATCTTTTTTTTGAATTCTAGAAAAGTTTAGCTTAATAAAATTATCAAAACCATAATTATTTCCAGGAACTATGCCAACTCCAACGTTTAAAAGTTTATTATAAACGCTTATAGAAGAAACATTTTTAGGTAATTTAATCCAAAAAGAACCACCACCAGAAGGTGTTATAAAATCAATATTAGATATTTTACTTAACTCTTTTATAATAAGATTTCGAATCATTTTAAAATTTTTTCTACAAAGAATCATATGCTTCTCAATTAAGCCTTTTTCTAAAAGAAAAGAGAATGATTTTTGATATAAAGTTGAAGTACTAGAATCAGATAGCATTTTATTATTCAAAAAAGATGTCAAAAGAATATCGGGAACAATAATAAAACCTAATCTAAATCCAGGCATAAATATTTTTGAAAAACTTTTAATATAAATAACACGATTATTTTTATCTAAAGATTTTAAAGTAGTAGGTATTTCTTTAGAAAAATATAAATCAGATGCAGAATCATCTTCAATAATAAAAAAATTAAATTTTTCAGAAAGTTCAAGAAGACGAACTCTTTTTTTATAAGAAAGATTAATTCCAGTAGGTGTATGAAAATTTGCCATTAGATAAACAAATTTAATATTAATTCGTAAAAGCAATTTTTCAAGTTGGTTAATGTCAAGACCATCATTTTCCATTTCAATAGTATGAATTATAAAATCTTGATTTTTAAAAGATTTAAGAGCTCCTAAGTAAGTTGGATTTTCTACAATAATATGATTTTTTGAAAAAGCTAAAGTTTTTGAAATTAAATCTATTCCTTGTTGAGCTCCAGATAGAATATGTATATTTTCTGTTTTAGAGTAGATATTAGAACAAATCAAAGAAGATTTTATTGAATTACGAAGTTCTAAACTTCCTAAAGGACCTTCATTAATTAAAGCAAGTTCTTGATCTCTATCTAAAATATAATTAATAGCATATTTTATGTCGTCAACAGGAAGGTAACTATAATTGGGAGTAGAGTTAATAAAATCTATTTTCAAGTTGCTGGTTAAAGTAAAATTATCATCATTTTCTAAATTAAGATGAGAACTTGATATTTTAGAAAAAATATTTTTATTTACAAAAACACCACTACCTTTAATTGTTTTTACATAGTTTATTTTTTCTAATTCAAGGTATGATTTTGCAACAGTATTAGAACTAATATTTAAAAAGTTAGCTACTTTTCTGATAGAAGGAAGTTTATGATAAATTTCCCTTTTTTCAATTTTATCTTTTAAAAAAATATATAATGGAATATAAATAAAGTTTTCATTTTCAATCTTGAAGTTTTTAAAAAGAATATTCATTGTGCCTCCTAAAAGTGTAGTAATACAATTTGTAATATAATTTTGAAAAAATAAAATAAATATGTCATACTACTAAAAAGTATAACATATTTATAAGGGGGATAAAATGAAAAATTTTTTTAAGTCGCTGATAATTTTTGTTTTATTATCAATTAGCTTATTTTGTAAAGAAGAGACAGTTATAAAAATAGGATTGGGGTATAGTGGAAGATCTTACGATCCACATAAGCATACAGATAGTTCAACATTAGCCATAACAAAACAAATATATAATAATTTATTTATTCTTAATGATAAAAATGAAATAGAAGGAGAATTAGCAGAAAGCTATGAAATTAAAGATAATACGATTGAAATTGCTTTAAAAAAGAATATTTTTTTTCAAGATGGAGAAGAACTAACGAGTGAAATAGTTAGAAAGAGTTTAGAAAGAAATAAAAATATTCCTGTGACGAAAGTATTAGCTGATCCAATAGAGAAAATAGAAATTATAGATAAGTATAAAATAAAAATTAATTGTACAACAAATGTGGATATATTATTACATAATTTGACACATTCATCTATGGCAATAGTGAAAGAAAATTCGCAAAATAAATTAGTAGGAACAGGAGCTTTTAAACTTTCTGAATGGGGAACTGGCCAAAAGGTTATTTTAGAAAAAAATAAGAATTATTTTAAAGGAAGTCCCAAAATAGAAAAGATAGAATTTTTAACAATACCTGAAGCTCCAAATAGATATATAGCATTAGAAACAAACGAAATACAAATCGCCTATGATATATCATCAATAGATGTGAAAGCTTTTAAAAATTCCAAAGATTTAAAAATAATAAATGAGTTATCATATGGAACAGATTTTTTATCTATTAACACAGAAAAAGAACCACTTAATGATAAAAATTTAAGAAAAGCAATAGGCTATGCTTTAAATAAAGATTCTATAAATGAAGCTATATTTGAAAATACATCAAAAGTGGCCAATTCTATAATAACACCTAATACCTTTGGATACTCGAGTAAGGAGATAAATGAATATAATTTAGAAAAAGCTAAAGAAATAATGAAAAATTATAAAACTCCTATAGAAATAGATTTGTGGATATATGAAGATACAAGCAAATATCAAATGGCTCAAATAATTCAAGCAAATTTAAAAGAGATTGGAATTAATGTAAAAATACAAACTTTAGAATTATCATCATTTTTGCAATTAACAGCTCAAGGAAAACATAATGCTTTGATAGGACTTTGGTATACAAGTACAGGGGATGCCGATTATGGATATTATCCATTGTTACATAATAACTCTAGAGGAGGAGTTGGAAATAGAAGTTTTTATAATAATAAAGAGGTTAATAAACTTTTAGATGAGGCTAGAAAAGAGTTTTCTAAAGAAAAAAGAAAAGAAAAATATCAGAGGATTCAGGAGATTATAGAGGATGAAAAGCCAATAATTCCAATTGTTTATAAAATGTATAATATAGGAATAAATAAAAATATAAAGGGATTTAAATTTAATCCTAATGGAAATCATGTTTTAGAAAATATAGAATATTAAAAATTAAATGAGGAGAGAAATTCTTCTCATTTTTTGTTATAATATAGAATATTATAACACGGAGGGAATAAATGATAAAATCAATAGCTTTGGATTTAGATGGTACGTTATTAAATTCTAAAAAAGAGATTAGTAAAAAAAATATAGATATATTAAGGAAAATATATGAAAAAGGTATAGAAATTCTTATTGTAACAGGTAGATCTTATAGCGCTACAAAAAGTATAATAAAAAAGTTAGATTTACCTATAATAGCTATATGTTACAATGGGGCAAAAGTAATAGATACAAAAAATGAAGAAATATTATTCGAGGAGCCTCTTTCAGAAGAGATAGTTAAAATTTTAATAAAAATTTCTAGAGAAAATAATATTCATTTAAATTTATATCAAGATGAAGAGTGGTTTGTAGAAAATAAACAAAATTGGCAGACTCAATATTATAAAGAGAATATAGGCATTGATGCAATAGAAATAAATTTTGATAAATTTTTAAATTTATTAATGACGAAAGCTTTATTTGTTGATGAAAGATCTAATTTAGAAAAAGTAGAAAAAGAAATATTAGAAAAAATAGGAGAAATAGTTCATTTGACATATTCTCAAGAAAAATATTTAGAAGTTTTAAATAAAAAAGTAAATAAAGGAAAAAGTTTAGAGAGAATTTTAAAAATAAAAAATTTAACATTAGAAACTTGTGTAGCTTTTGGAGATGCTAATAATGATAAAGAGATGATTGAAATGGTGGGATATGGAGTAGCAATGGGGAATGCCGAAGATAATTTAAAAGAAATTGCGAAATACAAAACTAGTTCAAATGATAATGATGGAGTGTACGAATTTTTAGTACAAAAAATATAAAAAGTGGGTATTAAGCCCACTTTTTTTTATAAATCTTCTGAAATTGCCCAAGCAATTTGATCTTTCATTTGAGCGAAATTCTTTAAATGTTTTAATTCAACCATTTCACCAAATAGTTTTAACTGGAAACTTCCAATTAAATTTAAATTTTCTTTAAGATCAATACTTCTTCTTCCATAAGTCAAGCTTCTCTTTTCAGTATCTTCACCAATACGAACTAATAGCATACCTTTATTAAAACCTAAAATTTCAACTTCTTTTACTCTATCGTAAAATTCACCTTCGATTCTTCTTTCTTTTCTAGCTTCAGCATTTACCCTTTTATTTTCAGCTCTTCTTCTGTCTTCTTTAGCTTTAACAATTCTTTTTGCTTTTTTCATATTTTTTAGCTCATTATATTCTGTACCTTTTGGTTTAGTTTTACTAATAATTTTCATAAAAATCTCCTTTCAAAATTTTCTTTTATCATAATATTATAAAGGCTTTTACATTTTTTTACAAGAATAATTAAAAAAAATATTTGACAAATACCAAAAAATGTTATATTAATTTATTAACGAACATGTTCACGAGAACAAAGGTAGGTGTAAAGTGGTTACTCAAGCAGAATTAGCTAAAATTCTAGGAATAACTAGAACAACAGTGGCTAGAGCATTAAATGGAAGTAAAAATATAAAAATAGAAACGAAAGAAAGAGTTTTGAAATTAGCAGATGAAATGGGGTATGAAAAAAACTACTTAGGAAGTTCGTTGGCAATAAAAGAAAAAAAAGTGATTGTTGCAATTATTGTAAAATCAATTAATGAAGAATATTCTAAAAAATTAAAAAGTGGTTTAAAAGATTTTCAAGAGGAAGTTAAAGCATATGGAATAAAAATAAAAACTTTAGAAACTGATATAAACGATAGTGAAGGGCAATTAGAAATTTTAAAAAAATTTTTAGAAAAAAAAATACATGGTTTAATAATTATTCCTTTAAATAGAGAAAAAATAATCAAAATGTTGCAGCCAATAAAAAATGACTTAAAAATTGTATCAATAGGTAAGCAACTTTTTGAAGAAGATACATATATAGATTCTAAATATGAAAAATCAGGAAGAATAGCCGCAGATGTTCTATCAAAAATAGCAGATAAAAATAAAAAAATATTAGTTATAGACGCAGGAGATGATTTAATTTCATCAAAAATATATTTAAAGGGTGTTTTAGATAAATTAAAAGAATTAGATAGAAAAATTGAAGGGCCAATTCAAATTAAAAATTTATTAGAAAATAAAAAACAAATTTTAAATTATCTTTCAAATGATATAGACGGTGTATATATAAATAGATATGCTCCAGAAATAATTGAATATCTTGGGGAGATAAAAAAAGATAATTATAAATTTGTAACAAATGGTTTTAATGAAAAAATACGGGGACTAATCAAAACTGACAAAGTAGTTGCAACAGTGTCAGAAGATTTCTACAACCAAGGATATATAGCAGGAAAAAAGATTTTTGAATCATTATATAAAACAAGTTTAAAAAGATCTCATGAATATGAAACTAAAATAGATATCCTTTTTAAGGAGAGTTTAGATTAAAGCTTGAGATTATTATATAAAAGTCAAAAGTAAATTCTAAGGGAGGAAATTTTAATGAAAAGAGTGTTAAAAGTAGCAGGATTAACGTTGGTATTTGGAATGGTAGCATTTGGGGCAAATGAAAAAGTGTATAAGCTAAAAATGGGGTTAGTAGCAAATACAAGTTCAAATGAGTATAAAGCAGCAGAATATTTAGCTAATAATTTAAAAGAAAAATCAAATGGTCAAATTGTAGTAGAATTATACCCAGGAGCACAACTTGGAGATGACAGATCTATGTTAGAGCAATTATCAGCTGGAGTTTTAGATATGGGATTTGCTGAAATTGGAAGATTTAATATTTTCTTTCCAGAAGCTCAAGTATATTCATTACCATATGTAATTCAAGATTTTGATCATATGAAAAAAGCAACATTTGATACAGAGTTTGGAAAAAATTTACAAAAGAAAATTAACGATAATTTAAATATTGAGATTTTATCTCAAGCATACAATGGAACAAGACAAACAACAACAAATAGACCTATAAATGAGATAGGAGATATGAAAGGACTAAAATTAAGAGTTCCTAAAGCTGATGCAAACTTAGAGTATGCTAAAAATACAGGAGCATCTCCAACTCCAATGGCGTTCTCAGAAGTATACTTAGCTTTACAAACAAATTCAGTTGATGGACAAGAAAATCCATTATCGGCAATAAGAGCACAAAAATTTTATGAAGTTCAAAAATATTTAGCAATGACAAATCATATATTAAATGATCAACTATACTTAATTAGTAACTCAAGTATGAAGAAATTACCAAAAAATTTACAAGAGTTAGTAAAGCAAGAGTCAGATTTAGCAGCTCAGTACCATACAAAGTTATTCATGGAAGAAGAAGCTAGTCTTATCGATTTCTTTAAAGAACAAGGTGTAACAGTTACAAATCCTAATTTAGATCCATTTAGAAGTGCAATGCAGCCTTTCTACGAAGTATACATGAAAAACAACGGTAAAGTAGGTAAAGCTGGATTAGAGGAGATTATAGCAGTTAAATAAAAGAGTTATAGTAGCATAATATAGGAGTTGGATATGAATATAAAACGAATTTTGGATAACATAGAGGAAATTATAGGAGCTATACTTTTTATAATGATGTTTGCAATACTTGTAGCGCAAATTGTTTTTAGACAAATATTTGATTCTCCTCTAGTTTGGAGTGAGGAGTTAGCTATCTTATTATTTACATATGTTGGAATGTTAGGAGTTAGTATAGGAATAAAATATAAACAACATGTTTTTATAGATTTTCTATATAATAAATTTTCAGGAAAAGGACTAAAAATAGCCAATACATTCATTCAGTCAGTTGTTTTTGTATCATTAGTTGCAATGATTCAAATAGGATATAAATTATACTTAAGAAAAAAAATATTTCAACTGATAGCATTAAAAATTTCAGCTGGTTGGATGTATATAGCGTTACCTTTAATAGCTACTTTGATGTTAGTACGATTTTTTCAAGTGCTTAGAGAGGAATATAAGGAAGGAAAATTTATTATAGCACCTAAACATATAGATAGTGAAAATGAAAAGGTGGTGAGCAAAGAATGTTAACACTAGTAACATTTTTATCATGGTTTGGTTTAATCTTTGTTGGAGTACCAGTAGGGTTCTCTCTAGTGTTCGCTACATTATTGTTCTTTGCACTTACAGACTGGAATGTTGTTTATTTTGTAGGGTCATTATTAGTTGATAGTTTAGATAGTTTTAGTTTATTAAGTGTTCCTTTCTTTGTTTTAACAGGAGTATTAATGAATAGTTCTGGTATAACAGAGAGAATATTTAGATTTGCAAAAGCTTTATTAGGTCACTATACGGGCGGTATGGGTCATGTTAATATATTTGCAAGTTTAATATTTTCAGGAATGTCTGGTTCTGCTTTAGCAGATGCAGGTGGATTAGGACAACTTGAGATAAAGGCTATGAGAGATGAGGGATACGACGATGATTTATGTGGAGGATTAACTGCAGCATCGTGTATAATTGGTCCGCTAGTTCCTCCAAGTATAACAATGATTATATATGGAGTTATTGCTGATCAATCAATAGCTAGGTTGTTTTTAGGAGGTTTTGTTCCTGGAATAATTTTAACATTTGCTCTTATGATAATGAATTATTTTATTTGTAAAAAAAGAGGATATAGAAGAGCTCCTAAAGCTACTATGCAAGAAAGATGGATATCTTTTAAGGAATCTTTTTGGGCATTATTAACACCTTTTATAATTATAGGTGGAATTTTTTCTGGATATTTTACACCGACAGAAGCTGCAGTAATAGCTACTTGCTATTCTATGGGATTAGGATTCTTTGTTTATAAAGAACTTACAATGAAAGGCTTTGTAAAAGATGTTATAGAAACTATAAAAATAAGTGGTGTAACAGTTTTAATGATAATGGGAGTAACTTTCTTTGGACAAGTTATAGCAAGAGAACAGATTTCTATGAAAATAGCAGAAGTATTTTTGACATTTGGTAAATCACCATTAATGGTATTAGTAATGATAAATTTACTTTTAATTTTCTTAGGAACATTTATAGAAGCATTAGCTTTACAAGTTTTAGTTTTGCCAATGTTAATACCAGTAGTAGTTCAGTTTGGTATAGATCCAGTATTCTTTGGAGTATTAAGTACTTTAAACTTGATGATAGGTATATTGACACCTCCAATGGGAATGGCATTATTTGTAGTTTCTAGGGTTGGAAAAATACCAGTTAGTACAATAACCCGAGGAGTTATTCCGCTATTAGTACCAATAATAATAACCTTAGTTTTATTGACTATATTCCCACAAATTGTTTTATTTGTTCCAAACTTAATATTAGGAGCTTGATAGAGTATGCCTAATATAGATTTGCCAATAAGTGAATTAAAAAAATATAAAGGAACAAATCCAACTCCTTTAGATATAGATGAATTTTGGCAAGAATCATTGAAGGAATTAAGAGAAACAGAAGCAGGAGTTGTAATAACTCCTGCAAAATTTCAAACTCCTTTATGTGATTGCTATGATTTAACCTTTAAGGGAGTAGATGGTGAAAAAATATATGTAAAAATGTTGCTACCTAAGAATATATCAAAATTAGTCCCAGCAGTTGTAGAATTTCATGGTTATGGAGGAAGCAGTGGGGATTGGTCTAAAAGAATAGCATACGCGGCATCAGGAATAGCTTACTTTGCTATGGATTGTAGAGATCAAATGGGAAATAGTGGCGACGAATATTTTAGAACAGGAAATCTAATAAGAGGTTTATTAGATGGACCTAAAAAAAGTTATTATAGAAAAGTATACCTAGATGCAATTAGGTTGTTAGATATTATTTTTCAATTAAAAAATATAGATAATTCAAAAATAGGAACTTTAGGATATTCTCAAGGAGGGGCTCTCGCTTTGGTTGCAGCTTCTTTAGAAAATAAAGTTTCCAAAATATTTACAATTTATCCATATCTTTCAGATTTTAAAAGAGTATGGGATTTAGATTTAGGAGATTTTGCATATCAAGAATTAAGAGATTTTTTTAGATGGTATGATCCACAACATAAAAATGAAAATAAGTTCTTTGAAACGCTAGGATATATAGATGTAAAAAATTTTGTAAAAAATATAAAGGGAGAGGTAACAATGGTAACAGGATTAGTAGATAAAATATGCCCACCATCAACTCAATTTGCTGTTTTTAATAATATAAAAAGCAAGAAAGAGCATATTATTTACCCTGATTTTGGTCACGAGAACATTAATGGATTAGAAGACTTAATTTATCAATGGGCCTTAAACTTATTAAAATAAAAAACTTGGAGGAAGAAATGAAAGGTATTTATTCAGCATTATTAATCTCATTTGATGAAAAAGGAAATTTAGATGAAAAAGGAACAAGAAATATTGTAAGATACAATATTGATGAAATGAAGGTAGATGGATTATATGTAGGTGGAAGTACTGGTGAAAACTTTATGATTTCAACAGAAATGAAAAAAAGAATTTTTGAAATTGTAAAAGATGAGGCTAAAGATGCTGTAAAATTAATTGCACAAGTGGGATCAATTAATTTATATGAGGCTGTTGAATTAGGAAAGTATGCAACAGAGTTAGGGTATGATTCATTATCAGCTGTTACACCATTTTATTATAAGTTTGATTTCGAAGAGATTAAAAATTACTATATGACAATAGTAAATGAAACTAATAATAATATGATAATTTATTCAATTCCATTTTTAACTGGAGTTAATATGAATGTTGAGCAGTTTGGAGAATTACTTTGTCATGATAAAATTATAGGTATTAAGTTTACAGCTGGAGATTTCTATCTTTTAGAAAGAGTTAGAAAAGCATTTCCTCATAAATTAATTTATGCTGGATTTGATGAGATGTTATTACCTGCAGTAGCTTTAGGTGTAGATGGAGCAATTGGAAGTACATATAATGTAACAGGAAAAATAGCTAGAGAAGTTTTTGATGCAACAAAAGCTGGAGATTTAGTTACTGCGAGAGAAAGACAAACTTATTTAAATGATATAATTGAAGCAATTTTAGGAAATGGATTATATCAAACAATAAAAGAGATTTTAAAACTAAAAGGTGTGGATGCAATAGGATATTGTAGATTACCAATGAAGAAATTATCAGCTAAAAAAATAGAAGCAGCAAAAGAGATTGGAAGAAATTTTTTATAGGAGATAAATAATGAATATAATAGCCATAGATATTGGAGGAACAGAGATAAAATATGGCTTAGTTAGTCCAAGAGGAGAAGTTACGTTCTCCTCTTCTTTACTAACTGAGGCTTCAAAAGGTGTGGAACAATTATTAGAAAAGATTTATAAAATAGTTGAAGAACTAAAAAATGAGAAGACATTGGGAATAGCTGTATCTGCTACTGGACAAATAGATGGAGTTATAGGTAAAGTTGTAGGTGGAACAAATTTAATTCCAGGATGGATAGGAACAAATTTAGTAGATATATTAGAAAAAAAATATAAGATACCAGCAGTTTTAGAAAATGATGTAAATTGTGCAGCCTTAGGTGAAATGTGGATGGGAGCAGCCAAAGAAAAAGAGAACTTTTTATGTTTAACAATTGGAACTGGAATTGGTGGAGGAATTGTTTTAAAAGGTGAGCTTTTAAGAGGAGAAGGCAGTGTTGCAGCAGAGTTTGGACATATACAAATTGTTAAAAATGGAAATCAATGCGGGTGTGGTAGTAAAGGATGTTATCAAAGTTATGCATCAACTACAGCACTTTTAAAATTAGCAGAAGAAAAAACTGGTAAAAAATTAAACGGAAAAGAAATCTTTGATGAAGTTCATAAGAATAATATAGAATATAAAGAGATTGTTGATGAATGGGCTGATTACTTTACAGATGGATTAGCAACTTTAATATATATTTTTAATCCTTCTTTGATTGTAATTGGAGGAGGTATTTCAAAGCAAGGAGATTTTTTAAAAAATATTTTTAAAAAAAGTTTAGAAAAAAAAGTTATGAAAAATTATTTAGATATTCTTGAAATAAAAATGGCAGAAAGAGGCAATGACGCAGGAATGTTAGGCGCTGTATATTTACTTTTAGAAAAAGTAAAGTAAAAAATTTCAAAAAAACTATTGACAAAAAAAAGTTTTCATTTTACAATAGTTTTCATAGCAACAGTAAAAAATTGAATAGAAAATCGGATGAAGGTATAGGGAGAGAGCCAAAAATGGCCACCGAAGAAGTGAATCTTTCAGGTTAGTTGAAAAACTTGAGGACCTATACTGGACGAGCCTCTGGAGAGACTCTATGAGCACCGAAGGAGCAAACCCAAATATAAGTTATATTTGGACTAAACTCTCAGGTAAAAGGACAGAGGAATTATGCAATAAAAGTTTTTTTGTATTAAACTATTTTTTGTGTATAATTCTTTTTTAATTCCAGAAGGTATTTTTTGAAATACCTTCTTTTTTTATTCAATTTTGCATTTAAAAAAATAGGAGGAAATTAAAATGCAAGATTTCGTAATGAGTATTAATAGTTTTTTATGGGGAAATTTTTTAATTATTTTATTAATGGGAACGGGAATATATTTTACTTTAAAATTAAACTTTATTCAAATTAGAAAATTTGGTGAAGGAATAAAACATGTCACTGGATCAATAAATTTAAATGGAAAGGCAGCAGATAAAAATGGTATGTCTTCATTCCAAGCTTTAGCTACTGCAGTAGCAGCTCAAGTGGGAACAGGAAACTTAGCAGGAGCAGCAACAGCAATAGCTTCAGGAGGACCAGGTGCAATATTTTGGATGTGGGCGAGTGCATTTTTCGGTATGGCTACAGTTTATGTTGAAGCAATTTTAGGTCAAGTATTTAAAAGAAGAGTAGATGGTCAGATTACAGGAGGACCAGCATACTATATTGAGAATTCAATTAAAAATAAAAAGATAGCAAAAGGATTAGCATATTTCTTTGCAGTTGCATGTATAGCAGCTCTAGGGCTTATGGGAAACGCTGTTCAAGCAAACTCAATCTCTGCAGCATTTAATAAAGCATTTGGTGTATCGCCAGCACTTGTAGGAATTGTAATATCTGTTTTAGCAGGATTTGTTTTCTTTGGAGGAATAAAAAGAATAGCATCTGTAACTGAAAAAATAGTACCAGTTATGGCAGGACTGTATATAGTTGCGTGTATTGTAATAATAACAATAAATTACCAAGAGGTAATTCCAGCAATAACATCTATTTTCTACTCGGCATTTAATCCACAAGCTGCTTTAGGAGGAGCTATGGGAGTTACAGTAAAACAAGCTGTTAGATATGGAGTGGCAAGAGGATTATTTTCTAATGAAGCAGGTATGGGATCAACACCACATGCACATGCAATAGCTAAAGTTCCTCATCCAGGAGAACAAGGAATTGTAGCTGTTATAACAGTATTTATAGATACATTTATAGTTTTAACAGGAACAGCACTTGTAATTTTAACATCAAAAGTATCTTTAACATCTGGAGCAGGAATTGTTTTAACTCAAGGAGCTTTTAGTGAAACATTAGGAGTTTTTGGAGATACATTTATTGCAGTATGTTTATTATTCTTCGCTTTTTCAACAATTGTGGGATGGTATTTCTTTGGAGAAGCAAATGTAAGATATATATTTAAAAGTAAAAAATCAGTTAATGTATATAGAGCAATAGTTATGATTATGATTGTTTTAGGATCGATGATGAAGGTTGAATTAGTATGGGAATTAGCAGATATGTTTAATGGAATGATGGTTTTACCAAATTTAATAGCTCTTTTATCCTTAGGAAAATATGCTAGAACAGCCATGAAAGAATATGATAGAATCCCAGAAGAGGAAGGAAAAAAAATTATAGCTTAAAAATTGAGTGAAAAATGAGAAAAAAGTGATTAAAATTAGTATCAAATGTATTTTTTTATTGACATAAAATAGTAGTATACAGTATAATTCATATAAGATTATTTATTAAGAAGGGTGGATTATATGAAAAAATTTTTAATATCAATGTTGGTAGTTTTATCAGCAGTAGCTTTTGGAGCTGAAGTAAAAGAAGGAACTGGATTAGGATATGCAGATGATATAAAAGTGGCAGTAACAATGGACGGAGACAAAATTGTTGCAATTGAAGTAAAAGAGAATAGCGACACTCCAGGAATTGCAAATCCAGCAATTGAGCAATTAACAAAGAAGGTTATAGAAGCACAATCATCTCAAGTAGATACAGTAGCAGGAGCTACATACACTTCTGAGGGATTCTTAGAAGCAGTAAATAACGCAACAGGAAAGTAATTGATTAATTAACACAAGCTGAGATTAAAATCTCAGCTTTTTTTTATAAAAAATTCAGGGGAGAGAAAATGAAAAGAAACACATTAGTAGCACTAGGTTTAATAGCATTATCAGTTTTAAGTTTTTCACAAGATGGAATGGGAAGAAACAGTAAAAAAAATAGAGTAGATTCTTCTAAAGAAAATTTAGTAGGAGTTGATACATATAGCTTTCATGAAGAAGAGAGATTAAAAAATAGTGGATCAACAGGATTTGTAGAAATAGGAATGGATACAATGATTTTTGAAAGATCAGTAGATGAGAAAAATAGAGTAGAACCATATTTAGGATTTGAGTTTTTTCCATTTGAAAATTCAAATTTTTATATAGATGGAAAAACATCATATAGACACGAGTACAGTAGCTCAGAAAAAAGATATGATAAAACAATGGTAGAGCTTTATGGAGGATCTGTTTATAGAAATGGAAAGTTTTTCATAAACTATAAATTTGGAGTAAGACAGGATGAACTGAAGCACACAAAAGTTCAACATTCCACAGCCCTTAGATTTATTCCAAAAGCAACATATGACTTTACAGATAAATTTGGATGGTATTTAAAAGGAGCTGTTGGTTATGCAAAAGTTAAAGGAGATGAAAGAGATCAAATAACTAAAGAATTTAATCTACCTTTTCAAAATGAAGATTATGTAAATAAAATAGAAACAGGTTTGAGTTATAGAATAAATAAAACAAAATTATCACTGGGTGTTGTAAATAAATCTAAAGATGAATATGCTGGTGAGAATATTAGATGGTCATACTTAGCGAAAGTTGATCATAATCTATATGCAACAAATACTTTACAAGTAAGACCTTATATTTGGGGATTTTTAAATCCTGAAGTTGAAACAGGAGGAAATAGAAATAAAACAACTTTTCATAATGAATTAGGAGCAATGGTTGGAACAAGAGCCATATGGAATCCAACACACGACTTTTCTATAACAGCAGATGTGGTATATTTAGCTCAATACAAAAATGTTTCAAATGATGGACAATCATCAGGAGGAAATGTTAACAGTAAATCAGGAGGAAAACCAGGAACTGGAGGAGGAAATTCTAATGGATCAGGCTCTGGTGGTTCTGGTAGTGGAAATGGATCAGGCTCAGGAACAGGACCGGGAAGTGGAACAGGTGGAGGATCAAAAAGTATAAAAAGATCTGTGGAAGAATCTGTAATAATAAGATTAGGATTTAAAAAGTATTTTTAAAAATAGATAAATATTTGATATAATAACCTTAATAAAATACAAGAGGTGTTAATTTATGAAAAGGTTATTAATTATTGAAGACGAAAAAGAATTGGCTCTCTCTTTGGAGAGTCATTTTTTTAATCTGGGGATAGAGATAAAAATTGCTTTAGATGGTAAAAATGGAATAGAATATTTTGAAAGTTTTAAGCCAGATTTAGTATTGTTAGATGTAAATTTACCATTAAAAAATGGTTGGGAAATCTGCGAATATATTAGAAAAAAATCTGAAATCCCGATAATTATGATGACAGCAAGAGATTCAGAATTAGATGAGATACATGGACTAGAAATTGGTGCAGATGACTATATAATAAAACCTTTTAGTATGAATGTACTTTCAACTAAAATAAAAAAATATTTAAAATTAAACCTTCAAACAGAATATTTTTACAAGGGATTAGAATATTCTTTTAAAGATGAAATATTAAAAATAGATAATGAAAGAGTAAATCTTTCAACGAGAGAGAAGAATTTATTAGAATATTTCATAAAAAATAAAAATAAACCATTAAGTAGAAATAATATTTTGTTAGAGATTTGGGGAATCGATAATGAATTTGATGAAAGAGCTTCAGATACATTAGTAAAGAGACTGAGAAAAAAACTAGATGGTTATGAAGAGCTAATTGGAACAGTTAGAGGAGTTGGATATATTTTTGAGGAGAAATAGTTTATCAACAAAAATTTTTATATACTCAGCATTAATTATAGTAATTGCTATGGGTATTAGTTATAGTATTAGTATATTTTTTTTAGAACAACATTTCATATCAGAAAGGAAAGAAGAGTTTCCTAAAATAGCAAAAAAGATTGAATACCTTTTAAATGTAGGAAAAGATTTTGAATTAGAAAGTTATATAAAAAATTTAAAAGAAAAAAAAGATATAACAGTTTTAATAATGGATGAAAAAGAAAAAAGATGGATAAATAATAGAGGTGGAAGTGGCGGTGGATTTTTAATTGAAAGCTTAGAAAGTAAAAAATTTCTCATAAAAAATCAAAGGCTAACAGAAGCTAAAATTTTATTATATAATGAAAAAATAGAAAATAGATGGGTATCAATAAGAACATCATTATCTATTTTAAATTATTACAAAAAGGAGATTGGATATTTTAATTTAATAGGAGCTTTTATAGCAATTTTAATAAGTTTGATTTTTGGTAAATTATTTTCAAAAAAATTTGTGAAAGATATTGAAGTATTACAAAATAAGACAGAGGAAATTTCAAAATTGAACTTTAAATCTAATGCTGATATAGATAGAGAGGATGAACTTGGATTATTGAGTAAAAATATAGATAAAATGAGCAAAAAATTAGAAATTGCAATTAATGATTTAGAATCATTTGTTTCTAATACATCTCATGAATTAAAAACACCCATTGCAATAATATCATCTAAAGTACAAGTCTTAATGAAAAACCAAGATACAGACTCAAAAACTTTAGATATGTATAAAACTATATTGAGAGAAAGCTATTATACAAAAGAATTAATTTCAAAATTGTTAATTTTATCGAAACTAGATGTTTTAAAAAGTTTAAAAAAAGAAAAAATAAATTTGAAAGATTTGATTTATAAAATAATAGAACGATATGATTACCTAGAGCTCTCTAAAAATTTAACAGTAAGTTCAGAGATAGAAAATACAACTATATATATAGATAAGGAATTTTTTCAAATTGCCTTAGAAAATATAATACAAAATAGTTTAAAGTATTGTGAAGAAAATAATGAAGTAAATATACAGCTAAAAAATGGTATTTTGAAAATAGAAAATAAGATATCAGATAATAGAATTATTGATTTAGAAAAGATATTTATTCCTTTTAATAGAGGAGAGAATTATTCTCGTATAGAGGGGAACGGACTAGGATTAACATTGGTAAAAAAAATATTTTTATTACTAGATATTAAATATCAGGTTTCTATTGAAGATGAAAAGTTTAAATTTATCATATATTTAAAATAAAAACTCGGAAGTTTTCCGAGTTTTTTAAATTAACCAAGTTTTATAATTGTAAATTGCATAAGCAGTTACAGTATCATAGTATTTAAAAGTAAAATACGCACATAAAAAAATAAATATTAGATACTTTAAATATTTATTTTTTATTCTTGAAAGCAATAGTGGAATTCCAATGAAAATACCTAATCTAAAGAAGTCTAAAAATCTTAAAATAATAGCAAATCTATAAAATGCAATGAAAATAAAAAGAGCAAATATATTAAGATTTATAATAATATTTTCTTTAGAAGTATTATTTTTTACAAAAATTAACATAACTATAACAAAAATAAGTAGTTCTAAAAATTCATAAAAATTTCCATGTTCAATTATATGACTATATCGATTTAAACGTTCACTTAGACCTAAAAATGATATATTGAGTTTAAAAATAATGAAAGAAAGAGGGTTAATAATAAGTGATAACATAAATAATAAACTTAAAGATTTTTTTGTAAAGCGATAGTTTAATAAAAAATAAAAAGGATATAAAATTATTGCTGTTTTATGAAAAAAGCATGCTAATGTGATTAACAATATATATGGAATAAATTTTCTTTCAATAATATATTTTAAGCTTATCCAAAAAATTAATATAGCGATAAAATTTCGAATAATAGTAAAGTTATGCCAATAATAAAAAGTTGCTAAATATATTAAAAAAGAAAATGTAGGATAGTTACTGTAATATACAAATAGTTTATAGATAATAAAATTAAATAAAAAACTTAAAAAAAGAAGAAAAAAATTGTAATTTAAACCAATAAACTTAAAAAAATCTCTAAATAAAACAAAAAAAATTTCGTAACCATAGGGATTTTGAAAAAACGGGAGTTCATAAAAATATTTATAAACATGATAATCATAACCACCTACATTAACTCTAGTTCCACTATAAATAGATAGGATAAATACTGGCAATAAAAGTAAAAATTTTTCATAGGGATCCTCTGTAAAAAATATTGTATAAAAAAGAAATATTCCAAATATTCCAAGAACAAAAATCATAGCTCATCAACTCTTTCTTTAATAATAACACTAGTTAAAGAAATAAAGAGTGAAAAAATAAAACCAAAAAATATAATAAGGTATCTTTTATCAACAATTTCTATTGAGTTAGCTTTAATAATTAAAGGAAATGATTTTGCAGGATTTTCCAATAAAAACTTATATTTATTCTCCTCATCTAAGGAACTAGCATACAATAATTTTTCTTTTAAAAACTCGAGATTTGTGGTGATAATATGACTTAAAAAATTATTAACCTCATCGATTGGTATATTAGGATTGACAGATTGACTAATAAGAGTATATATGCCATTTCCACTATTAAAAGATATCTTTAGACTATCACTCTTTATAAGACTTGGAATATAGAGTCCACCATCTCCAGGAGTAAAACTTTCATATGTTACAATTCCATTGATATCTATTTTTGTGGTTTTCAAAGTTCCTTCTGGTTCAATATAACGAAATAAGCCTTTAGATGAGTACAATACAGGAGTAGTTATATAAAAATAAAAAGTAAGTATTAATCCAATACTAAAAATAGAAAGAAATAGATATTTATGTATTTTAATAATTTTGAAAAAATCTTTAGACATTTTAACCTCCAGTATATTCTTTTCTCTTTAAATATAATACTGAAAAAAACAAAAAAACCTCTTTATTAAAGAGGTTTTAAAATTAGAATGAGTATTTAATTGCACCAGAATAGAACCAGTGGTCTTTGTTTCCATCTCCACCTTTATTTGTATTATCATCTCTCCATTCGTAGTTAACCTTAGCTATAAGCTCGATATTTTTGGTAATTTTGTAGTGAGTATTAACTCCTAACATATCTCTTTTAACCTCTTTTTTTGTACCATTTGTAGCAACTCTTTCACCATCGATTCCCCAGAAGAAGAAAGGTACAAGTTTTAGGTTTCTAGTTGGTGAGTAGTGATATCTAAATCTTAATTGAGTGTTATCAACATCATAGTCAAATTTATTAACTCCACTTGTGTCGTCAGATAGAGCAACTGATAAAGCATGTCTTCTATTGAAAGTGTATCTAGTTCCCCCTTCTAATCTATGCTTATAACCATATCTAGATCCAGATTTAATATTTCCCGTTGCCCAATTTTTTGAAATATAAGAATCCTTTAATTCAGTATACGCTACAAATCCTCTAGAATATAAACTCCAATTTTTATTAAGTGTATAAGTAAATTTAGGATAGAATCTATATTCTTTTGCAGAGTCTAAGTTCATATCGTCATTATGGAAATCAGTATACTTTAAACCAATTTCAGGTCTAAACATAAGTTTTCCCCAAAGGTACATATTTTCAATATAGAACTCTGACATTTCTCTAGTTTCTTCTTTCTTTTTTGAAGTTTTACTTTCATTGAAAACTCTATCAGCAAAACCAAATTTAAAAGCAAGCCCTTTATCTTTATTAGGTTTTAAAGTTAAACTAACATTTCCTTCTCTAAAGTTTCTAGAAGCTCCTGCTTCTTCGTAATCTTTAACTTTAAACCCAACCTCAATATCTCCACCTACTTTATCTAAACTAAAAGCTAAAACAGACGTATTAACTCCTAAAAAAGATGAAAGTGCAAAAAAAGATATAAATTTATTATTCATAAAACCCCTCCATTATGTCAACTTTATGTCACAATTATACCTTTTTTTTGAAAATATGTCAACTTTATGTCAAAATAAAAGAGGCTTTATAAAAGCCTCTAATTAGTTAAATGGATACCAGAATCCCTTAAGTACATATAATTTTAGATAGATTGAAATGATTAGCATTATACTCATTAATAATAGTGTAATAAAATCAATAGAAGTATACTTTTGAGAACTATACCAAGTTCTTTTGCTATTATGACCAAAACCTCTTAAATCCATAGCATTAGAAACGACTTCTACCCTATTTAAAGATGAAAGAACTAATGGAAATAAAATAGTATTATAATTTTTTAATCTTGTTATAATATTTGCATCTTCTTTTCTAAATGCTACACCTCTTGCTTCTTGAGCATGCATAATATTTTTAAATTCATCTCTTACATCTGGAATATATCTAAGTGCTATATTAATTGCATAAGCTACTTTATAGGATACACCAATCTTATTTAAACTACTTGCAAATTTACTAGGATGAGTTGTAAATATAAATAACATCATTATAGGGAAAACAGCAAGATATTTCATAGATAAAGTTATTGCAAACCAAACAGTTTCAGCAGAAAGTGTAATCCCTTTTATTGTTAATATTGGAGTAGTAGTTCCAGTTAAAGTAGAACCATATTCAGGAGTAATAACTATTAAAAATATAGAGTTCATAATAGTAAACATAACAATAAATATAAATAAAGGTTTAATTGATTTAAATGGTATTTTTGCAATATATAATAAGCTCATTCCTACAATAAAAAATGTTAAAAATACTCTAAAGTCATTAAATAAAAATACAGATGCAGTCCAAATAAGAAGAAGTAAAAATTTTACACTTCCATCGATTCTATGTATTGGAGAGTTTTTATCAATATATAAAGTACCAGCTCTTGACATTATCTCACTCCTCCTTGATTTTCAAAATTAATAAAAGAGTTCATAAGAGTTTCAGGATCTAATCCCATAATTTCAGCCATTTGAGAAAGAGAAGTTTCTTTTAAATTAGATTTTTCCATTAGCTCTTTTTCTCCTAAAATAATAGAGGGAGAATTATTTGCAATTATATTTCCATTACAAAGAACTACTGCTCTATTTGCATACTCAAGAGCAAGATGCATATCATGAGTTATTAAAATTATTCCTACACCATTATCAGCAATAGTTTTAATAAAGCTCATAAACTCTTTATATCTTTTATAGTCTTGGCCAGCTGTAGGTTCATCTAAGATTAAAATTTCAGGTTCTAAAGCTAAAATTGCCGCTATTGTAAGTCTCTTTTTTTGTCCGTAACTTAGAGAAGTAACTGGCCAATGTCTAAACTCGTGCAGTCCACAAACTTCTAAAGCTTTCTCGGCTTTTGTGGTAAAGTCTTTAACTCCTCTTATTTTTAATCCAAATTGAACTTCCTCTAAAAGAGTTTCTTGAGTTATCATATGATTTGGATTTTGCATAACAAATCCAATTTTTTCTCCTCTTTTTTTAATACTTTCTTTTTTAATACTTTTTCCAAGAAAAATTATATCTCCAGAAGATTCCTTTTCAATTCCTGTAATAACTTTACATAAAGTTGATTTTCCTGCACCATTGTTTCCTAAAAGAGCTAAAATCTCTCCACGATTAACTGAAAAATTAACATCTTTTAAAATAGATTTATCCTCATTGTACGAAAAAGAAAGATTTTGAATTTCTAAAATTTTATCTTTAAAAAAACTTTCTTTAAGTTCTATTGAATCACACCATATTTTAACTTTAGATATGTTGTCAGAAGTTCCAATTTGAGTTATTGGATATATAGCGTCTTTTTTTAAATTAACTCCTGAATATTTTAATGCTTCAATATAAAGAGGCTCTCTCAAACCATATTTTCTAAATAGATCTTTTCTAAATAAATCTTCTGGAGTTCCGTTTGCAACAACTTCACCTTTGTTTAAAATAATGACTCTGTCAAAATCTTGTTCTAAAACATCTTCAATTCTGTGCTCAATAACTATAATTGTCTTTCCTGTTTTCTTTTGAATATCACAAATCAGTTTCATAGCATGCTTTCCGCTATAGGGGTCTAAATTAGCTAGAGGTTCATCAAAAAGTAAAATATCTGCAGAACTTCTCATTATACCAGCTAAAGATACAGATTGTTTCTGTCCACCAGAAAGTTCTTGAGGACTATGATTAATAAAATTCTCCATTCCAACATTTATTAAAGCTTTTTTAGTATTTTCTATCATTTCTTTTTGAGGAACAAGATTATTTTCATCAATAAAAGATACATCTTCTCCTACACTAAGACCAATAAATTGACCATCTTGATCTTGTAAAACTGTTCCTACAAGATTGCTAATTTCAAAAATGCTACTCTCATAAGGCTCTATTTCTTTGACCGTTAGAGAGCCTTTAAATCCACCCTCTTTAGAGAAGGGAACTATCCCATTTAAACAGCTACCTAATGTAGATTTTCCGCTACCACTAGGACCTGCAATTAAAACTTTTTCACCTTTTTTTATAACTAAGTTAATATTTTTTAAAGTGGGTTCTAATTGATTTATATATTTAAAAGTAAAATCTTTAAATTCTACTACATTATTCATCTGCGACTCCTTTAATTAATCATCTATTTTTAAATTTGAATATTTTCTTTTTCTAGCAGCAATTCCAAGAATGATAGGAATTCCTAAAGTTGCAGTAACCACAAAATTTGTAAGAGTCGCTAAAGCTATTTGAATCCAAACTTTTTGAGCTGGTTCACCATAAAAATAAACATCTCCAACATAAGCTGCTAATCCTGCAAAGATCATTCCTAAAATAGCATAAATATACATTTTAAATATATGCATTTTAGTTACATGACCAGTTTCTAAAGAGAAACTTTTATCTAAAGTTATTAAACCTCCAAAAAGTCCAATAACAGCAGATAAAAATACCCAACTAAACCAAACACTTCCCCACATAATCATATCATTTAAGGCATGTCCCACAAATCCTACAAAGAAACCAACTAAAGGGCCAAAAATGGCTCCAAAGATAGTAAGAAGTGCAACAGCAATTCTAAATGATGTATTAGGTCCTACAGGAATAGCAACTCCAGATAGAACACTATAAAGGGCAGCTCCAATACCTATAGCCACTACACTTTTAGTAGAAAATAACTCTATTTTTTTTACATAATATGTAAAACCATCTTCGCCGATATACTTTTTATTCATATTTTATCCAACCTTTCTTTTCTAATTTTCCAATCAGGCATGTAAATTGATATAAAATCCCAAAATTCTTTTTTATGATGAGGAAGTTTCAGATGAGATATTTCATGCAATGCTACATAATCAATACATTCTATAGGTTTTTTTATAAGTTCAACATTTAATGTAATTAATTTTGAAAGATACCTGCATGATCCCCAACGTCGCTTCATTTTTCGAATTTTAAAATCTATATATTTTTCTCCAATAAGATTACTATATTTATCTAAGGATATTTTAAAAATTCTAATAGCTTCTTTTTTGTACCAATTATAGATAATAGTTTCTATGTTCTTTTTATTAATTTCTTTATTACAAAACACTTTAAATCGATTATCTTCAATTTTTATAAAATTTTTCGAATTATTTAAAATTTCTAAAATATAAATATTACCAAGATACTCTATATTGTCTCCATTTTTATATGATTTGTCAACTGCTTTAGTAGAATTTTTTTTAATTTTTTCAAGATTTTTTAAAATCCATTGTTCTTTAGATTTTAAAAAGGATTCTATAAAAATATTAGGTGTTCTTTTGGGAGCTGAAAGAGTAACTGTTCCATCAGATTTAACTTTAAGAATAATATTTTTTATATTTTTTTTAGTAACTATAACATTATATTTCATATATTCACCCTTATATTTTAAACGTAGATATATTTTATCATAATACTTTAGCCTACCAAATAAAAATTAAATAAAAACTTTATTTAATAAGTTAATAAAGTTTTGTAGAAGTTACTCCTACTAATTGATATATTGTTTAAATTGTGATTATATATTAGTAATTTAATTTAAATATGTGGGAGGGGTTTATGGAAAATTTACATAATCCAAGAGTTTTTAAAATCAATAGATTAAGTGCACACTCAGATCATAAATATACAAGTTTAAATATAGAATGGAAAAAATCTTTAAATGGGGTTTGGGATTTTTCTTATTGTGGTTCACCTAATTGGAGCAAAATAGAGGTACCAGGACATATGGAATTACAAGGATATGGAGATCCACAATATGTTAATACAATGTACCCATGGGACGGGAAAGAAAATTTAGATCCTGGAAAAGTACCAGAGGAGTTTAATCCTTTTGGAATATATAAAAAAGAGTTTAATGTTCCAAAAGACTGGAAAGATAAACCAGTGTTTATATCTTTTCAAGGCGTTGAATCATCTTTAGAGTTATATTGCAATGGAGAATTTGTAGGTTATAGTGAAGATAGTTTCACACCAAGTGAATTTGAATTAACAAAGTATTTAAAAGATGGGTATAACGAATTAACTGCAAAAGTTTATAAATGGTGTAGCGGAAGCTGGTTAGAAGATCAAGACTTTTGGAGATTATCAGGAATTTTTAGAGATGTTTATATCTATTCAATTCCAGAGGTTCATATAAAAGATATGTTTATAACCTCTGATTTAACAAATAACTTTAAGAGAGCTATACTGAAAAATACGTTAAAAATTCAAAGTTGTAAAGAGAAAATAATTGATATCCAGATGGAACTTTTTGATAAAGAAAATAGTGTTTTAAGTGTAGAAGAAAAAAATGTAAAAATAGATGGAAATCTAAAGATAGAGTTATCAAAAAAAATTGAACATCCCAAATTATGGAGTGCAGAAAAACCAAATCTTTATTCTGTAAAAGTTATAGTTAAAGATAGTAAAAGTGGAGAAATAATAGAAGAGTGTATTCAAAAGTTTGGATTTAGAAAATTTGAAATCTCAGATAAAATAATGAAAATAAATGGAGAACGTATTGTATTCAAAGGGGTTAATAGACATGAATTTAACTGTTATAGAGGTAGAGCAGTAACAGAAGAAGATATGATTTGGGATATTAAATTTTTAAAAGCTAATAATTTTAATGCAGTTAGAACATCTCATTATCCTAACCAGACTAGATGGTATGAACTTTGTGATGAGCATGGATTATATGTAATTGATGAAGTGAATTTAGAAACTCATGGTACTTGGCAAATTTTAGGACAACCATGTACAGATAAAGTGATTCCAAATAATAATCCAGAATGGTTAGAAAATATTATAGATAGAGCTAAATCTATGTTTGAAAGAGATAAAAATCATCCATCTATAATAATTTGGTCTTGTGGAAATGAATCTTTTGGGGGAGAAAATTTATTCAAAATGTCTGAATTTTTAAGAAGTTTAGATGATACAAGAATAATTCATTATGAGGGAGTTTTTTGGGATAGAAGATATGATAAAACTTCAGATATGGAAAGTAGAATGTACGCAAAAGTTCATGAAATAGAAAAATATTTACAAGAAACGCCTGAAAAACCATTTATATTATGTGAATATTCACATGCAATGGGAAATTCAAATGGTGGTCTTCATAAATATACAGAATTAGAAAGAAAATATCCAATGTATCAAGGAGGATTTATTTGGGATTATATAGATCAGTCCCTAATGAAAAAGGATCCATTTGGTAAAGAGTATTTAGCATTTGGAGGAGATTTTGGAGATAGACCTACAGATTATAATTTTTGTGTAAATGGAATTGTTTACGGAGATAGAAAACCATCGCCTAAAGTTCAAGAAATTAAACAACTATTTTCAGATTATAAAATAAGTGTAGAGGAAAAATCTTTTACTATAATAAATGAAAGTTTATTCACAAATTGTTCAGAGTATGATACGAAAATAAAATTATTTAAAAATGGAATTAAAATATATGAAGAGAGTTTAGAATGTAATGTAAAACCATTGTCTGAAAAATCATTTAAATTAAATCTTCCTAAAGTAAAAGAGCATGGAGAATATACAATAGAGGTGTCTTTAAATTTAAAAGAAGATAGATTTTATGCTTTAAAAGGACATGAAATTTGTTTTGGACAAAAAATATATAAAATTGAAAAAAAAGTAAAAGAAAAATTAGAAGGAAAACCAACTTTTATAAACGGTGGATTTAATTTAGGAATAAAAACTAAAAAAATGGAATTAATATTTTCAAAAGCTTATGGAGGACTAATTTCATTAAAATTTGGTGGAAAGGAGTTTGTAGATGGTGTTGTAATGCCAAACTTCTGGAGAGCCTCAACAGATAATGACAGAGGAAATAGGATGCCATTTAGATATGCTCAATGGAAACTTGCATCAATGTATGCTAAGATGGTTGATGTAGTAGCTTTAGAAAGAGAAAACTCTGTAGAAATAAGAGCTAAGTATGAATTGCCTACAAATCCTATTTCAATATGTGAGATTATATATGAAGGATTTGTTGATGGAAAATTAAAAATAAGTATGGAATATAATGGAGTAAAGGGCTTACCAGAGATACCATTATTTGGAATGAGCTATAAAGTTCCAAAAGAGTTTAGTGAAGTAAAGTGGTATGGTATGGGACCAGAAGAAAATTATATAGATAGAATTCATGGAGCTAAGCTTGGCATTTTTGAAACAGATGTAAATAAAAATATGAGCGAATATGTTATTCCACAAGAGTGTGGAAATAGAATAGGAACTAGATGGGCAGAAATAAAAAATAAGATGGGAATAGGAATAAAGATTTCAAGTGAGGAGACATTTGAATTTAGTGTATTACCTTATACAGTTAATGAAATAGAAAGTGCATACCATCACTACGAACTTCCTAAATCACATTGTACAGCTTTAAATATAAATAAAATACAGATGGGAGTTGGAGGAGATGATTCATGGGGAGCTCCAACACATGATGAGTACTTAATTCCAAGTGATAAAAAGTATTTGTTTAGCTATACAATAGAATCGAATATTTAAAGTTAAAGCTAGAAGAGAAGCTCTTCTAGCTTTTCCCATTTCTTAAAGGTCATATTGCTAAAAAGTATAAAGCATGGTATAATAATACGTTAAATTTAATAGAGAATAGGAGAGTAAAATGACTATAGTAGAGTTTAAAAATGTATCAAAATCATTTTTTTCACAAAATTTATATAAACATGTTGATTTAGAAGTAAATTCTGGAGATAAAATAGCTCTTGTTGGGAACAATGGGACGGGAAAATCTACTTTAATTAAACTTTTATCTGGAGCAGAAAGTCCTGATAGAGGAACTGTAATTAGAGAGGAAGAAGCTATAATTTCTTGTTTTGATCAATTTGGAAGAGTTGATTTAGATAGTAAAGTTCAAGATTTGTTAAATTCACCTTTTGAAAAAGTAATGGCTGTTCAAGCAGAGTTAGATGCAGTTTCAGCAGAATTTACAGGTGATATGGATAACGATGAGAAAATAATGGAAAAATATTCAAAATTATCTGACGAGTTTGAAAGTTTAGGAGGGTATTCATACATTCATGTTCAATCTGAATTTATAGATACTTTTGAACTAAATGATAAATTAGATAAAAAGTTTAGAGAGTTAAGCGGAGGAGAAAGACAGTATATAAGATTAGCTATAACTTTATTTAGTAATTCAGATTTAATAATTTTAGATGAGCCACTTTCATTCTTTGACAAAAAAAAGACAGCTTGGTTAACAAATTATATTAATGATAGTCCAAAAGCTTTTTTAGTAATATCACATAATATAGATTTTATAAGAACTTTTGCGACAAAAATCTTTGATATAGATAATAATAAAGTTGGAGTTTATGATTGTGATTATCCAGCTTATTTAAAAGAGAAAAAAGTTAGAATAGCAGAGGATAAAAAGAAAAATAGAGAAACTGAAGAAACAATAGAAGAAACTCAAGAAGCTATCGAAAGAAAACTAAAATTATTAGAAAGATGTAATAATAAACATGCTCATGCTGTAATTTTAAGAAGAATGAGAAAAGAGTTAGAGAGATTACAAAGAGAGAGAATTAAGTTCTCGCCTGAATACAAGTATAGTTATATTGATGCACCAGAGGATGTAATGATAACTGGAAAAAAAGAGTTTGAAGGGCCAATTGTTGTTTTAAAAGATGTAATGAAAGAGTATCCTGATAAGATGCTATATAAAGATGCAAACTTAGTAGTAGATAGAGATACGAAAATTTGTATTGTTGGAGAGAATGGATCTGGAAAATCAACATTATTAAAAATAATAGCTGGATTAGATAAGCCAACTTCAGGGGAAGTTTTTATAAATGAGAAAGCAACAATAGCATTTATAGAGCAAGATACAGTTTTTGAAAATGAAAATATGTATATAAAAGATTATTTAAAAGATAAAACAGGTCTTTCAGAAGAGTTTATAGAAGCTGCTATTGATAATCTTTATAATAATGAGCTAGAATTTAGAGATAAAAGAATATTTATGTTATCAGGTGGAGAGAAAAAAAGATTAGAAATATTTACAAATACTTTAATGGAAACGGATTTATTAATAATAGACGAGCCATCAACTTACATGGACGATTACTCTAGAACAGCAATAGCTAATATGTTATTAGATTATCCAGGAGCAGTTATATTAGTGAGTCACGATAAAGTTTTAATGAGAAGAATAGGATTTGTAACTTACGATATTCGTGATAATAGATTTAGAATAAAAAATTAATGGAAAATAAAAAAGTTTATTGACAAAAAATAAATATTATGATACAATTTTTATGTCTTGAGGGATTCCTTCAAGACGTTAGCGGGAGTAGCTCAGTTGGTAGAGCGTCAGCCTTCCAAGCTGAATGTCGCGAGTTCGACCCTCGTCTCCCGCTCCAATTTAATATTAAATGTGTCTGTAGCTCAGCTGGATAGAGCAACGCCCTTCTAAGGCGTGGGTCAGGAGTTCGAATCTCTTCAGACACGCCATTTTTTTATTTATGCCGCTTTAGCTCATCTGGTAGAGCAACTGACTTGTAATCAGTAGGTGATTGGTTCGACTCCGATAAGCGGCACCATTAGATTTTAAAGCACTTATAGTGCTTTTTTTTATACATAATTATAAAATATAATTAAATTTAAAGGATTTCTTCAATTTAATGCGAATAATTTTTGCGGAGTTTTAAATCTAAATATTAACTTAATTGGTTTTAAAATTGAAGGAGGTTTTTTATGTTACACAGAAGAAAAGTTGGAGAAGAAAAAGAAAAAGAGTATGAGTTTGCTCCAGATAATTCAATGACACCTTTATTTGGAAGTTATGAATCGGCTCACGTATTACCAAGAGAAACTATAAATGATAAGGCTATTAATCCAGAAGTTGCGTATAGATTAATCGCGGATGAAATGATGCATGATGGAAATCCAAGATATAATTTAGCAACATTTGTTCAAACATATATGGAACCAGAAGCAAAACAAGTTATGGTAGATGCAATTGCGACTAACGCAATAGATAAGGCTGAATATCCACAAACAACAGAAGTGGAAAAAAGATGTGTTAATATTATTGCAGATTTATGGCACGCTCCAAAAGATGAAGAATACATGGGAACTTCCACAGTTGGTTCATCAGAAGCATGTATGCTAGGTGGAATGGCAATGAAGTTTAGATGGAGAAAAAGAGCGGCAGCTTTAGGAATAGATATAAACGCTAAAAAACCAAATTTAGTAGTAAGTTCAGGATTCCAAGTAGTTTGGGAAAAATTTGGAGTGTATTGGGATGTAGAGTTAAGAGAGGTTCCAATGATGTCATTGGATGATTTAAGATTAGATCCTAAAGCAGCAGTGGCAGCGTGTGATGAATATACAATAGGAATAGTACCAATAATGGGTATAACATACACAGGAACATTTGATGATATAGTTGCTCTTGATAAAGAAGTTGAAGAGTACAATAAAACTGCTAAATTATCAGTACCAATCCATGTGGATGCAGCATCAGGAGGGTTGTATTTACCATTTGTAAATCCAGAGTTAGTTTGGGATTTCAGATTAAAAAATGTAGTTTCAATAAGTACATCAGGACATAAGTTTGGATTAGTTTATCCAGGTCTAGGATGGGTAATGTGGAGAGATAAAGAATACTTACCAGAGGAGTTACTATTTAAAGTAGCATACTTAGGAGCTTTTGAGCCAACATTCCAAATAAACTTCTCAAGACCAGGAAGCCAAATATGGGCTCAATACTATAACTTTGTAAGATGGGGAAAAGAAGGATATAAAGCTGTACATGAAAAATCAAGAGATGTAGGATTATTCTTAACAAAAGGATTGGAAAAGTTAGGAATATTTAGAATACTAAATAGTGGAGAAAATATTCCTATTGTTTGTTGGATGTTAAAAGAGGATCCAAAAAGAGCATGGACAGAGTATGACTTATCAGATAGATTAAGATACTATGGATGGCAATTACCAGCTTATCCATTACCAAAAAACTTT
Source organism: Cetobacterium sp. NK01 (assembly GCF_024506395.1). Lineage (NCBI taxonomy): Bacteria > Fusobacteriati > Fusobacteriota > Fusobacteriia > Fusobacteriales > Fusobacteriaceae > Cetobacterium > Cetobacterium sp. NK01. The sequence continues at coordinate 451,954 of NZ_JANIBO010000002.1, forward strand.
GAAGACGTAACAATAATGAGAGTTGTAGTAAGAGCTGACCAAAGTATGGAACAAATCTCATTACTGCTTCAAGATATGAAAGAGTCAATAGCTTATTTAGACGAACACATGACAGTGAAAAAAGAGATTAAGAAAACAGAAGATCATGTAGCTGGTTATACTCACACAGAAAAAAGATTACTGAAAAAATAATTGTATTAAAAAACTGCACTTTTAAAGTGCAGTTTTTATTATACTATAAATTAATTATTTTTAAAATTTCTTTAAAAATTGAAATAGTATCTTTTAAATTAATTGATTTAAAAGTTTTGTCCTCTAAAATTTTTTGAGAATCACTTACATAAAATAATAAATTAGTTGGATTACATGAGGGATTTAAAGATATACCCTCTTTAAGAATTTCAATCTTAGGAAAAGGTTCATGTTTAAAATCTTCTAGTAAAATTATATCAAAATCTTTAAAATAATTTAAGTATTGAAAGAAGTTGTTATTGACTCTATCTTTAAGAAGAATATAATTATTTTTTGAGAAAAGTAAACTTCCCTTAGCACCAGATTTTTTATATCTACTTAATTCATCATCTAACTCATTAAGATTATAATTAGAATCAAATTTAATAGTAGCGGCTTTAAAACCAGCATCATTTAAATGTTTTAATAGTTCTTCAATCAATAAAGTTTTTCCACTATTCTTAGCTCCACAAATAGCTATAAAAGGTTTGTTTCCCATAAAAATAGAGTTAAATTTTAATTCTTCCTGTGTATCGATGCTTTTTAAAAGTTTATAACTATCAAAAGTTGTATTTGCTAAAGAGATATATTTAATATTTAATTCTGAAAGAAAATCTTGTAAACGATAGTTTTTATCCATAATAAGACCTTCTAGTGTACTTAAAGCAGATTTATTGTAGATACCAAAGAGTGGATATGTTTTCCCTTTACTATCCTTTATTATTACTGCATCATAATCATGAGAAATAAATTGTAAAAGAAAATTTACAAACTCTTTGGTAATATTTGGCATATCACAAGTTGTAACAAAAATAAAATCAGACTTACAATTTAAAAGCCCTTGATAGATTCCTTCAATTGGTCCTATATTATCAATTGTATCTGTAACAATAGTTCCTCTAGGAATAATAAAATTTTGCTTTTTATTAATTGAAACCATTAGATTTTCAAAATTACTTAATTCATCTGTTATTTTTTCCAAAAAAGTTCTATTTTTATCATATTTTAATAAAGCTTTGTCCATAAAATCCATTCGTGAACTTTTCCCACCAGCAAGAATTAAGGCATCAATATTTCTAATTTTATTCATATGTGTTACCTCCTGTTGATTTATATTTATGATGATACACTAATATTTTTAACTAATAGTGAAGGAGAACCTATTCCTGATAAATTAAATTTTAAATCATCTGCAATATCTTCAATATTATTTAGAAGATTAAAGAAGTTTCCAGCAACAGTAATTTGATTTAAAGGCTTTATAATTTTTCCATTTTCAATTAAAAAACCTTCTGTTGCTAAAGAAAAATCTCCAGATATTGAATTTAAACCAGAGTGTAATCCAGAAAAACCTGTAACAAGAATTCCGTTATCTAATTTATTTAAGAGTTGATTAAAAGAAAGATCACCTTTTTGTAAAAAAAGATTAAAAGTAGAAATTCCCATTGTTCCTTTATACCCACCTTTTGCTGCATTTCCTGTTGTTTTTATACCATCTTTTTTAGCGGTTTTTAAGTTGTGGATATATGTTTTTAAAACTCCATTTTCAATAAGATTTTTTCTTTTAGTAGGTACACCTTCTGCATCAAAAGGAGCACTACCATAGCCATCTTTTAAAAGAGGGTCATCTGTAATTGTAACTATAGAGGAAGCTACACAAGTATTCAATTTTCCTTTAAATTTAGACACACCTTTTTGTACAGCTTCTCCAGAAAAGATACCACTCATAGCACCTAGAAGATCAGCAAAAGTATCATTTTCTATAATGATATTATATTCTTTACTTTCAACAGATGTTGAATTAAGTTTGTTTAATGCTTTGGTAACAGCTTCTGTTGAAAGTTTTATAGGATCCATATTAGAAAAATCTCTCGTTACAATATAAGCTGAATCATTTTTTATAGAATCACCCTCTTGTACAACAACAGCAATATAAGCATAAATTGAGTTAGATTTATGATAAAGATCTAATCCTTCTGAATTTTTAATAATATTTTCACCAAAACCACTTCCGATCATACAATAATTTATAGCTTTAACTCTTGAATCTAGTTCTAAAGCTGTTTTCTCAGCTTTTAAAAGAAAATTAATCTTTTCTTCAACAGGGATATTTTCAAGCTCTGGATTAAAAGAGTTAACGTCTTCGTAAATACTATTTTCTTTATAAATTTCAACTTCATCTGAATTTTCGATTATTTTACCATTAGAAATTGCTCGTTCAATTAGTGGAAAGATATCTTCTTCAAGCAAAGATTCGGTATATGAATATCCCATTTTTCCGTCTACTTTAACTCTAAAAGAAATACCCATATTTTCAGAGTTGTTATAGGTATCAATTTCACCTTTAAAAACTTTGATTGTTTCATTTTTAGATGAGACGAAATATATCTCAAACTCCTCTAAATTCATATTTTTAGCAGTATCAAAAACTTTATCTATAAATATTTTTACTTCCATAAAATCCTCCTAAAATATTGGTTAATAAATATTAACTTAAAATTATCTTCCTCCAACAACAATATCTTGAATTTTAATTCGAGGTTGTCCTACATTAGCAGGTATACTACCAGATACAGAACCACACATTCCTTGACCATGAGCTAAGTTATTACCAACCATCTCTATTTTATGTAAAACTTCAGGACCATTTCCAATTAGTGTAGCTCCTCTAACGGGATCCATTATTTTTCCATTTTTTATAATATATCCTTCCATTATAGAAAAATTAAAATCACCTGTACTCGGATTAACAGAACCTCCACCCATGTATTTGGCATAAATACCGTCTTCTACATTAGAGAGCATATCTTCTAAAGATGATTTACCATTTAAAATAAAAGTATTTGTCATTCTAGATGTTGGTGCATATTTATAAGATTCTCTTCTAGCACTACCAGTACTACTAGCTCCCATTCTTCGACCATTTAATTTATCTATCATATAACCTTTTAGGATACCATTTTCTATTAAAAGATTTCTTTGAGTAGGAGTTCCTTCATCGTCAATATTAGAAGATCCCCATTCGTTAGGAAGAGTACCATCATCTACTGCAGATACTACATCACTAGCAACTTTCTCTCCGATTTTATTAGCAAAAACTGAAAGACCTTTAGCGACACTAGTTGCTTCAAGACCATGTCCACAAGCTTCATGAAATATAACTCCTCCAAATTCATTTTCGATAATTACAGGCATTTTACCACTAGGAGCATATTTAGCTCCTAACATAGTTTTAGCAATTCTAGAAGCTTCTTGAGCATATTCTTTGATATTAATCTCCTTAAAAAATTCAAAGCCTTTAGAAGCTCCAGGACGATATGAACCAGTTTGCATATCATTTACATTAGAAGCAATGCTTTCAATTCCTAATCTACTTCTAACTCTGGTGTCTTCAACTAAAGTACCCTCAGAATTTGCAATTAAAATATTTTGAGTATAATCATTATAATTTATTCTAACTTGACTAATACATTCATCATATTCTTTAGCTGCTGTATATGCTTCTTTCATAACTAAAATTTTATCATCTTTTAATATACTTCCAGGAGCTAATAAAACTTTGTTTTTATTTTCAATTTCTTGTTTCAAAAGATTTATAGTAATATCTTGTTTTGTTCCTTTTATAGCTTTAGCAGCTTTTTGAGCAGTTTTAATTAAATTTTCTTTATTCATATCATTTGTGTATGCATAAACAGAGAAAAGATCTTTAAATATTCGTATTCCAATACCAAAATCTTTTCCAGATATTGCTTGTTCAATTTTTCCATCAACTAAATAAAATGAATCGCCAGTTTTACTTTCTACAAAAATTTCTGCAAAATCTCCACCAGTAGATAATGCTTCATTTAAAATATCTTCAATTAAAATTTTATCTAACATATAGATCTCTCCTTTTGATGTTTTTACTAGAGTATAGCACATGAATATTCTTTTAGATAGAGAAAATAAATAGAAAGAGGATGATAGAAAAAAAAACAAAAATATAGTATAATAATTGAATAAATTATAATATGAAGGAGTTTTTCATGGAAAATTTTTTAACGAATATATCAGAAGAATTAATACTTTACACAGCAAAATACTCTCCTATACTTTTAAAGAAAATAGTATATCTACTAATACTTTATTTTACATATAGACCTGTTAGAGAATTTTTAGTAGTGTCTCTAAAAAAAATATTGAAAAAAAGTACTTTCGATGAACTTTTAGTTAATTTTTTACTAACATCTACAAATTTATTAATAATAATTTTTTATTTTTTAAATTTATTAGAAATATTAGGATTGAAAACAACGTCTATTTTAGCATTAATTGGATCAATTGGAGTAGGAGTAGGATTGGCATTAAAAGGAAGCTTGTCAGATGTAGCTGGTGGTATACAAATATTAGTTTCAAAACCTTTTAAAAAAGGAGATTTTATCATTGCAGCAGGAACAGAGGGAGCAGTGCAAAAGATAAGCTTTTTATATACTGTATTGAATAGTGTGGATAACAAAAAAATTATAGTTCCAAATGGAAAGTTGTCATCATCAATAGTAACTACTGTAACAGCTAATCCACAAAGAAGAGCAGATTTTTTATTTTTTGCTGATAAAAAGTGTAATATAGATAAAGTTAGAGAGGTGCTTTTTAATGTTGTTAGTAATCATCCAGCAGTGTTAAAAGAAAAAGATATTTTTGTAAAGTTTGCAAAAGAAACTTCAACTGCATCAGAATTTATAGTAAGAGTTTGGACTTTAAAAGAAAATTTTAGAGATTTAAATGCAGATATTCAAGAAGAAGTGAAAAAAAGATTTGATTTAGAAGGAATAAGAATTCCATATCAATCATATGATGTAAATATAATACCTCCAAGATAAATCTTGGAGGTATGTTTTTTACATTCCCATTTTAATTCCTGCTTTAACTAACCACCAATTAACTGGATACGCAGTAATAAACCCACAGCACATAGCAATCTGCATCATAAACCAAAATTCAGGAGTTAAAGGTGATAAACGACCGAACCAAACAAAAATAACTAAAGCCATCCAACCGTACATTCCAATTTGCCAAGAAGTAAGAGAGAGAAAATCTATTTTTAAAGCTCTTAACCAAATTTTAGGACCTTTTTCATTCATCATAGGTGAAATTGCAGCATATTGAAATGTTACTCCTGTCAATAAAGCTAGAAAATAATCTAGTGTCCATTCACCAAAAGTATAATTATTAAAAAGTGTAAATGGAAAAACAATAAAAATCCAAGGACCAATAAGATCAGCTAATGAACATCCAGCACCACAATGTAAGGTATCTGCAACAACTCCTTGCCAAAAGCTAGAATATTTATTATCAGAATTCATTTTCATATTATCCATATTCATATCTTCCATATCCATGTCACTCATATTCATATCTTTCATATCCATATTGCTCATATCCATTTTTCTATGCTTTCCTATGGTAAAGTATGCCCAAACACCAAAAACTCCAGCCCATAAACCATTAATAGGCCAAACAATATTCATAATGGGCATTTCTTTTTGAGGATTTTTTAAAATATCAATAGTAATACTTAAAGCCGAAAGAATACCAATAACTATAAAAAATTTAGAAATAATATTAAACAATTAAATCACCACCTAAAATTATCATTTTATAAATAAAATACATAGAAAAAATATGATTTCCTTTAAAAAATAACTTCAAATAAAGGAGAAATAAATAAAATAAAGTAAAACTTATATATTTGAAATATAAAGGAGGGTATTATGGAAAAGATTTTAGTATTATTTAAATATTATAATGACGCTAGATTAGCAATTGAAAATTTTAAATCTTTAAAAAAAAGATTTGATTTTGAAATACTTCCACTTTATGTAAAAGAATTAAAAGTTCCAACAGGTGTAACATTTTTAAGTCCTAGTATGACTATGGATATTTTAAAGGAGTATGAAGATGAATATATAGAGGACTTAAAAAATTTATTGAAAAAAGAAAATATAGAAGAAGAATTAGTTGTTGAGATTGGGATAAATAAAGATATAGTTCAAGAGTATTTAAAAAAAGTAGATTGCTTAATGTTAGAGGAAGTTGAATATTTAGATGAAGATTTTCTAGATATATTAAAAATTTCATATAAACCAGTTATTGTTGTAAATAAAAGTGTTTCAAAATTTGAAAAAATTGTGATAGTTTCTGATGATGGTGTTAAAATTAATAAAAGCGTTAACAATTTTGTAAGAGATTTTCCACAGATAAAAGAAGTAACATTATTAAGTTGGAATTATAAATTTGAAGAAAATAATTTGTTAGAGCTTTTGCAAAGAAAAGGCATAAAAGTAAAAATTGAAATGCTCAATCAACAATTTAACACAAAAGATGAATTTTTTGAAAAAATGAATAAATTTGATTTAATTGTCATGGGAAATTTAAGTAAGTCATTCTTTTTTGAAAGAATAACAAAGCGTATGGGTATAGAAATTATAGAAAAAGCCATAAGTCCAATATTTATAGGTTAATAAAAAAACAGAGTTTTTAACTCTGTTTTTTCTTTATTTAAAATATAATATTACTCATTATAGTATAAATTTTCTGTAGGGAAAACAGGATCAGAAGTAACATCAACACCAAGTTTTCTAAGAGTTTGCTCATCACCTTTTCCTAAAATTGTAGTTGAATGAAGTTGAGCACCTTTTAACATAGGAAGTTGATCAAGAGCAGCTTGTGCCATAGGATTAGTTGTAGCAGATATAGTAAGAGCTATTAGCATCTCTTCGCAATCTAATCCTAAATTTTTACTTTGTAGTGTATTTTTCTTTAATTTTGTAATATCTTCAATAATTGTTGGAGATATTAAGTGTATATTATCGTTGATTCCAGCAATAGCTTTTAAAGCGTTTATTAAAACAGCTGATGAAGCATCTAGAACATTTGATTTCTTACCAGTAAAAATCATTCCATTAGAAAGTTCCATAGCAACAGATGATAAAAGTTCATTTTTCTCACAAGCTTGCTTTTGTTTTTCCAAATGTTCTCTAGCAGCAGTAACCACTTTTCTATCGCTTTCTTTTAAGTCTAATTCTTCCATTATAAGTTTAGCTCTTTGGAATGTTTCTTTATCAACATATCCTTTTTTATATTCACATCCAGTTTTAAAATATCTTCTAATAATCTCTTGTTTAGAAGCTTCTCTAACAACTTCATCATCAGTTATTCCAAAACCTACTCTATTAACTCCCATATCAGTTGGAGATTTATAAATTGATTCTTTATTAGTTATTTTTTCGATTATTCTTTTTAACACTGGGAAAGCTTCAATGTCTCTATTGTAATTAACTGCAGTTTCACCATAAGCTTCAAGGTGGAATGAGTCGATCATATTAACGTCCTTTAAGTCTACAGTAGCAGCTTCGTAAGCTATATTTAATGGATGCTTTAAAGGTACATTCCAAACAGGGAAAGTTTCAAATTTTGAGTAACCAACAGCATTACCTCTTTTATTTTCATGATAAAGCTGACTTAGACAAGTTGCTAGTTTTCCACTTCCAGGTCCTGGAGCAGTTACAACAACAATTGGCTTAGTTGTTTTAATGTATGGATTTTTTCCATAACCTTCTTCACTAACAATAGTATCAACATCAGTTGGATATCCTTTTGTAGCTCTATGCTTGTAAACTTTGATTCCTCTTCTCTCAAGCTTTGTTATAAAAAGAGATGTAGATGGTTGATCATCGTATCTTGTTATAACAACACTATTTACTTCTAACTCACGTTCTCTTAGATCGTCGATTAATCTAAATACATCCATATCGTATGTAATACCAAAATCTCCTCTGATTTTATTTCTTTCGATATCTCCAGCATAAACACAGATTATAACTTCAACTTTTTCTTTTAGTTTTTGAAGTAATTTGATTTTTGCATTTTCATCAAATCCCGGTAAAACTCTTTTTGCATGTAAGTCAAATAACAGTTTACCACCAAACTCAAGATATAATTTGTCAAAATTATTAACTCTTTCTAGGATATATTTCGATTGCTCCTCTAGATATTTATTGTGATCAAAACCTATTTTCATGACTCACTCCTTCATTTTTTTCATTTTTGTCAGAGCTATTCCTGACTCTATATCATAGCATGATATAAAAAAAAAATCTAGATTAAAAATATTTTTTTATGTTATAATTATAAAAATTTTTATGGAGGAGAAAATGAAAAAGATACCTATAATAATAGATTGTGATCCTGGATGTGATGATGCAATTGCTCTATTAATGGCATTTGCAAGCGATAAACTAGATATAAAAGGAGTTACAGTTTCAGCAGGTAATGTTCACATTAATAATACAACAGAAAATGCTAGAAGATTGATAGGAGCTTTTAGACCTGATTTAAAAATAGCAAAAGGTTGTGAAAAACCAATGTTTAAAACGATAGTTACTGCTCCAGAGGTTCATGGGGAAAGTGGAATAGGAACTGTTGTATTACCACAGACAGATAAAAAAATAGAGGAATTAAATGCTGTGGAGTTTATTGCGAAGACATTAAAAGAAAGTGAAGAAAAAATAAATATAGTTATAACGGGGCCTATGACAAATCTAGCTGTCTTTTTAATGATGTACCCAGAATTAAAGTCAAAAATTGAAAAGTTTATTATAATGGGAGGATCTTCAATAGGAGGAAATGTTACTCCTTCAGCAGAATTTAATATCTATGTAGATGCTGAAGCAGCAGATATAGTATTTAAATCAGGAGTTGAAATAGTTTTATGCCCATTAGATGTAACGATGAAAGCCGTTGTAAATGAAGATGATTTGATAGAAATTCAAGACATAGGTGGATTAGCCTCAGAGGTAGGATATGGAGCAATAAAAAATGCACTTGACTTTTATAAAGAGTTTTACCAACAAACACAAGTTCCTATGCATGATCCATGCACAATTGCTTATTTATTAAATCCAAGTTTATTTAATGGTGAAAAAGTTTTTTTAGGAACTGAATTAAAAGGAGAATTTACCTATGGTGAAACTATAATAGATTATCGTAATAAATTAGGAAAAGAAAAAAATGCACTTGTATTAACTGAGATAAATAGAGAAGGATTTATAGAACTGATAAAAGATTCTATAAAAATATTAAAAAAATAACTGTAAAAAAGCCAAAGAATATTACTTTGGTTTTTTTTATTTGGTATTTTTTCTAAAAAATAGTATAATGAAGTAATATTTTTAATTTTTTTGGGTGAATTTTTTCACAAAAATAGACGAAATATCAATGAATTAAATAATTAATTATTTAAATTATTGATATATTCTATTTCAAAAAACAATAATTAGGTGCTATAATCGAAAAACACGCACACTTTATAAACATTAACAGGAGGTAATTAAGATGACAATTGAGTTATCAACAATTCAAACTATAGCAATGGCAGTTATTGTATTGTATATAGGAAAGTTTTTAAATCACAACTTTAAATTTTTAAAAGAAAACTGTATTCCAGAATCAGTTACAGGAGGAACAGCCTTTTCAATAATCACTTTTATTGGTTATAAAACAGGAATGTTTAATTTTATATTTGAAGATTCTTTAAGAAACATATTTATGATTGCATTTTTTACAACAGTGGGATATTCAGCAAGTTTAAAATTACTAAAAAAAGCTGGGATGCCAGTATTTATGTTTTTAATAGCATCTGTAGGACTAGCCATATCACAAAATGTTTTAGGAGTAGGATTAGCTCAAATTTTAAATTTAAATCCATTGATAGGTTTAGCTACAGGATCTATGTCAACAACAGGAGGACCTGGAACAGCTGGAGCTTTTGCTCCAATTTTAGAAAGTTATGGAGCTGAAGGTGCTACAGTAGTTGCAATGGCAACAGCAACCTATGCATTAATTGTAGGAAGTTTAATATCAGGTCCGCTAGCTAATAGATTGATAAAAAAGCATAACCTTTTAGAAAAAAGAGATGAAAATGGAGCCTATGATTCTGACGAAGAAAAGAAAACACCATTAGATCCTAAACATGTTTCGACAGCTTCTTTTCAGATAATAATAGCTATGGGAATAGGAAGTTTAATATCTAATTATTTATCTAAAGCAGGAATAGTTTTACCTTCATATATAGGAGCTATGTTTGCAGCTGCTTTAATCAGAAATATATCAGATTTTACAGGAGCTTATGATGTACATTTAGATATTATAAATATAATTGGTGGATTTACACTAACAATATTTTTATCTATGACACTTATGAGTTTTAAATTATGGGAATTACAGGGACTAGCATTACCATTAGTTATAATGCTAGTTGCTCAAACTGTGTTAATAGGTGTTTTTGCTTATTTTATAACTTTTAGATTAACTGGAAAGGATTACGATGCAGTTGTAATGACGAGTGGACATTGTGGATGTGGTTTTGGAACAACTCCAAAAGCTCTTGCTAATATGGAAGCATTAACAGCAAAATATTTTCCATCTCCAAAAGCTTTCTTTGTTATTCCAATAGTAGGAGGATTATTTATAGATTTCTTTAACGCAGGGATAATAACGTTATTTATGAATTTTTTACATTAATTTAATAGCATCTCCTAAAAAAATTAAAGGAATTTCACAAAAATTAAGAAGAAAGATTATAGAAATTAGGAGGTGGATTTTATGAAATTAAAACAAACAATACAAAAAGTTGAAGAGAGATTAAAAGAAGAAAAAACAGAAGAGCTTCATAAACTACTTATGGAATTAAAAAAAATTGATGAAGAAGTAAAAGAGGGAGAAGCTAGAGATAAAGCTGTAGAGGAAGTAAAAAGAAAAAATGATCACATAGAGTGGCTAAATATAAAAGAGATATAGAACGTTATTATTTTAAATGCATTAAAAATGAAAGTATGATATAATTTATAAAAAGTTTTATGGAGGTATGTCGTGCTTAAAATATTTAATGATAGAGTGTATGGATTAGAAGAGAGTTTAATAGCTAGTGGATATCCAATGATAGCTGAATCAATAGAGGAGTGGGATGAAACTCCAAAGTTAGAAGAGAAAGATTTTAAAAGAGCTGGAAAGTTAGGAAATGTTCCAACAGGAACAGGACATGATAATTTTTTAAAAGGAATAATTGTTCAATTTGACGTAACTTATCCAAATTATTGGACGCCACAATTTCAAAGATACCATTTTGCTGATATTGTGTCATCGACTTCAAAAATGCATAGATTAACAAAAATGGATTTAAAAAAATCTTGTAATGAATATGTTGATGATGTTGTGATTGAAAACTTAAATAAATGGATTGAAATTTTCAACTCTTTTGAAAAAGAGCAAAAAGAAATTGAAATCGATGGAAAAACATATACGAAATATGAAATTTATATGAAAATAATTTCTAATTGTCCAATGGGATTAGAGCAAACAATGAGAGTAACTACATCGTATTTACAACTAAAAACAATGTATTTACAAAGAAGATATCATAAATTAAAAGAGGATTGGGGAAACTTTTGCGATTGGTGCTTAACGCTTCCTCATTTTGAAGAATTTTGCTTAAATAGTAATAAATAGTAATAAAAGCTCCTAATAGATTATTAAATCTAAAGGGAGCTTTTTATTATTATCTTCTATTTCTAAGTAAATAAATAATAGATGGATACAAACCTGGATAATAAAGATTTTTTTGAAAAGCTCGAACTTTTGTAAGTAAAAGTATACAATAAAATCTTAAAAATAAACTTATAAAGAACATAAGCTTTAATCCAGCATATGAATCTCCAAAAATTAAGATAGTCTTTCCTTGTAAAAAATTAGCTAAGTGTCCACCTAAAAAAGCTCCTGTTAATCCCATAACTCCTACTGATAATGAGTATGCTGCAGTATAAGAATCTCTATCTGGAGAGGAAAGTTCTAGAAGTAAACTGAATAAAGATAGGTTTATAGCAGACCATCCAATGGCAGTTCCAATAGCATCCAACATAATTAAGCTATTTACTGTTTCTTTAGTCATTAAAAAATAAAAGATAACAACATAACTAGAAACAGCAATTCCAAAAGATAAAAGTTTTTTATAACCAATTCGCTCGACTAATTTTCCATATATAAAAAATGCTATAATTGATAAAATAGCTGTTAAAGAACTAGATAATCCTAATATGTTGTATGAGGCATTTAAGTCAACAACAGCAAAATAATAAAAATAAGGTTTTGTAAATTCGATAGAAAAATTCCACATTGCTATAAACATTAAAAAATTAAAAAAATTGCTATCTTTCAAAGGTTTTTTTATAGAAAAACTTACTTGATTTTCTTTGAAATTTGGTATTTCATGAAAGTAAAGTAGGACTAATGTGGTAATAGCTGCAATAGCGATTATAAAAGTTAATACTAAAATGCTTGTTTTTCCAGGGGTATAGTTTAAAGATTTTGAAACAATGTATGAAAAAATAACTGTTGATATGGATATTAAAGTAAATCTTCTAGAAAAAAATGTGCCACGATCCTCTTTTTTTATAATGTCTCCAACTGAACTAGTCCAGATTCCGCTTACAAAAGCCGAAAAGACTGAATAAATAAAAACTATTCCAACGAGGAATCGGTAGTCTATTTTATCAAAAAGTACAATAAAAAATAAAAAGCACATTGGAATTCTAGCTGCTGCTGCACTAAATAGCAGAGCTCTTTTTTTTGTTTTAAAAAATTTATAGTATGTTCCTAAAAAGATTTGAAGTAACTGTAGGCCCAAAGGTAAAGTTGCTATAACTGATATCCAGAATGGTTCACATTTAAAGTATAGTGCTAGAGCAGTAAGAGCAAAGCCTTGAATTCCTAAAGAAAGCATATTAGCACTCATACCTTCAACAGTTATAAGGAATTTATTTTTATCATAAGAGTCCTGAAACATAAATATTACCCCCCTGTTCTATTTTGTACTTAGATTTACTAAAAAAAAGAGAGATTCCTTTAAAATTTAAAAGGAAATAAAAAACTAAAAATGAAAAATAGATATAAAGGAGATGGTGAGATGAAATTAAAACCAATAATTGGAATTTCAGGAAGTATAATAATTGATAATAGTGGGAATTTTCCAGGATATGAAAGAGCATATGTGAATAATGATTATGTAGAGTCTGTAATAAGAGCTGGAGGAGTTCCTTATATAATACCAGTTACTGACGATGAAGAACTTATTAAGGAGTATACTCGAAATATTGATTGTTTAATACTATCAGGAGGACACGATGTAAATCCACTTTTGTGGGAGGAGGAACCTATAAAAGAATTGGGGGAAACTTTCCCTAAAAGAGATAGATTTGAATTTCTTTTAATTGAAAATATGTTAGAAGAGGGAAAACCGATTTTAGGAATTTGTAGAGGAGAGCAAATTTTAAATGTATATTTTGGGGGAACTTTATATCAAGATTTATCTTTGAAAAAAGATGATAATATTCGGCATAATCAAAGAGTGAAACCAGATTTGGAAACACATACAGTTGAAATAAATAAAGAGTCATTACTATATGAAATATTAAAAAAAGATAAGATTTTAGTAAATAGTTTTCATCATATGGCAATAAAAGATGTAGCAGTTGGAATGAAGGTTACAGCCCTTTCTAAGGATGGAGTTATTGAAGGTATTGAAATGAGAGAAAAAAATATACTGGCAATTCAATGGCATCCTGAAATGTTAAGTAAAACAAATGGGTTGATGCAGCGATTATTTAATTATTTTATTAGTATTTCTAATAAGGAGTAATTATGAAAAGTAAACTTGGATTCTGGAGTATTGTTTTATTAGGGATAAATTCAATAATTGGATCAGGGATATTTTTACTGCCAAATAAAGCATATAGTTTAGTAGGAACTGGAAGTATATTTGTAATTTTATTTGATATGATATTGGTTTTAAGTATAGCTTTATGCTTTGCTGAGGCTAGTGGAATGTTTAAAAGAAATGGTGGACCATATATTTATGCAAAAGAAGCTTTTGGAGAATTTGTAGGATTTGAAGTAGGATTCATGAAGTGGGCTATTGCTATAATAGCTTGGGCTGCAATGGCAGCTGGATTCGTTCAAGCTTTAGGTGATGTATGGGAACCAGCAAAAGAAACTATGACAAAGGATATAATAATAGCTATTATTATATGTGGATTAGGAGTAGTTAATATTTTAGGTGTTAAAATATCAAAATTGTTGAATAACATAATAACTTTAGGAAAGTTAATTCCTTTAATTATATTTATAGCAATTGGAATATTTTTTATAAAAGGCAGTAATTTTGAACCTTTTAATATTTTAACAACTTCAGAAGAGTTAAATTTTGCACCGGCAGCTTTATTAATGTTCTATGCTTTTACTGGATTTGAATCAATTGCTGTAGCAGCAGAAGATATGAATAATCCGGAAAAGGATTTACCTATAGCCACGATAACCGTAATGTTTATAGTTTCAATTTTTTACATTTTAATATTGTTAGTTTCTATAGGTGTTTTAGGAAAGGATTTGTCAACTAGTTTAACTCCCATAGCTCAAGCGGCAGGAAATTTTATGGGAGAAGCAGGTGCCTTACTAATAACAGCGGGAACTTTGGTATCTATTGGAGGAATAAATATAGCAGCATCTTTTGTTACTCCTAGATGTGGAGTAGCTCTTGCAGAAGATGGGATCTTGCCTAGAGTAATAGCAAAAAACGGACGATATGGAACTCCGACTATAGCTATAATAATAACAGTTGTTTTAGCTTTAGTAATAGCTTTATCAGGAAGTTTTGTAAAGTTAGCAGCAATCAGTGTAATTTCAAGATTTGTTCAATATTTACCAACTTGTTTAGCAATTCCAGTATTAAGAAAAAAAAGGCCTGATCTAGTGAGAACTTTTAGAGTTCCCTTTGGTCCAGTAATCCCAATTTTTGCTATTGTAGTTAGCTGTTGGTTAGTATATAACTCAGATATAGAAAAGATTTTAATAGGGTTAGGTGGGCTTATTTTAGGAATACCAATCTATTTCTTTATGAAGAAATATTCAAAATAAAAAAGGGCTCTCAATTAAGAGAGCTCTTTTATTATAAGTTCTACAGGGCAATGATCAGACCCTAAAATATCGCTATGAATATTTGCTTCAACAATTTTATCTTTTATTTTATTAGAAACTACAAAGTAATCTATTCTCCAACCAGCATTATTTTTCCGAGCGCTGAATCTATATGACCACCAAGAGTATTTTTCAGTAGCATCTGGATGTAAATATCTAAAGCTGTCTACAAATCCACTTTCAAGTAACTCACTAAATTTATTTCTTTCTTCAATAGTAAATCCTGCATTTGTTTTATTTGATTTTGGATTTTTTAAATCAATTTCAGTATGTGCAACATTTAAATCTCCACAAAGAATTACAGGTTTTTTTGAGTCTAAATTTAAAAGATAGTTTCTGAAATCATCTTCCCAAGTCATTCTATATTCTAATCTAGCTAATTCAGTTTGTGAGTTAGGAGTATAAACATTTACTAGATAGTAATCTTTAAATTCTAAGGTAATAACTCTTCCCTCTTTATCATGATGGTCTATACCTATATCATATGATACAGATACTGGAATTTCTTTTGTAAATATAGCTGTTCCTGAATAACCTTTTTTTTCAGCATAGTTCCAATAGCAGTTGTATCCTTCTGGATTGAAATCAACTTGTCCCTCTTGAAGTTTTATTTCTTGTAAACAAAAAACATCAGCATCGATTGAATTAAAGTATTCTAAAAAATTTTTTTGAAGAACAGCTCTAAATCCATTAACATTCCAAGAAATTAATTTTTTCATATATAACCTCCGTATAATTAGTTCAAAATTATCTACTAGTGATTATATCACAAAATAAAAAAATAAAAAAAATAAAAAAGTTTGTTGACATAAATAATATTTTATGATACTATAATTATGTAGCAAGCAACCAGCTACGAAAACAAAATAGTTCGGAATATAGCGCAGTCCGGTAGCGCACCTGCCTTGGGAGCAGGGGGCCGCAAGTTCGAATCTTGCTATTCCGACCATGCAGGTCAATGGCTCAATTGGTAGAGCATCGGTCTCCAAAACCGAGGGTTGGGGGTTCGAGTCCCTCTTGACCTGCCATTTATTTGCCTAGATAGCTCAGTTGGCTAGAGCACCCGGTTCATACCCGGGCGGTCGAAGGTTCGAATCCTTTTCTAGGCACCATTTGGAACTTAAACTCTGTAAAAAGAGTTTTTTTTATTTTTTGTAACTTTAATAATAAAAAATCTACTAATATTTCTATCAGTAGATTTTAATGATTTAAAATAAGTTGTAAAACAATATCGTCTAACTTATCTTTATTATTTTTTATAAATTCATAAGCATCGTAAGAAAGATTTTCAATATTATTATTGGATTTATTATCTAGTTCTAAAGAACCTCTGTATAATCTGGGATTTAATCTGTAGTAATTCCATTTATTTTTAGAAGAGTCAAAAATTTTTCTTAAAACAAAATCATCTGTATTAGATTGTGCAGAAAAAAGAATATCGATGATGGGAACGACCCATTTAGCTCCACCTTTAGTCTTAAGATGCTCATAATTTTTATACCCTTCTTTTTTCCCAGTTCCAATAGATATAAGAATCATATCATCTGATCCTGGAAAGGACGGTTTATCCTCTTTTAAATACTTTTTAAAATCAATATTTCTAGCTTCAGCATATGCAATGAGAGCTGGATTGTTTGCAAAAATCCCTCCATCAATACAGTTATAAACATCATCATTTAATGAAATTAATCTTTTAGCATTGAAATATACAGGTGCTGATGAAGTTGCTATAACAACATCTTTTAATTTAAAATTCTTTAAAGTTTTTCTTTTAGCGTTTAAGCTATCAAAAAAAATCTCTTTAGCTCTGATTAGATCATAAGAGGTTGACATAAAAGGTTTTACTGTATCACTTAAATTAATCTCTCCAAAAAGAGAGTTAGCTAGTTCTTCAAGTGCTTTTGTAGAGTATTTGGGACGAAGGATTCCACCAAAAGATGAAACCCTTCTAATTATATTTTTTTTAAAAATTTTATCTCCACAATTTTTATAAAGCTCTACAATTTCTTGAGCACTATGATAATTTGGGGATGTATAAAGGGCTCCAAGAATACCGCCAGTACTCGTTCCTACTATTAAATCAAAATATTCATGAAGGTATATTTTTTGCCCAACCTTTTTCGATATTTCAGTTTCTAAGTATTCGCAAATAATTGCGGGGATAATTCCCTTTACTCCACCACCGTCAATAGATAAAATTCTAAGTTTTTTCATAAAATCACTATTTAATAAGAGGAGCTACAGCATTTTTAAATTGCCAATTGTGATATTTATCCCAGTCGATGCTCCAAGTCATAAATCCTTTAACATCATATCCTCTTCTTTGTACTTCTCTCCAAGCTTCAACATAAACATTCATGTCATTAATTGCACCAGTTCCAGCAGCACCAACACCAGCAGGTAATCCAATAGCTAAAATCTCTTGAGGAATAGGTCCGATAGGGAATAATTGTGCATATTGTCCTCCCCATGCAGGTCCATCGTGTCCTTTTATAAGAGCTTCAGTAAATTCAGGAATAAATTTAGCTTGATTTTTACAATCAATAACAACTCCACTTCCGTCAAAAGGATAAACACCAGTTCCAGGTGCATTATAATATTGTGGATGTATTGTTGTAATTAAATGTTTTGTCTTTTTTATAAGGTCAATGTATAGAGTTCCAAATCCAGTGTTAATTAAGTATGCTACTTCTGGAGCCATAGAATAAATAAAGTTAGGATCTTTAGCTCTAAAATACTCAATAATTTCTTTTATAGCATCAACAACATAAGTAGTTCCATTTTGAGCACTTTGTCCTTCTAAATCTATATCAAAACCATTAAATCCATACTCTTCAATAATATTTATAACACCGTTTTTAAAGATTTGTTTATCAGATTCTGATTTGATATGGAATACACCATTTTGTCCACCAATTGCAATAATAACGTTATGTCCTTTAGCTTTCATTCTAGCAACTTTCTCTTTAAATTGAGCTTTTGTAACTTCATTGCTTGCTGCAGGGTTAAAAACAGGAGTTAAGTGATCTGGAGATTCGATGAAAGAAACTACAATAGTATCATATTCAGCAGGAGTATCTTCAAGATCAACATATGATGTTTGAATATTTCCACCCCAAGAAGACCAGTATCCAACTAAAGTTTTCTTTGAATTTCCAGAAGATTCTTTTTTTATTGTAAGAATATTCGTTTGATAATATGTTACTATTGAATTATTTGTTCCAGCAAATACTAATTGTACAGTGTTATTTCCAGTTAATAATGGAAGAGATGCTACTGCTAGTGAAACACTAACCATAGAAGATCTTCTTGTGAATTCTACAGGTTTTGTAGTAGTTTTGAAGCCATTAACGTAAACAGCGTATTCAGTGTGAATATTTAAAGATGGAATTGATACTGTTCCTAAAAGTTGAGTATTATCTCCATTTAAATATATTGCTTCTACATCTGTTGCACCAATTAATGGTAGTTTTTCAGGGAAATTTACTGTTGGAATCTCAGGATCAACAGGTGGATCTATTGGAGGTTCAACAGGGGGAGTAGTTCCGCCCTCAACAGTTTCACCGTTTATAATTAAAGTTATAGGTTGTCCATTTAATGTAGCGTTAGAAGCAACATTAATATCAAAAGGAGCACCAGTTCCATTAATTCCATCGATTTTAAAGTTTCCGTTAGGTCCTAAATTAAAATGAGGCGCACCAGACCAATCGGTTCCTGAAGTTATAGAGAATCTACTTCCAGTTTTAGAAGCATTAATTTGCCATTGAGAAAGTCCAGTGGCAGGAGAATCGAAGTTTATCTCCCAGTTCCCACCGAAATTTTCAGTTGAATGTGAAATAAGTTCAATAGCAGCACTAAATCCATTGCTCCAAGATTGGCTTGAAGTAAGTTTTAATGTAGCAATTTTGTCACCAGTTGGTGGAGGGATAATAACATCCTCTTTAACAGTAACTAGATTAGATGATTTTATAATTTGCTCTAATGATTGAGCACCTCTATAAGAGAAAATAGCTTCAACAATATAATCTCCTGGAGTTAAAACAGTAGTGAAAGTTATAATTTCATTAGGATTAGTTGTTGTTTTTTGTTCGATTGTATTTCTAACAGAAGTTTTTAAGTAATATGTAACTTGGTTTATTCTATTTTGAGAATCAGAGATAGCTTTCGTAGAAACGGAAGCTTTTTTATTTGTGATATTTAGTTCGATACTTCCAATAGTAGGAACTATAATCTCAGGTTCAACAGGAGGATCAACAGGTGGCTCAGGTATTTCAATATCCACATCTAAATCGAATATATTTTTTTCAACATTAGACAGTAGCTCTTTTATTTCGAAGAAATATATGATTGATGATTCCATGTTTAAACTATTAATTTTATTCTTTAGTTCAATTAATTGTATATTTAAAGATTCAAGTTCATTGCTTGCATCAACAAATCTTTTCTTTAGATTATTATAGTGATTTAAAACATTTGAAAAATGAGATTTTATATTTTGTATTTCTAAAGTATTCATTACACGCTCCTTGTATAAAATTATAGTGTAGCTTCTTTCCAAGCTTCATTTGATGATGGTGGTTGATCCCATGCAGAAACATACCATCCATTAGTATAATATTTACCGTTATAGTAAACCCTTGTATTTGAATTAGGATAGCTCATTGATTCATGCCAAACTGGAGTACCGTTATATATTCCAGAATCTGCTGAGAAAACTAATGGAGCTACATCTGCGTTTGTGCTGTTATAAATTTGGAAAGCTTTAGTGAAAGCTAACTCTTCTTGTGCTAATCCAGTAGAATCAGGACCATTAACTTCTGAACCATTATTTGCTTTATCTCTATTTGCAGACCAAAAAGTTATCATTCCAACATTTTTAGTTTTACAAAAGTTAATAACAGGAGAAACATCCTCTAAAAAGAATGTATTAAAAGCTCCAGTATCGTTTATTCCAATCTCAGGACATATTCCAATCATAGACCAAAGCTCATCGTCAGTTTTAATAACTCCGTGATTATTATAAAGGTTTTTTAATTGTGAATGTAGATTTGTCATAGCTGAAATAGATTGCTCAGCCATATTTCCAGCGTAAGCTCCACCATAACACATAGCCATTATATTAACTCCTTCGATTTCAACACCTTTTTTAATGGCGTCATCTAATAAAAGAAGCTCGTTTTGATTTAAACCATAAGGCATAACAGGAAGAGTAAACCAAAATCCCACATATCTACCTTCAGATTTTAACTCATCCTGTAAAAGTTTTATAGCGCTATGATTTCTTCTGTTTTCTTCACAAGTTTCGCTACCAGAAGTTCTGTTATGTTCCATATCAAAGTCAACTCTATTTAAATTCCAGTTATTTATAATTGATTTATATTTATTTTTTAAATCTTGAATATCTGTTATAACTTCATTTAAATAAGGTCCATTAAGACCACCAAAAGATATACAAACATCTCCACCCATAGATCTTAATCTTTCAATATCTTGCATAAGTCCAGCATTGGTTCCTTTGTTACCAGGTAGATTTATATTTCCTGCCCAAGCTGGATTTTTGTTAGAATCAGCGGTGATAAATCCTAAGTTATAGAACTGAACACCAGTTATTTTAGATTTGTCAGCTAATGCGAATTTAGAATTAACATCATCTCTAGCCGCATCTACAAATGGTGCAAAAATACCTCTAGGCCATTTTTTGTTAGGTGTAGGATTAGGGTCTGGAGTTGGATCTGGATTAGGTCCAGGCTCTGGTTCAGTTGTATTCCCTTTAATAGTTATAATATTAGAATTTAATAAAATCTCTCCAGTTCTAGAACCGATGTTATATCTACAGTTACAGCTGAAGAAGTACTCGCCTTCGTTGACCTTTGTAAATTGAACATGATCAAAAAGGTTAGCATTGGTTATTGTTTCAATTGAAACATTGTTTGTATTTTTTAGTGTATAAATAACTTCAGTTATTGCGGAATCTTTATCTCTAGTTTTAGTTAATAATCCTTTAGGAGTATTTTCAAAAGCTGTTAAAGCAGCACAACAAACAGTTGGAATCTCTTTATCGATTAATTGAACTGTAATGTTGTTTGATTTTATAGTATTACTTTGTATAACTTCGTTAGCACCATCGCAGTAATAAGTTGCTATAAAATAGAAAGTTCCATGTTCTCTAAAGTTAAAGTCTATTCTAAACATAGATTCAGGTAAAGAGATATGTAAAATCTCATTATCTCCAGAAGCTGTTTCTTTGTAAAGTTTATATTCAACGCTATTTAATCTAATTTCAGGATCAACAATATCTTTTAAAGAACCTACTAATGTAGTTTTAGTATCTTCTAAAAGAGCTGTTCTAATTTCAGGAACAATAATTTCAGGAACTTCTGGCTCACTTACCTCGATAATATGCTCTAAATCGAAAATCATTTTTTCAACATCATAAGCAAGAGCTTTTATCTCAAAGAAATCATTGATATTATTACTGCTATTTAAGCTTTGTGATAAATTTACTAAAAGTTCTAATTTATTTTTTGTTATATTGTATTCTGGATTTGATGAAACAATATCCATTATTAAGTTCATACTTGTTTGAAGAGTTTTAAATTTATCAAAAAGTGATGAAATTTTACTTTTTAAATCGCTAACTTGAAAATCTAGTTCATTATTTGAGTTCAAAATAAATGGACCTCCTATATTGGGATATTAATAAATTAAAATATTTTTCTATCTAAAAAGAAAAAATATTTCATAAAGTTTTAAAAAATTAATGATAAGTGAATTTATAGTAACATAACTAGAATAAAATTTCAAATTAAAAAATAAAAAAATATTACTTCGAAAAAACCCAGTAAAAATATATATAGCTCAAGTGGTTATAAAAAAAATAAAAATATTGTTGATTATTTTTTATAAAAAATGTATTATATTTTCATAAAAGTTTGAAAAAAATTAAAAAAGAAAATTATTAATTTTAAAAATGATAAGTGAAAATATTAAAATATTTCAACAATGAAAGGAGATAAGATGTTCTTTAACAAGAAAACTAAAGAGCTAAAAAAAGAAATTGCTAATCTAATTGCTGTAAATAAAGAATATGAAGAAAAATGTGAATATTATCAAGAAAAATATTTACAAATAAAAACAGAATATGTTGAAGCTCTGAAAAGGAATGAAAGCTTTAATAATGCTTTTAGAGAAAGCTTTTCAGAACTATCTTCAAAATTAATATCAGTTGAGATTACACTTTCTAAATTAGAGGAAAAAAGCAAAGAATTTTCTAAAGCAGATATCTTAGTTAAAAGATTTCAAGAGATTGAAAATGATTTAATAAGATTATCAAGAGAAATAACTAGATTATCAACATTTTTGGAAAAACATACAGATTTTAATAAACAAACATCAACGTATCAAGCAAATCTTGAAAGATCTTATAAGATGTTTAAATAAATTTTACTAATTGGAGGATAAAATTACAAATGATAAAAGCAAATAATGATTTATTTCCTATTATAGATAAAGAGCAAGAGTTTCAAAAAATATATAATAATACAATAGAAAAAGTTAATTACATAAATAGTAAATACTCTTCAATTCACAATGATATTAACTGTGAAAAACTAGATCCTATGATTGAAAAAATGAATAATTTTGTATTGAATCTTAATAGAACAACAAAATTAGAAGAATATCTTTCATTTAAACTATTAGTTCAAAGTATTTTAAAATTATTAGGAGAGTGTAACCATGGAGAGGTATTACCACCTATTCCTGAGTTAGAGCCTACAGTAATTAGCGCTATTTTAAAAAACATAAACAAAAATTTAACTGGAGAGTTAACATTAGGTGAAAATGCTCATTTAATAACTTCAGTGGAGTATGAATTATATAAAAATAATACGAGAGTAGAAAAAATAACAACAAACTCAGGAATTCAAGTTGCAAATTTTGCATCAACTACACCGGGAACATATCAATTTATAGCAAAATACTATTGGGCTGATAAGTTTAAACAAATTACATCAAATACTGTTATAGTAGAAGAGGATATAGTAATTCCACCTCCAGTAGAAGGAGATTTTCCAACAAATTTACCATACTCAAACTTATGGGCACACACAGTAACTACAAATGGAAACTATGAAATAACACTTAATAATACTTGGGGAGTTATAGATAGTAAATTAGCTGTTTATTTAGATGGAGAGTTAGTAGAAGTGTTACCAACAAACTTTACAGCTGGAAATAAAGGGTCTGCTAAAAATATTGTACCAACTTCTAAGTATCCTTCAAATAAGGATTTAAAATTTGTTTATAGAGTTACTTATGTAAGAGATGAAAAGACAAATGATAAAGTTGTAGTTTATTATAAAAGTACAACAGGTACAATAGAAATAGCAACTCCAGATGGAGGAGTAAAATATTGTAAATATCCAGAGTGGAATTCGGAAATTGAGTATGGTGCAGCTACAAATAAGATAGTATTTTATCAGGGATTCCATTTTAGACATACAGGATGGGCAACTAAAGGAGATGCTCCAAAATTAAATGGAGATTGGTCACCATGGACAAAATTATCAGCTGGTGAAGAGTCACAAATTGGTTGTCCTGGAAATCATTTAATGGATTCAGCAGGGACAAAACCAAATGCTCATTTAGAGCCAATGAATATATCAGAAGTTGAAGGTTTAGGATCTCCAATGGAAAAGATGCATATAACTTATACTCCAGAGTGGGGAAAATGGGGAGGAAGAAAATATACTCCAAAAATAACTCCATGGAATAAGATATCTCATATGCAATATGCCTTTATAGATGTAATTCCTGATTATACAGGAAAATTTAATACAGATAAAGATGATATATCACATTTAAAAAGATCTGCAGCAGACGCTCCAATTGGAACAAGTTTAAAAGTATCACCAAATATATTTGATCCAGGTGCAGCATTCTCAGCTTACGGTGGAACAAATGCATTTATGACTGAATATAATGAAATGGCAAGAAAATATCCATATGTTAAACCAATAGCTTCATTAGGTGGATGGTCAAGATCAGCATTCTTTAGAGATGCAGCTCAGCCAGATAAAATAGATTATTTTGTTAAAAGATGTATCGACTTTATAAGAGAGTTCAATTTTGTTGGAGTAGATATTGACTGGGAATTCCCTTGTGATAGAAGAGATGGAGATTTAGTTGATAGTCCAAACGATTTAGGAAGTCCAAGAGCAGCTGACGATGAAGAAGTACTGTTCACTAACTTAATGAAAGCATTAAGAGGGGCTTTAGATAAAGCAGGACAAGAGGATGGAAAATATTATTTCTTGTCATGTGCTATAGTATCAGGAAAAAAACATATTCAAAAAAGTGGAATAGGAGTATGGCATCCAGCTTGTGACTTTATTAGTTATATGACTTATGATGTACATGGAGCTTTTGACCCAATAACAAATCATCAATCATATTTGTTCCAAAACTCAAATGAACCATCATCAGAAACAAATCCAAATGGAAATGCATTTGCAATAGCAGATTTAATTGAATTTGTTACAAAAACATATGGAGTACCAGTTAGTAAAATAACTGTGGGATCACCATTTTACTCAAGAGGATGGTCTGGAATATTTAAACCAACTTCAGGATGGTTAAATCCAAATACACCAGGATTATATGCTAGAACAAATATAGATGCCTCAACAAATGGAGCAAAGGGATGTTCAGCTCCAGGAACAATGGATGGAGGAAGAGGTGCAGGAGTTTTACCTTTACATCACTTAAATAAACTAATAAAAGGTGAAAATGTATCAGTAAGAACTTTAGATATGAATGGACCAGCTAATCCACATGCAGGAACAATATTAAAAGGTTCAGACTTCCAATATTACTATGATGAAGCAGCACAGGCTCCATACCTATATAATCAGAATGCAGGAATTTTCTATACATTTGAAGATGAAAGATCAGTTGAGACAAAGTGTCAATGGGTTGTTGATAATAACTTAGCAGGATTAATTTCGTGGGATATAGCTATGGATGATTACGGTATTGATATGCATGGTTCAGAAGCAACATCATCTTATCCAACATTATATCAAGCAGAGCATTTATTAACATCAGTAATATTTGATAAATTTAAAGCCAATTCATTAAGATTAAACTATTTAAATAGAATAGCTAGAAGATAAATAAATTATAATAAAACATAAAGGGGAGGTAACTCCCCTTTAATTATATAAAAATTAAAAAAGGGAGTTTAAATATGGAAAGAGATGGAAATATATTTAATCTAGTTGATAAAAATAGCATTGCTGCTTCTTCTAGTGTGTCTATTTGGAATGGAAGTGGTCCTGATTTAATATTAGATGATAGTGAAGATACATTATTTCACTCTAATCAATATTCTAATGGTGGATATGGGGATGTTTACTTTAAATTTGAAGAATCTAAAGTTATAAATAAAATAGAATTTTTAACAAGACATCCAAGTGCAAATAATGGAAGAATTGATCAATATGAAATTCTTTATAAAAACAGTAATTTTAATGCAGATTGGATTTCTATTTATCAATCTGAAATAACTGAAGAAAAAGGATGGAAAATAGCTGAATTTCAAGATGTATTAGTTTCAGAAATTTGTATAAGAGTCCAAAGAAGTTATGGGAATTGGATAGTGATGAATGATATAAAGTTTTATTTAAATGCAGTTGTAGAAGATGATTTAAAGACTATTTTCGAATCGTTAGATTGTCTGGCAGTAAAATCTCAAGTAAGATTAAAAAATATAACAGAGTTAAAAAATAGATATCAAGATAATTTAGAAATGGTAAATCTATTAGAAGTTGGAAAATATTTATGGCTTAATAACAATCAAGTAACTAGAAAAAAAGTTAAACTATTAGCTTCTAATCAAAATAGAGAAGAGTACTTTAATACTTTAAAAATAAAAAGTAGTTTACCTATAAAAACAGCAGAAATAGCTTTTAAAAGTAAAAAAGAATATTTGATTATATCAAATGAAAATATTAATTTATATATTGTAGAGAGTTTTGAAAAATTAAGAGATAAAAAAATAGAGATAAAAAAAGGTCTAAATTCAATATATTTAAAAGAGGATACAACTGAAGTTTTCTTAGTTGATGATATAACTAAAAATATTGAGATGACAATATTTAATGCAGATGAGATAAAAAACTATTCTATTGGTAAAGTTAACTATAAAGAGTTTATAAAAGAGAATACAAACATTTTAGGATTAGTTGAAGGAAAGAATTTTATTTGCCAATTAAATAGAGAAGAGATAAAAAATAGTTATAATGAATTTGATTTTTTACAAGGTGTTGAAAACTTAGATGCTATTTTAAATTATATATATTTTTTATTAAATAGAAATGAATATTATCATGTGTCACCATTTAAAAGAGTTTTAATTCAAGGAATAAATAATAATCTGGTGGAGCAAAAAAGTTCACAAGATGGAAGTTATACAACTTTTGGTGGAATGTCTAGATTAATGTTTAATAAATCAATTGAAGAGTTAGCAAATCCAAATTTTTGTAGAGTAATAGCAAAAGATTTTATTGGGGAAGTAGATACAAATATAGAACTTCAAGAGTTATTAACATTCTTATTAACAAAAGAGCTTGAATTTAGATATTCAAGAGTAATGATAATTCCTGAGGATATTCAAAAAGCTTTGTGGATTAAATTAAGACTATTTTTTAATAGCGATAGATTTTTACCAAATATATATAAGAAATTCCAAGAAAATGATTTGAGTGGAATACAGAATCAATTGGAAAAAGTTATTTTATGGGTAGTAGAGATACTACAAAGAGATGTATCTAAATATTTTGTAGAGAATGGATATGAAATTTCAAGTGAGGTATTATCTAAGTGCAATGAATATCCTGAATTAGCTATTGACTTAAATGAAGTTAATTTTTCAAATTATAAAGAGTTGATAGAAGAGGAAATATCTATAATAAATGATAATTATAAGAGAAGTATAGAAGGAAATATTTAAGGGGGAAAAATGAGTTCAGAAATAACTTTCATTAGAAATGGAAATGCTCCTAGTAGTAATAATTTTAATTTAAAATTAAGCTCAAACTCTATAATAAAAAATTTAATAATAGAAAGTCAAAATAATATATTTCCAGAAGAATTAAATTTAGAATTTAAAGATTTTATAGGAAATAATATAGCATTAAGAGCTAAAAGATTAAGAGAGATGGGAAATATACAGGAGTGGGAAGTGGATCCAGTTTTAACAGACTTGGTAAAAGTTAAAATTGGTGAGTCAGAAGCATCAATAATTAATGTAACTCCAGTTTTAACAGATATAAAACCATATTATGCTCAAAGTGATATTGATACAAGAATACCTCAAGGTGATTTTGAAATAACTAGAGTTGACAATGGAATAGAAGTTGAATTAAAAAATAGTAAAATAATTGATAGAATAAAATTAAAAAGAGAGCTTATAAATTTAGAAATATTCTATAGCCCAGGAGAGGGTCAAAGTTGGATATCTTTAACAAATATTCCGATTAGTGGAACATTAAAAATACACCCTGTAATGGTAAAGAAATTTTTATTAACAGGAGAGGGAAATACGCAACTTTCAAAAGAAGAAATTGAAATTTTTATGTTTAATTATTTAAGTGTAGAGATTGAAAATCTATTTTTAAATGATGAGTACACAGAGTTAAAGCCAGAAGTAACAATAGATTATATTATTGAATTACAAAAAAAGACAAGCTTAACACAGGAGTATATAGATAAACTATCTACTGCTAGAGATATTCTAATAGGAGGAATGATGGGAGAAATTATTGAATATATAGGCAATGATTTTAAAGTAGTAGAGAGTTTTAGTTTTCTAACTGAAGAAAATATATATCGTGTTAGAGCTACTTATTTAGATAGATATGGAAATGAAAAAACTATAGAAACAGAGAATATTAGTGAAGACAAAATAGTAATGTTTGAAAAGTTTTATGCTAAAGATATAACTTTTACAATCTTTGCTTCAGCAGAGATAACAAATGTTCAAATAACAGAGATAGAGTTGAATCAAGATGAGTATTATGCTCAAAACGACGTAGATACAAGAATTAATAAAAATAATTTACAAGCTAGTTCAGGATGTGGAGTTTATGGAGGTTTAGGAGCTGATAGAGCTATTGATGGAAGCGAAGCAACAAATTTTCATAGTAATGCGTATACAGATATAGGATATGGAGATTTTTATTTAAAGAACTCCTCTCCAAAAGTTATAGATAGAATAAATATCTTAACAAGACCAAGCTCATTAGGAAGAATTGATAACTATAAAATTTTATATAAAGAGAGATCTACAGAAGAGTGGCTAGAAATAGGAGAATCTATAAATGAAGGTATATCTGGAAATTGGAGAAATATAAAATTTAATCCAGTATTAGCATCAGAAGTATGTATTAGAGTTACAAAATCTAATGATAACTTTGTAATAATTTATGAAATGGATATTTTTAAATACAATAAGTTAAGTGATATGTTAAGAGATTTATTTATTGATGATGAATGCACTCAATTAAAAGAATCTGTTACATTAGAACAACTTGATGAAATTGAATCTCGTTTAGAAATAACAGAAGAGTATATAAATTTATTTAGAGAAGCAAAAACATTATATATAAACAGATTATTACCTCATAAGTTTGAGATAGAAATAGAAAAGAAAAGTGTAATTAAAACATTAAGATTAACAGATATAGGTAGAGTTTTAAAAGGTGAAATAAGATATACAGATAGTCATGGATATGAAAAATTATCTAATTCAGTAGAGATATCTGCAATTGGATTAGAAACAGTTTTAGAATTTGAAAATATTTATTCAAAGAATTTTGAACTATCTTTATATGGAACAATAGAGCAAGGTAGTGAATTTAAAATAGAGGTTATAGAGATTTTACAAGATGAGTTTTATGCAAGTGAAGATATAGATGTAAGAGTTGATAAAACAACAATGGTAGCAAAAAGTTTGTGTGGACAATACTCAGGTAATGCACCAAGATACGCTATAGATAATGATATAAATACCACTTTTCACAGTGCTGATTATAGAAGTTATGGAACAGGAGAGTATGGCGATTTTATTTTAGAATTAGATGCACCTAAGGTAATAAACAGAGTAAAATTCCAAACTAGACCGTCACATAATGGAAGAATAAAAGCTTATGAAATTTTATATAGAACAAAAAACAATGAAGAGTGGAAAAAAGTATTTGAACAATTAACAGAGCAAAGTGGAGACTTTAGAGAAGCAGTATTTAAACCAGTACTAGCATCAGAAATATGTATTAGAGTAACAAATGGACATAATTATTTTGTAGTTTTTTATGAGATTGATCTATTTAAATACAATACAATAGAGGAAAGAATTGCAAATCTTTTCACTGATGAAACTCAAAATACAATAAAAGATAGTATTACGTTAGAGGATATAGAAACTTTAGAAGAAGGATTAATAACTGAAAGTTATATAAATACTTTGAAGAAAGCTAAAGAGTTATATATTGAGTCGCTAATACCAGAAGAGTTTGAAATATCTTTAAATGAAGATACAATTTTAGATGAAATTCAATTTGTATGTGAGCAAAGAATATTAAAGGTGTGTTTAGCATATGAAAACTCTTTAGGTGAAGAGAGAATAATAAGATGTAATCCTTTAATAGATGAAGAGAATGTAACTTTGAATTTTAGAAAAATTTTGACAAAGAAAGCTAAAATTTTAATATATGGAGCAGATAGAGTATATAAAATAAAAAATAATAGTTATACGTTATCTGAATTTTGTTTTAATGAGGATGTGGATACAAGAGTAAAACTTGAAGATTTACAAGTTTCTTCAAATACTGAGGATTCATCTTATCCATTGACAAATATGTTTGATGGAAATTTAGATACAAGATTTCATAGTAGAAACTACAGTGAGTATGCCCAAATAAATTTAAAGTTAAATAGGGAGTACTTAATTGGTAGATTAAGATTAATTAGCTTTAGAAGTAATACATCTGGATTAATAAATAGATTTAAAGTTTTAGTAAAAGATTTAAATCAAGAAAATGAATGGATTGAGTTTGGAACTTATAATGTAGATTCTTATAAAAATGAGTGGCTAATGGTAGAAAATAAGCCGTATTTAACTGATGAGATATGTATAAGAGTAGAGGATTCAGTTAATAAATGGGCTATAATTAATGAATTAGAACTGTTTATATATAATCTTCTAGAAGATGAGATTAATAACATTTTTGAAGATTCTACTTTTGAAACTTTAAAATCTAATGTTGAATACGAAGATATTTTATCTTTAGAGAGAAGATGTAGTTTAACAGAAAGCTACAAAGAGAAAGTTAAAAAAGCAAAAGAAATCTATTTAAAAAGAATAGAACCTATATGTTTTGAGATAAAAAATAATAGCTATGAAGTACTAAATAAATTAGAGATTTTATTTAGAGAAGAGGCTGATTATATATATGATATAAGAGTATATTTCAAAAATAATTTTGGTCAGTTAGAGGAGATAGAGAAAAAAACAATAGATTCAAATGAAAATGGAAAGATAAATGTCCAATTTGCTGAGGTATTTACAGAGGAGATAAAGGTAGAAATTTACATAGATGAATATGAAAAGTGGAAAGTAAATTGTATTCATTTAGCTCAAGTGGAACAGGAAATATATTATAATTTAACAGATATTTCGAATAATTATCCAATAGAAAAAGTAGGGATTCAATCAACTTGTGGATATCCTGATGCAGTTGTTTCAATGGTTGATGGTGATATAAATACTTACTACCATTCACAGGGATTAGGTGAAATATTCTTTACTTTTGAAGAGAAAAAGGTTATAGAAAACTTTACATTTATTTCAAGACACGCCAATGGCTCTAATGGAGTGGTTTACAAAGCGACATTATACTTTAGAAATGAGGAAAATGGAAGTTGGAAGTTATTACATATTCATGAAACAGATAGTCCAGTAAGGGGAGAAAATATAATCTCATTTAACCCAACATTAGTAAAAGAGATTTGTATTAAATTTGAAAGAACTCAAGCTAGTGTAGTAGTTCTTAATGATGTAAAGTTTACTATCTATAATAAATTAATTGAAAATATAGAAAATTTATTTGAAGATAAAGTTTTATACAAATCTTTAAGTAGAGGAGTAAAATTATCTACTATAGAAAAATTTAAAGAAAAAGTATTAACAAATAAAGCGTTATTAGCTAAACTTTATATAGCAGAATCTATTTTGAAAAATAAAAATGAGTTACCTTTTGAAACTTATAAAATAAAAAGCATACCTCAAGATACTAACTATTATTTTGGACCGTTAAAAACAAATGGAACTGGAGATATTTCAGTGACACCATACTATATACTTCCAAATAGAGATTATGCGTTTATATGTAGTAAAGATTTAAATGCACATATAATTTTAAGAGAAAACAAACCTCAAGCAGAGCATTCGTTCTTATTAAAGAAGGGGTTAAATATAATTAATTTAGGTGAGTTAACAGGACAAT
The DNA here is from genome assembly GCF_024506395.1 of Cetobacterium sp. NK01. Taxonomy (NCBI): domain Bacteria; kingdom Fusobacteriati; phylum Fusobacteriota; class Fusobacteriia; order Fusobacteriales; family Fusobacteriaceae; genus Cetobacterium; species Cetobacterium sp. NK01. Next base: position 483,813 of record NZ_JANIBO010000002.1, read on the forward strand.
TAGTTTTAACAGGAAGTAGAAAAGATGAAATAGAACTATACTCTTTAAATGAAAAAAATGCACTAATTTATAGATACGGAATTACAAAAGAGGAAGAGTTTTATAAAACTCCAAACAACACAACATTAATAGAAAATAGAGATGGAGTAAAATTAAATTCAAATTTAGCTTATATAGAGGGAAGAAATTTTATAGGAGCAGTAAAGTTTGATTGGCTAAAAAGTAATATTGCAGAAGGAACATTAAGTCAAAGAATAGAGATTACTGATGAATTTTTAGATTTTCTTTATTATATAGATAATTTGAACTCTCATTTTAATAATTCCATTCCATACAAAAGAGTTATGTGGATAGGAGTAAGTGAAAATAATCCTCATGCTGGAGGATCTTTTGTAGGTGGATATACAGCTTATAGTGGTGGAAGCCATGATATATTGAAAGCAAATTTGAGAGATTTTGCATCAGCGTGGGTTGTTGGTCATGAAGTTGGACATGAAATGGATGTCAATAATTATCACATGGGATTATTTGGAGAAGTAAGTAATAACTGGTATGCTAATGAAGCAAGAGTTGAATATACAGATAGCATAAGAAGCAATGTATATGATGGGATGATAGAGCTTCAAACTAGTGAACAAAGTATAGCAGAGATGGGTCTTTTTGTAAGATTAGCATTTTGGTTTAAATTTAGATTATATTATGGAGAGGGAGATTTCTTTGTAAAAATGCATAAGTATATGCAAAATATTGAAACAAGCACTATTGAAGACATTTCAGGTAAATTAGCTACTTATGTAACTAAAATAGTAAAAAGAGATGCAAGTGATTATTTCATAAAGCATGGATTTACACTAACTCAAGAAGCAATAGACTATTGCAATACTTATCCTAAATTTACAAAAGATATAGCTCAAATAACTTGGGATAATCAAAATGAGTTTAGAGAAGAGGAAAAAAGAACATTTAACAGTAATTATAAAAATAATATATAAAAAACTTTACTTTATTAATTTATTTATATATTATAGTGTGTAAATAAATTGACAGAGGAGATTATTAAATATGGGAAAAGAGTTTGTCATAGATATAATGACATATGTTCTTACAATAATTGGAATTTTAAATCCATTTGGAAATGTACCTTTATTTATGACGTTAACAAAGGATCAAAATCCAGAAATAAGAAAAAAAATGTATAATGCAATAGTTTTATCAGGATTTGGAATAGTTACTGGATTTATAGTAGCTGGGGATTTCTTTATGAACTATCTTTATAAAATAGGTATGGATGAGCTTAGAGTAGCTGGTGGAATGATATTAGTTGTTGTTGCTTTTAGAAATCTTTTAGGTTTAGGTATTTCTAAGGAGAGCTCAGGAAATGTAATGACTGAAAAAGATGCTATAAGGTATGCAATAACACCTTTAACTTTTCCCATGTTAGTTGGACCTGGTACAATATCAACTGTTATGATTATTCATAAAGAAGCTGGATTAATTATATCCGTTGGAGCTGTAGCAGTGACATTTTTAATAATGAAGTTTTTATTTAGTATTTCAGATTGGTTAGATAAAGTTTTAGGAGAGGTTGTGTTATTTGTTTTATCCAGAGTTATGCAGATATTTATAATGTCAGCAGGAGTAAAATTAATTTCAAATGGAATAAAAGGAATTTTTATGTTATAAAAAAGAGAGATTATTCGTAATCTCTCTTTTAATTTATATAGTAACTGCAAAAATAATTTTACTAATAGTTGAAGTAAAATTTTCCCAACTATGTTTAACAAATTTTTCAATTTTTATACTGTCTCCTTGAAATAAAACATATGATTCATTTTCTAGATTAAGTTTAACTTCTCCTTCTAATATAAAAGCAACTTCTTGGCCTTCGTGTCCAATTTCTTTTTCTTTAGAGGAAGAATAGGGATCTAGATTTAATATCATAAACTCTACATCTGTTTGAGGTTCGGGGCTTAATATTTCATAAGAAACTCCTTCTCCTTTAGAGGGAGTTATAATTTTTCGATCTTGAGCTCTAACAATATGTACTTTTTTTAAAGTTTCTTCTATAAAAAATTTATATAGAGGAATATCTAAAGCTATTGAAAGATTTTTTAATGTATTTATAGAAGGATTTGTGGTACCTTTTTCAATTTGACTTAAAAGTGCAGAGGTAGATTTTATTTTTTCTGCAAGCTCTTTTAAACTTAAATTTTGATCAGTTCTAAATTTTTTTATTTTTAATCCAAGATTTATATCGTTCATTGTTTGTTCTCCTAAATATTTTTTCCATTATTAAAGTATAACTTATTTTTGGATTATTTGCAAAGAAGCAAATAAAAATATTGCAAATACTATACCTTTGTGGTATACTTTAAAAAAAGATATTGGAGGTATAAAATGTCTGAAAATACAATGTTATGTTACTGCAAAGGAGTTACTTTAGGAAAAGTTTTAGCTGCTATTGAAAATGGAGCTACAACATTAGTTGAAGTAATTGATGTAACTGGTGCTGGATCAGGTTGCGGTAGATGTTTAGATAGAATAGAAGCAATTATAAATGAAGAAAAATAAATAAAAAAAGGGAAAGATACATAATCTTTCCCTTTTTTTTAAAATAAAAGTAGGAATTTCGAATACCGTTACGTATACTTAACCGAATTTATATATGAGGAGGTATCATATGAACAAGAAGATTACATTATTTCAGTTAATTGCAATTAGTATTGCCTTCTATGGTAGTATTAGAAACATACCTACTGTAGCAAGTGTGGGATGGTACGGTATTTTTTACATGTTAGCAGCAGCTATATTTTTTGCGATACCAATATCTCTTGTTGCCGCTGAATTAGCAACAGGATGGCCAGAAGAGGGAGGACCTCAAGTTTGGGTAAGAGAAGCACTAGGAGAAAAATGGGCTTTTGTAACAGCTTGGCTATTATGGGTTCAAATGTTTTTTGGAATGGTAATGGTTTCAACAGCATTTGCTTCAATGCTTCCATATGTTATTAGTAGACCAGATCTTGCTAACAATAATGTTTTTATAGTTGTAACAGTTATTGTAACTTATTGGTTCATAACACTTTTAAACTTTAAGGCGCAATTTGGTAAATGGATAAGTACTTGGGGAGCTGTTATTGGAATTTATATTCCAGCAACTTTACTTATTGTTTTAGGACTTTGGTATTCGTTTAAAATTGGAAATGTTAATTTAGGACCTTTAACTTTAGAGACTGCAATTCCTAGTTTAGATTCATTAGATAAATTATCTTTCTTTGCTGGTGTTATCTTTATTTTTGCGGGATTAGAGATTGCATCTGTGCATGCCAATGATATTGAAAATCCAAAAAGAAACTATCCTATAGCTGTTTTTATAACAATATTTTTAATGGTTATATTTAACTTAATCGCTTCTTTAACAGAAGCTAATGCTATACCTTCTAATCAAATTGATTTAGCGGTTATAACACAACCTTTCCAAATATATTTTAATGCTTTAGGAATTCCTTGGGCAACAAATGTAATAGCTTTAATGATCGCTTTAGGAGTTTTTGCTCAATTAAATGCATGGGTTTTAGGACCATCGAAAGCAATGATAAAAGTTGCAGATGCGGGATTATTACCACCGATTTTCCAAAAGAGAAATAAAGATGATATTCCAGTAACATTTATTTTAATACAAGCAGCTGTAATAACATTAGTTACACTTCTTTATATAGTTGTTCCAGCTATAAATACTGGATTTATAATTATTTTAATGTTAACAACAGTATTATATTGTATAGTTTATATATTTATACTAATAGCTGAAGTTGTTTTAAGATATAAAAGACCAGATGTTGTTAGATCAGTACCTGTGCCAGGTGGAAAACCAGGAATGTGGATTACAGTTATATTGGGGATGATTGGAGTTATCTTAACTATTATAGTTAGTATTATTCCATCTAGTGATATTCCAGAAAATCTTCATACAGCATCATTATTTATACAAATTGTAGGAGTATTAGCTTTATTTGTTGCACCATTAGTTATATATAAATTTAAAAAAGAATCTTGGAAAAAAATAAATTAATTAAGGAGTTGAGGAAGGATTATGGAAAATACTGGAGTTAATTTAAATGCATTATTTTTAGGGCCTAAATCAGAGAATGAGGATTTCTTTTTAAAAGAACTTGTTAAATTATTTGAAGACCATGCTCAGTGGAGAAAAAACTATCAACCTGGCGATGATGAAGTTATAAAAACTTCTTTTAAGAATTGTGAGACTTTTATCGATACATCAGATAAATGTGAAGAAGTTTTAAAAGAACTTTCAAGACGTTTAAGAGCTGGAGCAACACCTTGGCATTCTCCAAGATATTTAGGGCATATGAATTCAGAAACATTAATGCCTGGACTATTAGGTTATTTTGGAGCTATGCTTTACAATCTAAATAATGTTGCATATGAATCTTCACAGCCAACTTCTGTAATGGAAGATGAAGTTGGTGCTGATTTATGTAAGTTATTAGGATTTGACCCAGTTAAAGGATGGGGACATATTTGTTGTGACGGATCTATTGCGAATTTTGAAGGTATTTGGTATGCTAGAAATTTAAAATCATTACCTTTAGCAATGAAAGAAGTTGCTCCTGAACTTGTTGAGGGAAAAGATGAGTGGGCTTTGATGAATATGCCTATTGAACAAATAATTGATTTAATTGAAAATCATGATAATAAGTGGGAGATTTTGAAAGCTCACTCAGCTAGAGCAGCATCAAAAGAGTTACCACATTTAGGTAAATGGATTGTTCCAGAAACAAAACACTATTCATGGTTGAAAGCTGCAGATGTTTTAGGAATTGGTACAGATAACATAGTTGCAATAGAACTTAACAATAACTATAGAATGGATGTTAATAAATTAAAAGCAACAATAGATAAACTTGTAGCTGAAAAGACTCCAATTTTAGGTGTTGTAGCAGTAGTTGGTACAACTGAAGAAGGTGCAGTTGATTATATAGATAAAATAGTGGAACTAAAAGAGGAATACTCTAAAAATGGAATTAATTTCTATTTCCATGTAGACGCAGCTTATGGAGGTTATGCTAGATCAATATTCTTAGATGAAGAATATAAATTTATTGAAAAATCAAATTTAAAAGAAAAATATAAAGAATATGGAGTATTTTATAATGAAAATATAAACTGGCCAAGTGATGATATATATAATGCTTTTAAAGCAATGAGTAAAGCTGATAGTATAACAATTGATCCTCATAAAATGGGATATATTCCTTATGCTGCGGGAGGAATTGTAATTAAAGATAGAAGAATGAGAAACTCTATATCATATTTTGCTAGCTATGTATTTGAAAAAGGAGTGGAAATACCAGCTTTACTTGGAGCCTTTATAATGGAAGGGTCTAAAGCAGGAGCTACAGCAGCAGCAGTTTGGGCTGCTCATAGAGTTTTACCACTAAATATTTCAGGTTATGGTAAGTTAATTGGAGCAAGTATTGAAGGTGCTTTTAATCTTTATGACTATTTAAAAACTAAAAAATCTATTAAAGTTGGAGATAAAGTTGTAAGAGTAGAACCTTTAACTTCACCAGATTTTAATATGGTTGATTTTATATTTAATATTGAAGGTAATAAATCACTAGAATCATTGAATAAATTAAATCATGATTTATATGATTTATCTTCAGTTATGACTCCTAATTTATATGCTAATGAATTTGTAACATCACATACTGATTTTAATATAAATGACTATGCTAATAGTCCATTAGATGTTTTACAAAGATTAGATATTCCAAAAGAGGAATGGTTTAAAGTTAATGACTTAACTTTATTAAGAGCTTGTGTGTTATCTCCATTTTTAAATAATCCAGAGACTTTTAAAGTTTATATTGAAAAAGTTGAGGAATCTATTATAAAAAAATTGAATCTTCTTATAAATAAATAAAATAAAAAAAGCCTAATCTTAAATGATTAGGTTTTTTTATTTTGTATTTATTTTATAATTAAAAGTTTACCATATAGATGGAGTAGCAGTATATTGACCAGTTTTAGAATTTTCTTCAACATTTAAATAAACTACCTGATTAGAGTTAACATTAACATAGTTTGAAATAGCTGAAACTAGATATGGAAAACTTACTCTAGGATCACTGTTATCACTTTTTAAACTTCCAATAGCTTGCCAAACAGCATTATTATTTTTAGTATAAGCTGATAATTCTAATCTTTTAACAAAGTATGTTGTAGCACTGATTGAATTCATCCACATATCTCCATAAAATCCATTATATATTCCACCATAAGGTCCATTCCACCAAGGATTTATAGGTGCTGGATAAGACTCTAAACGAGTGTAAGGTCCTCTAATTCTATAGTTATAAACTATATTATATAAGGCATTTTTTTGATCAAATGTTCTAGTATATCCTTTAGTTTGAAGCATGTTTTGCAGTATGACTTCAAATGATTGTTGTTGAAGTTGTAGTCCAGGTGAATTTGTAGAAAGGTAATATGTTCCACCATAAGACTGCATAGTAGAATAGGAATCAACAGCAACAACACGGCTATCTAAAGCACTACATCCTTGAAGAAATAGTAATAAAAAAGACGATAAAGTTAAAATTTTTTTAACCATAGATTTAAACCTCCTATAAGGAATAATTATACTTTCTATTCGAAAATTATTTTTAATTCCTTTTTAATAATAAATATAAAATAAATCAATAATTAAGAAGGAAAAATTACGAACTTCTTGTATACTTAAGCTGAAAATAGAGAAACTTCATTAATTATAACGGGAGGTAAATTATGAAAAAATTATTTTTAAAAACACTTATAGGATCATTACTTATTGCTGGAGCTGCTTATGCAGAGGAGTTTACTCCTAACGGTAATATAGGATTTACTCAAACTTTTTATGGAAATGCTGGAAAATATAAAACAGAATCTTCACATCCTGAAATTGTATTAAATTATAATTTTGCAAAAGATTGGAGTATTGGTTTACAGTGGGATAGAGTTTGGAATATGTATGATTATAATGGCGGAGAGAATCAACAAGATAATAACTATAGTTCACCACAAGCTACATTAACTTATAATCATGGGGTACTAGGTGATTCAAAGATAAAGTGGAAATCAGAAGTAACACTTCAAAACCAAGCATTTTTTACAGGAACAAATTTAACATACGTATTTGCTAGAACTGAATTTGATTTTGTAGATTATATACCAAAAGGAGATTACGTTCAAGCAACTCAATTTGCAATATCGCCAATGTATATCTATGGTTGGCAAACAAAGGGGCCATCAGGACATCAAAATGCTGGATTTTTAAGTTTGTTAACAAATTGGCAATTACCAGCTAATTTTACATTTACTTTTAATGCATATGTATTTAAAGAGTGGTATAATGGAAGCTTTGAAATAGAAAATCAAACAACAGGAACTAAATATGATTCAGCAAATTATTTTATGGCTCTAGCATGGTTAGGATATTCAAAAGAGTTATATAAATTCAATGAACAGACATCATTAGCATTTAATTTTACTGGAGGATTTGACCCATATATATCATCTAATAGAAGCGCAGCGTGGGATCCGTTCATAGTTGGAAATCAAATTTATGAGTGGTTAGGACCAGCAGTAGATAGTGGAAATAATAAAAATACATACGTATTATTTGCATTACCTCAATTAGAAGTAACTTATAATTACACTGATGATCTATCATTCTCTGTTTTTGCACAGGTTAAATACTCTAACCAAGTTTGGGGAAGTACAGAGAAAGATTGGAAATTACAACCTCAAGGTGGAGTTAGCGTAACATACGATTTTTAATAGATAAAGAGCTATCAAAAGATAGCTCTTTTTTTAAATTTAAGATATAATAAAAAATATAAAATTGGGGAGGTTTTTTATGAAAAAAATTGGTATTTTTATTGTATTTCTATTAGCATCAGTAACTATTTTATCTGCACCAATAAAAGTTGGTTTGATTTTAGCTATGGGTGGATTAGGGGACAAGTCTTTTAATGACTCAGCCTATGCTGGTTTACTAAAAGCACAAAAAGATTTTAATATTGAAGTAAAATACGTAGAACCTAATACATGGATGGAAGATGCATATTTTTTAGAGGAATATTCTCAAAATGGATTTGATTTAATCATAGCGACATCTTATACAGCACAAGATGCTATGGAAGATATTAGTTCTAAGTTTCCAAATACAAAATATGCAATTGTAGATACAAAAGCGAAAGAAGGAGAAAATATAGCTTCGTTAGTTTTCGATGAAAGTGAAGGTTCATTTTTAGTTGGAGCAATAGCAGCAAAAATGAGTAAGACAGGAAAAGTTGGATTTATAGGAGCATTGGATATACCTTTAATAAATAGATTTAAGTCTGGTTATGAACAAGGAGCTAAATATGTAAATCCTGAGATTTCGGTAATAACAACATATGTTGGTGGAGATGCCCCGTTTAGTGATCCTTTAAAAGGGAAAGAACATGCGTATTCTTTAGCAAATCAAGGAGTTGATATAATATATCATGCTTCAGGTAATACAGGAATAGGTATTTTAGAAGGAGTTAAAGAAAAAGGAATTTATGGTATTGGTGTAGATTGTGATCAAGATGATATAGTGAAAGGACAAATTTTAACATCAATGTTAAAAAATGTAAATAATGCTATCTATAAAGTAATTGAAGACACTGTTAATGGGGAATTTAAAGGACAAGTATATAATTTTGGTTTAAAAGAAAATGGAGTAGGAACTACAGATTTTAAATATACAAAAGAAATTATAGGAAGTGACAATATAAAATTTATTGAAAAATTAAAAGAGGATATAGTTTTAGGAAAAATTAAGGTGAATTAGAAATGAAGATATTGGTAATAGCAACTCATCCAAATATAAAAGAGTCAAAGGTTAATAAAATCTGGATAGAAGCTTTAAAAAAAGAAAATAATATAACAATTAGATTTTTAGATGAAATTTATAAAGAGAATAAAATGATAGATATTGAGCAAGAGAAAAAATTTTTAGAAAAAGCAGAGAGAGTAGTTTTTCAATTTCCTTTTTACTGGTATAATATGCCAGCTTTAATGAGAGAGTATTTTGATAAAGTTTTTGAATACGGATGGGCATATGGTCCTAATGGTGACGCATTAAAAGAAAAAGAATTTTTAGTAGCACTTTCAATAGGAGCTCCAGAATATTCATATATGGGAGGAAGTTATAATAATTTCACTATAACAGAGCTATTGCGACCATTAGAAGCTACAGCAAATGCTTTACAAATGGTATATTTACCATATTTTGCTCTTTTTAACACTCCTAGGTTATCAGATGATGAGGTTGAATCTTCAGCAAATAGATATATTAAACACATAAACAATATAGATATAAATCATAGAAAATATTTAGAGCGTTTAAAAAAAGAGAATAAAGAGAGTAGTTTTATAGATTTATAAAAAAAGGTCACTATAATGTGACCTTTTTCTATGATCTATTTCTTTCTCTAATAACTTTGTTTGTCTAAAACAGGAGCTACAATAACTTCTTTTCCTACTACAACAGGTTCTGCAACAATAACTTCTTCAACAACAGGTTCTTCTTTAGGTTGAGAACTAGAACATCCAATAAAGAATAAACTAAAGAAAATGCTTGCTAAAACAACTTTTTTCATAACCTTCAACCTCCTTTAATATTTTGAATTATCATAATATACTCTAAAAAATAGAAAAATCTTTTTTTATAGAAAAATTAATAGAGTTTTTCAAAAGTAAGTTGTCGATTAGAATGGTTTTCTAAATTGGAAAAGGAAACTCCAAGAAGTTTTATATTATTATTTAAATTTAAAGTAACTAAAATTTCATCTAACATTCCTTTTAAAATATCTTTATCATCACTTGGGATAAATCTAGTTTTTGAACGAGTTAAAGTTTCTCTATTTTTAAAACGAACTTTCAAAGAAATAGTCTTAGCTAATAATTTTTTACTTTTTAGACGATTATAAGACCAATTAAAAAGGTCTTCAATTTCCCTATTTATCTCTTCCTCAGAATCAAGTGGAATTCTGAAAGTGTTTTCATTACCAATAGAGTGTATGGCTCTATTAAAATCGACTTCTCTATGATCAATTCCACGACTGTAAGTATAGAGTAATCCTCCACGAGAAGTACCATATTTTGCTGTAAGTTCTTTTAATGAAAAGGGATAGATATCTTTAACATAATTAATATTATTTTTATTTAAAAGCTTTTCAAATTGTTTTCCAACACCGGGAAGTTTTCTAATATTTTTTTCTTTTATAAATTCAATAAATTCGCTTTCATTATTAAATATATGTTGTCCACCAGGTTTATTTATATCAGAGGCAATTTTAGCTGTAAGCTTGTTAGGTCCAATTCCTACAGAACAAGTAAGTCCTGTAATTTCATAAATTCTTTTTCTAAAAATTTTGGCAAAAATCTCTTTTGATGGAAATTTAGAAATGATATCGGTTATATCCACAAAACCTTCGTCAAGAGCGATAAACTCTACCTTATGAGTTATTTTTAAAACAAGCTTTTGAATAATTTTAGATTCATAAGAATATTTTTCTTTATTTACAGGGAGGACAATGAGCTTAGGACATAATCTTTTAGCATCTAAGGTGTTCATAGCAGAGTGGATACCAAACTTACGAGCGGGATAACTAGCAGTTGTAACAACTCCACCAGCAACAACAATGGGTTTGTCTTTATACTTAGGATTATCTCTAATCTCAATTGATGCATAAAAAGCGTCCATATCGTAGTGCATTATTAATTTTCTCATATTTCCTCCTTATGATTTTATTTAGGTTTATAGAAACCCTCATAAAATAAGGGTTTCTTAATTTTGATTATTTTATAAATTCACTATTCAACTCTTTTAATAGTTTTTGAAATATAGGTTTAAAAGTTGCACAGGCTAACTTTATTAAATAGAAGTGGACTTTTTCTCCTTGATTTTTAGTAAAAAAAGAGAGGATTATTAATCTAGTATTTCTTTAATTTTGTCACTAACAGTTCTTATGAATGGTTTTTTTGACACAAGTCCAATTAGTTCTAAATTTTCTAAGTTATCCAAATGTTTTCTTAAAGTTTGGATACTTTTTATATCACTTACATGATTTAATAATTCTTTATCTGTTAATGGATTCTCTTTGGCGAAAATATAATTTTGAATATATATAAATAATATTTTAGATTCAATTTCTGAAAGATTATATGAAATTTTTATTCCTTTAATATAATCTTTTGCATAGTTAAGTTTTAAAATTTTATTCTCTAACATTTGAATAATGTTATTCTGTCCTTTTATAATGAATTTTAGCATTCCAATAACAAAGAAAGTTACTTCTCCATAATTTCTTACTTTTGAAGCATTTAGAAATAAATCGGCATACTCTTTTTTATCTTCAAAGATAGCGTAAGAAAGAGATAATCCTGTATAAATATCAACTTTTCTAGCTAGATACATAGAAAAAAGAAATCTACCAAATCTACCGTTACCATCATAAAATGGATGAATATATTCAAAGTAATAATGTACAATTGAAGCTTTTATTAAAGATGGAATATCTTTTTTATTCATAAAATTAATTAAATCGTTAATATGTTCTATGATAACTTCTTCCGAAGGATCACCGCTATGTATTATATTATTACTTCCATTTGAAATATTTATTCTTTCTTTTCTAAATAAGTTGCCATCCAATTGATTTTCTGGATTTTTCAAGATATCCTCTGAGAATAAGTCATTATATAAACCTCTTATTTCTTCTGGAGAGTTGATATTGTCTAAAGTATTTGAAATAATTTGTCTATACTTATTGACAATTCCAGAGTAACGAGTAGCTTTTTTGGGATTCATACTTTCATAAATTTCTTTTTTAGTTGAATGTACTCCTTCGATTCCATTAGTTTTAGTAATCTCATTTGTCATAATATCATTAAGACAAGCAATTCTAGCAGCGGGAGGTAACTCCAAATTCAGCTCCATAATTTTTTTACTATTTAGGAATATCTTTTCTTGAAGAAGGTTTATTTCATTTATAGGCAAATAGAATAAAGAATATTGTTCTGCTAAAACTCTTTCTCCTCTTAATATAGGATAAATTTTTAACTCAGTATTATAAGTACAATAACTACTACTTCTTTTTTGATATTCTTCAACTACATTTTTCCCTTTAAAATGTAATTTTTCTAAACTTTCATATTCAATCATTTTATAAAAACCTCCTATATTATATTTATTTTTTATAATAACATATTTTAAAATATAAAAAAAGATAAAATTGATATTTAAAATAATGTTTTATAAAAATATTATATAAAATATAAATATTTTTATTTATTCTTAGTATTATTTATAATATTTTTTTATGTTTTCACTTTTAAGCTCTTCTTTTGTGAGATTATCAAAGTCTATACCAGATTCTTTTCTTTATTATCATTGTCAATATGCTTTGTAATCACTAAATGTAACTAATAAATATAAATGATCTGAAGATTATTTTTTAGTTTGAGAGTCATGTTTTTTGCCAGTAGGTTTGTATCCTGTATCTAGAGAAAACTCTGAAATTGAAAAATTAGAACTAGCAGAAACATCTTTAAAACTAACTTTTGGAATAAGAAAGATCATTATAACTGATGAAGAGTTAGAAAGGTTAGAAGCTAAGTATAAAGAGTATATAAATGAAATGGGAGTTGACTTTGGTTTTGTATCATATCTTTTAGGAGCTGATGTATAAAATGGAATTTATAAGAGAAATTGAGTTAGAAAATTTTACTTTTGTTGAGTGTATGTATCTAAGTTATCAAAGTTAGGTTATAAACTACTTCCATATGAATCACATTTTAAATTTAAAGGCCAAGAAGCTATAGATATTAGAGAAGAGGAAGAGAATGAAGCCAAGACATATAGCCGAGAAGTTGGGTTTAAAATCACAGACAGTTAGAAATCAAATAAACAATATAAAGAATAAAATAAAAAAGCCACCTATATTTAATAATAAGATGGCTTTTATTATATTCATAACACAAAATATAAAGGTATAAGATACTAAGCTCCAGGTTACCAGCCCTTCACTGCTTCATATCCCTTCTATACACTAAGAATACAATATTTTAATCAATAAAGTAAAGAAATTTAAAAAAATATACTATAAAAAATTAAAGAAAAGAGTCTTCAGGATAGTAATTTTGGAAAATTTTTATTTAAAAAATAACAAAATACAAAAAATAATAAGAACCTCTGGGGGGATAGAGGTTCTTATCTGGGGGGGATTAAATTATTTATTACTTTTAACACTTATTATAATATTTAGACCACAGGTTTTATAAAAAAGTTTTAAGATTTATAAAAATATTTTTAAAATAATATTCTTTTTATTTTGTAAAATTTAAATATCCATTTAAACTTTCAATTATACGATTATAAAAGAAATCATAGGCTTCTTCATAATCTCCATAGTAGCTTTTATCAAGAGCTTGATAGTATTCTAATATGTCAGTAGCTAAAACAGTTATAGGAGGATATCTAAGTTTTAGAAGTTCTAAATTAGTTAGTAATCTTGAAGTTCTACCGTTCTCATCAATGAAAGAGTGGATATTAATAAATTTACAAATAAATTCAATAATTCTGTTAATAGTAACAGGTTCAGAAGTATACCAAGATAATAAAGTATGAATTTCTTGAGAAGTATCAATAGTTCTGTATTTACCTTTGTTAGTTCTATCAAGCCCATCTAAAAGTATGGCATGAACAGTTTTTATATTTTCTTCAGATAAAATTTCATTTGTTAAAGTTTCAATATAAATTAAAGCATTATAGTAGTTTCTAATTTCTAAATGATCTTTTAAAGATTTTTTACCTACAGCTAAATTAGTTTCAATAACAAATCTAGTTTCCATTTCGGTAAGAGTATTTCCTTTGATAGCATTTGAGTTGTATGTGTTTTTAATTATATAATTTTCTTTTATTCTTTTTATTTCACCTTGATTAGGAGATTTCCTATGATTTAGTTCACGTTTTAATTCATAAATTTTCACTAATTTATTATTCATGAAAATACCTCACTTTTAATGGTTATAGTAGTATTATTTTATTTATATAAATACAATCTTAGAAGTATAATTAGATTAAAATAAAAAAGTGGATAATATGTATCCACTTAAAAGTATGTATTTTACTGAAGTAGGCCTTTGATTTCTGCTCCTTTTTTGTAATATAACTCTATATAACCAAGTGCAAACATAATTTCACTTTGACTATAATTGTGGTTAGGGTTATTTTTTACGTGAGCGATTATATTTTGCGCTTTTTGATGAATTTCTTCAGACATAGTAGGGTTATAAGTTGTATTATTAGTTACAGTTAAACCAGAGCCAAGAACTGATGTAATAAAAGGAACACCAGTAACTAAATCAACTAAATCTTTACAATGAAATTCTCTTTTTCCAAGTTGAGAACTGTAACTTTGTAAAAATGCATTGATTTCTTCAATAGACATATTTGATAATTTTTGTGTAACATTTGAGTAAGTTTTTTTCATGTAATTTCTCCTTTGGCCTTGCCAAAAATAAGAGAATATGATATTATAAAATTGTTAATGAGTTATAATACATATTCAAAAAGACAAAATGTATAAATTTGGCGATTTATACAACCAATAAATATAAGCAAAATTTGGCGATTTTATTTATATTTAACCAATCTATATTAACAGCTGTGTGCTGATTATTTTCAGTTCTATGAAAGAGTTTTTTATAAAATTAATTTCATAGTTTTTTTATTTTTTGTAGATTGAGTTATAGTAATCTTGAACAGAAATTTTAGGTAGCCATCTCCTTCTTCTAATCATTTCATTTTTAATTTTCTCTAATTCTTCAAAATTTTCTAATTGTTTTTCATAAGCAAAACAAAGAGCATCCATTGTTGTTATATTATTTATATCTCCATTCTCGATAAAATAAAAGATATCTTTTAAATTATTACTTCCTGTATTGATAATATAGGTAGCTTTTTGGGATATAGCCAAGGTTAGCATTTGAAGTTCTCCTTCTCCAATAACTTTATTAAATTTGCTTAAAAAATCTTTTCTAATATTTTCCATTAAAGCTTCTTCTTCTGAGCCAAAAGCGATAGAAAGAGTTTTGATTTCATTATTAGTTAATAAATTTCTAAAATCATTATATACAGATTGGCCAACTCCTCCAGTATTAAGTGATTCTATTTCTTGTACTACAGCATCCGGAACATAAAGTCGATCCTTAAATAAATTAACTAGCAAATCTTTTTTTTTGGCCCATAAAAAAGAACATAAAAAATCATTGTCACATATAATCTTCGATGATTCCATCATTTACCCCCTCAACAGTAGAGCTATCTAAACCGAATACAACATCTTCGAATCCCCCTTCGAGCAATAAAGACTCATATTTTCCAATTGTTATTTTATTACTTTCAAAAGCTTTTTTAACTTCTTCAACATAGTTTGTTTTAGCAGAAAACTTTTCTTCTGTTGCATTATATAAATTTGTAAAAATTCCATTTAATAAAGCAAGATTATGAGCATTTAAATTTTTATATTCATTGGCTTTATCTTTAGAAATTAATTTTTCAAATTTCTCTAGACGAACAAGAACTGCTAGATAACTCATTTTAAAATATGTAGATATTTCTATAATATCATCTTGTGTTAAATCATCTTTTTTTCTTCCAATACCTTTTTTTTCCAAATAATATTCTAAAGCTTCTTTAGGCATTATAAAGTATGAAGCAAAAGTATTAGCTTGAGTCTCTTTATCTTTGGAATATTTATTTAAATCGTAATCAAACATTAAATGGTAGTATTCATGGGCTATTGTAAAATTTTGACGCCCTAAGCTATATGAAGTATTTACTAGTATAGCCATAGTATTATCATTACTTTTAGTACAAATACCAGATATTTTACTACTCATTTTTTTCTTTATAATTGAAATTCCTTGTTTTTTGAATAAAAGATTTTCAATATTTTCTATTGGCTCAAAAATATCTATTCCAAGTTTATTCCTAGCATCAATAGCTAGGAATCGTTCTTTTTTATTCATTTACTTTACCTCCTCGGTATTAATTTTTTTTAAATCTGAAAGATTCATAACGAATTTGTTTAGCCATATTACTTGATTAAAATCTTCTTCAGAAATATCATCCTTTCTGTAAGCTACTTGAATTTTTTTTTCATATTTTCCATTTTTAAAATCTTCTAATTCAATACCTAAAAAATTTAAAAGTTTTTTTAAATTTGTTACAGGAATTTCTCTTTTTCCGTGTTCGTAATAAGATATAACTTCTCTTTGAACACCAATTATCTTTGCCACATCTTCTTGTGTTAAACCGTTAGTTTCCCTAAGTTTTTTAAGTTCCATAGTCACTTCCTCCTCCAAGTTAATAAATTAATATTAACATCATAATTATACAATCGTGTTACAAAAAAATCAAGTTTTTTATAAAAAAATAAAAAATAACGTAACATATTATTCTGAAAATATTGATAAATCCTTTTTATATGTACGATAATTTAATAATAATTTAAGTTGAATTTATATTAAGATATTAAAAAATATAGTAGTTTACAATAAAATAAAAAGCTCTATAAAATTAATAAAAATAATATTGAATTATAATTAGAAAAAAAGAGGTAGATTAATTTCTACCTCTTTTTTATTAAGTTCAATCGTGAAATATCCCTCTGTATTAAATAGGTTACACGTAGGTTACAAAATAATTTATTAGATATTGAAAACCCTTATATTTACTAGAGGTAATGAGATTTCATTATGACCGTCCATGTCGTAGTACATTATTAATTTTCTCATATTTCCTCCTTTTGATTAATTTAAGTTTATAGAAATCCTAATAAAATAAGGATTTCTTAAATTCGGTTATTTTATAAAATTTACTATCTTTAACAAAATTTGTCAATTAGATTTTTATTGAATAAAAAAGGATAACCATTTAAGATTATCCTTCAAAATATTTTACGGTATTTAAATTGATTTTAAATCTATAACCTTTATATATGTGTTGTTTTTATCATTGAAATTACAATTATCCATTTCGTAAAGAGAAAAATCGGTAGAGGAGCAATCTATACAAGTATGAACTATATCTTTAAAAGATGTTGGAGTAGTAGAATCAACTAAGGAAATTACATTAATTGAAAGTTCAATATAATCGTTACTTATAGGAGAAAGTGTTTTACCTAAATTATAAGGAGGGTTTGTATCTCTTAAAAAAGTTCCTTCACATCTTAATAGTTCATCATCTTTATTATTTTTTAAAAATTTAGCTACGCAATCAGTTAGTATGGTTAGAGCATTTAAAATTTCTTTATATGGTAATGTTGTAACTGTGGATAAAATAGATAAAATAGTATTTGTAAAATTTTGTTCTTTTATAGTTGAATTTATAATTTGTTCAATTGTTTCACCAGTTTGTTGTATTGATTTATCACTTTCCATAACTAGTATGGAAGTAACTAAAAAATCACCTGGATTTTTAGGGGGATATACAAGAAAACCTTCACCAAATAAAGTGAAATTATCACCAACTGAAACTTTTGGGAAGGGGTGATAACTAAAATTAATTGAAGGCGAATTACAACTATTCCCATCTATAGATAGAGCAATTATATAGGGTTCATTGTATTTTTTTAAACTGAAGTCACTATTTTTTTTTAATTTAATCTTTGGAATACAGACAGCAATTTTATCAATATTTGGATTAAACATAAGAACCTCCTAACATAATGTAAGATACAAAATATATTAGATAATAGCTAAAATGGTTTTAAATATTAGACGGAATTAAAAATAAATATAGTTGTAAATTTTATAAATACTTTTAAAATAATTATTTTTTAGAGTTAGAAATTATGCTAGAGGAACCTAAATATGTTATTTTGAAATCCTATATGATATAATAAAAGTAAAATTATAGGATGAAAGCAAGTAAATTTATGTAAGTTATAAAGTTACTTGATATGAATAAACGGAGGAAGAAAAATGTCGAGTATAGCACAAAGAGCTGAATTACAATCACAGATTTGGAAAATAGCCAATGATGTCCGTGGTTCAATAGATGGATGGGATTTTAAGCAATACGTTTTAGGAACGTTATTTTATAGATTTATTAGTGAGAACTTCTCTAACTACATTGAGGCTGGAGATGATAGCTTTAAATATGCAGATTTAAGTGATGATGTTATCACAGAGGATATTAAAGAGGATGCAATAAAAACAAAGGGATATTTTATTTATCCAAGCCAGCTGTTCATTAACATTGCTAAGAATGCAAACACTAATGAAAGCTTAAATACAGATTTAGCAGCAATTTTTTCAGCTATTGAAAGTTCTGCAAACGGTTATCCTTCTGAATCTGATATAAAAGGATTATTTGCTGATTTTGATACTACAAGCAATAGATTAGGAAATACAGTTAAAGACAAAAATAGTCGTTTAGCTGCTGTTATTAAAGGTGTTGAAGGTCTTAACTTTGGAGAGTTTGAAGACAATCATATAGATCTATTTGGTGACGCATATGAGTTTTTAATCTCTAACTATGCTGCTAATGCAGGTAAATCTGGTGGAGAGTTCTTTACACCTCAAAGTGTATCAAAGCTTATTGCAAAATTAGCAACACATAATCAAGAAACAATTAATAAAATTTATGACCCTGCTGCTGGATCAGGTTCATTACTACTACAAGCTAAGAAGCAATTTGATGACCATATTATTGAAGATGGTTTCTATGGACAAGAGATTAATCACACAACATATAACCTTGCTCGTATGAATATGTTTTTACATAATGTAAACTACGATAAGTTTGATATAGCATTAGGAAATACTCTTTTAGATCCACATTTTGGAGATGAAAAACCATTTGATGCTATTGTATCAAATCCACCATATTCAGTTAATTGGATTGGTAGTGATGATCCAACTCTTATCAATGATGAACGTTTTGCTCCTGCTGGAGTGTTAGCACCAAAATCTAAAGCAGACTTTGCTTTTGTACTTCACTGTTTAAATTATCTTTCTAGTAAAGGTCGTGCTGCTATAGTTTGTTTCCCTGGAATATTCTATCGTGGTGGAGCAGAGCAGAAAATTAGAAAGTATCTAATTGAGAATAACTTTGTTGAAACAGTTATATCGTTAGCACCTAACCTTTTCTTTGGTACTTCAATAGCTGTTAATATACTAATTCTTTCTAAACATAAAGCTGATTCTAAAACTCAATTTATAGATGCTAGTGGAGAGGACTTCTTCAAGAAAGAAACGAATAATAACATTTTAACAGAGGAGCACATTGAAGAAATTTTAAGAATATTTGACACTAAAGAGGATATTGATCATGTTTCAAAATCTGTTGATAATTCTAAAATAGCTGAAGAGAATTATAATCTTTCTGTAAATACTTATGTAGAAGCTAAAGATACAAGAGAGGTTATAGATATAAAAGAACTAAACACTAAAATAAAAGCAACAGTAAGCAATATAGATAGACTTCGTATTGAAATAGATAAGATAATTGCAGAGATTGAGGTGGAGTAAGAATGACTTTAGAAAATAAACTGAATATTACTAGCCAGATAGAGCTTTCAAAAGTAGAAGAGAAAATTAGTAAACAAAAAGCTAAGCAACTCTTTGACTCTGGAGATATTAATAAAGTTCAGATAGGAACGTTTGAAGGGCTTCAATACATTCACAAATATCTATTTGAAGATATATATGATTTTGCTGGGAAAATAAGAAAGGTTAATATAGCTAAAAACAACTTTCGTTTTGCACCACTAATGTATCTTGAACACTCGTTAAAATATATAGATACTATGCCACAAACAACATTTGAAGAAATTATTGAGAAATATGTGGAGATGAATATTGCTCATCCTTTCCGTGAAGGGAATGGAAGAGCAACTCGTATATGGCTTGATTTAATATTAAAAGAAAATATTAAACAAATAATTGATTGGAATTTAGTTGATAAAGATGAGTATCTATCAGCTATGGAGAGAAGTGTTATTAAAGATATTGAGATTAAACATTTTTTAAAACAAGCTCTTACAACTGAAATCAATGACCGTAACCTATTCATGAAGGGTATAGATGTTAGTTACTACTATGAAGGTTACAGCGAATATAGCACAGAGGAGGTCTAAGATGAGTAAGTTACAGCAATTAATAGATGAACTATGTCCTGATGGAGTAGAGTACAGCTATTTAGAAGAAATATTAGATTATGAACAACCGACAAAATATATAGTTAAAGATACAAATTATAATGATAGTTTTAAAATACCTGTTTTAACAGCTGGACAATCATTTATCTTAGGATACACAGATGAAGAATCAGGTATTTATGAAGCTACTAAAGAAAATCCAACTATAATCTTTGATGATTTTACAACATCTTTTCATTGGGTAGATTTTAATTTTAAAATTAAATCATCTGCTATGAAAATGTTGAGAATAAATTTAAATGAAATTAAAAATATATCTTTTAGGTATGTTTATCATTGTATGAAAAATATAACATATAATCCTGTTGATCATTCGAGACAGTGGATTGGAAAATATTCCAAATTCCAAATCCCCCTACCACCATTACCAGTACAAGAGGAGATTGTGCGTATTTTAGATACATTTACAGAGCTTACAACAGAGCTTACAACAGAGCTTACAACAGAGCTTACAATGAGAAAACAGCAGTATGAATATTATAGAGATAGTTTATTAAATAAAAATAAACAACAAAATAATGTAGTGCTTAAAAGTATAGTTAAAAAAGGATGTTCAGGAGGAACTCCTAAAAAAGGAGAAGAAAAATTTTATTTAAATGGAACAGTTCCTTGGTTAAGGACACAGGATGTTAAATTTAATGAAATTTTTAAAATTGATAGTTTTATAACTGAAGAGGCAGTAAAAAAAACGTCTGCAAAATGGATTCCAGCAAACTGTGTAATTGTTGCTATTTCAGGTGCTACAGCAGGTAGATGTGCAATAAACAAAATTCCAACAACAACAAATCAGCACTGCTATAATATGGAAATAGATGAAACTAAAGCTCTTTATAAATATATATATTATTGTGTTTGTAGTCAATATGAAGAACTACTTTCGAGAAAACAAGGTGCAAGAGGCGATCTAAATTCATCTTTAATACTAGGAATATCTATTCCTTTACCTTCTCTTAAAGAACAACAACGTATCGTTGATATACTTGATCGTTTTGATACTCTTGTGAATGATATTAAAACTGGATTACCAGCAGAGATAGAAGCAAGAAAACAGCAATATGAATACTATAGAGACAAACTACTTACATTTAAAAAGTTGGAGAAATAGTATGGAAAATGAAAAAATAAATGAATTGGAATTAGTAGAAAATCTATATGTTAGAGTAAAAAATATTTTAGAAAATGGTCGTGCTAAAGCATTTAAAGTTGTAAATACTGTTATGATAGAAAGTTATTGGAATATTGGTAAAGAGATTATTGAGGAAGAGCAAAGAGGGGAAAACCGAGCTGAATATGGGAAATATGTAATCCAATCTATCTCTGAAAAACTAACAAAAGAGTTTGGAAAAGGTTATTCAAAACAAAATCTATGGTATATGAAACAATTTTATCTAACTTTTCCAATTCTCCACTCAGTGCGTGGAGAATTGAGTTGGACACACTATAGACTTTTGATGAAATTAAAAAATAATGATATTCGTAATTTCTATATGATTGAAACAATCGAAAATAATTGGTCATCAAGAGAATTAGATAGACAGATAAGCTCTCTGCTATACGAAAGAATTAAGATGAGTAAAGATCCTGTTACAGTAAAAGAACTTTCAGTAGTTGGACAAAAAGTAGAAACAGCTCACGATATTATAAAAAGTCCTATGGTTTTTGAATTTTTAGGAAAAGGAGATTACACAATATCTGTAGAAAGTGATTTAGAATCTGCTCTTATGGATAAGCTTCAGCTTTTTCTTCTTGAGTTAGGAAAGGGATTTTCTTTTGTTGGTAGACAAAAAAGAATTAATATAGATGGCGATAACTATTATATTGACTTAGTTTTCTATAACTATATTTTAAAATGTTTTGTTTTGATTGACTTGAAAATGGGAAAATTAACTCATAGAGATATAGGACAAATGGATTTTTACGTACGTTATTATGAAAAAGAGATACGTTTAGATGGGGATAATCCAACTATAGGATTGCTTCTTTGTTCAGATAAAAATGATTCAATGGTTAAATATACATTACTAGATGATAGTAAAAATATATTTGCATCTAAATATCAATTTTACTTCCCAACAGAAGATGAATTGATAGAAGAGTTGGAAAGAGAAAAGTTAAGTTTAGAATTAGAATATAACGACTAAAACAAAGGGGAATTTTATGGCTGAATATAAACCAATTACAGAAACCAATAACTTTATAGTTTTAGATAAATACAATAAAATAGCTCAACAAGGTGTAAGTTATCAAACAGAAGCTCAATTAGAAGCTGAACTTATAAGAGACTTACAAAATCAAGGTTATGAATACTTACCTAAGCTTATCAATACAAAAGAGATGTTAAAAAATATTAGAATACAACTAGAAAATCTTAATGAAGTTAAATTTCTAGATTCTGAGTGGAAAAGATTTTGTGAGGAATATTTAGATAAACCAAGTGATAACTATATAGATAAAACTCGTAAAATTCATGATGATTATATTTATGATTTTACCTTTGATGATGGTCATCTCAAAAATATTTATCTTCTTGATAAGAAAAATATGAGTAGAAATAAGTTGCAGGTTATTTCACAGTTCCAACAAAAGGGAACTAGCAGTAATCGTTATGATGTAACAATTCTAGTTAATGGATTGCCTTTAATTCAAGTAGAACTAAAGAAACGTGGAATTGCTATTCGTGAAGCATTTAACCAAGTTAATAGATACACTAAAGAGAGCTTTAATGCTGATAACTCTTTATTTAAATATCTTCAGATTTGTGTAATTTCAAATGGTACAGATACAAGATACTTTGCTAACACTACTAAAAGAGATAAAAATAGTTTTGACTTTACTATGAACTGGGCAAAATCTGATAACACTCTTATTAGAGATTTAAAAGATTTTACTGCAACATTTTTTCAAAAGAATACACTATTAGATATACTGTTACACTACTCTGTTTTTGATTCTAATAACATACTGTTAATTATGAGACCGTATCAAATAGCTGCAACAGAAAGAATCTTATGGAAGATAAAAAGTTCGTATTTAGCTAAAAAATGGAAGACTCTTGAAAGTGGCGGGTATATCTGGCATACCACAGGATCAGGAAAAACTTTAACAAGTTTTAAAGCAGCTCGTTTAGCTACAGAGTTAGATTTTATAGATAAAGTATTCTTTGTTGTAGATAGAAAAGATTTAGATTATCAGACAATGAAAGAGTATCAACGTTTTTCACCAGATAGTGTCAATGGATCTGAAAATACTGCTGGACTTAAAAGAAACGTTGAGAAAGATGATAATAAAATCATTGTAACTACTATTCAAAAGTTAAATAATCTAATTAAAACTGAAGCAGACTTACCAATATATGACAAGCAAGTTGTCTTTATTTTTGATGAAGCTCATCGTTCACAATTTGGTGAAGCTCAAAAAAATATTGCTAAGAAATTTAAGAAGTACTATCAATTTGGATTTACTGGAACACCAATATTTCCAGAAAATGCTTTAGGTTCTGAAACTACTGCAAGTGTATTTGGTACAGAGTTACACTCATATGTTATAACTGATGCAATTAGAGATGAGAAGGTTCTTAAATTTAAAGTTGATTATAATGATGTACGTCCTAAGTTTAAATCTCTTGAGAAGGAGCAGGATGAGGATAAACTAACTTCTGAAGAAGCAAAGGTAGCTTTTTTACATCCAGAAAGAATCAAGGAAATATCTCAATATATTTTGAATAACTTTAAAATAAAAACCCATCGAACATATAATGGTGAAAAAGGATTTAATGCAATGTTTACTGTAAGTAGCGTTGAGGCAGCAAAACTTTATTATGAAACATTAACAAATTTACAAAAGAACAGAGAGAAACCTTTAAAGATAGCAACTATCTTTTCTTTTGCAGCTAATGAGGAACAAAACTCCAAAGGAGATATAGGTGATGAAACTTTTGAGCCTTCAGCAATGAATCAAAGTGCAAAGGAGTTTTTAATCTCTGCTATTAATGACTATAATACAATGTTTAAAACAAACTTTGGAATTGATAGTAAAGAGTTCCAAAACTATTATCGTGATCTTGCTAATAGAGTAAGAAAGCAAGAGATTGATTTATTAATTGTAGTTGGGATGTTTTTAACTGGATTTGATGCTCCAACATTAAATACCTTGTTTGTTGATAAGAACTTACGTTATCATGGATTAATACAAGCATTCTCAAGAACAAACCGTATCTACGATTCTACAAAGACTTTTGGAAATATAGTTACTTTTAGAGATTTAGAAGCAGCAACAATAGATGCTATAACTCTATTTGGTGATAAGAATACAAAGAATGTAGTTCTTGAAAAAAGTTATAAAGAATACATGGAAGGGTTCACTGATATTAGTACAGGTGCAGCTCGTCGTGGATACATAGAAGTAGTTAGAGAGTTGAATTCTCGTTTCCCTAATGTTGATGATATCGTCACTGAAAGAGATAAAAAGGATTTTGCTAAACTATTTGGTGAATATTTAAGAGTTGAAAACATATTGCAGAATTATGATGAGTTTACAAGATTAAAAGCTTTACAATCTCTTGATATGGACGATTCTAAAATGGTTGAAGAGTTCAAAAGTATGTATTATGTAACTGATGAAGATATAGAGAACATGAAAAAAATTGAAATGCCTAAAGAAAGAGTAGTTCAAGATTATCGTTCTACATATAATGATATTCGTGAGTGGCTTCGTCGTGAGAAGAAGGGGACAGTTGGAGAAGATTCTACACTCCAATGGGATGATATCGTTTTTGAAGTAGATCTTTTGAAATCTCAAGAGATAAACTTAGACTATATTCTTGAATTAATTTTTGATAAACATAAAAAAGTAAAAAGTAAGGATGTATTGATTGGAGATGTACGTCGTTTAATTAGATCAAGTACAGGAAATCGTGCAAAAGAAAGTTTAATAGTGGACTTTATCAATAATACTGATCTAGATAAATTTGATGATAAGGCTAGTATCATAGAAGCATTTTTTTCATTTGCTCAAATGGAACAAGTGAAAGAAGCTGAAGAGTTGATAAAAGAAGAAAAACTCAATACTGATGCAGCTAAAAGATATATACTGACATCACTAAAGAAAGAACAAGCTAGTGATAATGGAACTGAATTAAACGAAATCA
Organism: Cetobacterium sp. NK01; assembly: GCF_024506395.1. Taxonomy (NCBI): domain Bacteria; kingdom Fusobacteriati; phylum Fusobacteriota; class Fusobacteriia; order Fusobacteriales; family Fusobacteriaceae; genus Cetobacterium; species Cetobacterium sp. NK01. Next base: position 509,283 of record NZ_JANIBO010000002.1, read on the forward strand.
TTCCTAAGATGAGCCCTCTTAATCCTAACTACTTAACTAAAAAAAGCACTGTATTCCAGAAAATATCTGCCTTTGTGGAAAAGTTTAAAGGAATTGGTGACAGAATTTAATCTTTTGGCTTAGTGCAGGATTTATTTTGAGAAAGCCAACTATATATCTTGCTATTATAACAAAATACAAAAAATAATAAGAACCTCTGGGGGGGATAGAGGTTCTTATCTGGGGGGGATTAAATTATTTATTACTTTTAACACTTATTATAATATTTAGACTATAGGTTTTAGAAAAAAGTTTTAAAATTTATTTTTTTCAATTAGAAAAGTAATGTCGTTATCAATAAGTTCTTGTAATTTCTCTATAAATCTACAGAGATGAAACCCATCGCATACAGCATGATGCACTTGAATAGAAAGAGGTATTAAGTATTTATTATTTTCTAAAATAAATTTTCCAAAAGTAAATATTGGAAGATAATAATCATAGCCATTTTTTAAATTTAAATTGAATCCATCGAAAGTATTCCAAGGAATCATAGAAATTGGAAAGGTATTTTCAGGAATATTTTCTTTTCCAAGCAGTTTTGTAGTTTTTGTATATTCAGACGTATCAAAAATATAGGAGTTATAAAATTCAGAGTAGGATTCTATATTATCACTCCAGATATTAGTAAATAATTCATTTTCTTTTTTTAAATAAGTGTAGCAAGGATATAAGGTTTTATAAACTCCTAAAACACCTTTATCATTTTTATTTATTCTAAATTCTTCAAATTGGTTAACGGCTTTAGTTAAAGAAAATATTAAAGCAGGATACACTTTTAAATTTAATTTCTTTATATTAGTTATATCTATTTTAGTTGTTAAACTCATTGTACAAGGGGTATTTTTTGAAAATTGTTCATAATATTCTCTTCTTTTCCATTTTTCAATATCAATCTCTTTAAAAAACATATAATTCTCCTTTAAACTATTAATTTTAAACGATATTATACAGTATCATCTAAATTTAAATTTTACAATTTAAAAGTTAGATCTTGTTCTATTAAAAAAATTATTATATTTTGTATATAAAGAAAAAAGGATTATACTATAGAAATAGTTATATTCAATATAGGAGGTGAATCTTGAAAATATTAGTATCAATTTTAATTAATATTCTTAGTGTTCTGTATGTTTTAAAGATATCACAGTTAGGGTATAACGTATTAGATTTAATAAATGGATTGATTTTTACTTTTAGCTTTGGATTTGGAATCCCAATAGTTTTTAGTGGCATACTAACAATTATAATTTTGTTATCTCCAGGAATCTTAACGTATTATTTATATAAATATTTTATTAAATTTTTTAAAAAAAGATAATTTAAATAAAAAGACATACCATATAAAAGTACACTATTTTAATATAAAAAAATCGTTGAAAAAATCTGGAAATTATGCAATAATACTATATATAGTGAAAATAAAAAGAAGCTACACAATATATTGTGTTTAGGAGGCGTAGAATGATAAAGGTATTTGGAAAAGAAGATTGTAGTAAGTGTGAGACTTTAAAGAAAATTTTAGATGATAAAGGTCTTGAATATGAGTATACTCAGGATTTAAAAACACTTATGATCGTAGCAAGTAAGGCTAGAATTATGAGTGCACCTGTTGTTGAAAAAGATGGTAAATACTATTCTATGGAAAGCTTCTTAGAGGTTTTATAAATGAGACAGGTTATAAATAGAGCTGGAATAAGGGAAAATTTAGATATAACAAAAATAAGAGAGAAACTTTTAAGAGCTTGTGATAATTTAGAAGTTAATATGGTTGAATTAGAAAGTCATATAGAATCAATATATGCAGAGAATATAACAACAAAAAAAATTCAGGAATCTCTTATAAATCAGGCTGTTTCTATGACAAGTTTTGAAGAAAGTGACTGGACATATGTTGCAGGAAGACTTTTAATGATGGAGACAGAAAGAGAGGTTTTCCACAAAAGAGGATTCTCTTATGGAGAGCTTTATAAAAGTATAAAAACTTTAGTAGAAATTGGAATTTATGATAATAGACTTTTAGATTATACTGTAGATGAGGTTGAGGAGCTAGAGAAAGTTATAGATACGTCGAGAGATATGATGTATGATTATGCTGGAGCGAATATGTTTGTAAATAGATATTTGTTAAAGTATGATGGAAAGATTTATGAGTTACCTCAAGAGGTATTTATGTGTATATCTATGCTTTTAGCTATAAATGAAAAAGATAAAGTAGCTGTAGCAAAAAGATTTTACGAAGCATTGTCACTTAAAAAGATATCTTTAGCCACTCCAATTTTAGCTAATTTAAGAGTACCAAATGGAAATCTATCATCATGCTTTATAACAGCTATGGATGATAATATAGAATCTATTTTTTACAATATAGATACTGTTGCAAAAATTAGTAAGAATGGTGGAGGAGTAGGATTAAATATCTCTAGAATTAGAGCAAAAAATTCTATGGTAAACGGATATTATAATGCTAGTGGAGGAGTTGTTCCTTGGGTAAAAATTGTAAATGATACAGCAGTAGCTGTAAATCAGCAGGGAAGAAGAGCTGGAGCGGTAACTGTAGCACTAGACTCATGGCATTTAGATATAGAAACATTTTTAGAACTTCAAACAGAAAATGGAGATCAAAGAGGAAAAGCATATGATATCTATCCTCAAGTTGTTCTTTCAGATCTTTTTATGAAAAGAGTGGAAGAGGATTTACCGTGGACTTTAGTTGACCCTTATGAAATTAGAAAAAAATATGGTGTTGAACTATGTGAAGTTTATGGAGAAAAATTTGAAGAGTTATACTTAACTATAGAAAAGGATGAAAACTTACAGTTAAGAAAAGTTATAAAGGCTAGAGAGTTATTTAAAGAGATTATGAAAGTTCAAATAGAAACAGGAATGCCTTATATATTTTTCAAAGATAGAGCAAATCTAATGAATCACAACAGTCATGTGGGAATGATAGGAAATGGAAATCTATGTATGGAAAGTTTTTCTAACTTCTCACCAAGTGTAAACTTTAAAGAGGATACTGTTGGAGAAAATGGAGTTAGAACAACAAAATTAGGTGAAGTTCACACTTGTAACTTAGTTTCTATGAACTTAGCTGAGTTAGAAAGAGATGAGTTAGAAAATATTGTAGATATATCTGTTAGAATCCTTGATAATACAATTGATTTAACAAGAACTCCTATAAAAGAGTCAGATAAGCATAACTTAGCTTATAGAACAATTGGTGTTGGAGTTATGGGACTTGCAGACTATTTAGCAAAAGAGTTTATGATATATGATGAGTCATTAGAAGAGATAGATGAACTTTTCCAAGAGATAGCTATGTATAGTATAAAATCTTCAGCTCTTTTAGCAAAAGATAGAGGAGCTTATCCAATGTTTAAAGGATCTTTGTGGGATGAAGGGATATTTTTCCAAAAAAATAAAGATTGGTATATGGAAAATTCAAAGTTTGGAAAAGAGTGGGAAGAGGTATTTAATTTAGTTAAGATGTATGGATTAAGAAATGGTGAGTTAACAGCAGTTGCACCAAATACATCAACATCTTTACTTATGGGATCAACAGCATCTGTAAACCCTACGTTCTCTAGATTCTATATAGAGAAGAATCAAAAGGGTGCTGTTCCAAGAGTTGTTAAACATCTGAAAGATAGAGCTTGGTTCTATCCAGAGTTTAAAAATGTAAATCCTCAAACATATGTAAAAATAATGAGTAGAATAGGAAAATGGATAACTCAGGGAGTTTCTATGGAGCTTATTTTTGATTTAAATAAAGATATTAAAGCTAAAGATATATATGATACTTTCATGACAGCGTGGAAAGAGGGATGTAAATCAGTTTATTATATAAGAACAATTCAAAGAAATACAAATATAATAAATGAAAAAGAGGAGTGTGAAAGCTGCAGTGGATAGAAAAAAACTTTTTAATCCTCTAGGAGATGATTCTTTATCAGAAAGAAAAGTGATAAAGGGAGATAGTACAAATATATTTAATTTGAATAATGTTAAATATCAATGGGCAAATCATCTTTATAGAACAATGATGGGAAACTTTTGGATTCCAGAAAAAATAGATTTAACTCAAGATAAAAACGATTATAAAAATTTAACTGATGAAGAGAAAGAAGCTTATGATGGAATACTTTCGTTTCTAATATTTTTAGATAGTATTCAAACAAATAATATTCCAAATGTTTCAGATTATATAACTGCTCCAGAGATAAATTTGATTCTATCAATACAGACTTTCCAAGAAGCTATTCACTCTCAGTCGTATCAATATATAATTGAATCTATTCTACCAAAGGAGATTAGAAACTCAATATATGATAAATGGAGAGAGGATAAAGTTCTATTTGAAAGAAATAGTTATATAGCAAAAATATATCAAAGTTTCTTAGAAAATCCTAGTGATGAAAATTTTGCAAGAGTTATAATAGCTGACTACCTTTTAGAGGCTATATATTTTTATAATGGATTTAACTTCTTCTATCTTTTAGCAAGTAGAAATAGAATGATGGGGACTTCTGATATAATAAAACTTATCAATAGGGATGAGCTATCACATGTAGTTATATTCCAACAGTTAATAAGAGAGATTAAAAATGAAAATAAAGATTTCTTTAATGATGAATTAATATATGATATGTTTAAAAAAGCTGTGCAGCAAGAGATCAGTTGGACAAATCATATAATAGGAAATGGAATACTAGGTATAACAGAGGATACAACAGAGAGATACACAAAGTGGTTAGCTAATGAGAGATTGAAAGCTATAGGATTAAATCCAATCTACGAAGGGTATGAAAAGAATCCTTATAGACATTTAGAAAAGTTTGCTGATACAGAGGGAGAAGGAAACGTAAAAGCTAACTTCTTCGAAGGAACAGTTACTAGTTATAATATGAGTTCATCTGTAGAGGGATGGGACGAGTTTTAAAAATAAAATGGGATGGTTTTGTTAAGCCATCCCATTTTTAATGTTTATAAAATTATAAATTAACGTTGATATTTCATTGTAATATCTGATATTTTTTTAGAAAGACCTTCATCTAAAGAATCTTTATTTATTCTCCAAATCCAGTTATTACCTAAAGTAGAAGGGGTATTCATTCTAGCTGAATCTCCTAAACCTAAGAAATCTTGCATAGGTGCTATTACAAGTTGAGAGTTAGAACTCCAAAGAGCTTCAATAAACTTCCAATTTATACTTTCAGATGGGGTATTTTTATTGTTTAAAAAGCTATTAAGATAGCTATCGCAAAACTCTTTATCATTTTTATTTACAGTTTCATACCATCCAACAACTGTTTGGTTATCATGAGTTCCTGTATATGCAACACTTTTTTTAGGATATTTATGTGGTAGATAATCACTTTCTTCTCTTGAATCAAAAGCAAATTCTAATATTTTCATTCCAGGAAATCCAGAATCTTTTAAAAGTTTATGAACTTTTGGTGTAAGAAATCCAAGGTCTTCTGCAATAATATCTAAATCTCCTAAAGAGCTTTTGATACTATTAAAGAGCTTCATTCCAGGACCATTTTCCCATTTACCAAATCTTGCAGTTTTTGCTTTAGCAGGAATAGCCCAGAAAGACTCAAATCCTCTAAAATGATCAATTCTAACAGTATCATAAAGTTTGAAACAACTTTTAATTCTTTTAATCCACCATTTGAAGTTATCTTTTTCAATATATTTCCAATTGTAAAGTACATTTCCCCATAGTTGTCCATCAGAACTGAAAGCATCAGGAGGACACCCAGCAACTTTTGTAGGTTGTAACTTTTTATCAAAGCAAAACATATTAGGATTTTCCCAAGTATCAGCACTATCAGTAGCTATAAAAATAGGAATATCTCCAATAATTTTTATTCCTTTATTATTAGCATAGGATTTTAATTCGTTCCATTGCTTGTCAAATAGATATTGTAAGAAAATGTGGAAGTTAATTTCATCTTCAAGTTCAAGTTTAGCTTTTTTTAAAGTTTTCTTATCTCTAAATTTATAATCTCTAGGCCAATTTAACCAAGAGTCACCATTGAATTTATTTTTGATAGCCATATAAAGTGCATAATTATCAAGCCACCAAATATTTTTATTTTTAAAATTATTTAAAGATACCAATGAATATTTATTTTTAAAGTTTAAGAAAGCTTTCTTTAAAACACTATATCTTTCTGTATATAATTTATCATACTGTATATTTGATATAGAATTTAATTCAGATAAAGATTTAAGATCGTCTTTAGTTAAAATATCTAATTCTATTAAAGAGTTTAAATCTATAAAATATGGGTTACCTGCAAAAGCGGAGAAGGATTGATAAGGAGAATCACCATAACCAGTCACTCCCATTGGAAGAATTTGCCAATATTTTTGATGACTTTTTTCTAAAAAATCAACAAACTCATAGGCACATTTTCCAAAATCACCAATTCCATATTCGCCAGGTAGTGATGTTATATGTAAAAGAATACCGCTTGATCTATCTTTCATGAAAATACCTCACTTTTAATTTATTGTAAATGAGGCACCAACGGGAGGAAGGTGCCTCAAAAGGGAAATTATTATATAAAATATATTATATTAGAACCAAACTTCTGCTTGAACTCCAACATTTACTCCATTTTTTCCACTATAAGAGTTTAAATCAGATTGGAAAGATTTTTGATAGTCATTATCCCATCCAGCCCAAGTAACAAATGTTCTAATTTCAGGTCTAGCCCAGAAGTCATTTGAATTTAACTTAAATGTTGGTGCAAATGTAAGCTTATAAAGGTTTCCATCTACATCTTTATTGTTATCTTTTTCCTCTGTTACATAGTAGTAACCAGCTTCAAATTGAAGCTCGAAGTTTTCATTGATTTTATAAACTGGTCTAGCTACAACACTAACCCAAGTAGATTTTAATCCGTCAACATCAACAGAGTAATGTTCTCCTTGAGGATTTAAAAGATCTGCATTGTAATTAAATTTACTATTTTTATTATGCTGAGCAACAACTGTTGTGAATAAATCCCACTTTTCATTGATAGGTAAAACTCCAAAAGTACCAAGTCTAGCAGATAGTGCATCATCTAAATTATTTTCAGCCCATGCACCAGCTTTTCCTAAACCATCTCCTGCATTAAGTCCATAACCAACTTGTGCAAAAATTTTCGAGAATCCTTTACCACTCCAGTAGTATCCAGGTGTATTATAGAATATTCCCAGTTGTAAACCATAATCAGCAGCATTATATGTGCTAAAGTCCCCGTGACCATTGTTTATAGTTCTATTTTCATTATCTTTAGAAAAAGCAGCTCCTAAGTCGAACTCCCAAGAACCGATGTCATATCTAGCAAGTAAATTTACAACATTTAAACCATCCTCTTTTGAAGAGTTAGAAACAGGACCAACAGAATCATAACTATCGTAATCTCTAGCTATAACTCCTAAATCTAACATTCCATCTCCAATTTTTATATTATCTATTCCAGCTCCAGTTCCTGAATAGTCAGTAAAATAGAAATCTGTTATATGGATATCTCTTCTATTATAGAATCTTTTACCAGCCCAAATTACAGATTCCTTGAAAGCTCCTGAAAATACTGGAAGATTTCCCATTTCAGCATAAGCTTGTCTTAAAGCAACTCCATCATTCCAATCATTATAATCGTCAGTTCCTTTAGCAAACATGATATGCCACTTAGACCAAGAACCATTGTCTAGATAGAAATTTTTAACTAATTCAGCTTCAATATAAGTATCGCTTTCGTTACCAAGTCTTCCAACTCCATTTTTATTAAATACTTTCCCTTTTTTTAAATCATTATTTGCATTTAAAAGAAGTCCAGATCTACCATATCCATGAAATTCAAAACTTGGATGTTCTTGATTATACTCTAATTTAGCAATTCTATCCTCTAAAGCTGATACATCATAAGAAGCTGTAACAACTTCAGGAGTTTGAACTACCTCTTTGGCAAAAGTTTTTTCTCCAACTGTTCCAGCAAGGATGATACAAGATAAAAGTGTAAGAACTTTGTTAATTTTCATAAATTTGACTCCCCCTGTATTTTATTTTTTTGTTTGTTGTAAAACTGATACAACATTTCATACCAATATATTTATAACATTTTTTTTAATTTGTCAATAATAAAACTAAAATTTCTTAAAAAAAACATAAAAATAAAAAAAAGTACATATTTTTTTTAAAAAACTATTGACTATTGTTAAAAAATGAGGTAATAATATTGTTGTATTTAAAGTACAACAAAAATCAAGGAGGGGTAAAATGAGAAACATTTTAAAAAAACCGCTATTAGTATTAGCAGCAGGAACATTATTTTCAACAATAGCTTTAGGTAAAGCCACTGAAATAACTTTATGGGAACAGATGGAACCAGCAGTAAGACCTACTTACATAAAAATAGTTGATGAATTTATGAAAAAGAATCCAGATGTTAAGGTAAATGTAGTTCATTATTCCAATGAAGATTTAAGAACTCAGTTTCAAAATGCATCTTTAGCAGGTCAGGGTCCAGATATAGTTTATGGTCCAAATGATAATATAGGAATTTTTATGGTTTCAGATTTAATCAAGCCAATTGATAAAGTTGTATCTAAGGATTTAATTCAAAAATTTAATGAAGGAGCTTTAAAAAGTGGTATGTATGATAATCAATTATATCTACTACCAGAGTTCTTAGGAAATCAAATAGCTCTTTTATACAATAAAGATATGGTAGCTAATGCACCAAAAAATTGGGAAGAGTTTTTAAAAATAGCACAGGCAAATAGAGCTGTAGACGCAAAGGACAAAGCTAATTCTAAATATGGATTCCTATATAATGAAAAAGAACCATTTTGGTTTGTAGGATTCTATAATGGATTTGGAGGAGAAATTTTTGATAGCAAAAATAATCCTACTCTAGATAACAAAGCTATGGTAGATGCTTTAACTTTTGTAAGAGATATTAGAGCAAAGTACGACTTAGGAGAAGCAGGAATGGATTACGATATTGCTTCTCAACTGTTTAAACAAAAGAAAGCTGCTATGATATTAAATGGAGCATGGTCTTGGAAAGAATATGAGGATGCAGGAATAAACTTAGGAGTAGCTCCTATGCCAATTCCTTCAAAAAATGGTTATGCATTATTTACAAATGCATCTAAAGGATATTCATTATCAGAAAATACATCAGATAAGAAAACAGAGGCTTTAAATAAGTTCTTTGATTATATTTTCTCTCCAGAGATAAATGCAGAAATTTCTTTAAATCAATCACAAGCTCCAGGAATAGAGGCAGCTAGAGAATTGCCACAAGTTAAAAACGATAAATTAATGCAAGATTCAATTGAGACAATTAAATATACTGTTCCTATGCCAGTTGTGCCAGAAATGAGAGCTATCTGGGATGCTATGAGACCGAACTTAGAAGCTGTTTTAAATGGAAAAATGACTCCAGAAGATGCAGCTAAAAAGATGCAAAAAGATGCAGTAGACGGAATTAAAATTATTAAAGGTGAGTAATTAAATTGAGAGGTTGGATTTTATCCAACCTCTAAAATTAAAAGGAGACGATTATGAGTGGAAAAGGAAGACTAGTAGGTAAAAATACACCATATTTATTTATAGCACCAGCTTTTATAGTGATGGCAATAATGGTATTTTATCCTTTAGGTTATGGATTTTGGTTATCTTTAACAAATATGAGTTTAAGAACATTTAAAAATCCTGGTTTTGTAGGATTACAAAATTATATTAGAGTATTTCAAGATCCAGAAGTATTAGCAACTTTTATTAGAACTATAATTTGGACTTTTGTAAACGTATTTTTTCATGTAACTATTGGATTATTTTTAGCAATATTACTGAATAGAAAACTACCAGGAAAATCTATTTTGAGAGTTTTTCTTATAATTCCTTGGGCAATGCCTCAATATATAGCAGCTCTTACTTGGAAAGGTATGTTTAATCAAAATTTTGGAGCTATAAATTTAATGTTAGGTTGGTTTGGAATACAAAATCTACCTTGGTTAAGTGATCCAAAGCTGACTTTTTATGCAGCAATAATAACAAATATTTGGTTGGGATTCCCATTTATGATGATGATAACATTAGGAGGATTACAATCAATTCCAGCGGAATTATATGAAGCAGCTGACATAGATGGTGCTAGTCCTTGGAGTAAATTTAAAGATATAACACTACCTTTATTAAAGCCAACTCTAACACCTGCAATTATATTAGGAACAATTTGGACGTTTAATATGTTAAATATCATAATCATTTTAGCTGGTGGATATGGAAACAAAGAAACACAGATATTAGTAACAGATGTTTATAGATTGGCATTTAATTTCTATAGATATGGATTTGCAGCAGCGTATTCAGTATTAATATTCCTATTTTTACTTGTATTCTCTGTAATATATGTAAGAAAGAGCAATATTTTTAAGGAGGAGTCAAGATGATTGAAAAGAACATTCATTTTGAGAAAAATGACAGTTGGAAGAAAATAATTGGAATTTACACAATATTAATAATCTTTTGTTTGATAACTTTATATCCCCTATTAAATGTTTTATCTGTAGCTTTAAGACCGGGAGACCAATTGTTTTCAACAAGTTTAAGAATAATACCTGAAGATGCTACTTTAGATAACTTCAGAAAAGCTATATTTGAAACGGATCTTTTAATTTGGTTAAAAAACTCTCTTATTATCTCAACATTAACAGCTATAATAGGAGTATTTATATCAATAACTGCAGGATATGCATTTTCTAGATTTTCATTTTGGGGAAGAAAAGTTGGTATGATGACATTTTTAGTAACACAGATGTTTCCAGCACCAATGTTATTGTTACCAATGTTCATAATATTAGTAAGATTGAAATTAATGAACAGCTTTTTAGGATTACTAATTCCTTATGTGGCAGTGTCTGTACCTTTTTCAGTTTGGATGTTAAAGGGATATTTTGATACAATACCTAAATCATTAGAAGAAAGTGCATATATTGATGGTTGCAAAGTTTGGCAAGTTATGTATAAAATAGTGTTGCCAGTTTCAACTCCAGCCCTTGCAATAACTGCTTTATTTTCTTTTATGACAGCATGGTCTGAGTTTGTAATAGCAAGAATAATTTTAACATCAGCAGAAAAGTTAACTCTACCAGTTGGACTAGTTAATCTTCAAGGTTCTTTTAGTGCAGAGTGGGGAACATATTCAGCAGCTGCACTAATAACAAGTGTACCAGTTGTAATACTGTTTATTAGTCTATCAAGATATCTTGTAGGTGGATTAACTGTTGGAGGAGTTAAAGAGTAGGAGGATATTTTGATAGAAAATGAAAAAATTTTAGAAAATTTAGAAAAAATTGGATTTGGAAGAAAAGAGGCTGAGGTATTTTTAGAACTTATAAAAAACCCAGGATCTAATGGATCTCAAATCGCAAAAGCTTTGGGTTACCCTAGAACAACAGTTTATCAAAACTTAGATATTTTACAAAAAAAAGGGTATATAAACTCATATTTAGATAAAGAGATAACTTTATATGAAGCAATTGATTTAAATGAGCTTTTTGAAAATTATAAAAAAGAGGTAAGTACAGCCACAAAATTTTTAAAAGATGAACTTAATAAAGTTGAAGTTAGTGGCAAACAAAAACAATTTTATAATTTAAACTCATTTGAAGATGTTAAAGATAGATTTAGAAATATCTTAAAAAGAGCTGAAAAAATTGTGTATATAAATACTAATTTAGATCTATTTGAATTTGAAAAAGATTTCAAAAGATTAAAAGAAAAGGGTGTTAGAGTTATACTATTTAGTTTTAATAAAATAGATTATGATAGTCTTGGCGTTGAAACATATATAAGAGATAGTTTTAATTTTAATATAACTAATTCAGAAAAAAGAATTATGGTAGCTGTTGATTTATTTGCAGCAATAATTGCTAGTAACTATGAAGGTGAATTTTGTGGAACATATTCTGAAAATAAACTTTTAATTAATATAGTTACTGAACATATAAAAAATGATATTCACTTAATGAAATTAGAAAATAGATTTGGGAAGGATATCAATAAAATAATAACATTAGATTTTTAAAAAAGAGAGGGGAGTTAGATGAAAAATCTATTTTTTTTAGGAGCTTTATTATCGACAGTTGTAATAACAGGTTGTACACCAACAACACCAATAAAAGAGAATACTTCTATAGTAAAAGAACAAGGAGTTAAAATATATGGTGTGAAGGATACTACTTCAAGGGATTATCCATTAATATTAAAAAATAATGAGATATCAACAGACAAATTTTTTATGAATATTTCATTTAATAAGGATAGTATTGATGTTTCAATAAAAAATATATCTAAAGACGTTATTTTTATAAATTGGTCAGATACAAAATATATAGGATTTAATGGAAAAGAGCAAAGACTTTTTGATATGAATGAAAAATCTAAAGGATTCTATACAAAAGCTTTAGACTTTGGATTAAGACCTGGAGAATCTACATCAGCAAAATTAGTTCCTATTGATAATTTAAAAGTTTTATTTGGAACTTCGGCAAGTTCTCAGGATATCTTTATTGATAAATCTTTATTTGAAGGAGAAAAATTAACAAGAGATTATGCACAAATGATTATTCCTATAAACCTTGACTCTAAAAAAGGACCAATAATAACACCAAATATATATTTTGGAAATGGTGTTAATTCTAAAGAGGTACATCAATTATTACAAACTAAAGTGAATAAAAAAATAGTTAAATCTAATCCACAAGAAGCATCAGAATTAAAAAATATAAAGGCTGAAAACAATAAACTAAGCAACGAAATAAATAATAAAGATGAGATAATTAAGCAGCTAAAAGAGAAAGCTAGATTAAAGGCTGAATTAGAGAAAAAAGAGTTAGAGATTCAAGAACTTATGAAAAAACTAAATGAAAAATAATAAGTGAGGAGAATAGAATATGCTAATTGAGAAAAATCTTTTAAAAGGTAGAATAGAAAAACAGGTAGAAATTTTATTTAATAAAAGTATAGATGAGGCAAACTCTTTTGAAATTTACCAAGGACTGAGTAAGGCTTTAATTGAAACAATTTCTAAGAATTGGTTAGAAACTAGAAAAAAATATGAAAGCGGTAAACAAGCCTTTTATTTCTCAGCAGAATTTTTAATGGGAAGAGCTCTAGGGAATAATTTGATAAATTTAGGAGTTGAAAAAGAAGTAAAAGAGATATTAAAAGAGCTTGGATTGGATATAAATATAGTTGAAGACGCCGAAGAGGATGCAGGGTTAGGAAATGGTGGACTTGGAAGATTAGCTGCATGTTTTATGGATTCTTTAGTAACTTTAGATCTACCAGGACAAGGATATGGAATTAAATATAAAAATGGAATTTTTAAGCAAAAAATAGTTGATGGATTCCAAATTGAAACTCCAGAAACTTGGTTAAAATATGGTGATGTTTGGACAATATGTAGACCATTTGACGAAGTTATAGTTGAATTTGGTGATAGTAAAGTTAGAGCAGTTCCTTATGATATGCCAATAATAGGGTATGGAACTGAGAATGTGAACACTCTTAGATTATGGGAAGCTAAATCTATAAATGAGTTAGATTTAAAGGCTTTTAATGATCAAAATTATGATAAAGCTTTAAAGGAAGTTAATGAGGCAGAGGACATATCTAGAATTTTATACCCTAATGATTCAACAAATGAGGGGAAAAAACTTAGATTAAAACAGCAGTATTTCTTTACATCTGCATCATTACAAGATATAGTAAGAAAATTTAAGAGATTACATGGAACTGATTTTGGAAAATTACCAGAATTTGTATCAATTCAACTAAATGATACTCATCCAGTAATTGCAATACCAGAACTTATGAGAATTTTATGTGATATAGAGGGTCTATTATGGAAAGATGCATGGAAAATTGTAGAGAAAACATTTGCATATACAAACCATACAATATTATCAGAAGCATTGGAAAAATGGTGGATTGGACTTTATGAAGAGGTAGTTCCTAGAATATTTCAAATAACAGAAAGAATTCACTTTCAATTTTTAGATCTTTTAGAAGAAAAATATCCAAATGATAGAGCTAAGAGAGAGAGAATGTCAATAATCCAAGGTGATTTAATACACATGGCATGGCTGGCTATATATGGATCTTTTGCAACTAATGGAGTTGCAGCATTGCATACAGATATTTTAAAGCATATAGAGTTAAAAGAGTGGTATGAGCTGTTTCCAGAAAGATTTTTAAATAAAACAAATGGAATAACTCAAAGAAGATGGCTACTTCAATGTAATCCAGAATTATCTAATTTAATAACTGAATTAATTGGAGATAGATGGGTTACAGATTTTTCTCAAATGAAAAACTTAGAAAGATATTCAGCAGATAAGTCGATTATTGAAAATTTCTTAGATATAAAATTAGAAAAGAAAAAACAATTAGCAAAATATATTGAAGAAACTCAAGGAATAAAAATCAATCCAGATTCAATTTTTGATATTCAGATAAAAAGATTACATGAATATAAGAGACAACTTCTAAATATATTTCATATTTTAGATTTATATTATAGATTAAAAGAGAATCCAAATTTAGAAATTCATCCTGTAACATATATATTTGGAGCAAAATCTGCTCCAGGATATATGAGAGCTAAAGGGACAATTAGATTAATCAATGAGGTAGCAAATCTTATAAATAATGATAAAGATATTAAAGATATGATAAAAGTTGTATTTATAGAAAATTACAATGTTTCAGTTGCTCAACTTTTATTCCCAGCAGCAGATATATCAGAACAAATATCAACAGCTGGAAAAGAGGCTTCAGGAACTGGAAATATGAAATTTATGATAAATGGAGCTTTAACTTTTGGAACTTTAGATGGAGCTAATGTTGAAATTGTTGAAGAGGCTGGAATAGAGAATAACTATATTTTTGGATTGAAAGTTGAAGATATAGAAAAGTTTAAAAAAGAGGGATACGATCCGAATATTCCTTATAAAAATACAGTTGGATTAAAAAGAGTTGTAGATGCTCTAATAGACGGGACATTAAATGATGAAGGAACAGGACTTTATAAAGAGTTATATGATTCATTATTAAAAGGAGCTTCTTGGCACAAACCAGATCAATATTTTGTGTTACAAGATTTTGAGGCGTTTAGAGAAACACAAGAGAGAATAAATAAAGAGTTTTCTAATAGAGAAGATTGGGGAAGGAAAGCTTGGATAAATATTTCAAATGGTGGTAAGTTTTCATCAGATAGAACAATAGATGAATATGCAAAAGAAATTTGGAAAATCGCCCCTCAAAGAATTTAATATAAATAAAAACTACCATATATTTATGGTAGTTTTTGTCTATTAAAAATTAGGAGTTGAAAGATGAAAATACTTGCAGTTAGTGACGAGGCAACATTGGAGAGATATTCTCCTGAAGTTTTAAAAGAGATGTTTAAGGATATAGAACTAATAATATCTTGTGGTGATGTGAGCAATAGATATTTAGATTATCTTTTTACTGTTTTAAATAAAGAGTTAATCTATGTTAATGGAAATCATATATACGCAGGTGACCATGATATAAGTTTTTGTAAAAATTTAGATGGTGGAGAGAACTGTACTGTAAAGGGAATAAAAGTTGTAGGATTTGATGGAAGTCAGAGATATTCAATGGGGGCACATCAATATAGTGAAAAAGATGTTTTCTTTATGGTGATGAAAAGCTATTTAAAAACAATGTTTAAAACCGTGGATTTAGTTATTAGTCATTCTCCAGTAGGGGGAATAAATGAAGGAGATGATCCAATACATAAGGGGTTTAATAGTTATAGAAAAGCTATAGATCTCTTAAAACCAAAATATTGGTTACATGGACATATTCATTTAAAAAGTCATCATGAGATTCAAGAGGGACAGTTAGAAAATACAAGAATAATCAATGTTTTTGGATACAAAGTTTTAGATTTAGATTTTTCTTAAGGAGGAAAATTGAAGTACAATATAGATAAAGAGGATGCAGAATTAGCTTTTAAAAAAGCATTAAGGAAAACAAGATTTAATTTTTTTGATAGAGAGAGTAAAAAAATTAAGGAGTTTAGTATAGTAGAAAAAGAGAATCAACTTTCTAATAAAATTTATTTAGGAGTAAGGGAAGTACCTTTAACTAAAGTAGTTGGAACTGTAGAAAAAGCTCAAGATTTTGATAAAGATTTTAATCCATTGAGAGAGGAATCTAAGGGAAGATGGTGTTCTGTATATATAAAATATTTAGAAAGTGGTAGTTTACCTCCAGTAATTTTATATAAAGTAAGAGAAGAATACTATGTTTATGATGGGAACCATCGAATTTCAGTAGCTAAAAGTTTAAATTTTCATTCCATAGAAGCAGAGGTATATGAATTTTTTTCTCAAAATAACGAAGAGCTTGATAGACTTTCTAGAGAGAGATTTAGTTTTGAAAAAGAGAGTGGTTTAAATAATATTGAGTGCTCAAAGGTTGAGAATTATAAAGAGTTAAGAGATGAGGTAAGAAAATTTTCAGAGGGTTATTTTTTAGGAGATGAAAATTTTGAAAAAGCTACAACTTGGTATCAACGAGTTTTTATTCCAGTTGTAAATATATTAATTGCTAATTTTAAAAATTTAGAAAATGAAAATAACGGTGATATTTTTGTAGAGTATCTAAAATATAAAAATAGTTATAAATTAGGAAATAAATATCAAAAAGGTTATATAAATACTTTAGTAGATTATTTAAATAGAAATAAAATACTAATATTAAAAGACTTAAAGACTGATATAAAATTAGATAGTTTTTTAATTGATGATTTTAGAAAACTATACTATATAGATAAGATCATATTTTACACAGATGATACAAAAGGAAAGATAAAAGCCATAAGAGAGTATTCTAAAAAACCTTTTAGAAGAGAAACTTTAATAATTGGAGAGATTGCACTTTTTAGTTTGAGAAATAATATTCCCGGTTTTATTGTAGGAATGCAACGATGGTTTGAGCAAGTTTATAATTTTTATAAAAATGAAATCATCTTAAAATCAAAGCAATTAAATTTGAAGTTTGAAGATTTAAATTTAGATGAAGTAGCTGAAGATTGTATAAGATATTCAAGATACTATAGAAAAAAATCCAATAAATTATTAACTAAGAGAGAACTTATATATAGCTATATTTTAGATATTTATCTACCTATTTTTGTTATGTTTCAAGAGAGTGAAGTAGAAAAAAATAGAAATCAACAATATCTGAAAATAAGTCAAAGTTATCTTTATTATACAAGGTATGGAGGAACAGACAATTTAAGAGAGTTTATAGAAAAAAATATATTAAATAAAGATGAGTATAAAATAGGAGACTTTACTTTAACTAAAAATATAACATTTAATTATAATTTAGATAAAGAGTTAGAAAATTATTGGATTTTAAAAAATTATGGTGGAACACAAAACTATGAAACTATATATCATCTAAAAGAGTATGCTAAGTTTTTAAATTTAAATACATTGCAAGATGAAAATAAAAAATTTCAAGAGGATATAGAAAAGTTAATAAAAAATAGAGAGATTTTAATTCAATATAATAATAATAGGATTTTAAATGTTATAAGAGGAAAATGGGAGCAATACACTTTTGTAGATTATTATGGAACTTTAGTATAAAGGGAACTTTTAAAAGTTCCCTTTTTATATATTAAAAATTAATCAATAACAATAAATAATGATTTATCAACTTCTGCCCAGTTATATACAAATTGAGCGTGGGAAGCTGATGATCTAACACACATATGAGAAATAGGAAGAGATCCTAAAGAGTTGCTGTATTCAATAATACTTGTTCTTGGAAGGTCCACAGGGAAACCGTGAAAATAACCTCCACCAGAAAATCTTGTAGCATATGGAGAGTAACCACCAGGTTCAGACTCATTTCCAAACTTCATGTAATCCATTCTTCTTAATTTGTTTTGAGCAACAAAAACTCCCAGAGGTGTTGCATAGCTATATGGTAGTTTATCTTTACCAGTGGTAATAGGGTTTTTACTTCTAACCTTCCATACATTTCCAACTCTTTCAAGAGTGACTACATTCTGAAAAGTTCTATTTATAATAACAACTTTATTAAATCTTCTAGCTGAAAGAGTTTCAATATATCTATTAGGTATATACCAGATTCCATCAATATCTTTAAGTTGAACTTTAGAAAAATTTCCATTTCGAGATAAAATTTTTATTAAACTTCCGTCCCAAGCATATCTTTCAGGTTGATTTAAATTATTTTCTGAATATAGTGGAATTCCTTGATTTCTTCTAACACCGTATATATCTGATTCAGGAGAAGATTTCATTTGAATAGTAGGTCTAGGTTTTCCATTGACATTTTTATAATTTTTTAAAGATCCTAAGCTATACTGATCGTTTACAAAACCATCGACATTATCCAAAATATTTGATATTTTTACCCAATCATAACTTCTATGTTGAGTATAATTATCTCCAATTCGTACTACATAGTTATCAGGTAAAGTGTACTTATCGTATAAAAGTTCTTTTTCAATAATAGCTGATTTAGAAAATGCAAATAGTGTAAACAGAAAAAAAACTGTAGTTACTTTAAGATTAAAAAGCTTTATCATAAATTTCACCATCCTTTATATTTAGAAGTATTTTACAAAATAAACTAACACTCTCCTTCTATAAAATTAAAATTAAAGGAAAAAAAAATTAAAAAAGAATAAAAAAATATAGATGAAAATGGAGGTAAGGTAATGAATATACAAACAACATGTAGTTTTTGTGCCACAGGATGTAATTTAGAATTTCAAGTGGAAAATAATGAAATAAAATCTTGTAAACCAGTGTTAACACATCCTGTTAATAAAGGATTGGCGTGTATTAAAGGAAGAAATATAGCTTATCAAAATTCAATGGAGCATAGAGTTAATACTCCTTTATTAAGAGATGAAAATGGGAAAATGAATCCTATATCTTGGGAGAAAGCTTATAAAATCATAGCAGAAAAATTTATAGATATAAATAATAAGTATGGAAAAGGTTCTTTAGCTTTTTTAAGTACAGGGCAAATACCTTTGGAAGAGATGGCAATTTTAGGTTATGTAGGAAGATTTGGAATGGGAATGGAGGGAGATGGAAATACAAGATTGTGTATGGCAACAGCAGCAGTATCATATAATCAATCTTTTGGATTTGATGCACCGCCATATTCTTGGAATGATTTAATGACAACAGATTTAGCTATTTTTATAGGATCTAATCCAGCTATAAGTCATCCTGTTCCTTGGTGGAGATTGAGAAAAGAAAATAAAAATGTAGAGTTAGTTGTAATAGATCCAAGAAAAACAGAAACAGCAAAAGATGCAAACTTATGGATACCTGTAAAATTAAAAGGAGATCTATTTTTACTTTATACATTAGCTAATTATTTAATTGAGAAAAATTATATTGATGAGGAGTTTGCTAAAGAAAAAATAGATAATTTTGAAGAGTTTAAAAATTTTGTATCAGATTATACCCTAGACAAATTAGAAGAGCATTGTGGAATAGATAAAGATGTATTAATAAATTTAGCAGAAAAAATACATGCAAAAGAGAAAGTTTCATTTTGGTGGACAATGGGAGTAAATCAGAGTTATGAGGCAACAAGAACAGCAGAAGCTATTGTAAATATATGTTTTTTAATAAAAGCTATTGGGAAAGAGGGAACTGGACCAAACTCTTTAACAGGGCAATGTAACGCAATGGGTTCAAGACTTTATAGTGCTGAAACTTGTCTATTTGCAGGAAGAAAATTTAATCTAGAAGAGGATAGAAAAAAAATAGCAAATATATTAGAAATTAAAGATGATTTAATACCAAATCGACCAACATTAGCATTTAATGAAATTATAGAAAAGGTGGAAACAAAAGATATAAGAGGACTGTGGATAATTGCAACAAATCCAATGGTATCTTATCCTCACAATACAACTATGAAAGATTTTAACTCTAAAGTAGATTTTTTAGTAGTGCAGGATATATATTATGATACAGAAACAGCTCAAGAAGCAGATCTATTTTTACCAACGGCCACATCTCTAGAAAAAGAAGGGACTTTTATCAATACAGAAAGAAGATTAGGTGCTGTTCAAAAAGTTGTTGAACCTCCAGAAGGAATAAAAAGTGATTATGAAATTATATTAGAAATTGGAAAAGCATTAGGTTTAGCTGAAAAATTAAAATTAGAAAAATGGAATACTCCAAAAGATGCTTTTAATCTAATGAAAGCTATATCAGAAGGTATGCCTTGTGATATAACAGGAGTAGAGTATGACGATTTAAAAAATAGTAATGGTATTCAGTGGCCATTAAGAAAAGGTGAAAAACTAGAAAATGATTATAGAATTTTATTTGAAGATTATAAATTTTATACAGAAAATAATAAAGGTAAATTTATATTTGAAATGCCACAAGAGTATCCAGAAATTCCAAATGAAGAATACCCATTTTATTTAATAACAGGTAGAGGAGGAGTAGGACTTTGGCATACACTAACAAGAACTAGAAATATGCCTATAGTTCAACACACATATCCAAATGAAGATTATTTATTAATAAGCAATGACGATGCAACTGATTTAAATTTAAAAGATGAGGATCTAGTACTAGTGACATCAAAAAATGGACAATGTAATATAAAAGTTAAAATAAGTGATGAAGTATTAAAGGGACAAGTATTTATATCTATGCATTATAATGTTGCTAATAGATTAACAGATCCTCTTTATGATCCCTACTCAAAAGAACCATCTTATAAATATGCAACAGTTAATATAAAAAAAATTTAAAAACTTTGGAGGATATATGGCAGGAGAGAGTTTAGTAGACAGATTAAAAAAGTATCCATCAGGAGCTTCAGCTTTAGGACTTGGTATAGTTGGTTTAGGTTCAGCTTGGGAAGGGATAGGTTATAAATACGGAGAATATATATTTATAATAACAATATTAATATCTTTAATTTTAGTAGGTGGTTATATTTGTAAAATAATATTTTGTTATAACTCTTTTTTAGATGATATAAAGGATACTATGAGAGGAGCAGTTATAACATCTTTAGACATGGCAATTTTAATAATATCTACATATATATATAGATATAATCCTGAAGTAGGAAGAATGATATGGTTTATAGCTTCTTTAGTTCATCTTATTATCTGGTTTACATTTACTTATTATAGAATAAAATTAGGAAAGCTTTTAGAATTTCATTTTGGATGGTTTGTTACATATGGTGGAATAATAACAGTAGCTGTAACTGCTAAAAATATGGGATTTGATCCATGGGCTAAATCATTTTGGTGGATAGGACTTATTTCAATTATTGTTTTGCTTCCAATTATAATAATAAGGGGAATAAGACTTGGATTTGAAAATAAATATAGAATTACTATTCCAGTGGTAGCGGCACCAGTAAATCTTTTATTAGCAGGGTATTTAAGTGGAATTTTTAATGTAAATCAAACAGTGGCATGTCTTTTAGCAATAGCTGCTTTTACAGGAACATTTACAGCTTGGATGGGAGTTCTTAGAGCAAAAGCGTTACCTTTTGCTCCAACTTTTGCAGCATTTACATTCCCTTTAACAATAAGTGTAACAGCTGCAACAAGATTTGGAAAATTATATTCAAGTTTTTCTTTTCTAGCTTGGATTGAAATAGCAGTGACTACAATATCAGTTTTATATACTATTTATAGATTTATAGAATTTTATTTTTTAAAAAAAGATTAACTAAGAAAAAGATGGCCTATTTTATTATATTAGGCCATCTTTTTTTGATATATTGATTATTTTATCAAAAATAGTTTCAGTATCATTTATGTCTACAATATCTAGATCACCACTATTTTCAATAGATTTTAAGTCGCTTACTAAAAATTTTAGATTATTTTTATTAGATTGACTAACTGTTGAAACATCTTTTCTAATAACCTCTATTTTAGGAAAATCACTATTTTTAAATCCCTCTAAAATTATAAAATCATAATCTTTAAAATATTGAAGATAAAAATTTAAACTTTTTTCAGGAGAGTTTTCTAAAAACATATACTTACTTTTAGAAAATATTAGTGTTCCTGAAGCTCCAGATTTAACATGTTTATCAGTATCAGAATCTAAGTTGTCCATTTGAAAATCATGTCCATCATGTTTAATTGTTCCAACTTTAAATCCTTTTTCTACAAATTTCTTTAAAAGCTTAGTTATTAAAGTTGTTTTTCCAGAGTTTTTAACACCAGAGATTGCAAAAAAATTGGTATTTTTATTTTTAAATAAAGAGTTAAAATCTTCAGGAGTATTTATATTTTTTAAAATCTCTTTATCATCAAAAATAGTGTATTTTAAATCAATAAATTTAACATCAAGTTTTTCTATGAGATTTAAAACTTTAAAGTCCTTATTTTCAATAGCATCTTTAATTATAGGAAGAGCTTTTTTAGTATATATCCCAAGGAGGGGATGAATAAAACCATCTTTATCTTTAACTATAAAAGCATCGTGGTAAGGAGAAACGAAACTTGATATATATTCTATAAAATCTTTTGTTAAATTTGGAACATCACATGGAAGAGTGAAAATATAATCTAAATCACTTTCAGAAATTCCTTTATATAGTCCAGAGATAGGACCAATTTCTTGAAAATCATCATCAACTCTAATAAAATCTTCACTTATAATATTTTGATTACTATTTAAAGATAGATAGATTTTACTAAAATCAGAAAAAAGAGTTTTTAATCTATCTAAAAAAGTTATATTATTATATTTAAGTAAAGCTTTATTGCAATAATTCATTCGACTTCCTTTACCCCCAGCTAAGATTAAAACATTAATATCTTTAATTTTAATCAATTAAAATCACCTTAACCTTATCCCCTTCTTTTAAAGCTGGAGTATCTGGTAAAATTTCAACAATGGCATTTTTTCCAATAAGAGATGAAATACTACCTGAAGAATGTTTGTCATCGTTTAAAAAAACATTTCCATCATTAAAATATCCTCTAATAAATCTTCGTTTAGAAGATTTTTTATTAAAGCCACCTTTAACTATAGCAACTGTAGAGTTAGTATTTTTTATACTATTAAGACTCATTTTTGATAAAATAGGTCTTCCAAGAAGTTCAAAATTAACTAAAGATGCAAAAGGATTACCAGAAAGAGAAAGGATAAGCTTTTCATCTTTTTTAGAGGCTAGAACAGGAGTTCCAGGCTGAATATTAATTTTCCAAAATAGTCTTTTAGCACCAAGTTCTTTAATTACGTCATGCATAATATCTTTTTTTCCCACTGAAACCCCTCCAGTAGTTATTAAGAAGTCAATATTTTTAAGTTCTTTAGAAATGAAATTAGCAACACAAACTGAGTCATCGCTCATAGGAGGATACATAACTCCATCTAACCCTAAATGTTTTAGTTTGCTAATAAGAGTAAAAAGGTTACTGTTATAGATTTTGCCTTTTTCTAAGGGCGTCCCTGGCATAAGTAATTCACTTCCAAGACTCAAAATACCGACTTTAGGTTTTTTAAACACTTTAATAGAGTTTATTCCTAAAGAGGCAAGAACACCAATATGATTATATGTGATGATCTCTCCTGTTTTTATAACAATTTCTCCAACTTTTAAATCTTCACCTAAAAAACAAAAGTTTTCAAACTCTTTTAACTCTCTATAGACTTTTAAAACTTTAGTATTTTCATCAAAGAATACTTCCTCTTGTTTTATAACACAGTTACAGTTGTTTGGAATGGGAGCTCCAGTCATTATTCTAAAAGCTTCTTTAGGCTTAAAATTTTCTTCTGAAAAATCTCCAGCAAAGATTTCAGAAATTACTTTAAAAACAGCGGGATTTTCTTTTGTGGCTCCTAAGGTATCTAAATTATTAAAGGTAAATCCATCTAAGGGAGAACGATTAAATGGTGGATTATTCAGAGGAGAAATTATATCCTCAGCCAAAACAAATCCTAAACTATCTAAAATATATTTTTCTTCTATTTCTTTTAAGGGTTTTACATTTTCTAATAAAATTTCAATTGCATTTTCTAAATTGATTTGCTCCATATTTTCACCTCCATTGAAATTTACAGCTATTAGTAATTATAACATATTTTAGAGTTATTAATCAAAGTGTATTACAAAGTGTATTACAATGTAATACAACGCCTAAAATAGGGGTTTTATGAGCTTATACGACGAAAATTTATGGAGTGATAAATCCTTAAGGAAATAAAAAATAAAAGCTTTAAAATTAGTTTAAAACAGTCATTTTTATGGACTTTTTCAAAAAAAATATCAAAAAAAAATAATTGTTTTTTAAAAGGACACTTTTTTATAAAAAGTAACATTTTAAAAGTACAAAAAAGTGGGTTTCGAGTATATATACAGGTATCTTTATTAAAAAAAATTTTGTAAATATTGAAAATTTAGATATAATATAGAAAATAGAAAAGATAAGGGAGCGTCAACTGATGAAAGTAACAATAAAAGAGATTGCAGCAGATGCGGGGGTATCAGTTTCAACAGTTTCAAGAGTAATATCTAACAATCCAAAAATAAGTGAGAGTACAAAAGAGAAAGTTAGAGAATCTATTGAAAGATTAAACTATAAACCCAATATAATGGCAAGAGGATTGGTAAAAAAAAGAACAGGGATTTTAGGTGTGATAATGCCAAAAGAAGCAATAACACTTTTCTCTAGCCCATTTTTTATAGAAGTGATGCAAGGGATTAGTTTCAAAGGGAAAGAAAGAGACTATTATATAATGTATGATTTTTGTAAAAATGAAAAAGAGGAGTATGAAGGAACAAAAAAATTGGTAGAAAGTGGATTAGTTGACGGAATTTGTTTAATGTCCACAAGAAAACAGGATAAAAGTATAAAATACTTAAAAGAACTAGAGTTTCCATTTGTAATTGTAGGAGAGCCAGAGGAAAAAGACGGGGTTTCATGGGTAGATAATAACAATTTAAAGGCAACTTATGACATGGTAAAAAAGGTTATTCCAAAAGGGGAAACAGATGCAGTTTTTATTGGGGGAGATAAAAACTTAACTGTGACAGTTAATAGAGTTGAAGGGTTTAAAAAAGCTTGTAAAGAACTGAAAATAGAAAGTCATGTATATCTAGGAAAAGATTTTTCTAGAGAAGAGGGTTTTAGGTTGGCAGAAATAAGTTTTTCAGAAAGAAATTGTAAAAATTTTATAATATCAGATGATAATCTTTTAAAAGGATTTTTAGAGTATTTAGAAAAGTTTCATATAGAAAATATAAATATAGGAAGCTTTAATAGAACAAATTTAAAAGGTATTTGGAAGAATAAAGTTTTTTTACTGGATATAAAACCTGAAAAACTAGGAGTAGAGGCAGTTAATATATTGATAGATAATATTTTAGAAGAGTCAAAAATGAACAGCAAAGTTGTAGATATAGAATTAAATTAAGTTGTAAAAGAGGTTGTAATACTTTTTTTACAACTTTTTTGTTTTGTATCTAGACAAATATAAATTTTAATGTTAAAATAAGAAAAAAGAGCAAACGTTTGCACAAAGATGCAAAAATTTTAAGGAGAGAGTTAAAATGTGGTGGAAAGAATTAATTGGATACCAAATTTATCCAAGAAGCTTTAAAGATTCCAACGGGGATGGAATTGGAGATATAAATGGAATAATAGAAAAATTAGATTATTTAAAAGAATTGGGAATTGATTTAATTTGGGTTTCACCATTTTTTAAAAGTCCTAATGATGATAACGGTTATGATATAAGTGATTATAGAGATATTTTAGAAGAGTTTGGAACAATGGAAGATTTTGATAGACTTTTAGAAGAAACTCATAAAAGAGAGATGAAATTAATAATAGATCTTGTTATAAATCATACAAGTGACGAGCACCCTTGGTTTATAGAAGCAAAAGAGTCTAAAGATAGTCCAAAGCGTGATTGGTATATTTGGAGAGAAGGAAAAAATGATGAAGAACCAAACAATTGGGAGAGCATTTTTAAAGGATCTGCTTGGGAAAAATGTGAAAAAACAGATGAATATTATTTACATCTATTTTCTAGAAAGCAACCAGATCTAAACTGGGAAAATGAAGAGATGCGAAAAGAAATTTATAATATGATGAACTGGTGGTTAGATAAGGGAATAGATGGATTTAGAGTAGATGCCATAAGTCATATAAAAAAGGCTGATGGATTCCCAGATATGCCAAATCCTGAAAAGAAAAAATTTGTAGATTCTTTTGATATGCATATGAATGTAAATGGAATTCAAAATTACTTAAAAGAGTTAAAGGAAAATACTTTTGATAAATATGATATAGTAACTGTTGGAGAAGCAAATGGAGTAGATGCAGAAAATGCAGATGAATGGGTTGGAAGTGAAAATGGAAAGTTCAATATGATATTCCAATTTGAACATCTGAAATTATGGGATTATGAAGGTGATACAGAATTTTGTCCAAAGGCATACAAAGATGTTTTAAATAAATGGCAAGTCTCTTTAGAAGGAAAGGGCTGGAATGCACTTTTTATTGAAAATCACGATATTCCTAGAAGTACATCAACATGGGGAAATGATGGTAAATACTGGTTAGAATCAGCAAAAGCGTTTGCAACAACATATTTTTTACAAAAGGGAACTCCATTTATCTATCAAGGTCAAGAGATTGGAATGACAAATACAATATTTAATTCTCTTTCAGAGTTTCAAGATGTAAAGAGTGTAAACGAAGGAAAAGAGAAATTAGAGGCTGGGATGTGTGAAAAAGAAGTTTTAGAGATTTTATCGAATACTTCTAGAGACAATGCTAGAACTCCAATGCAATGGAATAATCAACTAAATGGTGGATTTACTTCAGGAACACCTTGGTTAAAAGTAAATGAAAACTATAAAAAAATTAATGTAGAAGATCAGATAAAGGATAAAAATTCAATATATAATCACTATAAAAAATTGATATCTTTAAAGAAAAATAATAAAACTTTAACTCACGGAAAATTTAAATTAGTTTTAGAAGAGGATAAACATATATTTGCTTATCTTAGAGAGTTAGATGGAGAGAGATATTTAATTTTATCTAATCTTAGTGAAAATGAAAAAACTTTAAATCTTTCAGAATTTAATATAAAAAATGAAGATATTATAATATCTAATTATAAAACAATTGATAAAAAGCTAGAAAATTATATTGTAAGACCATATGAAAGTGTAGTTTATAAAATCTAATTAATATAGGGGAGAAGTTAAAATGAAAAAGAAAAGTTTAATATCATTTGATTTTTGGCAAAAATTAGGAAAAGCTTTAATAGTTGTAATAGCAGTTATGCCTGCAGCGGGACTTATGGTATCAATAGGAAAACTTCTTGGGACAAGTGGTTTATCTATGATTGGAAGAATAATAGAGGATATGGGATGGGGAGTTATAGTAAATTTAAATATTCTTTTTGCAGCAGCTATTGGAGGATCATGGGCAAAAGAAAAAGCTGGAGGAGCTTTTGCAGGGGTTATAGCTTTTATATTAACAAATAGAATAACAGGAGCTATATTTGGAATAAATTCAGCGATGTTGAATAATCCAGAAGCAGTTATTACATCGTTAACAGGACAAGAGCTATTAGTAAAGAATTATTTTACAATGGTTATGGGAGCACCATCTTTAAATATGGGAGTTTTTGTGGGGATACTTTCAGGATTTTTAGGAGCAGTGCTATTTAATAAATATCAAAATTTTGATAAACTACCAAAATCTTTAGCATTTTTTAATGGAAAAAGATTTGTACCATTTGTGGTAATATTTGGGTCATTTGTTATGGCAACAATTTTAGCATTAGTATGGCCATTTGTTCAGTGGGGACTAAACAGCTTTGGAGAATGGATTGCAACTTCTAGAAATACAGCACCAGTAATAGCACCATTTATATATGGAGCTTTAGAGAGATTGTTATTACCATTTGGATTACATCATATGCTAACAATTCCTATGAATTATACAGAACTAGGTGGAACATATCAAGTTTTAACAGGAACTGCAGTGGGAAGTACAATTGCTGGACAAGATCCAATCTGGCTAGCTTGGATAACTGATTTAAATAACTTGAAAGCAGCAGGAGATATGACGGGATATAAAAATCTTTTAGATACAGTTGTTCCAGCTAGATTTAAAGCTGGTCAAGTAATATTGTCAACTGCCTCTCTTTTAGGAATTGGATTAGCTATGCTAAATAATGTTGATAGCGATAAAAAAACACAGTATAAAACAATATTTATCTCTTCAATGTTAGCTGTATTTTTAACAGGAGTAACAGAGCCAATTGAATTTATGTTTATGTTTGTGGCACCAGTATTATATGTAGCTTATGCAATTTTAACAGGACTTGCCTTTGCTCTAGTGGATATAATCTCTTTAAGAGTTCACTCTTTTGGATTTTTAGAACTACTTTCTCGTATACCTTTAATGATGAAGGCGGGATTATATAAAGATTTAATAAACTTTGTAATAGTAAGTGGAGGATTTTTCTTTGCAAACTACTGGTTGTTCAATGTAATTATAAAAAAATATGATTTACCAACTCCAGGAAGAAGAGGAAATTATATTGACGAAGAGGAAGAGAGTAGTGATGAAAAAGTAAAAACAACTGGTGATCAAGAGGAGATTCCAGTTAGAATAATTGAGCTTCTTGGAGGAAGAGAAAATATAGTTGAAGTAGATGCATGTATGACAAGACTTAGAGTTACTGTAAAAAATGCAGAAGCAGTTGGAGATAAAACTATGTGGAAGAAAACAGGATCTATAGGACTAATAATAAAAGATTGTGGAGTCCAGGCTATCTATGGTCCTAAAGCAGATATACTAAAATGTAAAATAATTGATATACTAGGGAGATAAAATTTAAAATGAAACTATTAACACTAAACTGTCACTCTTGGCAGGAAAAGAATCAAATAGATAAAATGAAATACTTAGCAAAAATAATATTAGAAGAAAATTACGATATAATAGCTTTACAAGAGGTAAATCAATTAAAAGAGGATAAAATTTTATATGAGGATATAAGAGAGGGGAATTTTATAGATTTACTATGTAAAGAATTAAAAAAACAAGAAGCTGAGTATAATTATAGATGGGATTATCATCATGTTGGGTATGATATATTTCATGAAGGAACAGGCATTCTTTTCAAAGGAGAGGCAAAAGAGACTTTTGGAGATTTTATAGGCGTTATTAAAGATACAAACTTTTGGAAAACTAGAAAATTTACAATGGTTTCAAAAATAGTTTCTGGGGAGATAATAGATTTTTATAGTTGTCATATGGGATGGTGGAATGATAGTGATAATCCATTTGAAAAACAGATAGATGATCTATTGGATTTTGCCAATGAAAGAGGAAATAGATATTTTTTAATGGGGGATTTTAATAATAGTGCAGATATAAAGGGTGAAGGGTATGATTATCTTTTAAAAAGAGGTTTAAAGGATACATATGTAGAAGCTTTAAAAAAAGATGATGGTATAACAGTTCCAGGACTTATTGCTGGCTGGGAAGGAAAGTGTAGTAGCCCAAAAAGAATTGATTTTATATTTACCAATAAAGAGTGCAGTGTAAAGTCAAGTGAAGTTATTTTTAATGGAAAAAATAAAGATGTTATTTCAGATCACTTTGGGGTAACTATAGAGATATAAAAACAAAAGGATTGAGCTAAAGTGTAGCTCAATCCTTTTTCTATTTGTTTTTTATTTAGCTGAAGGTTTAACTTTTTTTAAGAAGTTATAGAAAACGAATACTATGATTCCTGTTGTAACATAAAGTTGAATACCAGCAATATTTCTGACAACGTTAGAGTATACAGGTAGATTTATACTAGCTAAGTAAGCACTCATTCTAAAAGAAGCTACAGTTCCAACGGCCATAGGGAAGGTAGTTCCTGCAAAACCAGGGTGGAAATTAAAGCTAAAGAATTTAGGAATACTTAAAAGTATTGAAATAAGTGTTACAAAGACAATTCCATATAGGAAGAGTGCAATATACATGTTAGGCTCTTTAACCACATTTAAATAACCAATAGCACAAAGACTTGAAGGTGCTAATAAAATAGCTTTTGTATGATAAACCATATCAGGTAAAGGTTTTATAATTAATCTTCTAATCATAAATGGAATTATTGTGAAAAATACAAGTACTCCATAAATTAAAACCCACTTAGAAATAACTGGTTCATCCATAGCTCCACCTACAACTATAGAAACCATAATTCCGTTATAAGTTACAAACCAACTTGGAACAAAAGTATCAATGTTAAAGTTTTTTATAACATTTCTATAGGTAAAAATGCATATAGCAAAAGCATGAAAAAATACACCAAAAAGCCAAAGATTCTTTCCTAAAAAAGGACTGTATGGAAGCAAAAATGCTCCAATAATCATAGCTAACATAGAGTATGTACCATATAAACTAGCAGGAATTGTATTGTTATACTCAGCTAGAAAGGCCTCTTTATGTCTAAAAATCTTTATAGTTGCTAAAATAAATACTACAATACCAATAATCATGAAGATATTTCTAAGGTAAGTAAAATTTAGTAATAAAAAGGCATTGGCAAGAGTGCACGCCCCAACAGTTGTAGCAATAGCCCCAACAGGGAAACGCTCTAACCTATCAATTGTCTCTTTAATCATTATAATCTCCTTATATTTTATTTTTTATACTCAAACTCAAGTTCAGAATTTATATTGAAGAAATCAGAGTAATCAATTTTAAAAATTGATTTTTTAATTTTTGAGATATCAATATTAAGTCTGATTAGTTGTGTTAAAACACCAGTGTATGAAAGGTCTCCCTGAATAATAGCACCATATATTTTACCATCTTTATGAGCAATTTTTTTGTAGACACCATCTCTTTCTCTAATAGAATCAATAATCATTCCCTCTGTCTTTTCGTAAATATGTAAACAACCTAAAGATAAAGTTGGAATATCAAAGAAGTTCATAGTTGACTTAGCAAAGAAAAAGTCATCCATAACTCTAGTTTTTCCTGCCATATTTGAAGTGGCAGCTATACCCTCTTTTACTGCAACAGACCAGATAGTACCATTGCCACTAATATCTCCAGCTCCATACACATCTTTAACATTAGTTTCACCTTTTTCATTAAAAAGAAGTCCAATTTTATTGTATTCTATTGATGTATTTTCTAAAAACTCCACATTTGGTTTTACTCCGGCGCAAACAATAACTAAATCAGCTAGAAGCTCAACATCTCTACCATCATCTAATAAACTTAAAGAGTTAATTAGATTAGGATTTTTTGGATTTATATTTAGTTTTGTAACTTTTGAATCAAAGAATAGTTTTACACCATGTTCAACTAATTTTTTTTCATAAGTTATAGATGCTTCTTTGTCCAGTTGTAATGGTAGTAATCTATTAGACATTTCAACTAAAGATAGATTAGCATGGACATTTTTATTATGAATAAGGCCACTAATTGCGTCCATACCAATTAAACCTGCACCAATGACAACAATGTTTTTTGCTCTTGCAGCAATCTCTATAATTTTATTACAGTCATCTAAAGATTTTAATCCCACAACATTTTCTTTCCCATTTATATTCTCAATAGGTGGAAAAAATGGTCTAGATCCAGAAGCAATTAAAACTTTATCGTATGAAACAACTTCATTGTCATCTAAAGTAATAGTTTTCTCCTTTTCATTTAAAGAGATAACCTCTCTTCCTTTAAGCCAGTTGATATTGTTTTTTTCAAAGAAATCTTTATCTACAAAATTGATACCATCTAAATCCCTCATTCCTCCAATGTAGTGGTGAAGTATACATCTTGAGTAGATATTAGTATCTTTAGATATTAATATAATCTCTGCATTTTTATCTAAAGCTCTTAAGTTTTCAGCTCCATTAATACCAGCTGCAGAAGCTCCAATTATAACATATTTCATTATTTTACCTCCTCAAGAGTAATTGCAGCCATAGGACATTTAGCAACACATTGTGGTCCATCAGGATCATGGCTACACATATCACATTTCATAATCTCTTTTTTAGTTGCTTTATCCTCTTTTAAAGTTCCATATGGGCAAGCCATTATGCACATATAACAACTAGCACATTTGTTTTTATCATAAGTGACATATCCTGTTTCAGAATCTTTTCTCATAGCTCCACTCATACAAGTATAAACACACTCAGGAAGATCACAATTTCTACAAAAGATTGGAGAAAATTTAAAATCACTACTTAAAACAACTCTATTTCTAGAGTCAGCAGAATCGTGAGAAACTAAGCAGGCACTAACACAAGTTAAGCAACCGATACATTTACTTCTATCTATTTTTATTCTTTTCAATTTAATCTCTCCTTTGCTTTTAGATTTTTTCAATAGAAACTGGAGCATATTTGTATGAAGGCTCCTTAGAGTATGGATCATATATAGAAAGTGTTAAATTATTTGTTTCTATATAATGAATAGGTGCGTATAAAACATCATGAGGTAAATTATCAGTAGTCAATGCTAAGAACTTACTACTTCTACCATTTATAGATTTAACTAAAACTTCATCTTGTGATTCAATACCAAGCTCTTCACCAAGAGTTTTAGAGATATAGATATATGAGTTATCTGAAGTTGAATCATTAACATATGTAATCTCTTTTGTTCTAGTTTGAGTATGCCACTGTCCAACAGTTCCTCTTCCAGTATTTAAAACGTAAGGATAAGTTTCATTTGTAGGAACAGGATTTTCTGCTACATCTTCAAATACAAATTTAACTTTTTTATTAGGTGTATAGTACTCTCCATTTTCAAATAATCTTCTCTCGTTATCAACTAAAGTTTCACCCTCTTTAAATGGCCATTGAACACCATATCCATTTTCTAGAAGTTTATAGCTAACTCCAGTCATATCACAAGGAGTATCCTTTGTAACTTTAACCATTTTATTGAAAACTGCTTCAGGAGTTTCCCATCCATCTAAAAGATCTCCCATACCTAAAGCTTTTCCAACATTGTATATAACTTCAAAATCACTAAAAGATCCTTCAGGTTTAGGAATAACAGGATTTAATTTAGATATTCTTCTTTCTGTATTAATAAGTGTTCCCTCTTTTTCTATTCCAGAAACTACTGGTAAGAAAAGGTCTGCAAGTTCAGAACTATCAGTATTTGGATATAGATCTTGTACAACAAAAAGATCTAACTTTTCAATCGCTTCTGCAAATTGAGTGTTGTTAGTCCAAGAGTGTCTCGGGTTTGTACAAAGAATCCAAAGTGCTTTTATCTCTCCAGAAATTATTTTTTCAATAATAACATTGTAAGGAAGAGTAGGTTTTGTTGGGAAAATAGCTGGGTCTAATCCTAAAGCATCTCCAACAATCTTTCTCTTGGCCTCATCAGTGTACTCTCCACCACCGTATAATCCAGTTGTGTTACTGAAAAGACGAGATCCCATGGCATTACATTGACCTGTAATAGAGTTAGCTCCAGTTCCAGGTCTACCTATATTTCCAGTCATAACAGCTAAGTTAATTATACCTTGAGCAGTTCTAACAGCTTGATAACTTTGGTTGATTCCCATAGTCCACCAGAAAGATACAGCATCTCCTTCATGAATAAGTTTAGCTAAAGTTAAAAATTCATCCTTAGTTATTCCCACTTTTTCCTCTATATCATCAATAGAGAATTTCGAAACATGCTCTTTAAATGTATCAAAATTTTCTGAATATTTTTCAATATAGTTATTATCAATCCAGTTATTTTTAATTAAATAGTTAGCAATAGTGTAATATAAAACAATATCACTCTTAGGTTTTATGCAGAAGAAATAATCAGCGTTTTGAGCTGTTTCACTTTTTCGAACATCAATAACAATAACTTTCTTATTTTTATTTTTACGTACTCTATCCCAAATGATAGGGTGAGCAACAACAGGGTTAGCTCCAGTAAAAATAATAGTATCAGAAAGCTCTAAATCGTTTAGTGTATAAGGAGGAGCATCAAATCCAAAGCTTTGTTTATGTGCAACAACAGATGTAGCCATACAAAGTCTAGTATTTCCATCAAGTTGTCCACCTACAAAGTTTCTAAAAACATGACCAACTAAAGCCATCTCTTCTAAAGCTAGTTGTCCAGTACTTATACAAGCTACACTTTCTTTTCCATGTTTCTCAACAATTGCTTTTAGTTTCTCACTAAAAAAACTATAAGCTTTATCCCATGAAATCTCCTCTCTTCCATTTGTAGTTTTCAATAAGGGATTTTTAGGAAAATCACCTGATGTAAGTTGTTTATCTAGATTTAGACCTTTAATACAACTAAATCCTTTATTCACTGGATATTTTTCTGTAGGAATAACTTTTTTAATTTTATTGTCTTCAACGTAGAAATCCATGTTACATGCTAACGAACAGTAGTTGCAAGTTGTTTGAATTTTATTCATATTCTCTCCTCCTTGGTATACAAGTATTTATATATAATAATACTTGTTAATAAAAAATAGTAGTGTGATTTTAGTCACACTACTATAAAAAAGGTTAAAATTAATTCTAAAAATGTTTAAAACTATTGTGTTATAAGTTCTAGTTCAACAGGCATAAACTGTGGAACTGTTTCCTTTTTTACAATTTTATCAGCTGCTTCAATTCCTTTAGCACCAATCTCTGCTGGTTTTTGAGCAACAGTTGCAGCAAGTTTACCCTCTTTAACAGCTTTCACTGCATCTTCAGTGGCATCAAAACCAACGATTATAACATCAGTTTTTCCAGATGCTTCAATAGCTTTTAGAGCTCCAAGGGCCATCTCATCATTATGAGCGAAAACAGCATTAACTTCAGGCTGAGCTTGTAAAATATTTTCCATAACATTAAGTCCTTTAGTTCTATCAAAATCAGCAGCTTGTTTCGCAACGATATCTAGTTTATTCTGAGCAACCTTGTTAAATCCTTCTCCTCTATCACGAGCAGCAGTTGTACCAGGGATTCCTTCTAACTCTACAACTTTATTATTTTTTCCATTTAATTTTTCAACTATGAAGTTTCCAGCTAACTCTCCACCAGCAACGTTATCAGAAGCGATGTGAGTAACTACTTTTCCACCATTAGATGCTCTATCTAAAGTTACCACTGGAACTTTATTACGGTTAGCAGCTTTAACAGCTGATACAACAGCATCAGAATCAGTTGGATTTATTAAAAGAACATCGATACCTTTAACAAGTAGATCTTCAACATTTCCTAACTCTTTAGAAGGATCATTTTGAGAATCTAAAACAACAATCTCATGTCCCATCTCTTTTGCTTTAGAAACAGCTCCCTCTTTAAGAGTAACAAAGAAAGGATTATCCTGTGTAGAAACAACTAATCCTACTTTAGCAGCTTCAGCAATTGTCCCCATACCTAAAGCAAGAACCATAAGTCCTAAAAATCTTAATTTGTTTTTCATAATTATTACACCACCCATAAAATTTATTTAGAAGATTTTTTATCGATTAAAACAGCGATAAGAATTACTAAAGCTTTAACCATCATCTGATAGTAAGATGATACATTTAAAAGATTTAGAGCGTTTCCTAGAACACCAATAATAATTGCTCCAAGAGCAGTTCCAGCAATAGTTCCAACTCCACCAGCAAGAGATGTTCCACCTAGAACAACTGCAGCAATAGCATCAAGTTCATACCCAGATCCAGCAGTAGGTTGAGCAGAACCAAGTCTAGAAGTTACGATAACTCCAGCTAAAGCTGAAAGAGCTCCACAAACACCATAAACTAAAGTTTTATATTTAGATGTATTTACTCCTGAAAGTTTAGTAGCTTCTTCATTTCCACCAATAGCATAGATATATCTACCAAATTTTATATTATTTAGTATATAGTATCCAGCAATGAAAAGAGCAATCATAATATATATTGGAATAGGAATATCAAAGAAGTAACCTCCACCAATATTATCAAAGAAATCTCCACCATCTCTTACAGGGATTGGCTTACCATCAGTGAAAACTAAAGTAGCTCCCCTTAAAAGAGTCATAGTAACTAAAGTAACTATGAACGGTTGAAGTTTAGCATACGATATAAGTAAACCATTAAAGATTCCAAAAAGTCCACCAATAACAATGGCAATAACAATAGCTAAAATTGGATTTACACCATTAGCTATTAAACTTGCTCCAAAAGCTCCAGTTAAAGCTAAAATAGAACCAACAGAAAGATCAATTCCACCTGTTAAAATAACTAAAGTCATTCCAATAGCAATAACTGAATTTATAGACGTTTGTCTTAAAACGTTTAAGATATTATTAACTGATAAAAACCTTGGGTTTAAAAATGAAACTATTATAGAGAAAACAATTAAACCAATTAGAGGCTTATTGTTATATATTTTTTTTAACATTATTTATTCAACTCCTACTGCATATCTCATTATTTTTTCTTGAGTGAACTCATCTTTAGATAGAGTTCCACTTATTTTGTGTTCATGGATAACCATAATTCTATCGCTTAGTCCCATTACTTCTGGCATTTCAGAAGATATCATAATAATACTAAGACCTTTTTTCTTTAGCTCATTAATAACATCATAGATCTCTTTTTTAGCACCAACGTCAACTCCTCTAGTTGGTTCATCTAAAATTAAAATTTTAGGATTAGTTAAAAGAGCTTTTGCAATAGCTACTTTTTGTTGGTTTCCACCACTTAAGTTTTTAATAATTTGATTAGGTGAAGGAGTTTTTACTCCAAATTTTTCAATATATTCATCAACAGATTTGTTTTCAGCATTTTTATTTAAACCTAATCTAGTTGAGAAGAATTTTAAAGATGAAAGAGTCATATTTTCTTTAACACTTAATCCTAATACAAGTCCATCTCCTTTTCTATCTTCTGAAACGTAGGCGATTCCATGGTTTACACCAGATTCAGGAGATTCAATAGAAACCTCCTGTCCCTCTATAAAAACTTTACCAGAGGATTTTTTATAATATCCATAAATAGTTTTTACAAGTTCACTTCTTCCAGCTCCCATAAGACCAGCAATACCTAAAATCTCTCCCTTTTTCAAAGTGAAAGAGGCATCTTTAACATATTTACCACAAAGGTTTTCAACTTTTAAAACCTCAGCTCCAGGAGTTACAGAAACATTTGGGAACTGCTCACTTAAAGTTCTTCCAACCATTTTTTCAATAATATAGTTTTCATCAATATCTTTAACTTCAGCTTCAGAGATAAACTTACCATCTCTTAAAACAGTTATATCATCACAAATAGCAGGAATCTCTTTTAATCTATGAGATATGTAAATAATACTTTTCCCTTCTGATGTAAGCTCTCTAATAACCTTGAAAAGACTTTCAGTTTCCTTATCAGTTAATGCATCTGTAGGTTCATCCATAACAATAAGTTTAGCGTTTTGTGAAAGAGCTTTGGCAATTTCAACCATTTGCATCTTACCTATTGTTAAATCTTTTATTAAAGTTTTTTCACTGTCTTCAACATTAAGAAGATCTAAAATAGATCTAGCTTCTCTATGCATAAGATTCCAATCTATTTTTCCAAAACTGTTTGTAAGTTCTCTTCCTAAAAATATATTCTCAGTTATACTCATATGTTGAATTAGATTTAACTCTTGGTGAATAATAGCAATACCAGCTTCTTGAGAATCTTTAGTTCCTTTAAAAGTAACTTCATGTCCATGATAGAAAACAGTTCCTGAATCTTTACTGTAGATACCAGTCATTATTTTCATAAGTGTTGATTTTCCAGCACCGTTTTCTCCCATCAAAGCCATAACTCTTCCTTTATAAGCGTTTAAACAAGCACCGTCTAGGGCTTTTACACCTGGGAAAGATTTACAGATATCTTTCATTTGTAAAACAATCTCTTTATTCATTTAGAAAACTACTCCTGACTTTAAAATAATATTTGCATATGGAGTACACTCTCCAGTTCTAACAATTGCTTCACTTTCTTTTGTAATCTCTTTAAACTCTGTATGAGAAACCTCAACAATTTTAGGGTTCATTCCATTTTTTTGGAAAGTTTCTAAAATTTCGTTGTAAACTTTAGGATTAATAGTTTTAATTTCAGAGGCTAAAACAATCTCTTCAACCATCATTTCACTTAAAATTGCATCTAAAGTTTTTATAAAGCTAGGGTATCCAGCTTCAATAGCTAAATCTATTCTTTTTACACCTTTTGGAAATGGAAGTCCAGCATCACAAAGTGTAATATGAGATGTATGACCTATTTTAGCAATCTCATAAGAAAGTTCACTATTTAAAAGTTTTCCTTTTTTCATAATCTATTCTCCTTTAAAATTTAATACTTCTTCAAGAGTTGGTATCGAAGTTTGAGCACCAATTCTAGTAACAGATATAGCAGCAACTTTAGTTCCTCTATCTATAGCTTCTTCAAAAGTTAGACCAGAAGCAAGTCCATTTACAAAACCACCAATGAAACTATCTCCAGCAGCAGTTGTATCAATAGCTTTAACTTTATAAGCAGGGAATGATCTTCTCTCTGTTTTACTTATAAACATACATCCTTTACTTCCTAAAGTAACGATAAGTCCTTTAACACCTTTGTCTAAAAGGATGTTAGCAGCATTTATTACGCTTTCCTCATCAGTAACAGGTATTCCAGATAAAATCTCTAACTCTGTTTCATTAGGAATTATGTAATCAGAATTTGAGATAATCTCTTCATCTAATTTATTAGCAGGAGCAGGATTTAAAATAGTTATTTTTCCAAGCTCTTTAGCTTTCTTTAATGAATATTTAACTGTTTCCATAGGGATTTCAAGTTGAGTAACAAGAATATCACAGTTTTTAATAGTATCTAAATGTCTATCTATATAAGAGTTATCCACTTGGTAGTTAGCTCCTGGAACAACAATAATTCTATTTTGTCCGTTATCTTCTACTATGATTTTAGCAATACCCGTAGCTTCATCACAATATTCTATATTAGAAACATCAACTCCATCTTTTTTCATAGAATCTAAAAGAATATCTCCCATACCCTCTTTTCCTATTTTTCCTAGCATAGAAACTGGAGATTTCATCTTCCCCATAGCAACAGCTTGGTTAGCTCCTTTTCCACCAGGGATTTGCATGAACTTTTTACCTAAAAGAGTTTCACCACCACGAGGTGCTCTTTCACAAATTGTAACTAAATCCATGTTAATGCTTCCAACAACAACAATTTTTTTCATTTTAAAATCTCCTTAAAAAATAATTATTCCGATCAAATAGTGTACACAATAAGTTTAAAAAATACTCTATACAATTAATTTAGCACACTAAAAAAGCAATGTCAATAAAATAAAAACTGAAACTTTGTGAAAAGTTTCAGTAATTTTTAGTGTTATTTAGTTGGAATAGTTACTTCAACACGATTTTCATATGCATTTTTTAGTGCACCTAAAATATCCCCATGACTGTCTCTTAAACTCATTGTAGCTCCAGCAGTGATATCAGCAACTTCTTTTTTCTCAGCTTCAGTTAATTTACTATATTTTTCTTTATCTTTTTCATTTCTACTATTTTCTTTTAGAGGTCTACCATTAACGTCTGAATATAATTTTGTGAAAATGATTTCTAATTCATCAACTGTTTTTCCCTTGAATTTTTCTTGGAAAAAATCCATTTGTTCATCCCATTCATTTTTAGGATTCATCCCATAGGTAGCTCCACGCTCTCTTTTAGTTTTCCAATTATCAACTTCATTAGTTGCATTAGCAGGAGTATTTTCAGTTTTACCTACAACTTTTTTTGTTTTATGATCAGTTAAGTTATACCCTTCAGTTCCAGGCCAACCTGAAAAATGTGGCATACTTTCACCATCATAATTAGGTGAGCTAACTTCTAAAGCATCGACTACAGCATTTATAATTTTTCCATCAGCATCAAAAAGTACAGCAGCATCTACATAGTTAAAGCTATAAACTTGTTGTCCCTCGCTATCTTTACCAGGACCAACTCTAAAGTTTGTTGAATGTCCTAAACCTTGATATACTTTTGTTTCAGCTGCAAAAGAGGTTATTGATCCGCAAATTAGAAGGGCGGAAAAAGATAAGGGTAACCATTTTTTTATCATTAAAATCACTCCTTTTGAAAATAGAATAGTTGCTAGTTATTACCTATATACTTTATTTTTTTAAAAAAAACAAGAAAAAAATTTTTTATAAAGGAATTTCAATAAATAAGAAGAATAATTGAGCATAGAAAATAAATTAAAATAGGAGGTTTTTATGTTACACAAAAGAAAAGTTGGAGAAGAAAAAGAAAATGAATATCAATTTGCTCCTGACAGTTCAACAACACCATTATTTGGAAGTTATGAATCAGCTCATGTGTTACCAAGAGAAAAAATGAATGATAAGGCTATTAATCCAGATATAGCATATAGATTAATAGCAGATGAAATGATGCATGATGGAAATCCAAGATATAACTTAGCAACATTTGTTCAAACATATATGGAACCAGAAGCAAAGCAAGTTATGATAGATGCAATTGCTACAAATGCAATAGATAAAGCTGAATATCCACAAACAACAGAAGTGGAAAAAAGATGTGTTAATATTATTGCAGATTTATGGCATGCTCCAGCTGATGAAGAATACATGGGAACTTCCACAGTTGGTTCATCAGAAGCATGTATGCTAGGTGGAATGGCAATGAAGTTTAGATGGAGAAAAAGAGCGGCAGCTTTAGGAATAGATATAAACGCTAAAAAGCCAAATTTAGTAGTAAGTTCAGGATTCCAAGTAGTTTGGGAAAAGTTTTGCGTATATTGGGATGTAGAATTAAGAGAGATTCCTATGAAATCTTTAGATGAGTTATATCTTGATCCAAAAGATGCAGTAGCAGCTTGTGATGAGTATACAATAGGAATAGTACCAATAATGGGTATAACATACACAGGAACATTTGATGATATAGTTGCTCTTGATAAAGAGTTAGAAGAGTATAATAAAACAGCTAAATTATCAGTGCCAATTCACGTAGATGCAGCTTCAGGAGGTCTATATTTACCATTTGTAAATCCAGAATTACCTTGGGATTTCAGATTAAAAAATGTAGTTTCAATAAGTACATCAGGACATAAGTTTGGATTAGTTTATCCAGGTCTAGGATGGGTAATGTGGAGAGATAAACAGTATTTACCTGAGGAGTTACTATTTAAAGTAGCATATTTAGGAGCTTTTGAACCAACATTCCAAATAAACTTCTCAAGACCAGGAAGCCAAATATGGGCTCAATATTACAACTTTGTAAGATGGGGTAAAGAAGGATATAAAGCTGTACATGAAAAATCAAGAGATGTAGGGTTATTCTTAGTAAAAGGACTAGAAAAATTAGGAATATTTAAAATATTAAATAATGGAGAAAATATTCCTATTGTTTCTTGGATGTTAAAAGATGATCCAAAAAGAGCATGGACAGAGTATGATCTATCAGATAGATTAAGATATTACGGATGGCAATTACCAGCTTATCCATTACCAAAAAATTTAGAAAATGTAACACTGATGAGAGTTTTAGCAAGAGCTGACCAAAGTATGGAACAAATTTCATTACTACTTCAAGATATGAAAGAATCAATAGATTATTTAGATAAACATATGACAGTGAAAAAAGAGATTGAAAAAACTGAGGACCATGTAGCTGGTTATACTCATACAGAAAAAAGATTATTGAAAAAATAGCTTAAAAAAGAGGTGTACTTATGGAAGAGTTAACAAGTAATAAACTTGGCTTTTGGAGTATTTTCTTTTTAGGAATAAATTCAATAATTGGATCAGGAATATTTCTTTTACCCAATAAAGCTTATGCAGATGTAGGATTAGCTAGTTTAATAGTAATTTTAATAAATGCTATTTTAGCACTATTTTTAGCTCTTTGTTTTGCTGAAACAGCAAGTATATTTGATAAAAATGGATCGTCATTTGTTTATGCTAAGGAAGCTTATGGAAATTTTGTGGGATTTGAAATAGGAATTTTTGCATGGTTTATAGGAATTGTAAGCTGGTCAGCAGAAATTCAAGGGTTTTTAACAGCTTTAGGGGGAGTATACCCCCTAGCTGTTGATCCTTATTACAATAAGGTTTTCGTTATAGCTATTGGAGTTTTCTTAGGTGTGTTAAATTATTTAGGAGTTAAGTTTTCAAAAATATTAAATAATTTAATAACAGTTAGCAAATTATTACCACTGTTACTTTTTGTTTTTGTAGGAATATTTTTTATAAAGGGATCAGATTTTATGCCACTGATTCCCAAAATAGAGTTAGGACTTTCTACTGGAAATTTAGGAGTGGCTACATTGGTTATATTTTATGCTTTTACAGGATTTGACTTACTAGCTGTAGCAGCAGAGGATATGGAAAATCCAACTAAGAATTTACCAAAAGCAATAATTTGGGTTATGGTATTCTGTTCAATTTTTTATTTATTAGTTATGATAGTTTGTATTGGACTATTAGGTCCTAAATTAGGAATGACATCTGTTCCAATAGCATCAGCAACAGCAGCAGTATTTGGAAGCTCAGGTTTTCTTTTTATTACAATTGCAACGTTAGTTTCAATAGGTGGAATAACTATAGCACTTTCTTTTATTGCTCCAAGATCAATTCAAGCTTTAGCAGATAGTAAATATGTTCCTGAATTATTTAATAAAAAGGGAAGATTTGGAACGGCAGGATTTGCAATTTTATTAACAACAGCAATAACAATAAGTTTAGCTTTGTATGGAAATTTTATTTTTTTAGCTAGTCTTACAGTTATAGCACGTTTAATTGAATTTATATCAACTGCTGGATCTGTTCTTGTTTTTAGAAAAAGAAAATTAAAAGCTCTGTATAAAATACCATTAGGACCTATTGTTCCTATAATTGCAATAGTTCTTTCAATATGGTTATTAAGTCATTCATCTTATGAGAATCTATTTTTTATAGTGATTGGACTTGTTATTGGAGCTGTACTATATATAACTTATGCAAAAAAACAAATGGAAAAACAACAATAAAAAAAGGATGTAATTCTTCAACTACATCCTTTTTTATTTATTTAAATTTATGTTCGCCATCAAGAGTTAAAATAGCGTCATATAGATCTGGTCTTCTATCTCTAAATAATCCCCAGAAAGATCTGTAATCATCAATTGCTTTTAAATCTAGTTCAGCTATAGCAAATCCTTCTGAATCTCTATCCATTTCTGAAATTTTAGCACCAGTATGATCTGCAATAAATGATGAACCATAGAATTTAACTCCCACTTCATCAACATATTCTTGTCCAGTTCTGTTAGCACATACTAATGGTGTTAAATTAGCTCCAGCATGACCTTGCATAACTCTTTGCCAGTGATCTTTTGTATCCATAGTAGGGTCACTTGGTTCTGATCCAATAGCTGTTGGATAGAATAAAATTTCAGCACCCATTAATGCCATGCATCTTGCAGATTCAGGGAACCACTGATCCCAGCATATAGCAACTCCTATTTTAGCATATTTAGTTTCCCAAACTTTAAATCCAGTATCTCCAATATTAAAATAGAATTTCTCTTGGTATCCACTTACATCATGTGGTATATGACTTTTTCTATAAATACCTAGAATTTCTCCATCAGCATCTATTATAGCAATAGAGTTATATCTTGCACCATGTTTTCTTTCATAAAAACTTATTGGAAGAACAACTTGTAACTCCTTTGCAACTTTTTTAAAATGATTAACTGCAGTATCTAACTCTAACTCTGTAGCAAACTGCATGTATTCAGCTTTTTCTTTTGCACAAAAATAAACTCTTTCAAAAAGTTCAGAAAGTAATATTATTTGAGCACCTTCTGCAGCTGCTGCTCTAACTTGCTTTTCAGCTTTTTTTATATTTTCATCAACATCCCATCCAAAAGACATTTGTATTGCTGCTACTTTTACTTTTTTCATTTTAATCCTCCTTGTTATTAAAAGCTTTTTCCATATGGCATTTGTTGAGTGATACAGTGAACACAACCACCACCAAGAATAATAGGCATTCCATCAACAGGAACCACTTTTCTATCTGGGTAAACTTTTTGAATTAATTCTAATGCTTTTTTATCAGTTTCTTTAGCATCTCCTCCAAATATAGGAACAATAACTGCTCCTGTTACAGGAAGATAGTTAATATAGCTTAGTGTTAAAAGCTGCCCATCATAATATCTAATAGGAGGTTTTTCAATTTCAATAATTTCAAAAGGCATTCCACTAGATCTATCTTTAAACTCTTTTAAAGTTTTCATATTTTCTTGAAAAATTTCATAATCAGGATCGTGTTTATCATAACAAGCTTGAATCATTATGACACCTGGCTTTACAAAACAAGCAGTATTGTCAACATGTCCATCAGTTAAGTCGCCATATAATCCAGATTTTAACCAAATAATTTGCTCTGCACCTAAGTATTCTTTTAGAAGAGTTGTAATCTGTTCTTTTGTGAAATTAGGGTTTCTAGATTGAGTGATTATTGCTGATTCTGTAGTTAAAATAGTTCCTTGACCATCAGAATGAATTCCACCACCTTCTAAAGATAACGGTGAAGTAAAAATAGGTGTATCATAAAAAATACCTAAGTGATAAGGAACTT
The DNA here is from genome assembly GCF_024506395.1 of Cetobacterium sp. NK01. Lineage (NCBI taxonomy): Bacteria > Fusobacteriati > Fusobacteriota > Fusobacteriia > Fusobacteriales > Fusobacteriaceae > Cetobacterium > Cetobacterium sp. NK01. The sequence continues at coordinate 554,048 of NZ_JANIBO010000002.1, forward strand.
TTCCATCGTTATAATGAGGTTGATATTTTTCACCATAAGAATTAAATCGCCATTTAACACCAGCAACTTCTTGCTTATCATTTAATAAAAAAGTAGGGCCATTATCTCTAACCCAAGAATCATCAATGGGAAGAGATAAAACCTTTACTTTTTCTCCACACATCTCTTTAACTTCATTTAAAAGTTCAGCAGGAGCAATCATAACTAACTCTTCGAATTCAGCGATTGTTTTAGCAACATGGGCGTAACCTACTTTAGCAGCATCAACTCCATTTGGCCAAATAGAAGTGCCACCATTTTTTCCATCTCTAACGGGCCACTGCATAAAAGTACGTCTTCTTTTTTCCCATTCTCCAGGCATTCTGTAGCCGAGTTCTTTGGGTGTTTTATCAAAACTTCCAAACATAATACAAACCTCCTAAGTATAAAATAACAATTTATTTAAATTATTCATTCTATTTAAGAAATTTCTTTTTTATTTGATAAAAAAACTAATAAAATTTAAAAAGATATAAAATTTCAAGGAAAAGAACATAGATAGCGGAATATTTAAGTAAAATATAATTGGGTGATAGATATGGATAATCTAAGAGAGGATTTAACTGTCATTAATGAAAATGACATTTTATATTTAGCAAGTTATGTGGGGAAGTTGATATTAGAATCAGGAGGAGAAACTTACAGAGCTGAAGATATGGTTGATAAGATCTGTAATCACTATGGACTTGAATCTAACTCTTTTGCTGTGCTATCGAGTATTTTAACAACTATAAGAGGAAGAGAGAGAAGATTTTTTACAAATATAGAAAAAATTAGAATGAGAACTATAAATGTAGAAAAGATATCTAAATTAAGTTCTTTAGTAAGGGATATAGAGAGCTACAAATTTAAAGAGTTTTTAGAAAAAGTTAAAGAGATAGATGATGAAAAACCTTATAGATTTTTCTATGTTTTAATAGGAAACTGTATAGCAGCAGGAGCTTTTGCGTATTATTTTGGTGGAGATAGAGGTAGTTGTATAGCTTCTATAATTGGGGCGATATCAGTGTCTTTTTTAGGATATTTTTCAGCTAAATTAATGATAAATAAATTCTTTTTAAACTTAGTTGGAGGAATGGCTTGCTCATTTTCAGCATATATCTGTTTTTTATTAGGAATAATACCTGAAATTTCAGTAACTATAATTTCAACATTAATGTTACTTGTACCAGGAATTGCTTTTACAAATTCAATTCGTGACTTAATAACAGGAGATTTGGTTTCTGGAATTGCCAGAGGAGTGGAAGCTTTTATGGTGGGAACAGCCTTAGCTATAGGATCAGGAATAACCTTATCTATAATAAAAACATTAGGAGGTCTATTGTGAGTACTATAATAGTCCAAGTTATAGCATCAATTGTTGCAACATATGGATTTGGAATAATATTTAATGTTCGAGGGAAGAAAAATTTATATGGTAGTTTTGGAGCAGGAATTGGTTGGTTGGTATATAGCTTGTTGAGTGCAAGAGGATTTACATATTTTATTTCATACACAGCGGCATCATCTACAATAACTATTTATTCAGAAATTTTATCGAGAAGATTAAAAGTACCCACTGTTTCATTTTTATACCCAAGTATGATCCCCTTAGTTCCAGGAGGTGGAATCTATTATACTATGTATTACATAGTTCAGGATAATATTTCAGGAGCTGTAGGCAAGGGAATTGAAACTTTTATTATTTCAGGGTCAATAGCCATTGGAATTCTTACAGTTTCAACGTTCTCTCAAATTTATTATTATATAGTAAAAAAGAAAGCAAACGAAAATTTATAAAAGGAGTTTTATTATGGGAATTTTAAAAGTTTATATACTAGCTATTTTAACGGGATTTGTGACTGGACTTGTAACCATACCCTATAGATGGCTAATAGAAAAATCGATTTATATAAGGGATTTTATTTTTAATTTAAATAATCCAATTTACTATTTAGTTTTAGGTTTTTTAGGGATATATATAATTGGTGTACTTATAAGTAAAATGGTTGAAGAGATGCCGGTAATAACAGGAAGTGGTATTCCTCAAGCAAGAGCACAAATATATGGAAGAATAAAAGTAAAAAATCCAATAAAAGGTATAGTTTTAAAATTCTTAGGAGGAGTTTCAGGTATATCTGCTGGATTTTCCCTTGGAAGAGAAGGACCTTCAGTCCAAATGGGAGCTCTTATTGGAGAGACAGTGTCTCAAGTATTTAAAGTTGATAGAGTAGAGAGAAAATATTTGATAATGAGTGGAGCGGGAGCTGGGTTATCTTCAGCTTTTACAGCACCTCTTGCTTCTGCAATTTTTATAGCTGAAGAGTTACAGAAATATTTTAATTCAAGATTAACAATTTTTTCGTTTTTAGGTTCAATAGTTTCAGGTTATATGGCCGCTAAATTTTTTGTAAAAAATGATTATTTAAATATAGCTATTAATTATCCAGAAAATTTAAATTATTTTGAATATTTTTATATATGTATAGCATTTGCAATTTTTATGAGTTTTGTAGGTAAAAGTTTTTCTTTTCTTTTGATTTATTTTCAAAAATTAAATGGAAAAATAAAAATTTCAAAATATATTAAAATATTTTTTTATACATTGATGGTTGTTATAATTGGAGTTTTCTATAAGGATTTAACAGCTGGAGGAGAAAGTTTTTTAATAAGAGAGGGAATGGTTAATGACTTATCTATAGTAGCTTTAATATTTTTTATAATTTTAAAGTTATTATTTACAACATTATCTTATTCTACAGGATTTCCTGGAGGTATTTTTTTACCTCTTTTGGTAATTGGAGGATTATCAGGAAAATTATTTGGATTAATACTTCTATATTTTAATATTATAGATGTTGGTAATTTAGGAGTTTTTATATTTTTAGGTATGGCTTCAGCTTTTGTTGTAGTTGTAAGATCTCCAGCTACAGGAATTATATTGATATTGGAGATGACATGGGATTTCAGTCTTCTTCCAAGTATGGTTATTGTTGTTGGATTGGCGTATACAGTGAGTAATCTAATGGGAATTGAACCAATATATGATCTTTTATATAAACCTTTAATAGAAAAAGATGATAATGATGAAGTTGTAGAAATGGTTTTTGAAGTGGGAAGTGAATCTTATTTAATCGGTGAACAGTTGAACCAGATAGATTTACCTGGAAATTTAAAAATAGGTTCAATAGAAAGAAAAGGAGAGTTGATTAAAATAGATGAAACAACTGAAGTACAAAAAAATGACATAATAGGGATTCCTACCAAAAAAAGAGACATTGAAAAGTTTTATGATTCACTAAGATCCTTAGCACAGGAAAATTAGTAACAAGAGATTAAAATAAAAAAGTTATAATTTTTCAGAAGGAAATGTTCTTCTAAAGATGAACAATAGGGTAACAATAAAAAAATTTATAGGAGGATTCAATTATGGATGCTAATACTAGTGCAACAAAAAAACAGTTGACATTATTTGGATTTTTCACAATAACAGCTTCAATGGTTATGGCTGTTTATGAATATCCAAGTTTTGCAACATCTGGATTTTCTTTGTTATTCTTTTTACTTTTTGGTGGTTTGTTTTGGTTTATTCCAGTAGCTCTTTGCGCAGCTGAAATGGCAACAATTCCAGGATGGGAAACAGGAGGAGTTTTAACATGGGTTTCTAATTCCTTAGGTGAACGTTGGGGATTTGCGGCAGTATTCTATCAGTTTTTCCAAATAACTGTAGGATATATAACAATGTTATACTTTATAAATGGTTCAATCTCTTATGTTTTAGATTGGCCAGCTTTAAATGTAAATCCACATTTAAAATTAATATCAATATTAATTGTATTTTGGCTGCTAACATTCTCTCAATTGGGAGGAACAAAATACACAGCTAAAATAGCAAGAACTGGATTTATTTTTGGTATTGTTATACCAGCTATAGTATTAATCGGATTGGCTTTAGCTTATATAATTGGTGGAAACCCAATACATATGGAAGTTAGTTGGGATGCGTTTTTCCCTGATTTTACAAAAGTTAACTCTTTAGTAATATTAGTTTCGTTTATTTTAAGTTATATGGGAGTTGAGGCATCAGCATCTCATGCTAATGAGATGGAAAATCCTAAGAAACAATATCCTTTTGCAATTTTTATTTTAGTTATAGTTGCAATTATGATAAGTTCAGCTGGAGGTTTATCAATAGCAACAGTTATTCCTTTAAATGAATTAAACTTAAGTTCTGGAGTAAACCAAACATTTGATATATTGGTAACACATTACGGTAGTAATTTACATTGGATAGTTAGAATAATAGCAGCGTTTATAGCTTTAGGTGTTTTAGGTGAGGTAAGTGCTTGGATAGTAGGACCTTCAAGAGCTATGTATGTAGCGGCACAAAGAGGAATTTTACCTCCAATATTTAAAAAAGTTAATAAACATGACGTTCCAGTTCCTTTAGTAATGTTCCAAGGTGTAGTTGTTACTATATGGGCAATTGTATTAACAATTGGTGGTGGAGGAAATAACATGTCCTTCATGACTGCTATGTCTTTAACAGTTGTTATCTATTTAATGACTTATTTCCTATTATTTATAGGTTATTTAACATTAGTTTTAAAAAGAAAACCTACAGATGCTCAAGCAGGATATCAAATTCCAGGTGGAGTTGTATTTAAATGTATCGTAGGAGCAATAGGATTTTTAACATCATTACTTGCATTTGTTATATCTTTCTTCCCTCCAGATAATATACCTGGTGGAAATACAGGAGAGTATGAGACTATTCTAACAATAGGATTTATAGTTGTTTTAGTTCTTCCATTCATAATATATGAGTTTAGAGATAAGAAGAATGCTGTAGCAATAGAGCCTACTAGAATAACAGTTGACAATGCTCCAGAGCACCACTTCTTTGGACATCCAAAAGCAAGAGGTGAGTTCCATATTACTCCGCATCCAGATGATGTTATGCAACAAGATGATGAACCAAAAAAAGTTGATGATGCAAAACAAGTAGAAAATAAAACAGATTCTAATGAAGAAAAAGAACAAAAGTAAAGTTTTTTAAATTTGGAGGCAGGAAATGACTCAAGATATATTAAATAAAATAGTAGAAAATAATAAAAAAGTGATATCTCAAGGTACTGTAGCAACATATATTCCAGAACTGGCTAAGGTAGATAAAAATTACTTAGGTGTTGTTATTGCATTTCCAGATGGAACGATGTTGTCAGCAGGAGATACAAAGATTAGATTTGCTATAGAAAGTATATCTAAAACAGTTGTTTTAACTCTTGCTTTATTGGATAATGGAGAGGAAGAGGTTTTTAAACATGTTCATAAGGAACCTTCAGGAGATGCCTTTAACTCAATAAAAAAAATAGAAACAGAACCTGATCACTTGCCAAGAAATCCATTTATTAATGCAGGAGCTATTATGACAGCTTCTTTAATAAAAGGTAGTACTCCAGAAGAGAAATTTAATAGAATTCTAAGCTTTATGAAAAAGATAAGTGAAGATGAAACTTTAGAATTAGCCACAGATATCTATTTAAGTGAAAAAGAAACTGGAGATACAAATAGAGGGTTAGCTTATTATATGAAAGGACAGGGTGTTTTAAAAGGTAATGTAGAAGAGATTCTAGATGTTTACTTTAAACAGTGTTCAATATATGTAACAACAGAGAGTTTAGCTAAAATTGCAAGATTCTTTGCAAGTGGTGGAATTTTATCTACAGGAGAGAGAGTTATTCCCAAAAAATATGCACAGATAGTAAATGGGCTGATTGCAACATGTGGAATGTATGATCAAAGTGGTGAATACTTAGATAATATAGGAATTCCAGGAAAATCAGGAGTTGGCGGAGGGATAATCTCTCCAGTATCTAGCAAAAAAATAGGTATAGCAGTATTTGGTCCATCTTTAGATAAAGAGGGAAATAGTGTTGCTGGAATGGGAATAATGAAGGATATCTCAAAAGAGATGGAATTAGATATGTTCTAAAAATAAAGACCTCAGACTTTTTAAAGTCTGAGGTCTTTTAGTTTATTTATGTTTTTCGATTTCCCAACTCATTATAGTTCTTATAATAACAATTAGAAGAACTAGTACAATGTTTTGTAAATCTCTTAAAATAATAGTATCTACAATGTCTGCAATGATCAAAAATTGAAGACCTACTAAAATATATTTATCAAAAGTTTCTCTCATTATTTTATTAAAGCTTAAATTTTCTTTATTTGTAAATAAAATTATAGTGCTTTTTAAAAACCCGAAACAAATAACACCAATAGATAATACTGTAAAGAAAAATGCTAGCCAATGTAATAAAATTTTAAAAGAATCCATAATATAGTGTTCAAAAGTAAGCATAAGATCCACCCCTATCTATTAAAAAAGTTTATCCTTCTAAATCTTGTTCTCCTCCACCATTTACAGGAAGAATCTGTCCTGTTATCCATTTAGAAAGAGGGGATGCTAAGAAAAATACTGCCATAGCAATATCATCAGCTTCTCCTAAAACTTTCATAGGAGTTTTTTTAAGCATGATAGTCTCTAATTCAGGAGTTAAAACTGTAGCTAGAGCGTGAGTTTTGATAGCTCCAGGAGCAATAGCATTAACTCTAATAATTGGACCTAGATCAACAGCCATATATTTAGTTAGTTGATTAACAGCAGCTTTAGAGCTTCCATATACGCTCATATTGTGACTTTGCATTAAACTAGACATAGAACTAATATTAACAATTGAACCATATTCACTTGCAATCATATGTGGAGCGCAAAGTCTAGATAAATTAAAAATACTAAAAACATTAAGATTATATATTTTTTGAAGATATTCAGGTGTTAGCTCTAAAAACTTTTCCTTTCCACCTCCGCCACCACCAGCGTTATTAACTAAAATGTTTATTTTTCCAAACTCCTTAACAGCAGCCTTAACCACATCCTCTAAATCAGTGATAGATGTAACATCACATTTTATTCCAAAAGCTTTAACACCTTCACCTCTTGCTTCAATAGCTGTATTATCAGCTTCAACTTGATTAAGATCAGCACAAACTATATTAGCTCCAGCTCTAGCTAGCATAAGGGCAGAAGCTTTTCCAATTCCAGCCCCAGCTCCAGTAATGATAGCAACCATACCTTTTAAATTATAGTGATTTTCAATTTTAAACATAATAAAACACCTCCTAAGTTAGTTTTCTAATAAAATGTAGAAAATCCTTTTAATATTAAAAATTAAAAGGATTTAAAAAAAATATTTCGAAAAAAGTATTAAGAATATTGCATTTAAGGAGGAAAGTATGAATATAGGAATCTTAGGAAATGGAGTTGTAGGAAATGCTTTAGCAGAGGTTTTTCATAAGTTAGGACATCCTGTGCAGATTGGAGTAAAGAGTTTAAAAGATGAATTTGAAAAAAAACATTATATTGAATATGTAGATAGCAAAGATATAGCAGAGGATAATGAAATTATAGTTATTGCTGTTCCAGGAAATAAAGTGGAAAAAGCTGTAACTGGAATAAAAAATCCTGAGGGTAAGATTTTTATAGATTTAACAAATCCTATTGGAGAAGATTTTGTTTTAACAAGAGGAAGATACACATCTAATGGCGAAGTTATTCAAGAGATTTTAAGAGATTCTCACATTGTAAAAACATTAAATACTTTAGGAGTGGAAAAACTGATAGATCCTTGTGTAAATGAAAAAAAATTAACAATGATGATAGCTGGAAATAACAAGATTGCAAATAAAAAAGTAGAAGAGTTACTTTTTGAAATGGGATTTGATCCTATGATAATAGGAGATATTCATTTTGCTAGATACTTAGAACCTTTAGCTATGATTTGGATTGAGATGGTGAGAAAACAAGGGAAATCTTTTGAAAGTGGAATGATTTGGTTAAGATAAAATAAAAAATCTGAGCAAGTTAAGCTCAGATTTTTTTTATTTTTTAACAGGTTCTATCATATCTTTATAAGGCCAAGTACTCATTCCCTCTTGAGAATTGTAGATATTTTTAAAACCATTTTTATTTAAAATTTCAGCAGCTTTTTTAGAACGATTTCCAGTGTTACAAAAAGTTATGTACGTTTTATCCTTATCAAGTTCATTTAAACGATTTTCTAAATTATCTAAAGGAATATGTTTTGCTCCTTTAATTAGTCCTGTTTTTTCCACTTCGTCATTATTACGGACATCTAATATGGTACCTTTATTCTCATTTAATATATCCAAAACTTTAGCAAGAGAAACTGTTTCATAGTATCCTTCAACATCTCCATAAGAAGGACCTCCACTAGCAAAGGAAGAAAGACCAAAGCTAGAGATTAATAAAATAAAAGCTAAAAATATTTTTTTCATAAAAACCTCCTAAGTTTATTTTTTAGATATAAGTCCTCTAATTCCACCTGAAATTAAAAGAGTGATATCCTTTAATATATTAGGTAAATTAAATGGACCAGAGTAAGCTATGTATCTTGGTTCCCACTGAGGATTAAATTTATCTTTAAAAGCTCTAAGTCCTTTAAAGTTATAAAAATGTTCTCCGTGGGAAAAAATAGCTTTTTCTACTTTGTTCCAGAAAGAGGCTGTGTTATCTTCAATACCAGCAAGAGGAGCCATTCCTAAATTAAATTTTTTAAATCCATTTTCCTGTCCATATTTTATAACAGATATAAAGAAATAATCCATTGTTCCATGAACAGCTTCGTTACGATATCGCATTAAATCAAGAGAGATCTCCTCTTTATTAAATGTTTCTAAAATATTACCAAAAGCTAATATTTTACTATCTTTTTTTATAACACCAACAGGAAAATTTAATAGATAATCTTTGGTAAATTTTCCAAGAGAAAATCCTTTTTCTTTTGCATTTTTATCTTGTAACCATTCGTTGGAGATACTTTCTAATTCATCTAAAATTTCAGGTACTTTTTCAACTGGGATCACTTCAAAAGAGTATCCCTCTTTTTCAACTCTATTTGTAGCATGTCTGAGAGGTTTAGCATCATTTCCTTCTAAAGTGAAAGTATCTAAATGAACCTGAGCAAACTCACCAATTTTTAAAAAGCTAAGACCTACATCAAGGTAGTAATTTAAATACTCTTTTCCGATTTCATAAAAAACAGTTTCTTTTTTATTTTCTTTACAGTGATTGTAGAACTTCCATATGCAACTTCCAAAAGTTTTTTTATCACCAATAGGATCTCCCATAGCGATGAAAGAGTGACCACTTTTTCCAAACATAATAAATGAGTTCTTGCTGTCGTCAAATATAATCTCTTTATCACCTAAAAGAGATAGATAAGCATCGGTCTTATTAGATAATTTAATACAAGTTTGTAAATCTATATCTGTTGGATTAGTTTCAGAAGTATCAGTGATATCACTGTTTGCAGATTCAAGATTTTTATTTATAGATTTTCTATTAGTAATAGTACTTAAAATAGCTAAAATAGCTATAGCAAAGAAAATACCTAAAAGTGTATTTGAAAATTTCCAAGAAACTTTTGTAAAAAACTCTGTTTCTTTATATGAAAAAATTCCAATATATATTCCAATTAAAATAATTAAAGATATCATAATGGCCCATTTAAAAGTGATTTTTTCATGGAGAAAATTAGATTTTCTATAAAAATATTTTTTAGAAGGAAGAATTCCTAAAAATATTACAATAAAGAAAATAGTAAAGAAAAGATTAAAATCTTTTATAAAAGATAAAATTATACTAAATCCTATGAAAAAAACGCTTAAGAAATAAGCTATCTCAAATCTTTTTTGAATATAAAATCCCAAAACTAGTAGAGTAACTCCAACAGCTCCACCTATAAAATGGGAAGTTTCTAAAGTTAAAAAAGGGAAAATATTTTCAAATTTTGTAAGAGCTCTAGAGCTAAATGGGAAAAACCCTGAAAAAATAAGAATAGCTCCTGATATACTTGTCAATATAGTTAAAAAATTAGGAAACTGAGAAAAAATTACCTGTTCAATCTCTGTAATTTTATTATTATCTTTTCTAATAAAAAGATGATAAATAGTAAAAATAGTAAATGCCACAAGTAGAGGTATAAAAAAGTAAGCAATTCTATAGATAAGAAGGGCTCCTATTATTTTATCAGAGGAGTATGCTCCACCTAAAAGAGTTAAAAAAATAAGATCAAAAACACCAATTCCCCCTGGAACATTACTTAAAAATCCCAAAATTTGAGCTATGATAAAAATTGCTAAAAAATGGAAAAAATCAATTCTGTTATGAGGAGGCAAAGCAAAGTATAAAACAAAACTTAAAGAGACCCAATCACCAAGAGCTACAAGTATTCTATTTATTAAAATCTCGTTGGAGTTTTTATGTTTTTTTATAAGGACTCCTGTAAAAACAATTGCTCCAATTAAAAGAATAAGTCCAATGGGAGTTGTAGTAGTTATTGGTAGTTTTATAGGGAGTTTGATGTCAACTAAAGATATAGGAAGTAAAGTTAAAAAAATACCTCCAATCCAAAGAAGGCCAAGCCAAAATGTAGTGTAGCAAAAGATAACAACATTCATTATTGTTTTATATGGAACTCCTAAAATTGAGTATAGGTTTAATCGAAGTCCAGATGCTGTTAAACCAGATAAACCTATAGAGTTAGCAAAGGCAAAACTAACAAAGGAGACAAACCCAATATTTTTTTTAGGTAAGCTGTAGTTCTCATTTTTAAAAGCTAAAACATCAAAACAAGTTAAAATAAGATAATCTAAGCAAACAAAGAATATAATCAAACTAATTGCCCAAAAAGGTATAGCTTCAATAGAACTCTTTAAATCATGGATATTATATTTTTTCAATTCTTTATGAATAAAAAACATAGCTACTAAAAAAATAATTAATTCAACAGCAATTTTTAAATATTCAATAACTTTTTTCCTATTAAAATTTGAAACATTTTCCATAGTAATCCCACCTCATTAAAATAAATATTTCTATTATAAATTTACAAAAAAATATGAGTAATCCTCTATTAAAAAAAGAAAAAAATGAAAAAACTTAATTAACTTGAGTAAAATAAGTTCGATTTTAAAAATCAAAAAAATATTGCAAAAATGTTCTAAATACAATATAATCGTTTTATAAATATAATAAACACGCGTTCACAAAACAAAGTTTAGGAGAAAATATGAAGATAAATAGCACAAAAGTGGCTCAGCTAGCTGGAGTTTCAAGGAGCACAGTATCAAGAGTTATAAATAACTATTCAAATGTTCCCTTAGAAACAAAAGAAAAAGTATTGAAGGTAATAAATGAGTTAGGATACATTCCAAACTCTAGTGCTCAAGTTCTAGCAGGAAAAAAAAGTAGAACAATTGGACTTTTTATCTATGGAGATAATAATGATAAAAGTAAAATACTAGACAACGGATTATCTTTTGGTTATTATTTGGATTTTATAAATAGAGTTTTAAAAGAAGCTTTAAAATTGGATTACCAACTGTTAGTTGATGTAGTTAATGATGATAGCTTTTCTAAAGTAGAGTCTTTATATGTAAATAGAGATATTGTAGGAGGAGTTTTTATTGGATTTAAAGAGGGGGAAGAAAATATCCAAAGAATAATAAAAACCTATTCTCCAATTGTTTTAGTTGATTATCTTTCAGATCCAAAGTGTCAAAAAAAAGATGTTTATTATATAAATACAGAGGATTGTGAAGGAGCTAAAAAAGCCACAGAGCATCTAATAAATTTAGGAAGAAAAAAAATTATACATATATCAGGGGATAAAAATAAGCTTTCTGGAAAAGAAAGAGAAAAGGGTTATGTTAAAGCCATGGAAAGTTATGGAATAGCTCCTATGATTTATAATGGAAATTACTCTGATGAAAAGGCTGTGGAAATAGTAAAAGAGTTATTAGAAAAAAATATAGAATTCGATGGTGTGTTCTGTGCAAATGACAATATGAGTTATTGTGTAAATAATATTTTAAAAGAAAAAGGAGTAGAGAATATTCCAATTGTGGGATTTGATAATCTAAGAAATACAATACCCCTTGGAATTATGTCTGTGGCTCCAGATATAAATAGTTTAGCAAAAACAGCTGTAGAGTTGTTAGTAAATGATGAGAAGGAAAAATCAAAAGTAACTTTTGTGAAAACAACATTGATAAAAGGATTAGATGAATATATTAAAGAGAGCTATTTAGATTAACTAGGAGGAAAAATGATATATATAAATGAAAAAAGTTTAGAGTTTCATTTACAGAGCTCAAATGTGAGTTATGTATTTAATGTTATGAAGAACGGTCAACTTGGGAACTTATATTTTGGAAAAAAAATTAGAAATAGAGAGAGTTTCAAACACCTTTTTAATCAACCAGAAGTAGGAATAGGTATAATAGCTCATCATGAAGATGATCCGGGATTTTCTTTAGAATATTATAAGCAAGAATATCCTGCATATGGAACTACAGATTTCAGAAAACCAGCACTGGAAATAGAAGCTAGTGACAACAGTAGAGTTACAGATTTTGTATATAAGAGTTATAAAGTTTATAAAGGAAAAAAAGAGTTACTTGGACTTCCATCAACTTATATGGAAAAAGAGGATGAGGGAGATACTTTAGAGATTGAGTTAGAGGACAAAGTATTAAACTGTAAACTGTTTTTAACTTATACAGTATACAAAGAAAGAGATGTAATAACTAGAAATGCAAGATTTGAAAATCTAGGAAAAGAAAGTGTAAATATACATAGAGCTATGAGTTTTGCTTTAGATCTACCAGATTATAACTATGAGATGATACATCTTTCAGGAGCTTGGGCAAGAGAAAGGTTTATAAAAAATAGAAAGTTAGAAGTTGGGTGTCAATATATAGATAGTACTAGAGGAGCTAGTAGTGCTCACCAAAATCCTTTTATAATCTTAAAAAGACCTGAAACAACTGAAGAGGTTGGTGAAAGCATAGGTTTTGCACTAGTTTATTCAGGAAACTTTTTAGCACATGTAGAAGTGGATCACTTTGATGCTACAAGAGTAACTATGGGAATAAATCCATTTGATTTTAAATGGGAACTAAAAGAGGGCGAGAGTTTTCAAACACCTGAGGGAATAATAGTTTATAGTGACAAGGGAATGAATGATTTAAGTCAAACTTTTCATAAACTTTTTAAGGAAAGAGTTGCAAGAGGGGAGTGGAGAGATAAAGAAAGACCTATTTTAGTTAATAACTGGGAAGCTACATATTTTGATTTCAACGAGGAGAAAATTGTAGCAATGGCGTCTAAGGCTAAAGATTTAGGTTTTGAATTATTTGTTTTAGATGATGGATGGTTTGGAAAAAGAGATGATGACAAGACATCTTTAGGAGATTGGTTTCCAAATTTAGAAAAACTTCCAAATGGAATTAAAGGATTAGCAGAAAAAGTTGTAGAAAAGGGAATAAGATTTGGATTGTGGTTTGAACCAGAGATGATAAGTAAAAATAGTAAACTTTATGAAGAACATCCTGATTGGGTTTTAGGAGTAAAAAATAGAAGATTATCAATGGGAAGAAATCAGTATATTTTAGATCTTTCTAAAAAAGAGGTAAGAGATTATATAGTTGATATTTTATCAGAGAGATTTTCAGAAGCTCCAATAAGCTATGTAAAGTGGGATATGAATAGAAATATGACAGAGATAACATATCAAGATTTACCGCATAAATATATTTTAGGATTATATGAAATTTTAGAAAAATTAACAACAAAGTTTCCGCATATATTATTTGAATCTTGTGCATCAGGAGGGGGAAGATTTGATGCAGGGATGTTACACTATATGCCACAAGTTTGGACAAGTGATGATACAGATGCAATTGTAAGATTAAATATTCAACATGGAACGTCTTTAGCGTATCCATTAATCTCTATGGGAGCTCATGTGTCAGATATACCAAATCATCAAACAGCAAGAAAAACTAGTTTAAAAACTAGAAATAACGTGGCAATGTTTGGAAACTTTGGATATGAATTAAATTTATTGAAGTTTGATGAATTGACAGAAAAAGAAGTTACAAAATATTTAGACTTCTATAAAGAGAATAGAAAACTTATACAATTTGGAGATTTTTATAGACTGGAGAGTCCTTTTGAAGGAAATACAGCAGCTTGGATGGTAGTGGATAAAAATAAAGGGGAAGCCTTAGTTGGACACTTTACAATATTAGCAGAACCAAATCCAGGATATAATAAAAAAGTGATACTAAAAGGTTTAGAAGAGGATAAAAAATATTTAATTAACGATGAATTTGAAGCTTATGGAGATGAACTGATGAATGTAGGAATTGTTTTCCCACAACCAGAAAGATATTTCTCAAAAGATTCAGAGACACAAGATTTTAAAAGTAGAATTTTTAAATTAAAAGAGATTAAATAAAAGCTCACAGGAGGAGTATCATGGTTAGTTTAAAAACGAAGTTATCATACGGTTTAGGTGCTTTAGGAAAAGATTATGCTTGTGCAATTGTGTATATATTTTTAATGTATTATTTTACAGATGTTTTAGGATTAGCTCCAGCTTTTGTAGGAACTTTATTTTTAGTTGCTAGAATGTGGGATGCAGTAAATGACCCTGCTATGGGAATGATTGTAGACAACACAAGAAGTAAATGGGGAAAATTTAGACCTTGGATTTTAATTGGAACGATTCTAAATGCTATAACAGTTGTAGGTATGTTTACAAAGCCAGAGGCATTTAGTGGAAAAAGTTTATATATCTATATATCTATAATGTATATACTTTGGGGAATGACTTATACAGTTATGGATATACCATTTTGGTCTATGATACCTGCTCTTTCAAGTGATAAAAAAGAAAGAGAGGAGATTGCAGTAGTACCAAGAATATTTGCAAGTTTAGCATGGTTATCTCTTGGTAGCTTCGGATTACCTTTAATAGCTTTTTTAGGAAAAGGAAATGAAGGAAGAGGGTTTTCATTACTATCTCTAGGAATAGCAGCAGTATTTATTTTAACGACGATATTAACTGTTACAAATGTAAAAGAGCAAGTGACAAGTGGTAAAAATAGTGAAAAAATAAATTTAAAGGAAGCTTTTAAACTAATTTTAAAAAATGATCAATTAGTAGCGTTAATAGGAACTGTTTTAATGTTTAACTTAATGGCTCAAATATCTGGTGGAGTTGCAATATATTACTTCAAATATGTAATTGGAGTAGAAAAACTTTTTTCAGTTTTCACAGGATTTTCAGGGTTAGCAGAAATTGGATCACTTATGATGTTCCCTATTTTATCTAGAAAAATAGGAAGAAAAAAGGTATTTTTCTTAGCTTGTGCTCTTCCTGTTGTAGGATTTTTGATGTTATTTGCTTTTGGAAATATAGCTCCAACAAATGGAACTTTAGTTGCAATAGCAGGAATAGTAGCAAAGTTAGGATCAGGATTAACTTTAGGTATATCAACAGTAATGTTAGCAGATGTTGTAGACTATGGAGAGTTTAAGTTTGGAAGCAGAAATGAAAGTGTTATTTTCTCTGTTCAGACACTTCTTGTAAAATCAGCATCAGCTGTAAGTGGATGGTTAATAGGTATGGGATTATCACTAGTAGGATATGTACCAAATGTAGCACAAACAGGTTCAGCTGTAATAGGTATAAAATATTTAATGATAGTTTTCCCAATTTTACTTTCAATATTTGGATATGTAATTTATAAGAAGTATTATAGATTAAATGGAGAATATTATGATGAAGTAGTTGAGGCTATAAAAGTAAAAAGAGAGATTGAAGCATAAATTAAAAAATGAGGCTAACTAAAAAAGTGGCCTCATTTTTTTACCTATCCTATGAAAAGAGAGGTGTTTAGATTTTCTAAAAGATTAAGTCCTGTTCTATTTGTTATTTTTTCAAAGAAAAAAGAACGACTTAAATTACCCATAATAATCAGATTAGATTTATTTAAAGCAAAGTAAAAATCTTTCAAAGTATCATCTTTAGAATTGAAATTGATGACATCACTAGACAGTCCTTTGTTTTTCATAAGGTCAACTAGATAGTGTTTTTCATAATCACAATTCCATGTTAGTATAGGAATACTTTCTAGATCTAAATTAGGGAAAAGAGTTAAAAAGTTATATACACTTTTATTAATTTTAATACCATCATTTGATACAATAGAAATACTTTCAAAATTTAAAGGTTTATTTCTTAAAACAATAATAGGTCTATAAGCTATTTTTAATAACTCTAAAAATAGATCGTTTAAATATATACTCTGTTCAAGCATAAGTAGATCAGCTGTTTTTAAAAGAGTTTTTATTTCATCAACTCCAACTTCAGATTGAACAAGCAGTTCAGTTTCAATTTTATATTTTTTAAAAGATTCGTGAACTTGTGCCACAAAGTCATCTTCCATCTCATTTAAAATTTCTGCAGCTCCACCAGAGTTTAAAACAGTTTCACTAATAGGAATTTTATAAGCAATATCTCTAATGTAAATAGGAACTATCTTAAAACCAAAATGTGTTTTTAAATGAATGTAACTTTTTAAAATAAGATCTAAATCATTTCCATTTTTTAATAAAACAACGACTTTTTTCATAGTTAAAAATCCTCATCCTCCATTTTAAGAAAAGATTCAATCTTCTCATAATATATTTATACAATGTATGTTCTGAAAAAAACTAAAAATCCTTTAAAACTTTGAAAAAATTAAAGGAATATTGTTTATTTTTTGAAAAATAGTTATAATAATTAAGAGGTGGTGAATATGTTGAATTTCTTTAGTTTTAAAAGAATTCAGGAAATTTTTAGAAATATAGCTACAAATATTGAGTTGATTTTTGAGCAAAAAGAAGGACGAAATGAATTTTGTAAAATATGCGGAAAAAAAGTTCCTAATAGTGATTTTTCAGAGCAATTTCAAGATGAGGCAGATAATTTAAGCAGCAGATGTTTATATTGTAATAAAAAGTTTATAAAAGCAAGAGAGAGAGTGATTAAGTAATCACTCTCTCTTTGTATTATATTATTTTAAATGGATTTGGATTATGAACGCATATAATTTTAGTTATGCAGTTTGTTTCATTTTTCCAGTTGTGTGGTCTATTAGAATTAAAAGTGGTGCTGTCTCCAGGATAAAGAGTGAACTCCTCCTCTTCAATAATTAAAGTTAAAACTCCTTCTAAAACAAAAATAAACTCTTCACCTTCGTGAGCATAAAGTTGTAGATCATAAGATGTATTGTCAGTAAAAGGCATAATATCAATGAGTCTTGGGTATAGATTGAATGCTTTCATATCAGGACTTAGATTGTGTTGAATAATTTTATCAGTGATAGGAACTGCATCTCGATTATAACTTCGAACTATTTGATTTGCGCTATTGTCTTTTTTCTTAAAATCAAAGAAAAAATCTAGCTCTACACTTAAAGCGTGAGCAATAATTTCAAGGGAATCAATTGCAATACTAGTCATTCCTCTTTCTAGTTGGGATAAAAATCCAACAGATAAATTGCAAGAGCTACTTAAATCTTTTAAAGTCATCTCTCTTTTTTTACGAAGTTCCTTTATTAAAGAACCGATGTTGTTAGAATATTTTTTCATTAAACCCCCTTGTTACTAAAAAGTTTCTGTTAACTTAAAATTTATTGAAACTGTTCCAATCCTTTGAGGTATAATAGTTATTCGACCAACCAATATTCCCCCCAAGAAAGGAGCAGTTTTTAACTATGTATATTAATAATATCTCTTGTCCTCGTTGTTTCTCTAAAAACCTTTATCGTTTTGGTAAAAATAATCTTGGACATCAAAAATACCAATGCAAAGAATGCGCTAGACAATTCTCTGCTAATTCTAAACTCGGTGATAATAGGCGTTCATATCCTAAATGTCCTATTTGTAATTCAGGAACATATTTGCATCATGATTATCTTTACTATTCTAGGTTTAAATGCAATTCCAGAAAGTGTAATCATATTCATATTGCAGTAAAAAAGACTTCTAATTTTGATAGTATTTCTTCTGAATTTAAATCTAAAACAATTAATATCAAAAGACTTCGAACAAATATCAATGTTGTCATTGATGCTTTGTATATGTATTTTGTTCATTCAGCTACCACAAGAGCTATTTCACAATACCTTTTAGATCGTAAAAATATTAAAATCTCTCATGTCTCCATTTACAAATGGATCAAAGGTTTTGCAGGCATATTTAAAGATATTGTTTCTAAACATACTCCGCAAGATTTAAATCTATCTGATGAGTGGCACGTTGATGAAACTGTAATTAAAATCAAAGGTAAAAGATATTACATCTGGACTTTAATTGACTCTGAAACTAGATACGTTATTGATTGGTACCTTACAACTTCAAGAGAAGCAACCTCTGCTTTCCACCTGTTTGATAAGGTTAAAAAGCGATTTGGAGCACCTAAATCAATAGTATCTGATAGATTACCTAGCTACAATATTCCAACAAAAATAGTATTCTCAGAATCTAAACATATTAAAGTTCAATCATGGTATGACGAAGTAACTAACAACCTAATTGAAACCTTTTTTAAAAGATTCAAACATAAATATAGAACAACCCACGGTTTAAAGTGCGAAACAAGTGTAAACGCACTATTAGAAGGCTTCTTTTTCTTCTACAACTACATTACACCGCATAAAGGATTGAGTAACCTTACTCCTGCCAAAGTTGCTGGCGTAGAATATAGCGAAGTCAGCAGAAAAAATCTACTGCTATTTTAACAAAGAAAAAGAATATTCTTTTTGAGGCATAGACAAGCTATGTCTTTTTGTGATATCATTTTTTTACAAAAATATTTCAAGTCGAAAATCTTTATCCCTTTTTTAGGAATTGGACCTATTTTTCATCTTTAGTTAACAGATTCACTAAAAAATAATGTTCTATATTTAAAGTTATCATAAAAACCAATAAAATTCTAGAGGGATTTTTTGAGCATTTAATGAGTTTCATTTAAATGAAAATTAATATCTTTTAAAGTTTTCTAATTCCTTTATAAAAGGAATTTTTTATTATAGATTGAATGTAAAATTCATATGAATGAAAAAAGAGTTGAAAAAAATAAAATTAAGAATTATAATAGGCGTAATATGAAAGGTACGTTCAAAAACTAAAAGAAAAACATAAAAAAGGATTGCTAAATGTTAATGTGGTTATAGCTTGTATTTTAAAAGGGAGTTGAAAAAAATGACAGTACCCTATGTAATAAATATACAAAAATATTCTCTACATGATGGTGATGGAATTAGAACGACAATATTTTTTAAAGGATGTCTTTTAAATTGCTGGTGGTGTCATAATCCAGAAAGTCAAAAATATACGCCAGAATTACTTTTTAACTATGAAAGGTGTAAAGGGTGTAAAGAGTGTGAAAATATTTGTCCACAACATAGTATAAAAATTGAAAAAAGTTTAGCTAAAACAGATAGAAAAGAGTGTACGCTTTGTGAGACATGCTTAGATTATTGTGTAAATGGAGCAAGAGAGATAGTTGGAAAGCAATACTCTATTAAAGAGTTATTAGAAGAGATTGATAAAGACAAAATGTTTTATGAAGAGTCAGGAGGAGGAGTAACACTTTCAGGGGGAGAGGTAATGACTCAAGATGTAGATTATTTAAAAGAGTTGTTAAAAAATTTAAAACAAAGAGGTTATAACGTAGCTATAGATACTTGCGGATATGCTTCTCAAAAAAATTATGAAGTCCTAATAGATTATGTAGATACATTTTTATATGACATAAAAACAATAGATAATGAAGTTCATAAAAAATATATGGGAAGAGGGAACGAGCTAATACTTTCTAATTTAAAGTATTTAAGTGATCATAACAAGAATATATATATAAGAATACCATTAATTTCTGGTGTAAACAGTGATGAAAAAAGTATTGAAAAGATTATAAAATTTTTAAAAGATAATATCCATGTAAAAAAGATAAATCTACTCCCATATCATAAAGCAGGTACAAATAAATATGAAAAATTAGATTTAAAGTATTTAGGAGAAAATTTTGTTACACCTTCACAAAGAGAGATGGAAAAATATTTAGAGATGTTTAAAGGGGATGGATTTTTAGATGTTAAAATAGGAGGGTAGAGAAAATGGAGAAAAGAGGGATGAATAAAAGAATCCAAAAGTTAAGAGAGCAGAGTTTAGAAACAGCAGCACATATTTATATTGAAAGAGCAAAACTTATAACAGAGGCATATAAAAAATATGAAGGAACAGTATCTATTCCAGAATTGAGAGCCCTTGCTTTTAAACATTTTATAGAAAATAAATCTATATGTATAAATGAAGGGGAGTTAATTGTAGGAGAAAAAGGAAAAGGTCCACAATCAGCTCCAACTTTTCCAGAGCTTTGTTGCCATACTTTAGATGATATGCATATTATGAACAATCGAGATTTAATATCTTTTAAAGTTACAAAAGAAGATTTAAAAATCCAAGAGGAAGAGATAATTCCATATTGGGAAAAAAGATCTATTAGAAATAAAATTTTAAATGCTATGGATAAAGAGTGGAAAGAGTGCTATGAGAGTGGTATATTCACAGAGTTTATGGAGCAAAGAGGACCAGGACACACTGTTGGTTCAGAGCAAATATATAAATATGGATTCTTAGATTATAAGAAAAAAATTGAAAAAGCTATTGATGAGTTAGACTTTTTAAGTGATAGAGAGGCTTTAGATAAAAAGCAAGAATTAAATGCTATGAGCATTTGCTGTGATGCAATTATAGCTTTGGGAAAACGTTATGCTGAATTAGCTTACAAAATTGCAGAGGATGAGAAAAATCCAGTTAGAAAAGAGGAACTTTTACAAATTGCTAAAAACTGTGAAGTTGTTCCAGCACATAAGCCAAAGAATTATTGGCAAGGGATACAGATGTATTGGTTTGTGCATATAGGAGTAACAACAGAGTTAAATCCTTGGGATGCATTTAGTCCAGGAAGATTAGATCAACATTTAAATGAGTTTTATATAAATGATTGTGAGAATGGAATATTAGATGAAGATAAGGCATTAGAACTTTTACAAAATTTATGGATAAAGTTTAATAATCAACCATCTCCTCCAAAAGTTGGAATAACTTTAAAAGAAAGTAGTACATATACAGATTTTGTAAATATAAACACTGGGGGAATAACTCCTGATGGTCATGATGGAGTAAATGATGTAAGTTATCTAATTTTAAAGTGTATGGATGAGATGAAACTATTACAACCAAGTTCAAATGTGCAAATTAGTAAAAAAACACCTCTTAGATTTTTAAAAGAAGCTTGTGCAATTTCTCGTAAAGGGTGGGGACAACCAGCTTTTTATAATACAGAAGCTATAGTTCAAGAGCTATTAAATGCTGGAAAAACTTTAGCTGATGCTCGAAGGGGAGGAGCTAGTGGATGTGTTGAAACTGGAGCTTTTGGAAATGAAGCATATATACTTACAGGATATTTCAATCTACCAAAGATTTTAGAGTTAACTTTAAATAATGGATATGATAGAATTACTAATAAGCAACTGGGTTTAAAATTAGGATATGCTGAAGATTTTAAAAGTTATGAGGAGCTTTTTGAAGCTTATAAGAAACAAGTAAAATATTTTATAGATATAAAAATAAAGGGAAGCAATGTAATAGAAGCAATCTATGCAAAATATATGCCAGTTCCATTTTTATCAGTTATAACAAATGATTGTATAGTTAAAGGGAAAGACTATAATGCAGGGGGAGCTCGTTACAATACAAGTTATATTCAAGGAGTAGGAATTGGAACAATAACAGACTCTTTAGTATCTATAAAATATAATGTATATGATAAAAAGAACTTTACAATGAAAGAGTTAATGAGTGCCTTAGATTCTAATTTCCAAGGAAATGGAAGGGTATTAAATTTAGTTAGAAATAAAACTCCCAAATATGGAAATGATAATGATTATGCAGATGATGTAATGAAGGAGATATTTGAATATTATAACTCAGTTGTAACAGATAGACCAAATATAAAAGGAGGGAGATATGCTATAAATATGTTACCAACAACGTGTCATGTGTATTTTGGTGAAGTTATGATGGCAAGTGCAAATGGAAGACTAGCCCATAAACCAGTCTCAGAGGGAATCTCTCCAGAAAAAGGTGCAGATATGTATGGACCAACAGCAGTTTTAAAATCAGCAGCAAAAATGGATCATCTAAAAACTGGTGGAACACTGCTAAATCAAAAGTTTCTTCCAAATGTAGTTAAAGGAGAGGAAGGATTAAATCATATGGCAGATATAATAAAAACATATTTTAGTATGGATGGGCATCATATACAATTTAATGTTATAGATAGCGAAACTTTAATAAAAGCTCAAGAAAATCCAGAGGAGTATAAAGATTTAATAGTTCGGGTAGCTGGTTATAGTGATCATTTTAGAAATTTAAGTAAAGCACTACAAGATGAAATAATAGATAGAACAGAACAGATTTTTAATTAAAATAGAGGAGGATGCAAGTGAAGATAGGATTTATAGGGGCAGGAAATATGTCTCAAGCAATAATTAAAGGGATAGTTTCTTCTGGAATTATAGGAAAAGGGGATGTATTTGCTTCAGATAAGTTTAAGTCAATATTAGAAAAGGTAAAAAAAAGTTATGGAATAAATATAACTGAAAAAAATAAAGAGATTGTAGAAAAATGTGATATTGTATTTTTAGCAGTAAAACCTCAATTTTATAAAGAGGTTATAGAAGAGATATCACCTTTTGTAAAAGAAACTACAACAATAGTGACAATAGCACCTGGGCAAACTTTAGAAAATTTAGAGGCAACTTTTGGGAAAGAGGTTAAAATTATAAGAACTATGCCAAATACACCAGCTATGGTTTGTGAAGGTATGACAGCAGTTTGTGCTAATGAAAAAGTTACAAAAGAGGAGCTAGACTACGTATGTAATCTTTTAAACTCTATAGGAAAAGCTCAGGTGGTAGCAGAATATATGATGGATGCAGTAGTTGGAGTAAGTGGAAGCTCACCTGCATATGTTTATATGTTTATAGAAGCTTTAGCAGATGGAGCAGTTATGGAGGGAATGCCAAGAGATATGGCTTATAAGTTTGCAGCTCAAGCAGTTTTAGGAAGTGCTAAGATGGTTTTAGAAACAGGAATGCACCCAGGGGCTCTAAAAGATATGGTATGTTCTCCGGGGGGGACAACAATAGAAGCTGTAAGTATATTAGAGGAAAGAGGAATGAGAAGTAGTGTTATAGAAGCAATTAGAGGTTGCGTGGCTAAAGCTAGAAAAATGTAATTAAAAAAATCTCCTATGGTTATTTAATCATAGGAGATTTTTATTAAACTAAATATGATATAGACGTTTTTCAATCTCTTTTATAATCTTTTTTAAAACAAAAATTCTAGCGTAGTATTTATCGTTAGCAGGAACAACATACCAAGGACTAGAAACTGTAGAAGTTCTTGAGATCATCTCTTCTACTGCCTCTTTATACTCTTTCCATTTCTCACGATTTCTCCAATCCTCTTCAGTTATTTTCCATTGCTTTTCAGGAGTATTCTCTCTTTCTTTAAATCTTTTCAGTTGTTCATCTTTAGATATTTGTAACCAAAACTTAATAATAATAGCTCCGTTATTAACCCACTGAGTTTCCATATCAGTAATCTCTTGGTAAGCTCTTTTCCACTCATATTTAGTAGCAAACTTTTCAACTCTTTCTACTAAAACACGACCATACCAAGTTCTATCAAAAATAGAAACATGACCATTTCTAGGAAGAGCTTTCCAGAACCTCCATAAATAGTGTTTACTTTTTTCTACATCGTTAGGAGCAGCAATGGGAATAACGTCATACCCTCTTGGATCCATTCTTTGTACAACTCTTTTAATATTTCCACCTTTACCAGCAGCGTCCCATCCTTCATAAGCAATAATAACAGGGATACGTCTATTGTATATTTCATGATGAAGATTAGAAATTGTTTCTTGAAGTTTTTTCAGTTCCTCTTTATATTCCTTTTTATCAATAGATTTATCTAAATCTACATCATCTAAAGAGTATGGTTTTTTATATGGTAAAAGAACATCATCTGGTCTAACCTCTTTTTGATTAAGATGATTTTCAATTTTTTCCAACAGAATTCTAAAAACTTCAGATTTAGCTCCATTTAAATCATTAGAACAGATTGTATTCCAACCACAGTCGTAGTTATTAGTTCTTTCTAAAATATCTTCCCAAGTTCCAAGGATATTTTTATAATCGAAATTTTGTTTCCAAGAGTATGGAGTTACTTTCCATGACTTAGCTGGATTTTTTTTAGCTTTAAAATATCTTTTTCTTTGATTTTTTTTAGAAACATGAAGAAAAAACTTTATAATAAGCATTCCACTTCTAATAAGAGAACGCTCTATTTTATTTATCTCCTTACATCTTGTAGTTATGTTTGTTCCCTCTTCAAATGCAAAATCATACCAAGATTTATCAAAAATATGAAATTCACCTTTTCCAGGAATATTATCTAAATATTGTTTTAATGGCAGTGTGTTTTGTTCTAAGGCGTGATTGTGGTTGATAACTTTATAGCCTCTAGGATCTAGAGTTACTAGAATTTCATTTATAATAGCACCTTTTCCAGAAGCTTCAAGACCTTCAAAAATAATTAAAATTGGTATTTTCTTCTCTTTGCTCACTCTTTGAAGCTCACCTAGTTTTATCTTTAAAGGTTTGATACTTTCTAAATACTCTTTATTTTTCAGTTTTAAACAACTCTCATTAGTAAATATTCCCATAAAAAAACCTCCTTATTTTGTAAATTTCATTTCTAAAATATACTAAAATAAGGAGATAATTCCTGTTTTAAATTTGATTTAGTTTTTCATGATAATCTAGAAGATGTTTTATCATAAGATCATAACGAGCAGGAAACTTTTTGCTGCCGTTTCCAAAGTATCGTTTCATAATTTCTAAATCCTCTATCTTAGAGAAATCTTCTAAGGTATTTATATTGTTATCCTGTAATAGTTTAATAATTTTAGGACTAATACCTTGAGAGAATGTAATGTTGAATTTTTTATTTAGATATTTTCTTAAAGATGTAGAGTTTATCTCAATCTCATGTAGAGTATTTCCTTCAATAGTATTTACAACTTTCTTTTCATACTCTGTTATCTCTTTTGAGATACTTTCAAACTCTCTGTCTGCAATTTCTAAAAATCCAGCTAAAAGTTTAAATCTTCTTTTTATATCTGTTGGAAGTTGTCCACTAAATTTATAATTTTTATCATGCTCAACCTCTGCCCAAGCATGTTGTAATATTGTTCTAACTTGAATTTCAAATTTTAATCCTTCAAATCTTTCAAATTCAGGAAGAACTAAAAGTTCTTTAGGAAGAGTTGCAACTAAGTGTATAGATTTATATCCCACTTTATCCTCACCTAAAGTATCACTTTTGTCAACGCTATTACTTTCATCAATAATAAAGGCGTGTCTTAAAAAATTTTCAACAATTTTAGTTTCACTTTCTAAAAAAGTAATGACTCTAAGCCCACAAAGATCTGTAGCTTCTTCAACGCATGTATAACCTTTTCGTTCTAATTTTTTTTGAAAGCTCTCTCTTGTTTTAGCTCTACTAGTAATTGAATGATAGATAATTTTTTCTTTTTCAAAAGATTGCTTTAAAAAACGTTCTAATCTTTTTCCCAATTTACGATAAAGCTCTCTATTTTTTTTGTAATAGTTTAATAATTGAAATTGATTACAATTAATTTTTTCCATAGCTACCTCACTTAAAAAAATAATATCTACATATAGTTATATCACAAAAATGAAAAAATCCTTGTTTTTTTTATTGTATAATGCTACAATAACTCAAAATAATTATTCTTAGGGAGGTGTATTAAATGAAAAAACAATTAGATATCTTAAAAATTAATACATCTTTAACAGAAACAGTTTTATTTTGGTGGTGGCCATAGTTAGTTTGTAACCTGAGAATGCAGGATACAAACTTATTTTAGCTTGGTCAAAAACTAAAAAAGATTGTATCTGATAGATTAAATTGAGAAAACATTTATTCCACAGATATATTTCTGTGGAATTTTTTTTTATAAAATTAGGAGGTGTGTAACGTGAACGACAAAAGAGAAAAGTTTAGTAACAGAATCGGATTTATTTTATCATGTGTAGGAGCAGCCATAGGACTTGGAAATATTTGGCTTTTCTCTTGGAAGTTAGGAACTTATGGTGGAGCAGCATTTTTAATACCATATTTCATATTTATGGCTTTATTTGCCTATGTAGGTTTAGTTGGAGAGATATCATTTGGAAGAATGATGAAAAAGGGAGTTTTAGGTGTTGGAAAACTTATGGAAAAAAAGAGAGTACCTTTTGCTAAGTTTTTACCAATTGTTCCAGTAGTTTCTGTAGCAGGAATATTTACATTTTATGTAATAGTTTTTGGATGGATAATAAAATACTTTGTGACATATTTAATGGTGGATATGAGTACTTTAAATTATGAGCAATATTTTGGAAGTTTTACTGGAAATACAGAATCTATATTTTGGCATTTTATAGCTGTAGTTTTAAGTGTTGGAGTAATTTCACTTGGAGTTATAAAGGGAATTGAAAAGATAAATAAAATTGTAATGCCACTTATGTTTATAATATTCTTTGGACTTATGATAAAATCACTTAGTCTTCCAGGAGCTATGGAGGGAGTTAAGTTTTTATTAAATCCAGATTGGGATAAACTTTTAAATCCAATAACTTGGGTTATGGCTTTAGGACAAGCGTTTTTCACAGTGGGAGTTAGTGGATCAGCACTTTTAGTTTATGGTAGCTATTTAGATAAAGATGTAAATATATCTGTAAGTGTTGTACAAACATGTATTTTAGATACTCTAGCAGCACTGATGGCTGGATTTATAATCATACCAGCAGCTTTTGCTTTTGGTTATGGACCAGGAGCTGGACCAAGTTTACTGTTTATAACATTACCATCTGTATTTAACAATATGGCTGGGGGAAGAGTTTTAGGAATAATATTCTTTTTAAGCGTAATATTTGCAGCTATCTCTTCTGCAATAAACCAGTTAGAGGTTCCTGTGGAAGCGGTTATGGAGAAGTTTAATATCTCTAGAGTAAAAGCTAGTGTGATAGTTGGAGGAATTTTATTTTTAATAGGATTACCTTTAGATTTAGATATGAATCTATTTGGAACTTTTGCAGATACAATGACAATCTATTTAATACCTCTTGGAGCTATTATAATTTTAGGGTTCTATTTTTATGGAATAGATTCAAAATCTATAGAGTATGAGATTGACTTAGGAGCAAAACATAAAGTAGGAAAGTATATTGTAAAAATAGGAAAATATATATTCGTACCTGGAGTTTTAATAATTCTGATATTAGGAGTTTTATACGGAGGTATAGGATAAGAAAAAAAATCCCAAGAGTTTAGATACTCTTGGGATTTTTATAAAATTTATCTCGATATATTTTAATAAATATAGCCGCTTCCACAGTCCATTGAAGTGATGTAATCCACCAGAAGTATGTCACAGGCATTCTTTTTAGATAGATAAAATAATACATCAAAGGTAATCTTATACACCAGTTGCAAAATAAAACTATTCTAAATGGAGTTTTAGTATCTCCCATCCCCTTTAAAGCACCAGAGAGAACCATATCTATAGCTGTAGGAATCTGCTGAATTGATCCAATCATAAGACAAGCAGCTCCAAGAGCGATAACTTCAACTTCATCACTTTTGATGAATAATCGTACTAAATTTTCAGAGAAAAATAAGAAAATTAAAGAGAAAAATCCCATGACAATGCAAGCTAGAAGTAAAGATGTATTGGCATACTCTCTAGCTCCCTTTAAATCCTTTTCACCTATACTATGTCCCACTAGAGAAACTGCTGATATAGCAAATCCCCAACCTGGCATAAAAGATATACTTTCAATGGTTACAGAGATTTGATTTGCAGAAAAAGCTAAACTTCCAAGTTTCATAACCATCATAACACTTAAAAGTCTAACAATACTAAAAGCTCCCTCTTGTAATCCAGATGGAACAGCTAAATCAATAAGCTCTTTTAAGTAACTTAGATTTACACTATTTTTTAAAGATATTTTAAATGGTAGTTTTTTAAGTTGACTTAAAATAAATAAAAAGGCACAGATATTTCCAACTGTAGTTGCAATAGCAGCTCCTTCAACTCCTAACTCTGGAAATCCAAATTTTCCAAATATAAGTGTATAGTCTAAAGAAAGATTTACTATATTTAAAATAGCAGCACCATAAAGTGGAGTCTTAGTATTTTTACATCCACGGAAAACACCATTTAAAAGATTTGTAATCATATTAAAGAAAAGTCCAATAGAACAGATTCTCATATATTTATAACCTAGATTTAATACATCACCCTTAGCTCCGGCTAAACTTAATATGTTTTTTGAGAAGATAAAAAATATTAAGAAAACAACAATAGCTATAACTCCACCAATTTTAACTCCTAAATCAGCCATATCTTCAGCTTTGTTTTGTTCTCTAGCTCCAAGACAACGAGCCACAATAGATGTTATAGATATAGACAGTCCCATAGCAATTAAGATGTTGATAAAGGTATACATAATTTCAGAACTAAACCCAACAGCGGAAACAGAGATTTGACCACCATATTTTCCAACCATAAGAGTATCAAAAACCCAGATCAGCATATATAATATCATTTCACCAACAGCAGGAATAGCTAGTTTTATAATCTCTTTGGATCGATTTAAAAATTCACTTTTTACCATTAAAATTCACTCCCCTAGCTTACATAAAGTTCCTAGATTCTATCATAAAGGTCACATAAAAGTCAAAAATTTGCAAAATAGACAAAAATTGAGTATAATATACTAATTAAAAAAGTAATAAAATAAGTAACAAAATAAGTAACAAAATAAGAAAAGACGGGAGATGATTATGGGGAAGAGATTAATAAAACTGTTTACCTTTTTCATACTTGCCTTTAGTTTTATAACATCAGAGGTTCATGCATTAAGTTTTACTAAGCCAAAGGTTGTACAAAAGATTGAATTAGATGAAGAGATTCTAACACAAAAAAAAGAATATATAAAAAGTGCTAAAATAACAGAGTTTTATTCTAGTTGGCGTGGTACTAGATATCGTTATGGAGGAACAACAAAAAAGGGAGTTGATTGCTCAGCACTTATGCAGCATCTGTATAAAGAGCAATTTGATGTGGAGCTGCCAAGAACGACTTTAACTCAAGTTCAAATAGGAGAACAAGTTGTTGGAAATAGAGAAAACTGGAAAGTAGGAGATCTTATTTTCTTTAAAATGAATAGTAGAATAAAACACGTTGGTGTATATATAGGAAATAACAAGTTTGTTCATGCAGGAAGAACAACAGGAGTTACAATATCTGAGTATGATAGCTATTGGGCTAAAAGATTTTGGCAAACAAGAAGAGTGATATAATAGAAGTTTAAAAATTTGACAAGGGATAAAAAATAGAGTATATAAAATAATTGAAGTAACATTATGAAATAATAACTAAAAACTAGGGGGAGATATTATGAAAAAGATGTTAATTTTAATTGGAGCTCTATGTATAACATCGCTTGGATTTGCTAAGATGAACGATGGAGTATTTAAAAGTGAAGCAAAAGATTTTGACAAAAGAGGTTGGAAAGTATTTTTAGATCTTACAGTAAAAGATGGTAAGATTGAATCTGCAAATTTTGATTATATAAATAAAGATGGAAAATTAAAAAGTGAAGATGTAGAGTACAATAAAAAATATAAAGAGATTAGCAAAATAGATGTACCAGAACTTAAAGAGATCTTCTCAGAAGAGTTAGTTGAAAAGCAAAATCCAGAAGCAATAGATAGTGTAGCTGGAGCGACACAATCTTTGGTACAGTTTAAAAAACTTTCAAAAGAAGCTATTATAGCATCAGAGTCTGGAGTTAAAGAAACAGTTAAAGTAGATTTATAAAAGAAAAAGGGAAAATAATTTTATTTTCCCTTTTTTTATTTTATTATTTATTTGTTCTTCTAGCTATCTTAGGGAATATAAGTCCAAGTCCAACTAAGACAATTGGTGTTAAAATGTTAAGAGTAATTTGGAAGAACCACTCAGAACTAAATGTTTCAATGTTTTTAGGGAAGATACCCATTAAACATGCAAAGGCTGTAAATGCAAAACACCAGATTCCAATAGCTGTTGCAATTTTATCATTTTTAACAAACTTAAATCCTGAACTATCACTTAAAGCTTTGTTCTTAATTAATCCTCTAAGTCCAATGTATGCTAAGAATACCCATAAGTATCTAAGAGGCATAACAATTGAGTTTAAATCAAGTAGCCAGTTGTAAAGATTATTCATATCTCCAATACCAAGTGCAGGAATTATAATTAAGATTCCAACAAGAACAGCAGTTAATTTATATCCATTGATAGGTGCTCCATTTTCATTACATTTTGTAAATGCAGCTGGTATAAAGTTTTTATCCCCTTCTCCAATTAATATTTTAAGTGGAGCGTCAATAGAGAACATAAGTGCTGATATTTGAGATAGTGTATTAGCCACAGCATATAAAACCATAAGTGCATTTCCTACACCGTAGTACTCACCTAAAAGTTTAAATGCGTAGTATTGACCATTCATCTTTAAGTCAGCAGGAATATTTCCACTGTTAAACATGATTCCCATTGCAAATGAACCAAGTAGAGCTGACATACCAACCATAGCAGCAAGTGCTAACATTCCCTTAGGGAAGTTTGTATGTGGATTTTCAACGTCTTTAACGTATGGAGAGATTTTCTCGCATCCACCAACAGCAAATACTAACATAGATATAGTAGTAAAGTATGTAAAGTCAAACTTTGGCATAAATGTTGACAGTGACCAATCAGTTGTAGCAGGGTTTATGCTCATAAGAGATGGTGCAGCAACAGTTAATAAAATATATAAAATACCCATAAAGAACATAGATGTTCCAGCAAGAGCTCCTATTCTCTTTAAAGAGTTCATTCCTTTAGATGATAACCAAAGGAAAAGTAGGAAGATTCCTAAAACAATACTCTGTAAAACTAAAGGGTTAAAAGTCTTTATCATATCTCCATTTTGGAAGAAAACCCAACTTAAAGCAACAAGTGCACTTTGAGGCTTTTGTGCTAAGTATGGTATATGAACAACCCAATATGTCCAACCAGCAAGATATGCTATCATAGGTCCATAAGTTGATCCAACCCAACTTGAAACCCCTCCAGCTTTATGATCAAACACAGATCCCATCTCTCCAACCATAAGTGCATATGGTAAAAAGTAAAGAGAAAGAATTAATACCCAAGAAACAACAACCGTTAGACCTTGGTTTGCATAGTTATTAACAACGTTACCAAATCCCCAAACAATTGTGAATCCCATCATGGCTAGCATACGCCAGTTTAATTTTTTTGATTCCATTAATAGTACTCCTTTTTGTTAAATGTTTCACTTAAAATATGTACAATTGTACAGTAAAATATACAATAAATCAAATATTTTTTTCAAACATGGTATAATGAAAAGTAATTTTCAAATTCAAAACTATTAATCTCTTTCAAAAAATTAGGAAAAAGATTATGAATTGAACAAAAATGTTTTTATATGTACAATTTGTGGTATAAAAAAAGTTTTAAGGGGAGAGTGTCAAATGACTACCAAAAATAGAATAAGTGCATGGGAGTTTTTTCAAAGTTTAGGAAAAACATTTATGTTACCAGTTGCTCTACTAGCAGCAATGGGAATTTTACTTGGAATTGGAGCTGCCTTTACAGGTAGTACAACAATAGAGATGTTTCCATTTTTAGGAAATAGTTTCTTACAAGGTATATTTAACTTTATGATAAAGATAAGTTTAGTTGCCTTTTCATTTTTACCACTTATGTTTGCTGTGGCAATTCCACTTGGGATGGCTAGAGAGAATAAAGAGATTGCAGCTTTTGCAGGACTTATGGGTTATATTGCAATGCAACTTGGAACAAACTTTTATTTAAGTGAAGCGGGACTTTTAAAAGTTGTAGATACAAAGATGGTAATGGGAATTCAAAGTATTGATACAGGAGCACTAGGAGCTTTAATATGTGGAGTTATAGTTTTCTTTATCCATGAGAAGTTTCAAAATATAGAGTTACCAGATGCTTTTTCATTCTTTGGTGGAACAAGATTCGTAGCTATAGCAACAGTTTTAATAATGTCAGTTGTAGGGCTTGCAGTACCTATGGTGTGGCCTTTCTTTGCAGCTGGAATAAATAAAGTTGGAGCAGTAATCCATGGAGCAGGACCATTTGGACCGTTTCTGTTTGGAGCTGGAGAGAGACTGTTACTTCCATTTGGACTTCACCACATCTTAGTTGCAACAATAAGATTTACTGAAGCTGGAGGAACTTATGTAACTGCAGCAGGGGAAACAATCCACGGAGCATTAAATATATTTTATAATCAGTTTGCACAAGGAGCAGAGTTTGTATCTCCAGAAGCAACAAAGTTCTTATCTCAAGGTAAGATGCCAACATTTATGTTTGGACTTGCAGGAGCAGCCTTAGCAATATATAAATCAGCATACTTAGAGAACAGAAAAAAGATCAAAGGACTTTTAATATCAGCAGTTGTAGCATCAGCAGTTGGAGGAATAACTGAACCAATTGAGTTTATATTCCTGTTTATAGCACCAGTTCTTTATTTGTTCCACGCAGTTATGACTGGACTTGGATTTATGATAATGGGACTTTTAAAAGTAGTTATAGGAAACACTGATGGAAACATAATAGACTTCCTAGTATTTGGAGTGTTCCAAGGATTCTGGACAAAGTGGTTCTATGTAATTCCTGTTGGAATTATCTGGTTTCTAATTTACTACTTTGTATTTAAATGGTATATTGTAAAATATGATATTCCAACTCCAGGAAGAGATAACTCAGCTCAAGCAAAAGAAGCTGTTGATAGCGGAGATATTGCTGGATACACAGCTAAAGTTATGTTAGAAGCTTTAGGTGGAAAAGAGAACATTGTAAGTTTAGATAACTGTATAACAAGACTTAGACTTGTAGTTAAAGATGCAAATAAAATAGATGTTGAAGCTGTTAAAGCAGCAGGAGCAGTAAACGTAGTAAAATTAAATGATACAAATGTACAGGTTATAATAGGACCAAAAGTACAGGTGTTAAAAAAGCAGTTACAAAAGTTAATGTAAAATTGGGGGAGGGAAATAATCCCTCCTTTTATATAGGAAAATATTGGGAGGACTTATGAATTTTGATGAAATTATAAATAGAAAAGGAACCTACTGTACTCAGTGGGACTATATAGAGGATAGATTTGGACCTGGAACAAAGGATTTAACTCCATTTTCTATCTCTGATACAGATTTCAAATGTCCTCAAGAGATTTTAGATGCAATAGTTGAAAGAACAGCTCACGGAATTTTTGGATACTCACGTTGGAATCATGAAGATTATAAGGGAGCTATAAAAAATTGGTATAAAACAAGATATGCCACAGAGATAAATAGTGATTGGGTAGTATATTCTCCAAATGTAATTTATAGTATCTCTATGCTATTAGAGGAAATTCTTGGGAAAAATGGAAAAGTTATGACTCATACACCAAGATACGATGGATTTACAAAAATTTTAAAATCTTATGATCTTTTTGAAGTGACTTTAAAAGAGGATGAGAGTGGAGAGTTTCATACAGATTTTGATAAAATAGAGGAGGGATTTAAAAGTGGAGTGAAAGTGTTTTTACTTTGTAATCCTGAAAATCCAACTGGAAAAATCTGGAAGTATGAAGAGCTTAAAAAGCTTATAGACCTATGTGAAAAGTATGATGGAGTTTTAATCTCAGATGATATTCATATGGATATAGCTAGAAAAGAGGTAACTCCAGTTTTAAAAATAGATACGAAAAGATGTTTAATTGTAAGTTCTGCTTCAAAAACTTTTAATACTCCAGCTCTTGGTGGTTCATATGCAATAATTCCCCAAGGTGATATAAGAGAGAAGTTTATAACTCACTTAAAAGAGGTTGATTCACTGTCATCTCCAACAATTTTTGGAGTACTATCAACAATGGTTGCATATAATAGTTGTGGATATTGGGTAGATGAGTTAAATAGTTATCTAACTAAAAACTGTGAGTATGTGGAAAAAGAGTTAAATGGATTATATGGAATAAGAGCTAATGTTCCAGAGGGAACGTATCTAATGTGGATAGATTTAAAAGATTGTAACATAGATATGGATAGATTTAAAAAATCCCTTGTTGAAGATGGAAAAGTGGCAATTATGTCTGGAGAGGCATATGGAGATAAAGATAGAATCCGTTTAAATGTGGGATGTCCATTATCAAAAGTTAAGATAGCTGTTGAAGGTATCAAAAGAGCTATTGAAAAAGTGAGATAAGAAAGTTATAATATCTTAGGTGATGTGATGAGTTTAAAAAGAAAAGAGTTAGAGGTTTTAAAACTTATAAATTCTGGTAAAACAGTGGATGAGATTCTTTTTCAAATGAAAACAAGTGAAAGGAATCTAAGATATATAATTGATAATCTAAATTTTTATTTAAAAAAGATTTTAAAAAATGAGATTGAAAAGGATAAAAAAAGACTTTTGATAAATTTAAATGAAAATGAGATCAAATATTTTTATAAAGAGATCTATAAAAACTACTATACTTTAGAGCAAGAGGAGAGGGCAGAGTTTATACTTATGACTTTTTTATTTGTGAAAGATGTAAGGTTAAGTTTTATAGAAAAAAAGCTTGAGATAACAAGAGCTACCTTAAAGAAAGATATAGAGTTTTTAAATGGTATTTTAAAAAAATATAGTTTAAAGTTAGAGTCTGAAAAAAATAGATTTTCTATAGTTGGAAATGAGAAAAAATTAAGGCATCTAAAAGCTTTAAAATATTTAGAGTATATAGATTTAGAGATAACATTTTTAGATAAAGAGTATATTTTCCAAAATATAGAGGTGGATACTTTAAAAAGTTTGAGGAAGATTATTTTAGAGATAGAAAAAAAATCAAGTGTTGAATTTAAAGATGACTTTATAAAACTTATGGAGATATTTTTATATGTTTCTCTAGAAAGAGTTAAAGAAAATCATATTATAGATAGAAAAATAAACTATAAATTTTTAGTAAACACCCCTCATTATGAGATAGTAAAAAATAGTTTAAGAGATTATTTTAATAAAGAGCTAAGTTATGAGTTAGTTCATATAACCGAGTATTTTATAAGTGGTGGAGTAACTGAAAATATAGGGGAGTTAAAGGAAAGTATTGAGAAATATTTAGATGGGTTAATGATAACTTTGAAAAAAATATTAAAACAATATTTAGATTACAAAGAGCTCTCTTCTAAACTTATGGGATATTTAATACCAGCTATATATAGATTGAAAAATAACTTTAGTATTAAGGAGAGCGGAGAGAAAGATGAGATTTTTAATCTTGTTTTAAACTATTCTAAAGAGGAGAAGTATCTTCCTGAAAAACTTACAGAAAATGAGATAATGTATATCTCTAAAGAGGTTAAAGCATCTATAGATAGAGAAAAAAATAAAGTTATAAGCTTAAAAACTATATTAGATATTGTTGAGAAAAATAGTGAAAAAGTAGATAAAGAGAGATTAATAAAGGAACTATTAAAAGTCTATGGTAAAGTTATAAAAAAAGACTTGTAACAAATTAAACAGCAGGAGATATAACACTCCTGCTGTGCTTAAATATATTAGAAATTAAATATTCAAATTAAGATTTAAAATTTCATATTTTTCAGTATCAATAGGTAACTCTGTAAAAACTCCTAAGGTTTTTATAGAGTTATTTTTTTTAAAAGTATCAAAGAAATGTATATTTACAAAATCTTTTATAGTTACATTATACTGATGTTCAATTTTATCTTTAAGATTTTCTACCATATATTTTGGGATATCTCTATATAAAATTACAATCTCTTTCTTTTCACTTTTCACACTGTTTAGAAGAAAATATATAGATATAACATCGTTAAATGAGATATTCCAATAGTGTTCACGGAAATTAGTGAAAAGAGCAATGCATTTTTCAACTGTTTCTTGATCAATATGAAGATTTAAAAAATATAGCTCCTGTATAGAAAGATAGTGTTTCTGTTTACTAGAAACTCCAACTCTTAAAATAATTTTTTTTAGAATCTCAGCCTCTTTAGGAGAAATCTCTTTATTAAAAGTTTTTTTTATGATTTCATTCCAAACTTCTAAATGCTCATAAAAATATATAGACTCCTCTGGGAAATTACCTGTACATATTCTTAAAATATTTAAAAAATATGGGATTTCATTAAAATCAATATTTTTAAAAAGTGAATCGTGGAAAAATTCATAAAACTTTTCTAAATCTTCATTTGAAAAGATTTTAGAAAAATAAAATTTAAAAACAGAAAAATCTTTTAAAGAGTTTCCTAAACTGTTTTTATCATTCTCACCTTTGTCATCTAAATATTTAAAACTTATATAAAAAGATTTTAAAAGTTCTCTATTGCAAAAGAAATTATCCATATGACAATAACTTAAAAAGTTTTCAATATCTTTTTTTAATAAAATATCTACTTCGTTATCATGAAATAGATATGAAAAATAATCTAAAAAAATCTGTGGAAGATATGGTTCTTCAACTAAAAATTTATAGATGTAGCACGAAAGTGCCCGTTTTACATTAATATTATCCCCTGTTAAAAATACACCTTTTCCTGTATGACTCTCAATAATAAGATCAAAATTTTCCAAATCCTTTTTAATATCTACTAGATCACCGTTTAATGTACGTCTAGAAACTTCTAATTTTTTAGAAAGACTTTCTAAATTCAGATTTCCCTTAATAAGAATTTTTAGAATTAGAAAAAAAACTCTTTCATCCTTTGAAATAATTTGATTACTCTTTAAAATTTCAAAGATATTTTCATGATTCAAAATTTCTTTAATAATTAAATCTATTTTTTTACTATTAGAAATATTTGGCACTGAATCATGAATATCTCTAATAATTAGATTTAAATTAGCTTTTGAAATTTTAAAAAACGATTGTATAAACTCTAGATTTTCTCCCTTTGTGAAATTTAAAAGGCGAAGTATTCTTAAGTGTCTAGAATAAATTGCTACAGACATAGTCAGTCCCCCTTATAAACATTTAAAATGCCAGTTCATTATAAAATAAAAAAGTTCAGAAGTCAAACGCTTTTGAAAAATATTTACAGAAAAATAAAAAAATTTCAAGTAGAAAAAAGTGGAAGTTATCTAGTATACTACATTTAGACAAAAAAAATATTTTCATATTAATGAAAAAATATGGAG
Source organism: Cetobacterium sp. NK01 (assembly GCF_024506395.1). Lineage (NCBI taxonomy): Bacteria > Fusobacteriati > Fusobacteriota > Fusobacteriia > Fusobacteriales > Fusobacteriaceae > Cetobacterium > Cetobacterium sp. NK01. The sequence continues at coordinate 591,466 of NZ_JANIBO010000002.1, forward strand.
GGGAAAATATGATGAAAAAAGTTTTGGTGGGCACGATATTATTAGGTTCAGCACTTTATGCGTCTGATTTATCAACTGTTACTGGAGAGGGTGTAGCAACTTTTGCAAAAAAAGAGATAACAAATGATAAACCATTAATGTATTTAGCACAGAATTTTCATGAGATGGCAACACTACCAAGCTTTTCTTTAGGAGCACCTTCTGGATTAGTTTCATCATATGGTGTAGCTTTTGCAGGTATTTCTGGAAGAAGAGATAGGGATAATACAGATGGAGCATTAGCTCTTGGAATGGGATTCGGAGATGCAGATAAAATAGGAGGAGCTTTTTCTTTAGGAATTGGAAGTATTGATCCAAGAGATGGAGGATCTTTCAATAGAGGAAATCTAAACCTAAACGTTGGACACCACTTTAAAGAGTATGGATTTGGTTGGTCAGTGGGGATGACAGGACTTGATTTATGGCATGCTAATGGACTTGATGGAGATTATCAAGATCCAAGTTTTTATACAGCAGTTACAAAATTATGGGCAAATGAATTTCTACCTGTAGCTATTACAGCTGGATTTGGAAATAACTCATATGCAGATATAAATAGAGAAAATGATAGAAAAGATAAAGTTGATGGATTTGGTGCAGTGGCAATGTATTTACATCCTCAACTAAGTGTAATAGTAGACTACACAAGTAATATATTAACAGCAGGAGTTAGTGTGGTACCATTCCCAGACTATCCGATTTCACTTACTTTAGGAGCTACAAATATAAATGAGCAAGGATCAAATGATAAAGTAGCAGCAATTGGATCTTTAGCTGCAGCATATGTATTTTAAATGGGAGGTAATGATGAAAAAGATTCTATTGACAATAATGTCACTTCTATTAGTAAGCAGTTTAGCAATGGCAGTTGAACCAGAGGAAGGGGCAGCAGAACAAGAAACTCCAGCAGTAACACTTTCAAAAAGTGATTCGTTTTTAGTAGCTTTTGGAATGAAAGATTCTCAAGATGAAGAGGAGAATCAAATGAGTTCGACAACAGTAGCACACGCATCAGCACATGCAAGCGCAATAAGCTTAACACATTTACAAAATACACCATACAGCTATAAATAAAAATAAAAAATTGAGTAACACTGAAAGCAACACAAAAATAATTATTAATAATTAAGAAGTGAGAAAAGCTGTTCAGAGAGCAGCTTTTTTTTATGAAAAATATTTGAATATGGGGAGAAGGATGAGGAGAAAAGAGGATTTTTACGAAGATGACTTCTATGAAGATGAAGAGGAATTAGATCTGATGGATCTTGTTTTTACACTTCTTAGAAGATGGAAATTGATAACACTTATTGCAATACCTATATTTGCTGCAGGAGTTTTCTTTGCAATGACTAGACCAACAGTTTATAAAGCTGAGATGACTATGATGGTATCAAGTGGAAGAAATTTTAGTGCCAGCTCCCTAGATGGAGGAGAGTTATCAGTAAATCAAAAGCTAGCAACAACTTATGCAGAGATAGCTAAAAGCAATACAATCTTAAAAAGTGTTATAAAAAAATATGATTTAGAAACAAGTTTAAAAGGATTACAAAATAATGTGACAATATCACCAGTTGAAGATACAGAGTTATTACAGTTGACATATAAAAATGGAGATCCAGCACTTGCAGCAGCTGTAGTAAATGAGATTGGAAATGAGTTTATGTTAAAAGTTCGTGAGGTTATGAACTTTCAAAATATAAAAGTTGTTGAATCAGCAGAGGTTCCTAGAGAAGCATTGCCTAAAAGGAGAGTTTTAATAATTGCAATATCTTTTGTGCTATCTATTATGGTGGGATGTATGACAGCTTTTATAGTTGAGTTCTTCTTCTGTAAGTTGCGTAAACCAAAGGATATAGAGAAAATTTTAGGAACGTCAATGCTTGGAATGGTTCCAGATTTCAATCTTTCTCTAGTTGATGGAGGTAAGGATGGAAAATAGAACTAAAAGACAGATATTTTTTAAAGATGCTGATAATCATGAGATGAATGAAGCTCTTAGAGTTATTAGAACAAATCTCCATTTCTTAAATGAAAAAGAGTTAGCTCGTACAATATTAGTTACAAGTACAGTGCCAAAAGAGGGGAAAAGTGTTATAGCTTCTAACTATGCAATGAGTATCGCAATTACTGGGAAAAAAGTTTTACTAATAGATTGTGATATTAGAAGACCTAGAGCTCATGAGAGTTTTGGAGTATCTTTTGATAAAGGATTAGAATCTGTTCTTTCTGGTGAAGCGAAAGTTGAAGACGTAATTTTAAGAGATGTGGAGAAAAATTTAGATATTCTTCCCACAAGAAATGTGGCTCACAATGTAACAGAACTTTTTTTGGGAGATAAAATGAGATCTCTCTTAGATGAGTTAAAAGAAAAATACAACACAGTTATATTAGATACACCACCACTTATAATAGCAAGTGATGCAGCAATACTTTCAAAATATTGTGATGGAGTTGTGTATGTTGTGGCATATGATCAAGTTGCAAAAAGAGAGTTGGAGTTTGGAAAAACTATGTTAAATAATGCCAAAGCTAATATATATGGTTTTGTTGTAAACAAAGTTGATAAGAATGGATTATCTTATGGAAACTATGGATATTACAACAATAACTACTCATATTATAAGGATTATTACACAGAAGAGGGAGAGGCTCTTGCTAGAGCATACAGACCTCAAAAAGGGTTTAAGGGATTTATTGAAAAACTAAAAAGAGATTACAAGAGACAGCTAAGTGGGGACCAAAAGGGGAAAAGATGGTAGATATCCACACTCATCTACTATTTGGAGTTGACGATGGACCAAAGACATTAGAGGAATCTATTGAGATGATCAGGGATGCTATAGAAGTTGGATTTAATGAGTTTTATCTCACAGCTCACTATAACAAGGGAAGATTTTGTAATATTAATTATGATAAAAATTATGAAATTTTAAAAAAAAGATGTGAAGAGTTAAATCTAAAAGTTAAACTTCATAAAGGGAATGAAGTTTACTTAGATGAGAAGATAGATTTAGTCTTAGAAAAAGGAGAGTTTAATACAATAAAAGATAATCTTCTTTTAGTTGAGTTTTCTCCATTAACACCACCAAATGTGGGAAAGCATCTTTTGAAAAAAGTTTTAGAAAAAGGGTTTACACCTATTTTAGCTCATGTGGAAAGATATAGTCATTTTAGGGGAAGTGACTTAGTGGAGTTGAAAAAACTTGGAGTAAAACTTCAAGTGAATATGTGTGGAGATAAACCAAAGTATATAGTTAGGTTATTAAATGAGGGATATATTGATTACTTAGGTAGTGATGCCCATGGAACAGAGAAAAGGAGCTATAAGGAAATTAAAAAGGAGGGGAAGAAAAATGAGAAAACAAAATCTACTGACGGGATTTTTAATACTTTCTTTAGGAGCATATTCAGAAGACCTTGGCTTAGAAGCCATTCTTGAAAGAGTTAAAGTTGCTAATCCTGAGGTTAGAGTTAAAGAGTTAGATGTAAAGATAAAGGAGAAAGGGAAGAAAAAGGCCTTTAGAAATCTTATTCTACCACCTGTAACAATAGAAAGTGAAAATGACTGGGAAACAGCTAAAAAAGAGGGGTTTGGATTTGAAAAGATAGAAGCAGTAATTCCTATTTTTCAAGGTGGAAAGATAGTAAATACATATAAAAAATCAAAAAGCGAATTGGAATTAGCTAAAGAGGAACAAAAATTAGCTGTTTATTCATGGCAAGAAAATGCTGTAAATGCATATTTTTCCACATTAAACTACAGAAAGCAAAAAGAGGTAACAGATTTAACAATTGCAGCCCTACAAAAACAAAGAAACAGACTTGATGGTTTATACAAAGAGAATAAAATGATAGCAAAGTCAGAAGTTTTAAAAGTTGAGGCAGATTTAGAAAATAATAGAGCATTAAATTATGAAAATATTCAAAAAGAGAGAGCAGCTAAAGAGACATTGATGCAACTTTTAGGATATGATTTAGATAAAGAGATTACATTGTCTGAGTTTAATGCAATGGACTATTTAAAATCTTTGGGAGATATTAAAAAAGTTGAAGATCCTAAAAATACAACTTTAGGTAAGACTCAGAGTTTAATGGTAGATTTAGCAGAGTATGATCTGAAAATTGCAAAAGCTGATCTGTATCCAGTACTTTATGTAAAACCTTCTCATAAATTTAAAGAGGAAAATTTAAATACACATAAATATGAAACTGTAAATGAAGGTAGAGTAGAAGTTGGTATTAGGTATACTTTCGCTTGGGGAGCAACACTAGATTCTGTAGACCAAAGTGAATACAGATTAGATCAAGCTAAGATTAAGTATGATAACAATATTCAAGGAATAAAGTTAGATATGAGAAATAAGCTTGGAGAGATAGAATCCTTAGCTGGTCAAAGTGAAGCTCAAAAGAAAAGAGTTGAACTACTGAGAGAAAACTTAAAAATTGATAACTTGAGATATGACAATGAGCTTGTGACAACATTTGATTATCTAAATTCAGTAAATAAATTAAAAAGTGCTGAAGAGGATTACTACAAACTTCAAAGATCACTTGTTTTAGCAGTGATAGAGTATGAGAATCTGTATAAGTAGGGGAGAGGTATGAATAAAAAGATAATGATTGGTGCTGTAGTTGCAGTGCTAGCTCTTGGAGGATACCTTGCCATTAATAAGGTGAGTGGGAAAGAGGTAAAAGTTTCTAAGATAGAGATAGGTAGCCTTTCTAGCTCAATACTTTATGCAGGAGTTGTTGCACCAGGAGAGGTTGTACCTGTGTATGTAGAAGCACCTGTTTTAGTTGAGTCAATAATAGCTCGTGTGGGACAAGAGGTTGAACCTGGAGATAGACTTATGACTTTTAGTACTAAGAGTATAATTGAAAATGATAAAGAGTTAAAAATAAATGAGCTTGATATAAAAGATGTAAAACTTAGAATAGCTGATTTAGATGGTGGATCATTGAAGTTAGAATTAGATAATAGAAAACTTGAGATGAGAAACTTAGAGGAGAAAATAAAGGGAGATGAAAGAAGGCTTCCAGTATTAACAGCAGAGGCTAGAACTTTAAAGGAAAAAGCAGAGGCTTATAAAAAACTTTTAGCTGCAGATGGAGTTTCTAGTACAGAAGCTAATAAGGCTGCAACAGAAGCTGATAAAAAAATGGTAGAGCTTGAGGATTTAAGAACTGATTTAGAGCTGAATAGACAAAAGTTTGAACTTTCAGCTGTAAGTTTTGAAAGTTTAACTAGAGAACTACAGATTGAAGAAGCTAAACTAAAATCAAGTTTAGAGAAGCTACAACTAAATTATGATATTTTAACTCGTCGTGCAGAGCAGTTAAGAAAACCTCTTGAAGCACCAATAGCTGGAGTTATTACAGCAATAGATGTGGTAGAGGGAAGTAATATGTTAGGTGGACAAAGATTACTTGCTATATCTCCAAAAGGAGAGAGTACAGTAAAAGTTGAAGTACCAATGTATCAAGCTAGTAGTGTTTCACCAAAACAAAAAGCAATTATACGTAGTTCATCATCTGGTGGAGATTTAATGTATGAAGGAGTTGTATCTAGAGTTTCTAGTGTAGCTCGTGAAAGTGTTTTAGGTGGAAAAAATGATAAAGTTATAGAGGTTGAAGTAAAGGTTTCAGAAACTAATGACTTAAAACCTGGATTTATAACTGATGTAGAGATAACTAATGATTCTACAAGAAGTGTTGCAACTGTTTCATCTTTTTCTGTAATAGAGGAGGGAGATAAGAACTATGTCTATATAGTTGACGAAGGCAAAGTTAGAAAAACAGAGGTAAAAATTGGTGCAAAAACTTCTACAGATTATGAAGTGCTTAATCTGCCACTGGGAACAGAGGTTGTAATAAATCCATTTAAAGTTAGTAACGGTGAAAGAGTAAAGGCTGTGATTTAATGAGATTTTGGATGGCATTTAGATTCCTTCGGGGAAATATTGAAAGAGCTTTATTTCCACTTGTGGCAGTTATAGTTGGAGCAATGGCTTTGGTTATGACACTATCTCTTGGAGATGGAGCAAAAAATATTATAGATAGAGATTTATCTGCCATAGGAAACAATAGAATTCTTATTGGAGCAGACTCTATAAGTTCTAAAGATTTAGAGCTAGTTGAGAGATTGCCTTTTGTGGAATATGCAGTTTTTCCAGAGGCAAGAAGATTAGTAGAAAATACATTATATAGAAGTTACACAAAAAAAGCTTTAAAAGCTATGAATCTTCCAAGGTTAAAAGAGGGAGAGGTAATTTTAGATAAGACACAGTTTTTAGATACAGAAGTGGGGGCAGAAGTAGAGCTACAAACTGAGTTGGGAAAAAGGAAATTTACAATTAGGGATTTGTATCAAGAGGAGAGTCCGTTTGAAACTATGAAAATGGGAGATAGGGTCATTGTAAGTGATGAAACTTTTGAAAGAATCTTTGGAAGGAGAACCTATAAAAGCTTAGTGATCTCCTTTCCACAAGATGAGGATGGGGTGGAATATATACCAGTTATACTTCGAGAGCTGAATAGGTCTCGGTTTGGGTACGATCAGGTACGGGTTTTAGAAATGCCAGACATCTATAAAAAAGTGGAGAGGATAAAAAGTTTTGTAGGAAAAGGACTTTTTATCCTCTCTTTTATTTCGTTAGTTGTTGGTGGAGCTGGAATTTTAAATTTAATAGCTGCAGCAGTGAGAGAGCGAAGTTCATATATAGGGATACTACGAACAGTGGGAATGGATAAAAAAAAATTGATGGAGATATTTTTAATAGAGGCAGCAGTGGTTATAACTTTAGGTACTCTTACAGGAGTTGTTATTGGAGTGGTGATGTCGTACTTAGCTGGAAATATACTAAAAATACCACCATATTTTAACTTTATAAAGATGGTAGGAGCTATGATTCTTACTATGGGTGTTGGACTACTCTTTGGAGTTTTTCCTGCTAAAGCAGCAGGAGAGCTAGAGATAGTAGAGGCGCTGAAAATTTAAGGGAGGGATTGGCTATGAAACATAGTCAGAATATAAGAGGAAGAATAATATATACAATAACACTATTTTTTCTACTTGAAATTATGAGACAAAGTTTTCAATTAAGTGGAGAACTAATATTTTATTCATTATTTCCAATTATGCTTTTTTCCTACTATATTTTTGATACATTTTCTTTCAATAAAAAGTATAGATACAGAGAGTTTATTATATCAGCAGCTATAAATGGTCTTATTTTCTATATTTTAATAGCTTACTATAAAGATACTAGCTTAATCTTTGGTTGGGTATTTTTCACTATTGTTCAAAATCTAATTAAATGGCTTTATAATATCATATTTAGTTCAACTGAAAGAGTTGTATTACTTACAGATAGATTAGATGACAAGTTAGAAAATATAATTAGAAAAAATGAAAAACTATCATATAAAGGATGCGTTAATCTAGATGAAATAGGGAAAATTAAAAGTATGAACGCAAGTGAAGTAATCTATCCCATAGAAATAACAAATCAAGCTATAAATGAGATTTATAATTTGAAAATGTCTGGAGTTAAAGTAAAGGATTCTATGGCATTTTTACAAGAAGTTGAGGGAAAAATAGATATTGATAGCTTATCTAAAGATTGGGTTATAAAGGCAAGAGGATTTGAAGTTTTAAGTTCTAGCTTTGAGCAAAGAATAAAAAGAATTTTAGATATATCGATGTCACTAGTGATTCTTATAATTGGAGCTCCATTTATGATTTTTACATACTTTCTTGTAAAATTTGATAATCCAAAAAATTTCTTTAATAATCCAGCATTTTTTAGGCAAAAGCGTATTGGAGCTGGAGGAAAAGAATTTGAGATAGTTAAATTTAGATCTATGAGATTACATGATCCAAGTGAACATTCAAAGTATGCTAGCAAAAAAGATGATAGGATTACTCCAGTTGGAAAATTTATAAGAAAAACAAGGTTGGATGAGTTGCCACAGATATTTAATGTATTAAAAGGTGACATGAGCTTTGTAGGACCAAGGCCAGAGTGGAATGAACTTGGAAGAGAGTATGAAAAAAAGATAAATATGTATAAGGTACGATATGCAGTAAAACCAGGACTTACAGGGTGGGCACAAGTTATGTATCCATATGGAGCAAGTTTAGAAGACGCTAAAAAAAAGTTAGAATATGATATTTATTACATAAAACATCAAAATTTTATATTAGATATAATAATACTATTTAAAACAGTTAAAGTAGTACTATTTGGGAAGGGGATGTAGAGATGAAAGTTTCTATAATAACAGCGAGTTATAATAGTGATAAATATATAGAAGATACAATAAAATCAGTTTTATCTCAAACGTATAAGAATATAGAATATATAATAATCGATGGTGGTTCAAAAGATAATACTTTAGATATAGTTAAAAAATATGAAAAAAATTTTAATGGTAGATTAAAGTGGATATCTGAAAAGGATAAGGGTATTTACGATGCTATGAATAAAGGAATTAATTTAGCTTCAGGAGATATTATTGGGCTTATTAATTCAGACGATTATTTAAGTAATGAAACAATAATAGAGAAAGTTGTAAATAAAATAAAAGAGAAGAATTCAGATTTAATTTATGGAGATTTAGATTTCATAAAAGAAAATGATAAAACTAGTGTGGTTAGAAAATGGAAATCTGGAGTTTATAAAAAAGGAATATTTAGAAGAGGATGGCATCCAGCTCATCCAACTTTATATATAAAAAAAGAATTTTATAATAAAGTTGGAAACTTTTCACTAGATTATAAAATAGCAGCAGATTTTGATTTGATGTTAAGAATCTTTGAAAAAAATAATCCAAAAGTTGATTATCTAGAAGAAGTAATGGTAAAAATGAGAGTTGGTGGAGTTAGCACAGGTGGATTTAAAAGTAAATTAACTATAGCTAAAGAGTGCTCAAGAGCTTGGAGTAAGAATAGCCTATCGAAACCATTTTTATTTGATTATATAAGGTTTATAACAAAATTAAAACAAATGATTTAAGAGGAGATAAATATGTTAACAGCAATAATTATGGCTGGAGGCAGTGGTGAAAGATTTTGGCCATTGTCAACACCTGAAAAACCAAAGCAACTTTTAAAAATATTTTCAGATAAAACTATGATAAGAGAAACTGTAGATAGAATCTTGCCTATAATCCCTGCTGATAAAATATTTATAGCAACAAATGAACTACAACAGATGGCAATAAAAAAAGAGTTAAAAGATATTCCAGAGGAAAATATAATCATTGAGCCAGATTTTAAAGATACAGCTGCAGCAATAGGATATTCATCATTGATAATTGAAAATAGATTAAAAAAATTATTGAAAAATGATGAAAAACTTGAAGTGGTTGTATTAGCTTCAGATCATTTAATTAAAGATGAAAACCTTTTTAGAAAAGTTATAAATAAGGGCGCAGAGGAAGCAAGAAAAAATAGTGTTATTGTAACGTTAGGAATAAAACCAGATAAACCAGAAACTGGATATGGATATATAGAGGTAAAAAATGATGAAAAGATAGATTTAAATGAAGTTTATAAAGTTAAAAGATTTCGTGAAAAACCAAATTTAGAAACAGCTGAAAACTATGTAGCTTCAGGAAAATATCTTTGGAATTCAGGGATGTTTATATTTACAATAGAAACTATTTTTAAAAATTTTGATGTTCTTATGGAGGAACATACAGAGATTTTTAATTCTATAAGAGAAAAATTGTTACAGAATAAAACAGGACTTGAACTAACCAATTTAGTGAGAAGTGATTTTAAACAATTTGAAAAAATTTCTATAGATTTTGGGCTAATGGAGTTTTCTAAAAACATAAGAGTAATACCGGTAGATATAGGTTGGAATGATATAGGATCTTTTAATGCTTTAGATGAAGTTTTTCCAAAAAATATAGCGGGAAATATAATTAGAAATACAACTGTTTTAGAATTAGATGCTGTAAATAATATAGTTGTTGGAGACGGAAGTAAAATATCATTATTAGGGGTAAAAGATTTAGTTGTTGTAAAAAATGGTAATAATATATTAATAGCAGATAAATCTAGAACACAAGATATAAAAAAAATAATACAAAAATAAAGGGGAATATAATGGAAAGAAAAATAGCTTTAATAACTGGAATAACAGGACAGGATGGATCGTATTTAGCAGAGCTTCTTTTAGATAAGGGATATGATGTACACGGAATAATAAGAAGAGCATCATCTTTTAACACTCAAAGAATAGAACATTTGTATATTGACGAACTAATAGAAGATATGCATAAAGATAGAAAAATAAAGCTACACTATGGGGATATGACAGACTCTATGAGTTTAACAAGAATAATAAAAGAGATTCAACCAACAGAAATATATAACTTAGCAGCACAATCACATGTTAAGGTATCTTTTGAAGTACCAGAGTATACAGCAGATGCAGATGCGGTTGGAACTTTAAGAGTTTTAGAGGCTGTAAGATTTTTAGGAATGGAAAAAGCTTGTAAGATATATCAAGCTTCAACATCTGAGCTATTTGGAAAGGTACAAGAAGTTCCTCAAAAAGAAACGACGCCATTTTATCCGACGTCACCATATGCAGTAGCAAAACAATATGGATTTTGGATAACTAAAAATTATAGGGAAGCTTATGGAATGTTTGCAGTAAATGGAATTCTTTTCAATCATGAATCTGAGAGAAGAGGAGAAACATTTGTAACTAGAAAGATAACTTTAGCAGCTGCAAGAATAGCGAAAGGATATCAAAAGAGATTATATCTAGGAAATCTTGATGCACTAAGAGATTGGGGACATGCAAAAGATTATGTAGAGTGTATGTGGATGATACTTCAACATGACACTCCAGAAGATTTTGTTATTGCAACAGGAGAACAATATTCAGTAAGAGAATTTTGTAACTATGCTTTTAAGGAGATAGGAATAGAATTAGAATGGAAAGGAATTGGAGTAGAGGAAAAAGGATACAATAAATTAACAGGAGAGTGTTTAATTGAAGTTGACCCACAATACTTTAGACCTTCAGAGGTTGAAACTCTTTTAGGAGATCCAACAAAAGCAAGAACAGTTTTAGGATGGAATCCAAGAAAAACATCATTTGAGGATTTAGTAAGAGGTATGGTAAAACATGATCTTGAGTTTGTAGAAAAAGAACACAATGCTAGAATGATAGTAAAGAGATAGGTGGAAAAATGGAAAAAAGTTCTAAAATATATATAGCTGGTCATAGAGGCATGGTAGGGTCAGCAATAGTAAGAAGATTAGAAGAAAATGGATATACAAATATTATATACAGAACTTCAACAGAGCTTGATTTAAGAAATCAAGCTGCTGTTGAAAAATTCTTTAAAGAGGAAAAGCCAGAGTATGTGTTTTTAGCAGCAGCAAAAGTTGGTGGAATTCATGCGAATAACAGTTATCCAGCAGAGTTTATCTATGATAATTTGATGATAGAAACAAATATTATAAACTCTTCTTATAAAAATAAAGTTAAAAAACTACTATTTTTAGGAAGCTCTTGTATATACCCTAAATTTGCACAACAACCTATAAAAGAGGAATATTTATTAACTGGTTCTCTAGAAGAAACAAATGAAGCTTATGCGATAGCAAAAATAACAGGGATAGAATTATGTAAGTTTTATAGAAGACAGTATGGGTGCGATTTTATATCAGCAATGCCAACAAATTTATATGGTATAAATGATAATTTTAATTTAGAAACATCGCATGTTATGCCAGCACTTATTAGAAAGTTTCATGAATCTAAAGTAAACAACTCTAAAGAAGTTGTTATGTGGGGAACTGGAAAACCAAGAAGAGAGTTTATGTATGTGGATGATTTAGCAGATTCTTTAATCCATCTTATGCTAAATTATTCTGATGAGATACATGTAAATCTTGGTACTGGAGAAGATATTGAGATTGGTGAATTAGCTAATCTAATTAAAGAAATAGTTGGATATGAAGGTGAAATAATCAATGATTTATCAAAACCAGATGGAACTCCAAGAAAACTTCTTGACGTAGAAAGATTAAATTCAACAGGATTTAAACATAAAGTTAAACTTAAAGAAGGAATAGAAAAAGTTTATGAGTGGTTTTTAAATACGCAGGATGTGAAAAAATAATTATGAAAATTCTTATAATAGGACCATTTCCTAACCCTATAACAGGTCAAAGTATAGCAAATGAAATGGTTTTGAATGGGCTAAAAGAAAACTATGAAGTTGATTATATTGATACCAATTTTTTTAAAGAATTAACTGATAAAACAAAACAAGGTAAATTTGATTTCAATAAAATTAAAATAACTTTAAAAAATTCATTTTCAGAATGTAAAAAAATACTAAAAAATAATTATGATATTGTTTATATGACACCTGGAGGGACTTTTTTAGGATTTATGAGATTTTTCCATTATATGATATGCTCATTTTTTAAAAAAAATAAAGTGTTTTTACATATTCATAATGGGTGTTTTAGGGAAGTGTATAATTCACAAAATAATTTTAAAAGAAAAATTTTAGATATTTTATTAAGAAAAGTTAATGGAGTTATAGTTTTAGGAAATTCTTTAAAAAATATGTTTGAAGGAATTATACCTGAAGATAAAATATATGTTTGTGAAAATGGAGTTCAAGATGATATTGTTGCAACAGAAGATGAGATAAAAGAAAAAATAGATAGATATAATAAAGATACTAAAAAAAGAGTTTTATATTTAAGTAATCTTATGGAAGAGAAGGGAATATTGGACTTATTAAAAGCTTCAGAGAAATTTAATGATGATGAAATAGAATTTAATTTAGCTGGAGCAATAGAACCAAGTATAAAAAAGAAGATTGAAGAATACTTAAAAGAATATCCTAAAAAAATAAAATATCATGGAATAGTAAGAGGAGAACAAAAGAAAAAATTATTACTAGAAAATTATATTTTTATTTTACCAACTTACTATTCTAACGAAGGACAACCAATATCAATTTTAGAAGCTTATGCAACAGGATGTGCTGTAATAACAGATGAGACTATAGGTGGAATAAAAGATATATTTAAAAATGAGATAAACGGAATTAGTATAAGAAATAGAGATGTTGAAGATATTTTAAACGGAATAAAAAATATTTCAGATGTCAAGTATTTTGGAGAGAATTATAGACTGGTGAGAGAAAAAAATACAAAAGAAATATTTATAAAAAATATTGAAAAAATAGTTTTATAGGAGGTTAAACTATAGATAAAACAGTAAAAATATTGAATCTATTTTCATTTTTTGGAATAGTATTATTTGTATTAAATAATTATTTTTTGCAAAATTATAAAAGCTATAATGAGATAGTATTAGTTACAAATTTCATAATAATATTAATTTCTATATATGGTATGTATTTGGGAGATAAATATAATTATAGTTTAAATAAAATTTTTTATTTATTTGTATTTTTCTTTTTTGGAATTTCTCCTGCAATAGAATTTTCTTTAAACGTAAAATATTGGAATGGAAGTAAAATAAATGAGATTGAATATATTTGGATGAATATTATTATAATTATTATTTTATTATTTTATATCTATTTTTATAATTTTTTTTATAAAATAAAAGATTTAAAAATAGAAAAAAGTATAGTTTATTTTTTTTCAAAAAAATTAAAAAGTAGAATAAAAGTAACGTTTATTTTAGTATTTATTTCTTTTGTGAGTTTGCTAATTTTATTATTTTTTAATAAATTTAGTTTATATAGTTTATTATTAAGAGGTGGAGAGGGAGTAGAAACAATAAAAGTAGAAAAAATGACATGGTTATTAATAGGACAATTTATAAAACCTTTACCGATAGCTTGTTTAATTATTTTTAAAATAAAAAAAATAAAAAAAATATTTGTAGAAGTAGTTTTACTAGGAATAGTTTTATTAACTAATTTTCCGACATCAAGTGCTAGATTTTATGTTGCAGCAGTATATATTCCACTATTATTATTATACATTTCTTTTTATAAAAAAAAATTAATTTTAAATCAGAGCTTAATAATAGGAATGCTATTTTTATTTCCTTTATTAGATGAAATGAGAAGCTTTTCGGGAATAGAAAACTTGAAATTTGGATTTAAATTTGAAATGTTTTTAGAGGGACATTTTGATTCTTATCAAAATTTTTTGAGAGTTGTAAGTAATGATATTGTAACTAATGGGAAGCAGTTGCAGACATCAATTCTATTTTTTGTTCCAAGGAAATTATGGTCTGGAAAATCAATTGGAAGTGGTGCATATGTAGCAAATGAATTAGGGTTAGGTTTTGATAATATATCAATGAATTATTTTGGGGAAGGATATATAAATTTTGGTTATATGGGAATAATAATATTCACTATATTATTGGCCTTTATAAATTCTAGATTTGATAAAGTTTATTGGGAAAAATTAGGGCAAACAAATATTTTAAAGGGAATTTATTTACTATCTCTAGGGATGCTATTTTTTATATTAAGAGGAGATTTATTAAGTAGTTTTGCTTATACTACAGGAATTCTTTTTACAGTAGTTTTTATATATAAACTAATAATAAAATAGTTAAATGAGTATAGTGAATTAAGGATAGGATATTCTACTTAAGATAAAATTTTTAAATTATTCACCCTTAACTACAAAAAATTGTTTAGATTTTAAGAGAAAATATTTGATAAAATACTCTATTGTAATTTAAATATGAGAAGATCAGTATAGTATCAATAGGATTCCAAAAATTAGGTTACTTATCTTCTGTTAATTATCAAAATAAACTACATAATTTATAAAATACTTAAAACTTAACTTAAAAATAGAAGGTTTCACTAGAAACCAATATTTTGAAAAGAATTATAAAAAACTGAAAGAAAAAATATTTTCTTTATAGAAAGGATAAAAAAATAGTATGCAAAAAAAATATGATTTAGTAATTTTAACAAATTTATCATCATTTTATAAAATAAATTTATATAATGAAATTATCAAAAAGCAAAAAATTTTTGTAATTTTTATTTCGAAATATTCAAAAGATAGAAATGAAGATTTTTTTAAAGGTGAAAAGAAATTTGAATATACTTATTTAGATAATGGAGTTTATGAAGAAAGAGATAGTAAAAAAAATGCTTTTAAGTTAGCTAAAATTTTAAATGGAATGAATTATAAAAAAATAGCATTAGGAGGTTGGGATTCTTTAGAAAATTGGATGGCATGGTTGTTAAGTTCAAAAAAAAAAAATGCTATTGTTATTGAGTCAAGTGAGTTTGAAAGTACAAATAAAGGTTTAAAAGGGATACTAAAAAAAATATTTGTCTCAAGAATTTCTCTTGGATTTGCTTCAGGAGAATCTCAATATAATCTACTAAGAAATGTTGGATATAAGGGTGAGGTAAGGAAAACGAAAGGAGTCGGTATTTTTAATTATAAAAAAGTGAGTATTCAAAGAAATATCAAAAAAGTAAGAAAGTTTTTATATGTAGGAAGATTATCGTCTGAAAAAAATCTTGAGCAAATTATAAAAGTATTTAATACTATGCCAAATTTAGAGTTAAATATAGTTGGATATGGACCTTTGGAGGAAGAATTAAAGAAATTATCAGAAGACAATATTAAATTTTTAGGAAAAATAGATAATGAGAAATTAAGTAAAATTTATCAAAATAATGATGTCTTTATTTTACCTTCTAAATCTGAACCATGGGGATTGGTTGTTGAAGAGGCTTTATATAATGGATTACCTGTGATATTAAGTAATAAAGTAGGGTGTCATACTGAGCTTATTCAAAATGGTGAGCAGGGATATTTATATAATATAGAGTTGGATAATGATTTAGAAATAAAGATAAATAAAATTATAGATTTAAAAAATTATCTAAGAATAAAATTCAATATTGAAAAATTAGATTTTGAAAAGATAAAAGAGCATCAAATTAAAACTTATGATATTAAGAATTAAAATAATAACTAAGGATGAGAACTTATGAAAATTAATTTATGTGAAACAAATTTAGATGGACACCATGAAATATATTTAGAAAATTTGTTAAATATAAGTAGTACATCAAAATTATTTATTGATATAAAAATAGAAGGAAATAAAAAGAGAATATTTAATTATATTTTTGATAGGAAAAAATTAATAAAAAAATTTCTGTCAAAAGACAATGAAATATTTCATTTGCTATATTTTGATATGATTTATACATATTTTCCATTATCGTCATTAAATATAAATAAAATTATTTTAGGAACTTTACATTTTGTTCCTGAAGAAAAACTTAAAATTATTTTATTAAAAAATTTTTCTAAAAAAATAGATTTAATAGTTGTTCATTCAGAAATACTAAAAGAAAAATTATTGAAAATAGGAATTAAGAATGTAGAAGTAGTACATTACCCTAGTTTTTATGACTATTCTATTATTGAACCAAAAGAAAAATTAAAGAAAAAATTCAAACTGGAAGATAAAATTGTATTAACAACATTGGGTGGAACGAGAAATGACAAAGGATTAGATATATTATTGGAATCTTTTAAGTATTTAAATAGTGAATTAAAAGAAAGAATTATACTTAATATAGCTGGAAAAGAAGAAACTTTTAAAAAAGAGTTTATAGTACAAAAATCAAAAGAAAATAAAATAAATATAAGAGGAAAATATGGATTTTTAACGGACGAAGAATTTATGGAAAACGTATTGCTGACAGATGTTATGGTTATGCCATATAGAAAAATATTTGGTGGAAATAGTGGACCAATGACTGAGGCAATTGTAAATAAAATACCTTGCATAACACCAAAAGGATTAAATATAGGTGATTTAACCGAAAAATATGATTTAGGATTAACTTTTGAATGTGAAAATCCTAAATCATTAGCAGAAACTATTGAAAAAATGATTTTGAATAAAGAAAAAAATGAATTTTTTACATCAGACTATCATAAAAAATTAACGGTTGAAAATTTTTTAAGAAGTTATGAAGAGATATATAGTAAATTAGAAAAAGGGGAATATAAATGAAGAACATTGCATTAATAACAGGGATAACAGGACAAGATGGATCGTATTTAGCAGAGTTTCTTTTAGATAAGGGATATGATGTACATGGAATAATAAGAAGAGCATCATCTTTTAATACTCAAAGAATAGAGCATTTGTATATAGATGAACTAATAGAAGATATGCATAAAGATAGAAAAATTAAATTACATTATGGAGATATGACAGATTCAATGAGTTTAACAAGACTTATAAGAGAAATAAAGCCAACAGAGATATATAACTTAGCAGCTCAATCACATGTAAAAGTATCTTTTGAAGTACCTGAGTATACAGCAGATGCAGATGCAGTTGGAACTTTAAGAGTTTTAGAAGCAGTAAGGTTCTTAGGAATGGAAAAAGCTTGTAAGATATATCAAGCTTCAACATCTGAGCTATTTGGAAAGGTACAAGAAGTTCCTCAAAAAGAAACGACGCCATTTTATCCGACGTCACCATATGCAGTAGCAAAACAATATGGATTTTGGATAACTAAAAATTATAGGGAAGCTTATGGAATGTTTGCAGTAAATGGAATTCTTTTCAATCATGAATCTGAGAGAAGAGGAGAAACATTTGTAACTAGAAAGATAACTTTAGCAGCTGCAAGAATAGCGAAAGGATATCAAAAGAGATTATATCTAGGAAATCTTGATGCACTAAGAGATTGGGGACATGCAAAAGATTATGTAGAGTGTATGTGGATGATACTTCAACATGATACTCCAGAAGATTTTGTTATTGCAACAGGAGAACAATATTCAGTAAGAGAATTTTGTAACTATGCTTTTAAGGAGATAGGAATAGAATTAGAATGGAAAGGAATTGGAGTAGAGGAAAAAGGATACAATAAATTAACAGGAGAGTGTTTAATTGAAGTTGACCCACAATACTTTAGACCTTCAGAGGTTGAAACTCTTTTAGGAGATCCAACAAAAGCAAGAACAGTTTTAGGATGGAATCCAAGAAAAACATCATTTGAGGATTTAGTAAGAGGTATGGTAAAACATGATCTTGAGTTTGTAGAAAAAGAACACAATGCTAGAATGATAGTAAAGAGATAGGTGGAAAA